>NZ_BLVP01000008.1:173407-876440 GCF_013340305.1 Desulfovibrio psychrotolerans
TCCCGATTTTGTTCCTCTTGACGTAGCGGTTCATAATGGGTAGCGGAATACATTGTGCGCGAATTGCGACATGTATTCTGCGCGATAGAGTTCTGTTGCGTGATTCTGCGGGAGAAAGGCATGAATATCCTCAGCCGTCGGTTGGGACGTCAGGAAATGGCACCCGTTTTGGGCGATTTCCGGTATGCGTCACTCAGGACCAAGCTCATGCTTGTGCTCATCCCTTCCATTGCCCTTATTCTGGTGATTGCGGGCATCATAACCTACTTCATTACCTTTGATTACGTGACGATAGCCCTGCGGCGCAACGCCATGGTGCATAACCTTGCCACGGCGGAAGCGGTGCGCGCGTTGCTTGAGGAAGGCAGGAAAGATATTTCGGTCATTGCGCAAGCCTCCGGTTCTTCCACCGGGCTCAAGGAGTATTTTACCCGCAATGCGGCTGCGGGGGGTGTCGCCTACCTTGCCGCCGGGAGAATTGGCCCGGACGGCGAGGGATACATGGTTTCACTGGTGAACCAGAGTCCCCTGCAGGTAGCGGAGCAATTCTCCCTTAAGGATATGCGCCCGGCACCGCATGAACTCATGCTGCACCTTTCCGCCGTGCCGACCGGGCATGTGTGGATATCTCCCGTAGAGACGGTATTCATTCCCCAGCCCAGGGGCATTCCCATCCGCAAGCTTGCCGAACTGCCTGCCATAACCTTTGCTACAGCCACAGAAACCCCGGCGGGGCGGACTATTCATTTCCTCATTCTCGATGCCCGCGATGTGCGGAACATCCTTTCCCTGTACGAGTCGGAACAGTCCCCCATATGGGCTTTTGCCCGGACGCACGAGGTGCGTTACAGCTACATGTTCAATACGGCGGGGTGGATTCTCTTTCAATCCGAGTCGCCGGAAACGCCGGAAGCGCCTCTATCCACCTATCTTGCGCGATCGGCAAAGAGCGGTACGCTCGGCACGCCGGAACTCGCCTGTGCCTTCCGCCCCGAGGCCAAAGATCGCTTCTGGCATATCGTGGGTGACGTGCGGCAGGGGAAAAAGGGGATAATGAAAGACCCGAGGGGAGCGTCCATTGACGATAACCTCAAAGAAACCTCCATAGCCTATGCGCCCATCATGTTCCGCCCCGCCAAAGACGCACCGGCCTTTGTGTACGCCGGCGTTGCCTTCAGCGATGTGAGCAGGCTTACCGTTGCCGCCGGATACAAACATGTGGATGTGATGATAGCCGTGGTGCTTGTGGCCTGCGTTGTGGCGGGGGCGCTGATTTATCTCATCTGCCGGGTGCTCACGCGTTCCGTGGTACAGCTCGCGGAGGCCGTGGGAGAGATCAACCAATCCGGCTCGCTGGCACCCATTGCCATGGACCCGAGCGGGTACGAGGCGTTGCTGCTGAAAAGTTCCATCAACCGCATGCTGGAAACCATACGGAATCAGTTTGCAGAGATTCGCCGTAAAGACCGCACCATACGCGATGTAGGTCTCATGCAGCGCATTTCGTCAGAGGAGCTTTCGCAGGAGCTGCATTCAACCGCGTGTGAAAGAATGCCCAGCATCATCGGGGGCGGAGCCGTGCTGGACGCATTGCGGCAGGAGATACTGAAAGCCGCTCAGGTAGATGCGGATGTGCTCATAGTGGGGGAAACAGGAACCGGTAAGCAATTGACCGCAGAAGCAATTCACTTGAACAGCAGGCGTGCGGAGTATCCTTTTATCTCCATAAACTGCGGCGAGCTGGATGAGAATCTGCTCATAGATACGCTTTTCGGCCATGTTAAGGGGGCCTTTACAGAGGCGCGTGCAGATCGGCAGGGAGCCTTCCGCGAAGCGGAAAACGGCACCCTGTTTCTGGACGAGATTCAGTTGGCATCTGCCCGTGTGCAGCAGGCATTGTTGCGCGCGCTGGCCATGCGGCTCATCAAGCCCCTGGGCAGCGACAGGGAGGTGCCCGTGAATGTGCGGGTTATTGCCGCCACCAACGTGGACCTGCGCAAGCTGCTTGCAGAGGGGCGTTTCCGTGAAGACCTCTTTTTCCGGCTGAACGTCATCACCGTAACCACGCCGCCACTGCGGCGGCATCCGGAAAATATCGTGCCCATCGCCTTCCATTATCTGGGCGAGGCGGCGGAAGAACTGGGCAAGCCCCACCTTGCTCTCAGCCGCGGGGCAGTGGAAAAACTCAAGGTGTATCAATGGCCGGGGAATATCCGGGAGTTGAAAAACGCCATTATCCGCGCTGCCGTAATGAGTAATAATGATGTGATTCAGGCTTCGTGCCTCGTTTTGGGCAATGAGGTCGGTCATGCTGGCGGACAGGTGGCCGAAGGCCCGCCTGCGGGAGCGGAGCGGCCCGTATCATTGGAAGAAGCCGTGTGTATGGGCACGACAGGTATGGAAGAGCCGCTTTCTCCCGACGAGGTGCCGTGGGTTCCGGGCAATGTGTCCGGCGATGGTCAGGCCTCCTGGGCGGTGCGTCCGCAGGGCGGTCCGGCCGGAAACACCAAGGAACTTGCGTCCGGTGAGAATGCCGGAGGGCCGGAGCCACGTGCGGCGTTGCCGGAAAGCCCTGCGGAGGCAGCGCACGCAGAGGCGGTTGCGGTTGGAAACATGGAAGGGCTGAACAGCCGCCAGCGTGTGGCGTGGAACGTGCTTCAGGAGCGCGGAGAGATTACCCGCAGGGAGTACGAGGAGCACATCGGCGGCAGCGTTGCCCCCCGCACAGCGTTGTACGACCTGCAGGATATGGTGCGACGCGGGCTCGTGGAGCGGCGCGGAAGCGGGCCGGGAACGGTATACCGCCTTGTGACTGCCAAGCCTATTGCGTAGCGTAGAAGCTATTCTGTTGCGGGCAGACACGCTGTTCTGCCAGCACAAAGAACCGCCCGCGCGAGATGTCGCGCGGGCGGTTTTGTGTGTTATTCCGGCCTGACGCCCTGCGTAGGGGAACAGGGCGCAGGCCGGTGGGGTTCTCCTCTGCCTTTGTACCGTTACGACGGCAGAGGAACCGGGTTTGCTGTGAAGAATCAGAACCAACTGGTCTTCTGCACCTTATCCAGTTGTGCCCGCTCTTCCGCCTTGCGGATGCGCTCTTCGCGGTCACGCTTCACGGTGGTGGCTTCGTTGATCTTGCCCAGCAGTCCTTCGAATTCATACGGCTTCATCATGTAGTCAAAGGCGCCGAGCCGCATTCCTTCCACCGCGGAAGGCACGTCTGCATGGCCTGTGAGCAGCAGCACTTCCACGCCCAGATGCTTGGCGCGGATTTCGCCCAGCGTCTCTATGCCGCTCATGCCGGGCATTCTGATATCCAGCACCACCACATCCAGAGGAACAGTGTCCAGGATGGCCAGTGCCGCGCTGCCGCTTCCGGCTGTATGCACCTCGTATCCACGTTCCTTCAGGCGCTTGGAAAGCGTGTTGCGGAAGTCTTCCTCATCATCCACCAGCAGAACTCTTGTCTTGTCTTCGTTCATTATACACCTCTGTTATGCCCATCCGGCCATGTGCCGTTTGGGGTGGTGAAACCATTTTCCAGTTCCGGGTTGTTGCGCGTTATGCTGCCCGGTCTAGTTGAAACCGATGAGGGGCCAGTAGGTCAGCGCGCTCAGAACGCATATTGCCAGCAGCACCAAGCACCACGGAATAGCGACCTTGGAGAACTCTATCTGATTGAAGTAGCCCGTGCTGTAAGCAATGATGGTGGGCGGGCAGCCTATGACCAGCATGATGAAGGACGTGGTCATGGGAGAAAGCAGACCCACGGTTTCCACACTCATGTTCATCATTTCCGCCATGGGCAGGGTAATGGGCAAACTCAGTGCCACGGCCGCGGAGTTGCTCATCATGCTGGAGAGCACGGAGCCGAAAAGGCCCATGCCGTAGTAGGTGATAAAGGCGTTATGACCTTCCAGCAGGGGAATGAGCGATTCAGCCAGAAACTTGCCAAGACCGGACTTGAGCATGGCTTCGCCCAGAGAGACGCCGGAGCCGAAGACTATCCACGATTCCCACGGGAACTTGTCGCAGATGGTCTTGAAGGAAACCCAGCCGGGAGCGCAGAAGAAGGCGAGGGCAATGGCCGCGACCACGCTCACGTGCCAGCCGGTAAGGTCACCGAGGAACCAGAGGATGAAGGCGGCGGAGAAGACCAGCGAAACACCCAGTTCCGCAGAACTCATCTTGGGCATGGATTCGATCTTTACGGAGGCGGGCAGTTCCACTTCCTTGGGGCGGAATACCGCGTAGCAGATGACCCATGTGGCAAGAGCGGTGAGGATACATACCGGGAATTCAATGATTGCGTACTTCAGGAAGCCTATCTTTACGGCAACACCGGTAGTTTCGAGAATGAACTTCTGGGTAATATCCACAGCAAGGGCGCAGCGACCGCCGCCGAGCAGCGTGCCGAAGCCCCCGGCAGATGCTGCCAGCGGGATGAGGATGATAAAGAACTTGCTCAGGTTATTGCTCTTCTTGGGGGTAATGCCCATGGCGTGGAAGATGGGCAGAATGGCAAAGAGCATGATGATGGTGATGGTGGCATCGTGGAATATGGAGGAAAGAATGGTGCTGCTCACGGCAATGAAAAAGCTCAGCTTCTTCACGTTGGTTCCCGCGAATCGCAGAATCCAAAAGAGCAGACGCTTGGCCAGCCCCACTTCGTTCAGCACCACGCCGAACATGATAATCATCATGACGAACATGACCGCTTGGTTAGCGTATGGCGCCCAGGCGGCGGAACTCTTTGTCACCTTGAGCATGATCATCAGGGCCGTGGCGAGCAGGGCGGTTACGCCGATGGGAATGGCTTCAGAAACCCACAGGAATACTAAAGGGATAAGTATGGCTGCCAGCCTGTGAGCCTCTATCGGCAGGTTGTCCGGACGGGGCAGGAGCAGAATCAGCGCGCCGAGTCCTGCAGCGATAAGCAGCTTTATAATCATGGAACGGGTGGACTGGGTAGGACCCTGCGGCTCTTCCTCGTGGACAACAAGTTCATTGGGGGAATGGTCCCGTACGTCTTGTGCGCTCATGATAATTCTCCTTTATGGTGCTCGTTCAGCAGTCTTGCGGTGAGTGTGCGCCGGGTTAAAGGCGGCAGGTTTCCTTAATTCTGCGCCCTATCTCCCGGTAGACATCGGAGAAGCGCAACATGCCCATAAGCTTGTTCCCGTCCATGACAAACAAAGAATCGTGCCTGAACATGACGAACATATGGAAGGCGTTGTTCAGGGATTCTTCCAGATCAATAATCTGCGAACTGTTGGGAGACTGAATGAAGTCGCGTACCAGCACATCCTTGGCTGTGGTGCACAGATCATCCAGCGGCTTTGCCCATAGTACGGACTGGTTGCGCATGGACTGGATAACGTAGTCGAAGTTACCCACAAAGGTGCTTGTCTGTTCGTTGAGCAGCTTGTCGTAGTTAGGTTCCAGTCCGCGCACCACATCAATGGGTGACAGCTTGCCCACAACCTTGTTTTCGCTGTCTGTTACAAGCAGAATGCGCTGTTCCCGCTTGCCCGAAACATAATCCTCCTGTGCCCGTTCCAGAGCGATAACAGCGCCTGCCAGGGTGGCTGTCTCTGATATGAGAGGAAACTTGGCTATGGGAACCATCAGATTTTTAACTTTTTCATACATGGCTGGTGCTCCTTTCATGCTTCCGTCGACGGGGGAGGGCCGTCTTCGGTTCTGCTGGGGGAGGTTTCCCCTCTGCCTCCGACACGTTCCATGTCTGCCCTCTATCAATGGTCGTGCCAGTTCAAGGGTGCACGATATGGCTCTATGTAGTATTTGATTGTAATAAATAGATAAAATTTTTGTTACACTTTTCACAAGAGGGTTTCGTGCAACCTCCGCCTGCCGTAAGGGCGGTGCCGTGGCACGGGCAGCCTGCCGCGCTGCACGATTGTACTGCAGGAAGTAAAGAGCAGTTGCACGATGCGCGAACTTTTCTTGCATGATGCGTGATGGTTTTCTGAAGGAAGACCATATTCTGGCGCTTATTTGCCCGATGATGCCGATGTGGTTGCACGATATGGAGCCGTGCGGAGATGTTCTGCACGTTTTGTGCACGATGGGGAGGCGGGGAGCTTGTGGATTTGCACGGTGTGCAGGGTGATCTTCCCATTTTTTGGAGGCCTGAGAAGTGGAGGCTATGCAGCTATGTTCATTGCACGCTTTTGGGTTTTCATTTTGCGTGTGGGGCAGGGTGTGGGGAAAAGAAAAAGGACTTGAAGGCAAACCTTCAAGTCCTTGATGTTTTGGCGCGCCTGGGAGGATTCGAACCCACGGCCGTCTGCTTAGAAGGCAGATGCTCTATCCGACTGAGCTACAGGCGCGCATTGGCCGGGTTATGCATGGTGGCATAGCCGGTTCCCTTGCGGGAGGTCTGTTCTGTATACGAGGTCTGCGGGCAGGGTCAAGGGTAAGGTGTATGCTTGTCCGGAAAAAGGTGGGGGAGTGGTGCAGGCCGTACCAATCTCCGCTTGACGCGGTGCCCGCCATGACCTTACGCCAGAAAGATGAGCGAAACAAACACCGTGCATTTTCAAGCATACGATGAGGTTGAGGCCTATCTTGCCAAGCTGGGCCTCTTTCATATGGATATGAGTCTGGACCGCATAACCGCCGTGCTGGACGAGGTGGAGCTGCGCAGACCGCCCTATGCCGTGGCGCAGGTGCTGGGCACAAACGGCAAGGGGAGCACCAGCACGTTTCTGGCTGCGTTGGGACAGGCGGCGGGGCTGGATACGGGGTTGTTCACATCGCCCCATTTTGTGACGCCCCGTGAGCGGGTGCGGGTGAACGGGCACATGCTGGACGAGGACGAATGGTGCGACCTTGCCAACGATATCATGAACGCAGGGGGCGGCACGCTCACCTATTTTGAGTTCATCACCGTGCTGGCTGTGCTCGCCTTTCATGATTATGAAGTGCATCTTGCCGTGTTCGAGGCGGGACTGGGCGGCATGTACGACGCCACCACAGCCATTGCCAGCGATGTGACGGTGTATGCGCCCATTGCCATGGACCATGAGCAGGTGCTGGGCGAACGGCTTGAGGATATTGCCCGCGACAAGGCGGGAGCCATCCGGCACAATGTGCCCGTAGTCACCCATGTGCAGGATGAGGCGGCCCTTGCCGTGCTGCGTGACGTGGCGGCGCAGAAGGGAGCGCGGCTGCATATGGCGGAAGAGATGGTGACCATGCCGCAGGATGCCCGGTTTGGGCTGACCGGCGCGCATCAGAGGGATAACGCCTGCCTTGCGCTGGGTGCGTTCAAGCTGCTGGCTGAGTCGCACGGCTGGAATCCGCCGCCGATAATGGATTGGGACGATGTGAAGGAACTGGCCTTTGCGGATGCGTGGATAGCCGGACGCATGCAGGAGGTTCCCGCACAGGCGGACCATCCTGCCCTGATTCTGGACGGTGCGCATAACGAGCACGCTATTGCCGCCTTGAAAGAGGCGTTGCGTCTGCGGGGTGACAAGCCCGCCGCTATCATTTTCGGCTGCATGGGCGACAAGGTGCTGGACGGCATTGTTCCGTTGCTGCTTTCCATGACCGATGGTCCTGTCTTTCTGCCGCCCATTGCCGAGAATGAACGGGCCATGAATCCCGAGGAACTCGCCAAGGTTTTGGGAGAGCGCGCCCGGGTGAGTGCTTCGCTGGGCGAGGCGCTGCGGCAGGCACGCAAGTTGGCCGGGGAGCGGGAGGTGCTGCTCTGCGGTTCCTTGTATTTGCTGGGTGAGTTCTTTACACTGCGGCCCGCATGTCTTGAGCGGGAATAGGGCGTTTCCCCTGTATTGGTGAGCGGGAACCATTGATGCCGGGGCGCAGGTGTCCGGTGCCTGCGGGCCTGGCCTGCGGGTCTGACCGACGGTTCTGGCCGACTGTTCGGGCGCACCGTGCGCGGCGCATGCGCGGGCCGTGTTTCGGCTGCCGGAGTGAGGGTATTCTCCGGTCTTTTGCCGCCCCCGTTTCGGGTGGGGCGGCAGAGGCTGGCAGCAGCGGAGTTGGCCGCCCTGCCGTGCAGCAGGAAGAACCGGCGGGCCGCTCTTTACAGATGAAAAGGAGCTTCTCTGTGTCACAACTTTTTCGCGCGCTGCCTTCTGTGGACAGGGCGCTGGACGCCCTGCGGAGCTACGGCGGATCCTCTGTCCTCAAAGGGATGGACGACGTTCCCCGCGCCATGCTGCGCGACCATGTGAACGGTTTTCTGGATGTCTGCCGTGAGGAGATTCGCGCGGGCGTGCACAGCGTGCCGGAGCAATTGGCACTAGAGGTTCTGCTGCCCCGTATGGCGGCCTACGTGCGCGCCAAGTGCAGGCCGCATTTCCGGCGCGTGCTTAACGGTACGGGCGTGGTGGTGCATACCAATCTGGGCCGTTCCCTGCTGGCGGATGTGGCAGTGGAGGCGGTGCGCGAGGCCTGCGCCCATTATTCCAATCTGGAGTTTGATCTTGGCACGGGCGAGCGCGGCAGCCGCTACAGCCATGTGGAACGTATTCTCTGTCAGGTGACAGGAGCAGAGGCGGGGCTGGTGGTGAATAACAATGCCGCAGCCGTTATGCTGGTTTTGGATACCCTGTGCAAGGGGCGTGAGGTTGTTGTTTCACGCGGGCAGCTGGTGGAGATAGGCGGGAGCTTCCGCATTCCGGAGGTTATGGAAAAAAGCGGCGCCATTCTGCGTGAGGTGGGAGCCACCAACCGGACCCACCTGCGGGATTACGAAAACGCCATTACGGAACAGACTGCCGCGTTGCTGCGGGTGCATACCTCTAACTTCCGCGTGGTGGGGTTCCATAAGGAAGTGACGCTGGAAGAGATGGTGGCGTTGGGCAGAAAGTATGAGCTTCCCGTGCTGGAAGACCTTGGCAGCGGGAGTTTTCATGATTTTTCCGGCATGGGGCTGGGCGACGAGCCTACGGTGCAGCGGGTGGTGGCTGCCGGACCGGATGTGGTGACCTTTTCCGGCGACAAGGTGCTGGGGGGACCGCAGGCGGGAATTATTGTGGGCAGAAAGGAATGGATAGACCGCATCAAGCGCAACCCCATGAACCGTGCCCTGCGCATAGACAAGATGACCCTTGCCGCCCTTGAGGCAACCTTGCGCCTGTATGCAGACCCCGAAACCGCCCGCAGACGCATCCCCACTCTTGCCATGATTACCGCGCCTGCCGATGAACTGAAGCGGCGCGCCCGCAGGCTGGCAGCCCGCATCAGGCGAGAGCTGGGCGACCTGTTCGGCGTTTCGCTGCTGGCGGACGCTTCACGCGTGGGCGGAGGCTCGTTTCCTGAACGGGATCTGCCTACCACGCTGGTGCGGCTGGTTCCCACCGGCTTTTCTGCCACGGAGCTGAAGCAGCGGCTGCTGGATACGGACCCGCCCCTTGTGGGACGGCTGGATGACGATGCTTTCTGCCTGGACCCGCGCACACTGGCGGATGCGGAATTTCCGTTGGTCTGTGACGCATTGCGGCAGGCGTGTGAAGGGGCATCATCTTAGTTGAGGGTGCCCCGGCGGATTTCTGAACCGGCTGCCTTCATGGTGTTTCCGCTGGAGAATACGGAATGGGCCACGGTGGGAGCCACGGTGGGCCAAGGTGGGCCAAGATGGGGCAAAGCAGGCAGAGCCGATGTGAATGGCGCAGGCAGGCTGCACCTGCACACGCCCGACAATATAAGCAAGCAAAGGATGCCGCAGTGACCGTGCTGACCATGATAAGGGCGTATGCCTAGTCAGCACCGGATATGCGGCACCATACGGAGCCATAGCATGAGCGATTCTCTGGAGTTTTCTCCCAAAAGCTGCTGGGAGGTTTACGGCGGCGAGGCGGACCTTGCCGCCATGGACGCACTGGCAGCGCGGTATATTGACTTTATTTCCACCTGCAAGACCGAGCGGGAAACCATAGACTACGTGGTGGAACGGCTGCGCGCGGCGGGGTATACCACCAACTTTGGTCATGACGCCGTGTACCGCGTATTCCGGGGCAAGACCATCTTCATAGCCCGCAAGGGCAGGCGCGCCCTGTCGCAGGGGATGCGGCTTCTCGGCGCGCATGCCGACACGCCGCGCATAGACCTGAAACAACGCCCGCTGTACGAATCCTGCGGAGTGGGGCAGGCAAAGACGCATTATTACGGCGGGATACGCAAGCATCAGTGGTTCTCGCGCCCGCTGGCCCTGCACGGTGTGATTGTGCGGCAGGACGGTTCGGTCGTGAAGGTGAACATAGGCGAAGACCCCGGTGATCCCGTGTTCGCCATTGCGGACCTGCTGCCCCATCTGGCGCAGAATCAGGCCAAGCAGGTGCTTGCCGAAGCCTTTGAGGCCGAGAAGATGAACATTATCCTCGGGCATCGCCCCGCGGATGCGCCGCAGGCGGAAGCTGCCGTGGAAGGCAAGGCAACGGAAGGAGGCAAGGCAGCCGGGGAAACCGCTGCCAAGGACAAGATTAAGCGCCGCGTGCTGGAACTTTTGCACGCCAAGTACGGGGTATGCGAGGAAGACCTGTATTCTGCGGAATTGCAGGTTGTTCCCGCAGGTCCCGCCCGCACGGTGGGGTTGGACGGGGCGCTCATAGGCGGGTACGGGCAGGATGACCGCATATGCTGCTTTGCCGCGCTCGAGGCCATGCTGGACGCGGCGGATGCGGCGGATGCCGAGCCGGAATACACCCGGACCCTGCTGCTGTGGGACAAGGAGGAGATAGGCTCCGAAGGTTCCACGGGGGCAAAGTCGCGCTTCTTTGAATACTGCGTGGAAGACCTCATTCAGGCGTGGTCGCCCGCAGCCCGGTTCAGCGATGTGATGCTGAACACCAAGGCCGTTTCTGCCGATGTGCACGGCGCGCTGGACCCGGACTATCAGGACCTGCATGAGAAGCTGAACGCCGCCACCATCGGCTATGGCCCCTGCTTCTGCAAGTTCACGGGACACCGCGGCAAGTATGAGGCCAACGATGCGCACCCCGAATACGTGGGGTGGCTGCGCGGCGTGCTGAACGCCGCAGGCGTGCCGTGGCAGATGGCGGAACTGGGCCGGGTGGACCTTGGCGGCGGAGGAACCGTTGCCATGTACCTTGCGGCATACGGCATGGATATCATCGACTTTGGTCCGGCCATTCTTGCCATGCACAGCCCCTTTGAGCTGTCCAGCAAGGCCGACCTGTACGCCACGGTCAAGGCCTACAGGGCGTTTCTTACCGCATAGCCGGTTTGCGACTGTCCGTGCCGCAGGGCCGGACATGATTATCACGCGGCTACACGGGGCTATCATTCCGGTTGCGTTCGCGCCGGGGTACCGTTGCGCACAGACAAGGAGGCCATTCGATGATCAATTTCCAGTTTCACATGCCCACGCGCATTATTTTCGGACCCGGCAAGCTGAACGAGCTTGGCACCACGCCGCATCTGCCGGGCAGAAAGGCGCTTATCGTCATCAGTGCGGGAGGCTCTATGGTCCGGCACGGGTACATGCAGCTTGTGCAGACGTTGCTGGCACAGAACGGTGCGGAATCTGTGGTGTTTGACCGCGTGCAGCCCAATCCGGTGCTGGAGCATGTGACCGAAGGAGCCGCCCTTGCCCGCGCGGAGGGGTGCGATTTTGTGCTCGGTCTGGGGGGCGGAAGCTCCATAGACTCCGCCAAGTCCATTGCCCTTATGGCCAATAATCCCGGCAACTACTGGGACTACATGCCCGGCGGCACTGGCGGCAGGCAGGTGCCGCCCAACCCTGCGCTGCCCATCGTAGCCATTCCCACCACGGCGGGAACAGGTACCGAGGCGGACCCGTGGACGGTGATAACCCGTGAGCAGACAAGGGAGAAGATAGGCTGGGGCAACGATTCCACCTACCCTGCGCTTTCCATTGTGGACCCGCGTCTCATGCTGAGCGTGCCGCCGCGAGTGACCGCCATGACCGGCATGGATGCCTTTTTCCATGCGGTGGAGGCGTATGTCTCCCGTGCGCGGCAGCCTTCCAGCGACCTGCTGGCGCAGCAGGCGGTGAGCCTTATCACGTCCTTTCTGCCGCAGGTGGTCAAGGACGGGTCAGGCGTTGAGGCGCGCACCATGCTGGCGTGGGCTTCCACTGCGGCGGGGCTGTGCGAGTCGCTTTCGTCCTGCATTTCGCATCATTCCATGGAGCATGCGCTTTCTGCGTATTATCCGGATATTCCGCACGGGGCGGGACTGGTTATGCTCTCCGTGCCGTATTTCCGCCATCTCACGCGGTATGTGCCGGACCGCATGGTGGACCTTGCCTATTTTATGGGGGCGGATGTGGACGCCATGCCCGCCAAAGAGCAGCCGCTTGCCTTTGTTGCCGCGCTGGAGAAGCTTATAGCGGATATCGGGCTGGATGACCTGACCTTTTCCGCCTACGGGGTAAAGCAGTCGGATATGCCCAAGCTGGCGAAGAACGCGCTGGAGACCATGGGCGGGCTGTTTAACCTTACGCCCACGCAGATGAACGAGCGGGTGGTGACGGAGATTTTTGAGGCGGCTTATCGGTAGCTTGCCTGCGTTCTGACAATCTGTTTACGAATGCATTCCCCCCGGAGCGGTACGCCGTTGCGGGGGGAAACTATTCCCACGGAACGATGCCCAGCCCCCGCTGCCACGAGCAGGGCTGGCGCACGCCGAAGGCGGGAATGGCATCCAGCACCTCTTGCGGGGTGCCGGCAAGAACCTGTTCGCCCTGATGTAGCACTACCATGCTGTCCGCAAGGTCAATGACCGGCTCAAGGTCGTGCACGGAAATGATCTGCGTAAGCCTGTGCTTGCGGTTATTGGCCAGAATTGCCCGCATTTCGCGTATGGCCGGGTAGTCCAGCCCGGAGAACGGTTCATCCAGAAGCAGCAGTGCCGGTGAGGCAAGCAGTGCTACGGCGAGGCAGAGTTTGCGCTTCTGCCCGTAGGAAAGGGTGTGCACGGGCGAGTGCCAGTGTTCCGCAAGGTCGAACCGCGCCGCCATGTCGCGCGCTGTTTCCTCCGCGTCCGTAAGGCCGGGGGGAAAGGCCAGCAGCATGTCTTCCGCCACGGTGGAGCCGATGATCTGAAGGTCTGCGTCTTGCAGAACCAGAGCGGAAAGGCCGCGCAGCTTATCTTCTTTGCCCGGCGAGGCAATGCCTGCCACTGTCAGTGTGCCCGATGCGGGAGCGTACAGTCCTGCAAGCAGGGAAAGAAGCGTGGATTTGCCGCTGCCGTTCACGCCGCACAGGCACAGCACCGTTCCTTCCGGCACGTCGAAGGTGACGTTCTTCAGCGAAGGACGGCCCGCGCCGGGATAGGCGAAGGTGAGCGAGCGCGCGTGTATCACGACGGCAGAAGCCTCCGGCTGTGCAGGAAACGATAGGCCACCACCGCTCCGGCAACCTTAAGCATGTCGGCGATGACGAACGGGACCATGCCGATGGAAAACGCCTTGGTGTAGGAAATATCCAGTACGAACTTGAGGCGCAGCACCCCGGCAAGGTAGACCGCGCACAGGCCCGCCAGCGACCAGAGCAGGCTTTTCATGAACGAGGCGGTGCGGGGCGGCTGCGATGAACCCATACCCGCCAGAAACGCCGTGCCGATGTAGCCGATAAGGTAGCCGCCCGTGGGGCCGAGCAGGTGTGCAAAACCCGCCTTGCCGCCCGCAAAGACCGGCAGGCCGATGGCTCCGGCGAGGATGTAAAGCAGCATGGCTGCCGCGCCGTGCATGGGGCCGAGGGCGAGACCCGCCAGCACGATGAAGAAGGTTTGCAGCGTGACGGGGACAGGGCCGATGGGCAACTGCACCATGGCACCCACCACGATGAGTGCGGCAAGCATGGCAGTCCAGACTTGTTTGTGCAGGCCGGAGAGAGGAGAAGGGGTCATTCTGGCGGTCCTGAACATGCCGCATCGCGCGAGCAACTGCGGGTGGTGGTTGTCAAAGTTGCGGATACTGTTACTATGGAGGCAGCATCCGCTGGCAGTTCGGTAGCAGGAGTATGCCGGGCTTGCAAGCGGGAATGCGGGGGCGGGATCCGCTCCCCTGTTGCGGGGCGTTTGCACGTAGTCTGTTCCGATCAGCCGCGAGGAGGTGGCATGCTGTATCTGCATCCGGCCATCATGCCGTTCGTTATCCTGTTTCTGCTGTACGCGCTCCGGCTGGGACTGGACCGCACGTTATCCCGTTTTCCGGGGCGCAGGCGCACTTTCCGGTGGGGCAGCCACGTGCGCTACGGAAGGTATGCCCTGCTCATGCTGCTGGCAGGGGCTGTGGGCGGCGCGTTGGTTGCCCTGTGGCGCTGGGAAGAGGTGGGAAACACGGAGTTGCACTACACGCTTGCGCTTGTCATGCTGCCCATGATGGTTATTGCCTACGGTACCGGGCACATTATGGACGCCTACCGGAGAAAGCGCACACTGCTGCCGCTGGTGCACATGATAAACAATATTCTCTTGTGTGCCCTTGCGGCGGCACAGGTGGTCACGGGCATTGCCGCGTTGCAGGAGTGGGTGCTGTAGGTACGGAATTTTACTGTATGGACTCGCGCCGCAAGCTGCGCTATGCAGACACGCCGCATGCGTTGCGGATACATCCCGGAGTGTTCATACCTTCCTGCGCATGAGGACCGCTGTGGCCGTATTGACGGAATATACCCCCTGCATCGAACTGGACCTTTGCGGCAGGCGGTGGCATCTTGAACGCGCAGCCAGCCTTGAAGCCCTGTGGGAAACCATGGGCGATGACGAGTTCGGCGAGGATGAGCGCCTGCCGTACTGGACGGAGTTGTGGCCTTCGAGCATTGTGCTTGCGCGCTGGCTGTTCGCCAACCGGGCAAGTATTGCCGGAAAACGCTGCCTGGACATGGGTTGCGGGCTGGGCCTGACCGCCCTTGTGGGATCATGGCTGGGCGCACGCGTGGTGGCCATGGACTACGAGCCGCTGGCGCTGCGTTTTGCCAGCCGCAATGCCGCACACAACAACGTGCCCGAACCGCTGTGGGCTGTCATGGACTGGCGGTGCCCGGCCGTGCGTGCAGGAGCCTGCGAGGTGGTGTGGGGCGGTGACATCATGTACGAACGACGTTTCGTGGAGCCTGTGCTCACCTTTCTGGAACACGCGTTGGCTCCGGGAGGTGTGGCTTGGGTGGCGGAGCCGGACAGGGCGGTATATGCCCATTTCCGTACGCAACTGGAGAGCAGGGGCTGGCAGTCGGCGCGCCTTGTCTCGGAGCAGACCGAGGCGCTGTATGAGCAGCCGGTTCCCGTTACCGTCAATCTGTGGGAGTTGCGCCGCTGATGGCGCGGCTGCCCGTAAACCGGACGCCTTAAGGCAGGAGATGCTATGGGTCAGACCATCCGTTTCGGCGTATCGCTGGATTCCGACCTGCTGGAAAAATTTGACGCCCTGTGTGACGAACGCTGCTACCAGACCCGTTCAGAAGCCATCCGCGACCTCATCCGCAACGCGTTGGTGGAGCAGGAATGGAAGGACGAAGGCCGGGAACTGGCAGGCACGCTCACGCTGGTGTACGACCACCACAAGAGCGACCTTTCGCAGAAACTGGTGGAGATTCAGCACGACCACCACCATGTGATCATTACCAGCCTGCATGTGCATCTGGACCACGACAACTGCCTTGAGGTGCTGCTGCTTAAAGGCAGCGGGGAAGAGGTGCGCACCCTCTCGCAGAAGCTTACCTCCACCAAGGGGGTGAAGCATGGAAAACTTACCCTTGCGACAACAGGACAGGATATTGTCTAATATAATGGAAGACGTGCAGATGAGCCCCGCACAGGTGGCCATGGCCATTGACCGCGTGGGCATACGCGACCTGCGCCTGCCCATTGTCATTCGCGACAGGGCCAAAGGCGCGCAGCATACGGTGGCGCGGGTGGACATAGGCGCAGACCTGCCTGCGGAATTCAAGGGCACGCACATGAGCCGCTTTGTGGAGGCGCTGGAAGGCTGGAGCGAGGAGCTGGATTACGACAGCATGCGCAACCTGCTGCTGGATATCAAGCAGCGGCTGCATGCCTGCAAAGCCTATGCGCTGTTCCGGTTTCCCTATTTTTTGAATAAGAAGGCTCCGGCCACGGGCCGGGGCGGGCTGATGAACTACAAGTGCCAGCTCACGGGCGAAATGACGGGCGACCGCCCCGCCTTTCTGCTGGAGGTGGACGTGCCCGTGATGACGGTGTGCCCGTGCTCCAAGGCCATTTCTGACGAGGGCGCGCACAGTCAGCGTGCCGTTGTGCGCATGCAGGTGCGCATGCGCGGGTTTGCGTGGATTGAGGAATTTATCGAGATGGCGGAGGCCTCGGCCTCTTCTCCTGTCTATTCGCTCCTTAAGCGTGAGGACGAGAAGTACGTGACGGAAGCCGCCTTTGCCGCCCCCACCTTTGTGGAAGACGTGGTGCGCGCCGTGGCCAGCAGGCTGGAGGCACACGCGCAGGTAAGCTGGTTCCGGGTGGAAGTGGAGAGCTACGAATCCATTCACAACCACAGCGCTTTTGCCACCATAGAAAAGCATACTTGAAGAAGCGCGCCTGAAAAGACGTGCGCCTGAAAAGACGTACGCCTGACAAGAAGCACATCTGACGACAAGCTGCCTGAGAAAAATACTCCCGATGCTCAGGGCCGGCTGCATGGCACCCGCCTGTGCGGGGAATGTGTTCTTTGAATCCTATGTGGAGCAGACAAGATGCCGCAGGCCCTCTTCCTTTTTCCAGGAGAGGGCCTTTTCAGTGTCTGTAAGACAAGTTTGAGCGGTGTTCGGGCAGTGTTCGGGATGTGCAGGACGGGCCAAGACCCGGCCAAGACCCGAACAGACCCGAGCAGACCCGAGAATATCCCAACAGGTCCGAGCAGGCCCGAATAGGACGGCGCTAACGGTGGTCCGTACCGCAGGCTCAGTCTTTGGCGGGCAGCGCGCCTTCCAGCCGCAGCAGATATTCCTTGAGGGGAATGCCCCCTGTTCCTGAAAAGCCAGTCATCTTGCCGTTGCCGCCCACCACGCGATGGCAGGGGACCAGCAGGGGCCAGCGGTTGCGCCGCATGATCTGTCCCACGCCGCGGGCGGCACCCGGCCGGCCTGCCATGGCGGCAAGCTGCCCGTAGGTGACGGTGCTTCCCGCAGGGACGGTGCGCAACAGTTCCAGCACCCGGCGGGTGAAGGGGGTGCAGTCTTCCAGCGCGAGAGGCAGGTCGGGCCAGTCTGCGTGGCGGCCCGCTGCATACTGCCGCAGTGCGTCTTGCACGGCATGGCCGTGGCTTGTGCGGGGGCCGGTTTTTTCGGATGCGGAGGGAGGCGGCGCATTGTCGTCTGCCCATGCTATTCCGGTTTCCGCCAGTTGCCCGTTTGCCCAGTTCAGGGTAAGACGCAGCCGCCCGGCACAGAGGTGCTCGGTGACAAAGGTGTCTGTGTTCATGGCAGAGGCTCCGTGATGTTGAAATGCAGTATGGGGGCCATGGCCCGGAATTCTTCTTCCCATTGCCGGTGCAGGTGCGCGGGAAGATTGCGCCGCAGCGAAAACCACAGAGGCGGCAAAGGGCCGGGCGATGTTTCCAGCTCTTTACCCTGCCATGTGTTCAGACGCTCCAACCCGCGCGCGACAGAGGCGATGAACGCGGTTTTGCCGCTGTGCCAGTGCGGGGCCAGCAGTTCGTCTCCGGCGGCGTCTCCGGTGAGCCGCTGCACCACGATTTCCGGGCGCAGGCGGGGCAGGGCGCGGACGAGGATGCGCAGGTATTCCTCCTCCGTCAGGGGCGTGTATCCGCCCTGTTCCCAGTGTCGCGCAAGTTCGGTGTCTTTGGCAACATACAGGTTGTGGAATTTTACGCCGTGCACGGGCAGGGAGTTTACGCGGTCCACGGTGAGCAGAAAATCCTCTTCTGTCTCGCCGGGCAGTCCGGCGATAAGGTGGGCGCACACGCGCAGGCCGCGTTCTGCCGCCATGCGTACGGCGGATTCCGATGCTGCGAAGTCGTGCCCTCGGTTTATGCGGACCAGTGTTTTGTCGTGGGCGGATTGCAGACCAAGTTCGAGCCACACCTCGCGGCCGGGAAGGATGCGGTGTTGCCCGTCGGGCGGCACAGTGTTTCTGTATTGTCCGGTGTGCCGTTCCGGCACGGACTGGTCGTGAGTCCCAGAGGTGGCGGCATGGACGTGCTGGGGGCAGGGAAGGTTGCCTGCGGCAAAACGGGCTATGCAGTCCAATTTTTCGGAATCAAGGCAGTCGGGCCTTGTTCCGATGGACAAACCGGCCAAATCAGGTAAGGCTTCGAGTGCTTCAAGCGTGCGACGGAGTTTTTCCACCGGTCCATATGTGTTGGAAAATGATTGCAAGTACGCTATGAAGATTCCGGCTTCGTTGGAGCGACCATACCGGTTGCGCCAGAAAGCCCATTGGTCTTCCAGGCTTGCGCCCAGAAGGCCCATACCGGACCCCGAACCTTGGGGGTTGCAGAAGATGCAGCCTCTGGTAGAAAGGGTGCCGTCCCTGTTGGGACAGGTGAATCCGGCGTCGAGCGGTATCTTTTGTACCCGGCGCCGGAAGCGGTGTCGAAAATATGTCGAAAGTTGATGATGCCTGTTCATAACCGGGCCTGACCTGTTGGGGGTGAGTGCGTCATATGATGCCCCTCCGACCTGATTACCTGCTCCCTTAGAACGAAGCAAGCGAGAGAATATGGCAAAGATACTGGATTTCTTCCTTGGAATGTTTTCCAACGACCTGGCGATAGACCTTGGCACGGCCAACACCTGCGTATACGTGAAGGGGCAGGGCATTGTTCTGCGCGAGCCTTCCGTGGTGGCGGTGAAGAAGGATGCCAGAGGCAACACGGTGGTGCTGGCGGTCGGGCACGATGCCAAGCGCATGCTGGGCCGCACACCGGGCAACATTCAGGCCATTCGTCCCATGAAGGACGGGGTTATCGCGGATTTTGAGATAACCGAAGCCATGTTGCGTCACTTTATCCGCAAGGTGCACAATAACCGCATCGTGCATCCGCGTATCATTATCTGTGTGCCCACGGGCATAACGCAGGTGGAAAAGCGCGCCGTAAAGGAATCTGCACAGAGCGCGGGCGCGCGCGAGGTGTACCTCATCGAGGAGCCCATGGCTGCGGCCATAGGTGCCAACCTGCCCATTCAGGAACCCACCTCCAACATGGTGGTGGACATTGGCGGCGGCACAACCGAGGTGGCGGTTATCTCCCTGTCGGGCGTGGTCTATTCCAAGTCTGTGCGTGTGGGCGGCGACAAGATGGACGAAGCCATCATGACCCACGTGAAACGCAAGTACAACATGCTCATCGGCGAATCCACCGCCGAGGACATTAAGATAAAGATAGCCTCTGCCTACCCCATGGACCCGGAAGAAACACTGGAAGTCAAGGGGCGTGATCTGGTCACCGGCATTCCGCAGAATATTACCATTACCTCGGAAGAAGTGCGCAAGGCCATTTCCGAACAGGTGGACGCCATAGTGCAGGCGGTGCGCATTGCGCTGGAACAGACCCCGCCGGAACTGGCGGCGGATATTGTGGACCGGGGCATTGTACTCACGGGCGGCGGCGGCCTGCTGAAGGGGCTGGACCAGCTTCTGCGCGAGGAGACCTCGCTGCCCATCACCGTGGTGGACGACCCGCTGTCCACTGTGGTCATAGGAACGGGTAAGGCGCTGGACAATCTGGATATCCTCAAGGAGGTAGCGGTCGATTAACGCCTCTCTTGTCAAGCGGCTGCTTATCCTATTGGTTGTGGTGCTGTTTCTGTACCTGAGCCTTTTCACATGGAACCTGCGTACCGGCTATCTTGATACGCTTGCCACGCATATCGGCCTCGAATTTGTCGGGGCCGTTATAAAACCGGGCAAGTGGGTCAAGAGGCAGGCGGTGGGCTTCTGGGAACATTATATTGATCTCGTGGATGTGCGCAGGCGCAATGACGAACTGGAAGCGCAGGTGCGCGAAGCACTTGCAGCCCTGACGGAAGCACGTGAGGACGAGGCCGAGCTTGTGCGCCTGCGTGCTCTCATGTCGCTTTCGCCGCCTTCCGGCTGGGAGAAGCTCGGTGCCCGGGTGATCGCCCACAGGCTGGGCTTGCAGGCGGAACTGGAATCCATTGTGCTCGGCAAGGGGTATCTGCAGGGAGCCAGCGTGCGCTCGCCTGTGGTGACCCATGAAGGTGTGGTGGGCCGGGTGTTTCGTTCCGGGCCGTATACTTCCACCGTGCTGTTGGTGACAGACCCCAACAGCCGTATAGCCGTGGTCAGCCAGAACAACAGAACTCCGGGTATTATCGTAGGAGCGGGACCGAGAAATCTGCTTGAGCTGCGCTACGTATCACAGAACGCCCCGCTCTCCGTGGGTGAGATGCTGGTTACATCCGGGCAGGCGGGAACTTTTCCCAAGGGCTTGCCGGTAGCGCGTATCGTCTCCATTGAATATTCCGACCTTTCTCTCTTCCAACGGGTTATGGCGGAGCCTCTGGCGAATCTGGACAATCTTGAAGAGGTGTTGCTGGTCACGCAGATTCCGGGCCATGCGGAGCTTGCCGCCATGGCAGATGAGGCGCTGGTCGACCCCGGCAGAGGCGTCGGCAACGGGCAGCCGGAGCAGGGTGGCAATGCCACGGCCGTGGGAACTCCCCGGTAAGATGGCTCCGGTGCGGAACATGGCGCGATAGCGGAAAGGAATTATGCAGAACGGTCAGCCTTCAGCTCTGCGGTCTTTTTTGTGGTGGACGGCCTACACCGTGTGCGGCGTGTGGGCCATGCACCTGCTTCCCGGAGTGGATTTGCTTCTTCCCGGCGTGCTGTGCTCCATGCAGGAGAATAACCGTACACAGACCGTATGGCTGATGGTGCTGTTCACGTTCATTCATGAAGGCACCGGGCTGCTGGCCTTCGGCCCCGCCGTGCTGTGGTATGTTATGGCCTTTGTGCTGTTCCGCGGGGGCAGGTTCCTCTTTGAGGCGGAGAATATTGTGTTTGTGTTTCTGCTTTCCGCTGCCATGGGGGCGTGGCACATGGGCATTGGGTTTATGATGCACCATCTGCAGGATGTGCTTATTCCGCCTTCACGGCTTCTTAGCTCCGGCGTGCTGCACGCCGTGGTTATTCCGCCGGTCTGGTTCTTCGTTCATATGCTCCGGGAAAGGGAGCTGCGCCATGTCAATGCATCTTGACCCGGAAGGGTATCAGCCGCCCAAAATGGGGCTGCTTCTTTTGCAGGGCGTGGTGGCACTGCTGTTCCTGTGCTTTTCTTTGCGTTTCTGGTTTCTGCAGATTCACAAGGGAGAAGACTTTGCCCGGCTGGCGCGTGAGAACAGGCTGCGGCAGGAGCGGGTGTATGCTCCGCGCGGGCTGCTCAGGGCTGCTGACGGCGAACTGCTCGCGGAGAACCGTCCTGCCTACGCTCTTGGGCTGGTGCGGGAAGACTGCAAGGACATTGCCTCCACCATTGCGCAGATAAGCCATTGGACGAACATTCCGGTGGAAACACTGTGGGCAAAATATTTCAAGGACAAGCCCAAGGTCAAACCGTTCGAGCCTCTGGTGCTTGCCCCGGATATTCCCTTTGACCTGCTGGCGCAGATAGAGTCCAATCTCATTCTGTGGCCGGGACTGGAGATTGTGGTGCGCCCCCGGCGGCACTATCTGCAGGGACCGCTTTTCGCCCATATTCTGGGATACGTGGCGGAAGCCAACGAAAAGGAACTGGAGGGAGACTCTGATCTGGATCTGGGCGATTCCGTGGGCAAGCAGGGGCTGGAACTCGTTCTGGATACTCGTTTGCGGGGCGAAAAGGGACTGCGGCAGCTTGAAGTGGATGTAATGGGCCGCAGGCTGAGCCGCAAAGAGGTACTGGAACCCAAGGCGGGAGAATCCGTCAAGCTTTCGCTGGATCTCGGGTTGCAGCAGATTGCCTATAAGCAGCTTGAGGGACAGGCCGGTGGTATTGTGGTCATGGACCCGGATTCCGGCAAGCTGCTGGCTTTGGTTACCAGCCCGAGTTACGATAACAATGCCTTTGCCTCTGGTCTTTCGGGCAAGCAGTGGGCCGAGTTGCGTGATGATCCGTATTTTCCGTTGCAGAACCGGGTTATTCAGTCGGTGTATCCGCCCGGTTCCGTCTGGAAGATTCTCATGGCCGGGTTGCTGCTCAAGGAAGGGGTGGACCCGCGTGAATCCGTGCATTGCAACGGAGAATTTTATCTGGGCAAAACCCTGTTCCGCTGCTGGAAAAAGCACGGGCACGGCAGGATGGACATGGCCCGTTCGCTCATTGAATCGTGCGACGTCTATTATTATGAAATGATAAACCGTGTGGGCATAGACAAGGTGGAAGCCTTTGCCCGGGCCAACGGTTTTGGCGAGCAGACCGGACTGGGGTTGCCGCACGAGCGTTCGGGACTTGTGCCTTCACGCGACTGGAAGCGCAAACGCTTCGGTGAATCGTGGCAGCGCGGCGAAACGGTCATTACCGCCATAGGGCAGGGATTTACCCTGACCACACCGGTGCAGATTGCCTGCTTTATCTCCTCGCTCATGAACGGCGGCAAGCTTATGCAGCCCAGCCTGCTGGCCGACGCGGAGCCGGTGGTGCGAAGGACAACGCCGCTAACCGAACCCCAACGGGCCTTTTTGCTCAAGGCCATGCAGGATACGGTGGAAGACCCGCGCGGCACGGCCAAACGGCTGCTTACCAAGGGAGCGGACATAGGGGGCAAGACCGGCACCGCACAGGTGGTGAAGCTCAAGTTCAAGAACAATGACGAACGTGTGAAGAACGAGGACATGGAGTACTGGGAGCGTGACCACGCATGGATGGCCGCATGGGGTGCCAAGGACGGACAGCGGTATGTGGTGGTCTGCATGGTTGAGCACGGTGGCGGGGGAAGTTCCGTTGCCGGGCCGGTGGTGAAGAATATTTTTGACTATCTCTTCGACGGCAAGGATGGGGATGACGATGGCGTTTGACAGACGGTTGCTCACACACATGAACTGGGCGCTCATCCTGTCTGCCGTAACCATATTTCTGGTGGGGGTGATGAACCTGTATTCCGCCAGTTCCTCCATGTCCGAAGAGGGCATTGCCCTTGGAACGTACTATCAGAAGCAGCTTGTGTGGGGCGGCATAGGGCTGCTGTGCATGATCGGGGTGATGCTGGTGGACTACCGGCACCTGCGCAGTCTGGCGTGGCCCATCTTTTTGCTGGCCATTATCCTGCTGGCCATGGTGCCCATTGCAGGAAAGACCATTTATGGGGCCAAGCGGTGGATATCGCTGGGATTCATGAACCTGCAGCCCAGCGAAATTGCCAAGATAGCCACCATACTCATCGCAGCCAAGCTGCTGGCACGCAGCCCCAAGCCGCTTGAGTGGAAAGAGTTTTTTCAGGTGCTGATCATCTGCGCCATTCCGGCTGCGTTTATTCTCAAGCAGCCGGACCTTGGCACCACGCTGAATATGCTGCTGAACGTGGGCGGCATTATCCTTTTCCGGGGACTGAGCAAGGGGGTGTTCCGCACCTGTATTGTGGCATTGCCCGCCTGCCTGCCGCTGGGATGGATGTTCATGAAGGACTATCAGAAACAGCGGGTGCTGACCTTTCTCAATCCGGGAGAAGATCCTCTGGGATCGGGCTATCATATTATTCAGTCCCAGATAGCGATAGGGTCCGGTCAGATGTGGGGCAAGGGTTTTCTTGAGGGGACGCAGTCTCAGTTGCGCTTTCTGCCGGAAAAGCACACCGACTTTGCCATTGCCGTGTTCGGGGAGGAATGGGGGTTTGTGGGCTGTATCATTTTATTGGCCCTTATCTGCCTTTTTCTGCTCTCCATATTCAACACGGCACGGGACGCGAAAGATCGCTTCGGCTCCTTTCTTTCTGCCGGGGTGTTCTTCTATTTCTTCTGGCAGTTTCTGATAAATATGGGCATGGTCATGGGGCTTATGCCGGTTGTGGGCATTCCCCTGCCTTTTATCAGTTACGGGGGCAGTGCCATGCTGGTGAATTTTTGCCTCATTGGGCTTGTAGTCAATGTCTCCATGAGGCGTTTTGTATTTAAGACCAATTAATCCGCAACGGTGCGGTAGCAGTATTGCTTGTACTCTCTGTCACAAAGAAGGAGCGATCAATGGCCAGAGATGAGATAAATGCCTTTCTCGGTTCCGGTACCGTCTATCAGGGCAAGCTGAATTTTCAGGGATCGGTGCGCATAGACGGCGTATTCACCGGCGAGGTGCATTCCGAAGGCACGCTTATCATCGGCAAGGACGCTCGTGTGGAAGGGCAGGTGCGTGTGGGGCAGCTTATTCTTTCCGGCAATGTGCACGGTGAGGTGGTGGCTGCCAAGAAGGCCGTGCTGCATAAAACAGCAAACTTTGTCGGCAGTCTGTTCGCCCCGCTGCTCATGGTGGAAGAGGGCGCGAAGATGGAAGGGCAGATATGCATGCAGGCTTCTAAAGATTTGGCAAAGGGTGCTCCCGAAGCCGAACAGGAAATGTAGGTGCAGGCCCGAAACTCCGTGTTCACAGTAAGCCGTCCCCAAGGGGCGGTTTTTTTGTTTCTGCGCGAAATCACATTGCTATCTCAGGCTGTTTGATTGAACAGCAACCATGCATTTTTAAAAAAGGTTTTGACACAACACTGGTAATCAGCTAATTCGGGAACCACTTTGAGCTTAAATTCACAACCTCACTAAGGGAGCAGGCATGATCAATCTGGATATTACATTACTTATCCAATTGGTGAACTTCCTCATCGTGCTGGTTGGCTTGAATGCTTTTCTGATCCGTCCGGTTCGGGAGATCATCAAACAACGGCAGGATACGATGTCGGGTCTGCTGGGCGATGCTGAACAGTTTGTTGGTTCTGCGGAAGCGAAACTCAAGAACTATGAGGCTGCCCTTACCGAAGCACGCAAGAACGCCACCGCTGAGCGTGAAAAGGTAAAGGAAGCGGCACTTGCCCAGGAGGCGGATATCCTCGCCAAGGCCAACCAGGAGGCGCAGGCTGTCATTTCCGCTTCTCGGGAAAAGGTAGCCGCCGACGTCACCAAGGCTATGGAGACTCTCAAGGGCCAAGTGGGCGCCCTTGCCGGTAAAGCCACAGCCAAAGTGCTCGGATAACCACGCGCAAGCGTTGAAGGAGGGTTCGCTTTGAAAGGGCTTCGAATTCTAACCGGCGCAATGGCCATCACGCTGCTTACCGCAGCCGCCGCCTTTGCCGCTGAACCCGGCCACGAGTTGCCATGGGGCAACTTTGCCGCGCGTGTTGCAACCTTTGCCTCTGTCATCGGCATCATCTGGTATGCTGCAGGCAAAAAAATCGTGGGCTTCTTTTCGGGACGCCGCACGGGCATTGAGCAAGAGCTTGTGGACCTTGAAACCCGCAAGACTAAGGCCCGCAAGGATCTGGCAGACGTGGAGCAGCGCATCGCCAATATAGAGGCGGAGCGTCAGTCCATTCTTGCCGAGTATCGTGCTCAGGGAGAGCGCATCAAGGACGCCATCATCGCGAAGGCTGAAACGACTGCGGCCCAGATCACTACGCAGGCGGCAAAGACTGCGGAAACGGAAGTAAAACAGGCCGTTGAGCAGATGCGTGCCGAAATGGCCGAACTTGTCGTCAGCGCCGCTGAGCAGATGCTGGCGGAAAAGTTGTCGAAAGACGACCATGAAAAGCTCATCGACAAATACTTAACGAAGGTGGTGCTCAATTGATCGGCAACATTGTAGCACGCAGATACGCCAGGGCACTCTTCTCCATCGGCAAAAAGGCCGGAGCGAAGGAACTGGATTCCTTCGGACAGGAGCTTGCCAACCTGGCTAACGCCATTGAGGTTACGCCTGAGCTTGGAAAGGTATTCCGCAACCCCATCTTCTCTCTGGAAGAAAAGCGCGCGGTCATTTCCAAGGTGCTGGACGGTATAAAGGCCAGCCAGACTATCCGCAATTTCTGTTTCCTGCTTGCGGAAAAAGACAGACTTGCGCTTATTCCCGATATTCAGGCGTTCTACAACATTCTGCTCGACGCCGAGCAGGGAGTGGTCCGTGGTGAGCTTATCACTGCAATCGAACTCCCCAAGGCAAAGCGCGACGAGGTTAAATCCCAGCTGGAAAAACAAGCCAACCAGAAGCTCATCCTGGACTTCAGCGTCAACAAGGGCATCCTTGGCGGCGTTCTGCTGAAGATCGGCGACCAGGTGCTTGACGCGAGCCTCCGCGCTCAGCTGGGAATCTTGAAAGAAAACATCAAGAGGGGTGAGTAGGGCCATGCAGATCAAAGCAGAAGAAATCTCCAAAATCATTGAGAGCCAAATCGAGAATTACGAACAGCGCGTTGAGATGAGCGAAACCGGCACCGTTCTTTCCGTTGGTGACGGTATTGCTCGTGTCTACGGTGTGCGTAATGCCATGGCCATGGAACTTCTTGAGTTCCCCGGTGGCCTGAAGGGCATGGTTCTTAACCTCGAAGAAGACAACGTGGGCGTTGCGCTTCTCGGCTCCGACACCGGCATCAAGGAAGGCGACCCGGTCAAGCGTACCGGCCAGATCTTCTCCGTTCCGGTCGGCGATGCGGTTATCGGCCGCGTGCTTGACCCTCTGGGGCAGCCGCTGGACGGTATGGGACCCGTTGAATCCAAGGACATCCGTCCCGTGGAACTCAAGGCTCCCGGCATCATCGCCCGTAAGTCCGTTCACCAGCCCATGCCCACCGGCATCAAGGCTATTGACGCCATGACGCCCATCGGTCGCGGCCAGCGTGAACTGATCATCGGCGACCGTCAGGTCGGCAAGACCGCCGTCTGCATAGACGCCATTCTTGCCCAGAAGGAAACCGGCATCAAGTGCTTCTACGTGGCCATCGGCCAGAAGAAGTCCACCGTTGCTCTGGTTGCCGACACGCTGAAGAAGTACGGCGCGATGGAGTACACCACCATCATCTCCGCTACCGCTTCCGAGCCCGCCCCCCTTCAGTTCATCGCCGCCTACTCCGGCTGCACCATGGCTGAATTCTACCGCGACAACGGCCAGCATGCCCTGATCATCTACGATGACCTTTCCAAGCAGGCTACCGCTTATCGCCAGATGTCTCTGTTGCTCCGCCGTCCTCCCGGTCGCGAAGCATTCCCCGGCGACGTTTTCTACCTGCACTCCCGCCTGCTGGAACGTTCCGCCAAGGTGAACGACAGCCTGGGTGCCGGCTCTCTGACCGCACTGCCTATCATCGAAACGCAGGCCGGTGACGTTTCCGCATACATTCCGACCAACGTTATCTCCATTACCGACGGTCAGGTGTATCTGGAGCCCAACCTGTTTAACGCAGGTGTGCGTCCCGCCATTAACGTTGGTCTGTCCGTTTCCCGAGTGGGTGGCGCAGCACAGATCAAGGCGATGAAGCAGGTTGCGGGTACCATGCGTCTGGATCTTGCCCAGTACCGCGAACTGGCTGCCTTTGCGCAGTTCGGTTCCGACCTTGACAAGGCAACTCAGGCCAAACTGAACCGTGGTGCGCGTCTGGTGGAACTGCTCAAGCAGCCCCAGTATCAGCCCATGCCCTTCAACGAGCAGGTTGCTTCCATGTACGCTGCTACCCGTGGGTATATGGACGATGTGCCGGTGAACAAGGTTCGCGCTTTTGAAACCGCTTACATTGAATTCCTGCGCAACGCCAAGGCCGACATTCTTGCCGACCTGAAAGCACGTGAAGTGATTGATGCAGACATCGAAGGCCGTCTGAAAGCAGCTCTCGACGAGTTCAAAAAAACCTTCTCGGCTTAAGGACGGGGGTATCACATGGCCTCGTTGAAAGACGTCCAACTACAGATTGCTGGGGTCAAGAAGACCAAGCAGATAACCAAAGCCATGAACATGGTGGCTTCGGCAAAGCTGCGTGGTGCTCAGGGCCGAATAGAGCGATTCCGCCCCTATGCGGATAAGTTCTATGAGATGCTGGGTGACCTTGCCAGTAAGGCTGACGAGAATGCACATCCGCTGCTTGAGGTCCGTGAGGAAATTAAGAGTTGCGGTGTTATTCTTGCCACCTCGGACCGCGGTCTTTGTGGCAGCTACAATGTGAACCTCATCAATGAGGCTCTGAGAGTTGCTAGGGAAAAGACCGCTGAAGGAAAGACTGTTAAATTCTATTGTGTAGGGAAAAAGGGCCGCGATGCCATTCGCAAATCTCCGTATGAGATGGTGAAGGGAATCGGGGACGTGATGGGAACTTTTGACTTCTCGCTCGCCAATGAGCTGGGCATGGAAGTCATTCACTCCTACCTTACCGGTGAGTTTGACGAAGTCGTTCTGGTGTACGGCGAGTTTGTAAGTGTTGCAAAGCAGATTCCGGTTCGCCTGCCTCTGCTGCCTATTGCTCCGGCTGCCGCGGAAGAGGAAATTCCCGCTTCCGGTGTGCAGAAGGAATACATCTACGAACCCGCTGTAGAAGGTCTGCTGGCAGAACTCCTGCCCCGCTTTATCAAGGTTCAGGTGTATCGTGGGCTGCTTGACACCTCTGCCAGCGAACATGCGGCACGTATGGCAGCCATGGACAATGCGACCAAGAACTGCGACGAAATGGTACAAAGTCTGACGCTTATCTTCAACAAGACGCGTCAGGCAGCCATTACCAGTGACCTCATGGATATCGTCGGCGGCGCGGAAGCGCTGAAAGGATAAGTAAGGGAGCGAAATCGTTATGGCTAACGTAGGTAAAATCGTTCAGGTTATCGGCGCCGTCGTGGACGTTGAGTTCGCCGATGGCAACCTGCCGAACATTCTCAACGCGATAAAAATCGTGAACCCCAACAACACGGATGCTCCCGAGCTGATCTGCGAAGTAGCGCAGCACCTTGGCGACAACGTGGTTCGTACCATCGCCATGGACGCGACCGAAGGTCTGGTCCGGGGCATGGACGTGACCGACCTTGGTGAGCCCATCTCCGTACCCGTCGGAGCCGCCTCGCTCGGCCGCATTATGAACGTTGTGGGCAACCCCGTGGACGAAATGGGCCCCATTAACGCCAAGAAGCGTATGCCCATTCACCGCCCGGCTCCCGCGTTTACCGAGCAGGACACCTCGGTGCAGCTGCTCGAGACCGGCATCAAGGTCGTTGACCTGCTGATTCCCTTCCCCAAGGGCGGCAAGATGGGCCTCTTCGGCGGTGCAGGCGTGGGCAAGACCGTTATCCTTATGGAAATGATCAACAACATCGCTAAGCAGCACGGCGGTATCTCCGTGTTCGCAGGTGTTGGTGAGCGTACCCGTGAAGGGAACGACCTGTACCACGAAATGAAAGATGCGGGCGTTCTGGAGAAAGCCGCCCTTGTGTACGGCCAGATGAACGAGCCGCCCGGAGCACGTGCACGTGTTGCTCTGACCGCTCTTGCCTGCGCGGAGTACTTCCGTGACGAAGAGAATCAGGACGTGCTTCTGTTCGTTGACAACATCTTCCGTTTCACTCAGGCAGGCTCCGAAGTGTCCGCACTTCTCGGCCGCATGCCCTCTGCGGTGGGTTATCAGCCCACGCTGGGTACGGACCTTGGCGGCCTGCAGGAACGCATCACCTCCACGAATAAGGGTTCCATCACCTCTGTTCAGGCCGTGTACGTTCCCGCGGACGACTTGACCGACCCCGCACCCGCAACCACCTTCTCGCACCTTGACGGTACGCTCGTTCTGTCCCGTCAGATCGCAGAACTGGGCATCTACCCTGCGGTGGACCCGCTGGACTCCACGTCCCGTATTCTCGACCCCAACGTGGTTGGTGTGGAGCACTACGCCGTGGCGCGCGAAGTTCAGATGGTGCTGCAGAAGTACAAAGATCTCCAGGACATCATCGCGATTCTGGGTATGGACGAACTGTCCGATGCTGACAAGCTCACCGTTGCGCGCGCTCGTCGTATCCAGCGCTTCTTGTCTCAGCCCTTCCACGTTGCAGAAGTATTTACCGGCACCCCCGGTCAGTACGTGAAGCTGGAAGACACCATCAAGGCATTCCGCGGAATCCTGAATGGCGAATACGACCACATGGCAGAAAACGATTTCTACATGGTGGGTGGTATCGAAATGGCTGTGGAGAAGTACAACAAGAATAAGGCCTAACTCAAGGGAGGTGACCTTATGGAAAAGTCTCTCCATCTTGAGATTGTGACGCCGGACAAGGTTGTCCTGAGCGAAACAGTGGACTACGTGGGGGCACCCGGCTTTGAGGGTGAGTTCGGAATTCTGCCGAACCACATACCCTTTCTGGCGGCCCTGCGTATCGGAACCCTGCACTACAAGGTTGGCGGCAAGACCAGTGATGTGTTTGTCTCCGGCGGATTTGCAGAGATTTCCGACAACAAGGTGTCCATTCTGGCCGAATCAGCCGAGCGCGTGGAGGACATTGATGTCGAACGCGCCCGTAAGGCCAAGGAGCGCGCAGAAATGCGCCTTGCACAGGAGCGTGACAGAATTGACGCTGCCCGTGCTCAGGCTGCGCTGCAGCGTGCAATAGCACGCATCAATGCACGCAACCACTAGTCTCTCCTTGCCCTGAACGACTCCATGCGGGCCGTCCTTTACCGGACGGCCCGCTTTTTTGCGTGTGGATTGTGCAGCGAGTAAGGCTGGAGCCTCGCATAGACGAATGACCCTTTCTTACCGCTGGACAACGGCAGGGGAATACACGTATTTTTCATTCGTTTGCGCGTCGGGCAATCGTGCCGTGCGCAGAAGTCTGATGATATCCGGAGACTGTATGGCCTCTATGAATACGATTGGCGCGCTGGTGCTGGCCGCAGGCAAGGGCACGCGCATGCATTCCGACAGCCCCAAGGTGCTTCAGCAACTGCTGGGCGAACCTATGCTCAGGTATGTCTATACCGCGCTGGATCCCATTTTTGGTGAAGGGATATGGACTGTTATCGGCCACGGGGCCGATCAGGTGCAAAAAGCGTTTGCGGACGAGGAGCGGCGGTTTGTGCTGCAAGAGGAACAACTGGGCACAGGGCATGCCGTGCAGGTGGCATGGGCGGATATTGAGCGCGCCGGTGTGCATCGCGTGCTTGTGGTGAACGGCGACACCCCGTTGTTGCCCCAGCCCCGCCTGATGGCCTTTATGAAAGAGGTTGTGGATGCCGATGCGGATATCGGTTTTATGACCCTTACCCTTGCGGACCCTTCGTCCTTTGGCAGGGTGGTGCGTCACAACGGTGATGTGGCCGCCATTGTGGAAGCCAAGGATTTTGACGAGAACCTGCACGGGCAGGAGCCGAATGAGATCAACGCGGGCATTTATCTGCTCAAGGTGCCCACCATAGCTCCTCTGCTGACCATGCTGCGCAACACCAACCGCAGTGGCGAGTATTATATTACTGATCTTGTGGAACTGGCCGTTGCCAGAAGGATGCGGGTGCGCGGGGTGGACTGCGGGCAGGACCCGCATTTGCTCGGCATTAACACGCCGGCAGAGCTGGTGCGCTCGGAATCGCTGCTGCGGACCAACCTTGTGCTGGAATGGCTGGAACAGGGTGTGATGATTCACGCCCCGGAAACTGTGCGCATAGGGCCTATGGTGGCACTGGAGCCGGGGGCGGTGCTGCATGGGCCGTGCGAGTTGTACGGGCGCAGCGAGGTGCGCCGGGGAGCGGAAGTGCATTCCCATACATGGCTGCGCGATACGGTGGTTTCCGCCGGGGCGCATATCCGCCATTTCAGCCATCTGGAAGACGCCGTTGTGGGCGAGGGGTGCGTTGTGGGACCCTATGCCCGCCTGCGACCCGGTGCCGTGATGGAAGAAGGAGCCCGTGTGGGTAACTTTGTGGAGATGAAGAAATCCGTTCTGGGCAGAAATTCCAAGGCCAACCATTTTACGTATCTGGGTGATGCACAGGTTGGTCAGGGGGTGAACATAGGTGCAGGCACCATCACCTGCAATTATGATGGGGTGAATAAGCATAAAACCGTCATTGCGGACGGGGCATTCATCGGTTCAAACACTGCGCTGGTGGCTCCTGTGACCGTGGGGGCGCATAGCCTGGTCGGTGCCGGTTCCGTTATTACCAAGGATGTCCCGGACAATACGCTGGCTGTTGCGCGTGGTGTGCAGAAAAATCTGCCCCGTAAACGCTAGTCTTGATTTTGGATGACAAAAAGGATATGTGCTTGCAATGGAGCTTATAGACCAGTTGGAACAACGCATTGAATCACTTCTCGCAGCAATGGCAGTGCTGCGGGAGGAGAACAGACGCCTCAAGGAAGAGGTGGATCTGGGGTTGGCGTCGCTTGCTGACGAAAATCGTGCCCTCAAGGACGAGCTTGAGCAGCAGCGGTCCACCCAGGATGCAGTCCGGGAAAGGATTGACGTCCTTTTGCGTAAGCTTAAAGACCAAACCGGCGGGTCGTAGTGCGCAATGCGCAGGTATAACCTGAATGTATTGGATCTAGAGGTCTCCTTTAAGGCGGAAGCCGACCCTTTGCGGGTGGAAAACGCCAAAAAATTGGTTGAAGAACGTTTCGAAAAGCTCAACTTTCCAGGAAGGCAGATAAGCAAGGAGAAGCTCCTGACTTTTCTGGTACTAGGACTGGCTGACGATCTCTTGCAATCCGACCATAAGCTGAAGCAACTGAATAAACGGGTGCAGCGGATTATGGACAAGATAGATAGCGGGACAACCTGACCCGCACACCCCGCAGGGTGCCCGATTTTCCCTGGGGTGAGCGTGATGATGAGCCGATGCTGGCCTCACAACCACTCAATAGGGAGCCTTGCCGATACTCCGGTGTGCATGCCCGGAATAGCTTCCGGGAAGCCTGAAAGAGTGTGCTAGGCGCCCACCATAAGGATCGCATGGTCCTGCATCTGTGAGTCACACGGCACTCCGGGGTTGAACCTAATCAGCCTCCGCCGCCTGTCCGCGTTTATGTATGACGCGCGGAAGGCCCGGTACAGTCCGGTATCAGATTCCTCCTTACCGCCTCCCTTGTAGCGGCGCACTGTCGCGTCATAACAATGCACCACCCGGCAAGGGGCTTTCCGGGTGCCAATGGGAGTAACAGCATGAGTCTGATGTATGTCGGGCTCGTCCTGCTGGGCGCCATAATCGGCGCTGCAACCGGATACGCGCTGCACAAGGTTGTCTCTTCCAAGCGTCTGAACGACGCGCAGGAACTGGCAAACCGCATCATAGAAGAGGCGCGCAAGGAAGCACAGGCCCAGAAGAAGGAGATAATCCTTCAGGGTCAGGACGAGATATACAGCCAAAAACGCCAGCTTGAACAGGATTTCAAAGAACGCGAAACCGAAATAAAGAGCCGCGACAACAAGTTGCAGGAACAGACCGAGCGTCTGGAACGCAAGCGCGAGCAGGCTACGCAGAAAGAACAGGAACTGCTGGTTCAGGAAAAGGATTTTACCCGCAGAGAGCGCAAGCTTGAAGAGCAGGCCGCTCTGCTGGAAGAGAAGATGCGCGAGCAGGAACTTCGCCTTCAGGAGGTTTCCGGACTGACCCGTGAGGAGGCCAAGGACCGGCTCTTTGAAGAGATTGAGTCCCGCACCAAGCATGAAGCCGCCAAGATGATGCGCCAGATAGAGGCGGAGGCAAAGGAAACCGCAAGCCGCAAGGCCAAGGAAATTCTTGCCACCGCCATACAGCGCTATGCCGGCGACTATGTGGGCGAACAGACCGTTACTGCGGTTACTCTGCCCAGCGAAGACATGAAGGGCCGCATCATCGGCAGAGAAGGGCGCAATATCCGGGCGCTGGAAGCGGCCACCGGGGTGGACCTTATTATCGATGACACGCCGGAAACCGTTATCCTTTCCGCGTACAGCCCCCTGCGCAGGCAGATAGCCAAAATGGCGCTGGAGAGGCTTATCAGCGACGGGCGTATTCATCCTGCGCGCATTGAAGATGTTGTTCGCAAGGTGCAGCAGGAGCTGGAAGTGCAGCTGCGTGAAGTGGGCGAACAGGCCACATTTGATGCGGGCGTGCATGGTATTCATGCGGATATCATCAAGCTGCTGGGACAGCTCAAGTACCGTACCAGCTTCTCGCAGAACGTGCTGCAGCACTCGCTGGAAGTGGCCTCGCTGTGCGGCATGATGGCGGCGGAGCTGGGGCTTGATGTCAAGCGCGCAAAACGTGCGGGGCTGCTGCACGACATAGGCAAGGCCGTGGACCATGAGGTGGAAGGCCCCCATGCCCTTATCGGCGCGGACATTGCCAAGAAGTACGGCGAAAGCAAGGAAATAATCCACGCCATTGCCGCCCACCACGAAGATCAGCCGCCCAAGTCTGCTCTGGCAGTGCTGGTGCAGGCAGCGGATTCCCTTTCCGGTGCACGCCCCGGTGCGCGCAAGGAACTGCTGGAAAACTATGTGAAGCGCTTGGAAGATCTGGAAGGCATTGCCACCGCGTTTGAAGGTGTTTCCAAGGCCTACGCCATTCAGGCGGGCCGCGAAATCCGCGTGATGGTTAACTCCGAGAGCGTGGACGACGACAACACCTATCTGCTGTGTAAGGATATTGCCGAGCAGATTGAGAAGAATCTGACCTACCCCGGCCAGATACGGGTTACGGTTATTCGCGAACGCCGGGCTGTGGGCTACGCCAAGTAGTTCCGCCGCCGGTATAGGTTGAAATGACGGGCCGCTCCTCAGGGGGCGGCCTTTTTTCGCGTGTGTCTTGCTGCGTTTTCGGGGATGTGGCAGAGTGCGTGGATGGGGGGCTCATGAGGAATGATGACCATATTATCGGCATTGGGGACGTGGCGGCTTCTGCCCGACCCGAGGCCGTGCTGAAGACGTTCGGGCTTGGATCCTGCGTGGCGGTTATTCTGTACGACCCGCTGCGCACGGCAGGCGGCATGGCGCATATAGCCCTGCCTGAGGCGGCGGCCGGGCACACGTCTTCCCGCGCACAGCCGCTTGCACCTGCCTACTATGCGGACAAGGGGATGGAGCTGCTGCTGCGCCACATGGACCGTATCCGCAGGGGGGCGGGAACGGGAGGATTGCAGGCCCGCCTTGTGGGGGGCGCGAGCATGATGCCCAATAGCCGGTATCTTATAGGCAAGCGGAATGTGGATGTGCTGCGTCAGCTTCTGGCACACTACGCCATTCCGCTGGTGGCTGAGGATGTGGGCGGTGAACTGAGCCGCACGGTGTTTTTTGAGATCGCAAACGGCAAGGTGACAGTGGCATCGCCGGGACGCAAACATATTGTTCTGTAATGATAGACAAGACAACACTCATTGCCACGGTGCTGCAACGGGCGGAGCGGCTTGAAGCAGGGCACTGTCTGGATATCCGTACCTATAAGCGTAACAGGTCGGTTGCCATAGTGCGGAGGGGGGAGGATGCCTTTCGGGTCATTGAGGCGGGGTTTGATTCCGGGCAGTGGGAGGATGTTTCTTCCGAAAGGCTCAAACGCCTGCTCAAGACGCTGCTGAAAAAGGAGTTTCCCCGCAGCCACAAGGTGCGGCTGTATACGCTGCCGTCATATGAAGACGCCAACGTGAACCGCATGGCGCACGGAGCCGGGAGGTTCGGCGGGCAGGAGGAATGATGCGGGGCAGCGGGCTGCCGGCTAGTGACCGGAATGATCCATGACGTGGTTGAGTCCGGCGGTGCTGTGGGTGATGATGCCGTCGCGTATCCAGTAGCGGGTCAGCGTCCATTCGTCCACGTCGATGTAGTCGATGCGGCCTTCGCAGCCCGCCCGCAGGCAGGGTTTGATGGCGGCGAGAAAGTCTTCCATCATGAAGTATATGCCCTCGTGGCTGACGAGAAGCATGTCTCCCGACAGCGACACGGCCTCTTCCGCAACGGATTGCGCGGCGCGCAGCAACGCGTCGTCTGCCGGGGTGATGCTGCCGTATACCTTGACGAGTACCTGTTCCATGGCGGCATTCATGCCTGTTTTTAAGGCCGCTGGCAAGGCGGTCGTGTTACAGCGTGAACTCGCCGTCTTCGTATATGGTGGTGCGCGTGCCGTGGGCCGTTATGGCCGTTACCTTTTTGCGGTCCGTGTTTACAAGGTCCCAGTGCAGCATGGAGCTGTTGAACCCAAGCGCGCGCCGTGTTTCTTCTGAGAAAGCAGCCGCATCGCCTGCAAAGGTGTTCGCATAGGCGTTGCCCAGGGCAATGTGCATGGAACCCCATTTTCCGCCGTGGTTTTCATCATACAGCGTGTTGGCCATGAACAGGGAAATGGGTGAAAACCGTCTGTCCACTAAAGCGAATTCACCCACGCGTGAGGCCCCGGGGTCCAGATTCAACTGTCCGGTCACAAATTCCTGACTGTACTCGGCCTGCACGCTGACCACGTTGCCGGAACGGAATTCCAGCCGCACGTCCCGGATGATGTTTCCGGAGCGGAAGGAGGGCAGGTCCGCGTGGTAGAATCCTTCCACCGTTCTTGCATCCGGCGAGACGTAGAGTTCAAAGCTGGGCAGGTTGCGCCCGGTAAGGCCCGCCCACACACGTTGTTCCCCCACCTTGAGCAGCAGGTCCGCTGTTTCCGATTCCACACGCAGGGTACAGTTACCGAAGCTGTTCAGCCACGCCCGCAATTCGTCAATGCGTTTGCCGAGGAGCCGCCATTTCCGCACCGGGGTGCCGTCATCCAGATAACAGGCCTTTTCCACCTGCCGCGCGTATTCCTGTGCGGAGAGTCCCGCCTGTGCCGCCAGAGCCTGCGTGGGGTATATGCACAGGGTCCAGCCGAAGCTGCCCATGTTTTCCCGCGTGGACATGATGGAACGCAGCGGCTGACGCGCCTTTTGCGCCATACCCACAACCTCCGGGTCCACCCCCGCAAGGTGTGTCAGCGATGACGGAGCGATGATGGAGATGGAGCCGTTCAGGTGGTTATAGAGGTCGCGCTCACCGGGAATAAGCGTGGTTAGCCGCTTGTTGTTGGCCTTGGTGAGCTTGTCGTACTCCATTCTGGGGGTCGCCAGCGCGCGGGGAACGGGGATGAGTCCCCGGTCGTGCAACTGGGCGCATAGTTCCTCCGCCAGCGGCAACCCTTCATGGTCATAGGCCACCAGCACGAAATCGCTTTTGCGGAAAGGCTCCCGCCGTCCCCGGTATAGTCCCCAGAGCATGACCTCGGCATATTTTTCCAGCGTCAGGGTGTCGAACATGCTGCCTCCTGAAGCAATTCTCGTCTATTCCCCGCCAAGATACAAGGGCAAGCTGCCGGAATGGTGCAAGTGACTGCATGAAGGGCAGGGAGTGTTGCCTTATTTGTTGGCGCGGTCTATCGTACGTAATGTGCCCCCGTTCAGGAGGCTGCTGGCTATTACCCGGAGAGGCTCATGTTCATACGGTGCTGGGGGGCGCGCGGCTCCATTCCCGTTTCAGGCCCTGAATACAAGCGGTACGGCGGGGCGACCACCTGCGTGGAAATACGCACGGTGGAGGGAGCTGTTCTCATTGTGGATGCGGGGACGGGCATACGGCGTCTCGGCAATCTTCTGCTTGAAGAAGGCAGAAAGCAGTGCACGCTGCTGTTCACCCACGCCCATTGGGATCATCTTATGGGTTTTCCTTTCTTCAAGCCTATCTACCGGCGCGACTTTTCTCTGGATGTCTACGGTTGCCCGCTGGAGAGTGGGTCCATGCAGCATGTGCTGGGCGGGCTAATGTCGCCGCCCTATTTTCCCGTGCCGCTGGCGCAGATATGCGCGGACGTGACATGGCGCCAGATATGTATGCAGGGATCGCCCCAGCGGATAGGCGGGCTGGAGGTGCATGCCATTGCACTGGACCATCCCAATCAGGGACTGGGATACAAGTTTGTGGAACAGGGGAGAAGCTTTGTTTTTCTGACCGACAATGAGCTGAGGGGCGGGCATCCCGGCGGCAGAAGCTTTGACGGGTACGTGGATTTTTGCCGGGGGGCGGAACTGCTGATGCATGATGCCGAATTTACGGATGCGGAATACGCACATACCCGGGGTTGGGGGCATTCCACATGGCGTGCGGCTCTGGAACTGGCGCTGGCGGCGCAGGTCAGGCAGTTCGGACTGTTCCATCACAATCAGGACCGCACCGACGATGCGCTTGACGATATTGTTGTGCAATGCAGGCAGGTTGTGGCATCGGCGGGACGCGATATGCACTGCTTTGCCGTGCGGCAGGGCGGTGAGATGGATTTGCTGTGATGTGGGGAGCAGCAACAGAAGGGGGGAGTCGTGCAGGGCGCATTGGAGGATGCGTTACGCTGTATGCCGCGATGGTCAGGGGGTGGCTTGGGACACATTCAGGGGCCTATTCGGGGGGACTAAGGGGAAAGGGAGGGCACATCCATGCGACGTCTGTTCATAAATAATCGCACAAGGTTATGGGCTCTTTCCGTGTGCACGGGCATTTTGCTGGCGGCCGGGGGCGGATTGTTCTGGTGGTCGGCGCGCGTTTTGGAAGTGCATGCCCCGCTTGTGGATGCGGCCATGGAAGTGAGGCTGGAAGCGGCCCGGGCCGAGATAGCCTTCTCCCGCGCCATGGTGGAGCATCCTGCTGAGGCACTGGACGAAGCCCGGAAGTTTCTGGACGATTCCGCGTGGTACGTGGATGCCATGCGCCATGGGGGCAGCAACGAAGAGGGGCGGTTCATCCCTGCGGACATCCGTGGTCTGTCTGACGTGCTTGATGCCGTGCAGGGAGAGCTGGAAAACTACAGGCTGGCCCTTACATGCGAGTGGGGCAACGCCATAGCGGGGACCGGTGACGATTCCGGGGCACACGCGGCGTATCTGGAGAACTGCGACCGCCTGCCCACTGCGGCAGGAGACATTTTGCCGTTGCGGACGGAGTTTTTTGACAGGCTTATGCTTCATGCGGATGCGGCGGAATCGCTTGTGCAAGGGAGTATTGCCGCACAGGTACGGCAGATGAGGCTGCTGCGCTGGGGGCTTGTTGCGTATGCCCTTGTCGTGGGGCTGGGGTTTACGTTGTTGCTGCAGCGCGAACTGGGAGCGCGGGAGGAGGAAAGCCGCCGGTTATCTGAAAGGGAGTCGCAGCTTTCCAGCGTGTTGCAGGCGGTGCCCGTGGGGATAGGCCTTGTGCGCGGCCGGCGCGTGCTTCAGGTGAACGAGCCGTTTTTGCGCATGACGGGGTATACCCGTGAAGAAGTGGAGGGGCAATCCACGAGGATGTTCTACTTTTCGGACGAAGATTTTCTGAATGTGGGCAGGAGTCTTTATAAAACAGGCGGGGGGATGTTTGCCACGCAGATGCGCAGGCGGGACGGGACGGGCATAGACGTGCTGCTCGGAGCGTCGATACTGAAACCTTCTGCTGTGGTCGACGGGCAGTCGCTTGCGGGCGAGGCGTTTTCCTTTGCTGTGCTGGATATTTCGCAGGCAAAGGCTGCGGAGCGGGAGCGGGAGCTTTTGGGCACGCTGCTTGCGGACATAATGGATTCCATGCCCTGCGCGCTGGTGGGCGTGAACGGACAGGGGGTGATAACGCTGTGGAACAGAGCTGCCGAGCGGTTTGCGCCCGGAGCGGCAACGCATGGCCCGTCTGTGGCGGGAAAGGTGTTGCGGAATGTTATACCCGAACTGGCCTTTCTGAACGTGGGAAGCATGGTGAACTCCGGGCAGCAGGTGCCGGATATTCACCGCAAGATAGAGTGGCATTCCAGCCCGGAAATCCGCCATGCGGACGTGATCATGTTCCCCCTGCATTCCGGCGGCGAGAGCAAGGCGGTTGTGCTTATTGACGATGTGACCGAGCGGACGCGGCTTGAGGAAATGCTGGTGCAGTCCGAGAAGATGATGTCCGTGGGCGGGCTGGCGGCGGGAGTGGCGCACGAGATTAACAATCCGCTGGGGATTATTTTGCAGTCGGTTCAGAATGTGGTGCGCCGGTTCTCTACAGATATTGAAGCCAACCGCGAGGTGGCGGAGCGTTGTAATGTGGACCTTGCGGCAGTGAACAGCTACATGGCCGAGCGGAAGATATTTGATTATCTGGGAGCCATACGCACGGCGGGCACGCGGGCGGGCGATATTGTGAGCAGTATGCTGGACTTCAGCCGTAAGAGCGATACCAGCTTTGCGCCGCATCATCTGGGGGAGATGCTGGATGCGGTGATTGAGCTTGCCGCAAACGATTATGACCTTTCGCTGCGTTATGATTTCCGCAAGGTGGACGTTGTGCGCGAGTATGACCCGGATGTTCCGGCAGTGCGCTGCAACAGGCTGGAAATTGAACAGGTCTTTCTGAATCTGGTGAAGAACGCGGCGCACGCCATGCTGCATGTGGAGTTTCCGCGTCTTGTGCTGCGGGTCACGCGGGATGGGGGAGATGCGGTGGTGATGGTGGAGGATAACGGTCACGGTGTGGAGGAGCATGTGCGCAGGCGGTTTTTTGAACCGTTCTTCACGACCAAGCCGGTCGGGGCGGGAACGGGACTGGGGCTTTCCGTTTCCTACTTCATTATCGCGCAGCACCATGGCGGCGAGATGTTTGTGGAGTCTGCACCGGGCAGAGGCACCCGCTTTACCATCCGTCTGCCTGTATACGGTGTTATGCCGGGTGGGCAGCCTCTGTAGAACGTATTTTTTTGTAGCGGAGAGCGAAGAATATAATAGCCGACCCTCTGCTCCATGGTATCGTGAGGATAAGGATGTTTGTTGTCGACGCTTTTCGATGACAGCTGAGAATGAGGGAAACGGTTTGCAGCACCCGGTTCCCGAACGGCTTGGCAGCGAAGCCGTACCATTCGTCATCCTCCTCCCTTGCAGCATCGGCCACGCCTACACCCCCGGGCGTGGCCGAACTTTTTTTCTGCCCCCGTGCGGTATGCCACGGAAGAGGGGGCCACGTTGTATCCGTATGTACCCGTTTGTGCCAGCGTGCACCTGTTTACACCGGCGTATACCGGCGTATAATGGCGTGCGGTAACGTGGGGTAGCGTGCGGCGACGTGTGGCGACGTGTGGTGCTTTGGGGGGCAGCTTGCAGCAGGGAGCAGGGAGCAGGGGGCAGGCAGGGAGCAGGGATCAGGGCGTGCCGGAGGCTGCGCTGCCTGCCGGACCGGGGCAGTGGCCGCGGCTGGTTGCCCAGTGCAGATTTTCGCAGTGTCCCAATCCGCACGCCTCGCGGAAATCGCTGCACATGGCCTCGAAATCCTTACGCAGCAGGTGTGCGGAACCTCTGGATTGCAGAAAAGACGGGTTGGTTGGATGCAGGGCAAGGGCGGCATTGTAATCAGCCACGGCAAGGTCGGTAAGGTGGATGCGGACGTAGGTTGTGCCCCTGTCGTGCAGGGCCTGCGCGAAATCCGGCGCAAGATCTATGCAGCGGGAAAACGTGTCCAGCGCGGGCTGGGTTTTGCCGTTCTGGTACAGGATGGTGCCTTTGGCATGCAGCAGCAGAGGGCTGTTTGGTGCCAGTTCCAGCGCCTGTTCAATGGCAGTTGCCGTTGTTTCCGGGTTCTGCCACAGACCGTTTTCGTGATTGCGCAGGATGTCGCGGTACAGGTTTACGGCCTGAAGCTCATTGAGCAGGGCGGCGAAACGCGGCTCGAACTCCTTGCGCAGTGCCCCGGCCATTTGGCCAGAGGGTTGCGCAGACGGTTGCAGGGACGATTGGGGCATGGTGGCGGCAAGGCTGACGAATCGGTCCAGAATTGCCTGTTCCTCGTCCATGGCCCTGCGCAGCAGCATAAGGCGGACAGGCTGCCTGAACTGCGCCGTGAGTGCCTCCCGCAGGGCAGCGGATGAGGCGTGTGAGACCGCAGCGGCTACCGTGGTACGCACGCCGGGTGAGGCCGGGGTGCCGATGCGTTCCTGCTCTGTGGTGGTGGAGGAGAACAATGCCCATGCAAGGGGGCCGGAGTCCCGGAGGGTGTGCGGATCTGTTTTTTCAAAGCCGGTTCTGCCCATCTGCACACCGGGCAGGGTATCAAGCCAGAGTCCGGCCTTTTGCATTGCGCCTGCCCGGGCCATGGCCTCTGAAAACCGTGCCGCCGCGTGCATGCCCAGTTCGCCGCCGAAGGCCACGGCCACACTGTGCGTAAACCTGACAGGCGGGGGAGGAGCCGTTTTTGCGAAGGCAGGAGCTCCCCATGCTGACCATTGCACGCAGGTGCATGCCAGCAAGGCGAGCAGCAGGGCGGCGCATGGCGGAAAGGCGGGCAGCAGGGGGGAACGCAGGCGATGGAAAAAACCGGCGATCCGGTGAGTTATCCGGTGAGCTATCCGGTGAGCGACCTTGCGGGCGATCTGGCGGGCAACCCGGTGAGCGATCTGGTGGGCGACCCGGCAGGCAACTTGACAGGGCGCTTGGCAGCCAACCCGGCAGGTGACCTGACAGGCTGCTTGGCAGGCAGCGGGATAATTGGCAGGACGGCCCCTGTTCTTCTGCCCTAAGAGGGCGGACGGAACAGGGGCCGTTTGTGAAGTGGCGCGGGAACAGGCGGAAGGAGACGGGTGACAGGATGCAGCGCCGGTCTGTATGCCAGCAGGGTCGCGGAGCTCCGCGAAACAGGTAGCCCCGGCAGTTGCCATGTGCGCTGCTGTTGCCTGTTCGTTCATTATTCCGCTGTGTTATATATCTTTGCCGTAATGTCCTGCACGGCTCCGGCAAGCAGTGAGCGCAGGGCCTCTGTAAGCTGCTTTTCGGTGGTGTCGCTGGTGGGAATGACCTGACGTTCTTCCTCGGCGCGGTAGGTCGTGGGCAGGTTGCCGTTCAGCGAGATGGCCGTTTCAATGGAAACGGTGTAGTCTGTGAGGGTTTTCTGGCGCAGCCAGACCTTGAGGACGGTACCCGTGACCACATGTTCGCCGGGTTCGGCGTCCATGGCGTTCTTTACATACCGGGTCTGCAGGCCCTTGCGGCTCAGTTCCTGTTCAAGGGCCTCGCTCACCCATGCGGAGACGCTGGAAACCGGGATGAAGGGGGTTTCATCGCGGCGAAGGCCCACATCTTTTATGGTGCGTCCGTCGGCAAATTCCACAACGGTTACCGCCGGGGCGCTGGGCTGTACGCGGGCAGGCTCCACCGTGGAGGCGTAGCGCAGGCGCACGTAGTTATTGGGACCGCACGCAGTCAGTGTGAGCAGCATGAGGGCCAGAAGAAAAAGCCATACGGACCGGGAAGCGAAAGGCATCTTTTTCATGCGGTTTCTCCAGATGGCAGCGCGTGCTGCGGTCTACAACGTGATAAGCGGGAGATACAGACGGGTGACCAGATCCTCGTCGTTATCCAGATAGGGGTCGCTGAGATACTGCTCCATGAGCGGCGCGGCAGCCGGACGGCGGCTGCTTGCGGGGAGCCAGTCCCAGAACAGGGTCGCCCATACATGGGTCAGGGTGGGGTACGGCCCCTTGTGAACGGTAACGGCGTATTCCTGGCCGGGTACCTCCCGGACAAAAACAAAATCATCGGGGACGAATTCTTCCGGCAGAGAGACTCCGGCATCATACCGGATGCGCGAGCTTTCCGTGGTATTGGGGTCGTCATGACAAAAGCCCAGAAACATGGTCTTGCCCGTGAGGATGCTGTGCCGGGCGATCCACGGGGTGAGCATCTGCCATGCCTCCGGCCCTGATTTTTCGTAAGGGCCGTAAGCGCGGACAGTGGCCACGCGGAAAGAGGGCAGGCGTTCAATCTTCACGTTCATCCGACATTACTCCGGGGATAGCTGCGGGACACCGTTTTCATATACAGGAGAGAGGGAACGATTGTCCATGCGTGGAGGGCATGGGAAGGGCCAGAAAAATATGGATTTTCGGCAGAACAGGTTGTTTTGCGGCGTATCCGACTTTGCAGGTGGGAATGGCGATTCATTCCGGTGGTTTGGCGGGCAGGGAGACGGTGCGGGCGGTGCTGTCTGCATGGGAAAAAGGGCGGGAAGCCACGCCAGCAGCCAATTTTTAACAAAGCGGTGGTTGACAAAGCACCCAAGCTTTGCCATTTGTCGAGCCTCGCTTGCAGTGGTAACAAGAGGCTCTTTCCTGCGGGCCTTTCCAAACTATGTCAGTGTCACGGAGAAATGTGAATGACCAAAGCAGAATTTGTTGAGAAGATTTTTTCCAAGGCCAATCTTTCTTCCAAGGCTCAGGCAGAAGCTGCCCTTGACGCCACCATTGCCACCATCGCCGATGCGCTGAAGAGCGGCGATTCCGTAGTGTTCACCGGTTTCGGCAGCTTTAAGGTTGCTGAGCGCGCAGCACGCAAGGGCCGCAATCCCCGCTCCGGTGAAGAACTTGTCATTCCCGCAACCAAGGTTGTGAAGTTCACCCCCGGCAAGATGCTGAAGGATGCTGTGAAGTAAGAAGCCTTTTGGCTCTCTTTGTGAGGAAAAGTCCCCGGCAACCATCTGGCTGCCGGGGACTTTTGCTTTGGAACAGGGATTGGCGGAGCGGGAGTTAACTGCGCGGGCATTCCACCAGCACAAGGGCGATGTCCATCACGTTGGTGAGGGTGGGGCCTGTTTTAAGCAGGTCGCCCGTTTTATCCAGCAGGCAGTACGCATCGTTGTTCGCCAGATGCTGGTGCGGGTCCAGCGAGCAGCACAGTGCCCGTTCCATGGTTCCCGAACAGGCGAAGCCGCCTGCCGCATCGGTGGGGCCGTCTGTACCGTCTGTTCCCGCACAGAGCATGGTGATGTGGTCGCAGTCGCGCAGGTGCAGGGCGGCGGCGAGGGCCATTTCCTGATTGCGTCCTCCGAGGCCGCTGCCGGTGACGGTAACCGTGGTTTCTCCGCCTGCCAGCAGGCACACGGGGCCGGAAACGGTTTTGCCGTCCATGCACAGGTTCATGGCAGTATCCACAAGGTCGCGCGCAGCCTCGCGTGCCTCGCCCGTCATGGTGGAGGTGAGGATACGGGGGAAATAGCCGTGCCGGACGGCTTCCTGCGCTGCCGCTTCCAGTGCCTGCGTGTTTGTGGCCACCAGCACGTTCTGCACGGTGGTGAACACAGGATCGCCGGGTTTGGGTGTTTCCGATATGGTGCCTTGCGCGCCCGCCTCCAGCCGTGCAAGGACGGAGGGCGGCATGCGGTGGCGTAAGTTGTAGCGTTCCACGATTTCCATGCACTGGACGAAGGTGGAGAGGTCCGGGGATGTGGGGCCGGAGGCAATGACATCCAGATTATCGCCCACTACATCGGAGATGATGAGCGCGGCCAGACGGGCCGGATAGGCGGCGCGGGCAAGGTTGCCGCTGCCGAAGACGGACAGGTGCTTGCGTACGGCGTTTACCTCGTGGATGGTGGCTCCGCATTCCAGAAGCAGGGAGGTGGCAGTCTTGCCGTCTTCCAGCGGAATGCCGTCCGCAAGGGCGGGGGTGAGCGCGCTGGCACCGCCCGTGATGACGCACAGCACAAGGTCGCGCTCTGTGGCAGCCCCGGCGATGCACAGGATGGCCCGTGCGGCGCGTTCGCCGTTCGCATCGGGCACGGGGTGTGCCGCTTCGACCAGTTCCACTGTTGCCGTGGGGACGGTGTGTCCGTACTTCACGCAGACAAGGCCGCCGCTGACCCGTTTGCCGAGCAATTTTTCGAGCGTTGCCGCCATGGGGGCCGCTCCCTTGCCTGCTCCGACGACATAGATGTTTTCGTAGGCATTCAGGTCATAGTCCACGTCATCTATGCGCAGGACGCTGCCCTGCAACGCCACATGCCGCAACACGGCCTTGTCCGGGGCCACGGCATCCAGTGCGGCGTTTAAAATGGCGCGCAGTGTGTCTCTGTGCTTTGCGCTCATGCGGTGCTCCTTGTGTGGTCTTTCCTTCTCCGTGCTCTCCGGGGGGTGGTGGCGCGGGCGACGGGAGGGGAACGTTAGGGCATGGTATGGGCAGGCGGGGTGCGGGTCAAGCCCGGTGGCGGAGCAGAAGAGGACAAGGGACTGCGGGGTGTGCGATTTGTTTCTGCACTGCAGCGGCAGCGTTGCGGGCCTTGCAGCAACTGTTGCTCCGGAAAATGGAATGATGCCGCAACTGATGAATAGGCCCGGCACCGAGCGGAAAAGCAAGCGGCACGGATCCGTCAATCCGCGCCGCTGGTGCCTGCTGACTGTCTGGGAGAAATCACGTGTGTATCAGACTGTCAACGTGGCATACTATAGCTTGCCGGGGCAGTTGTGCATAGTAGGGTTTTCCCCCATTTTTACTCCATGCAACAGCCTTGCACGCCAAGCATGCTCTTTTGTAAGATGGAACTGCTGTAAAGTGTTGTGGTACAGTATTGTCAGTATGTGCTTACTGTACTCGCGGAGGCATCCGCCATGTTGTAAGGCTGCACCCATCGGGTAAGACGGTGCATTGTGCCCCCTTGCAGAGCCTGACAGGGAGAGTGGCCGGGTTTGCCACATTGTGCTGTCAGGCAAACATGGCGGCGTTGTAGGAGGAGCGCACCAGCGGAGCCGAGAACATGTGCGCAATGCCCTTTTGCCTGCCGTATTCTGCGTATTCTTCAAATATATCGGGGTGCACGTAACGCTGCACGGGCGGGTGGCTGCGCGAGGGGCGCATGTACTGGCCTATGGTGACGATATCGCAGCGGATGGCGGCGAGGTCGTCCAGCACGCCCCGGACCTCTTCGTCCGTTTCGCCCAGACCCACCATGAGTCCGGATTTGGAGCGGAAGCCCGCCGCCTTGACCCGTTCCAGCAGGTGCAGGCTCTGTGCGTAGTCTGCCTGCGGACGGATGCGGGTGTAGTGCGCGGGCGAGGTTTCCACGTTGTGGTTGATGATGTCCGGCGCGGCGCGCATGACGGCTTGCAGGGCAGGAAGGGAGCCTTGAAAGTCCGGAATGAGCACTTCGATGGTGCACTGCGGTAATGCTGTGCGCACGGCTTCTATGGTGCGTGCGAAGTGGGCTGCTCCGCCGTCTTCCAGATCGTCTCGCGTGACGGAGGTGATGACCGCGTGGCGCAGTTCCAGCTGCCGTGCTGCGTCAGCCACGCGGGCAGGTTCGTCCGGGTCCGGGGGGACGGTGGCGGCGCGGCCGATGTTGCAGAAGGCGCAGTTGCGCGTGCAGGCATTGCCCAGAATAAGGAAGGTGGCCGTGCGCGAGGAGAAGCATTCGAACATGTTCGGACACTTGGCACTTTGGCACACGGTATTCAGCTTAAGGTCGCCCACCAGATTGCGGGTGGCCGTATAGGTGGTGTTGCAGGGAATCTTAACCCTGAGCCAGGGCGGAATCCGCAAAGACGGTTCGGAATTGTCGTGCAAGCTCATTCTTCACATCCTGAATGGTGATATCGTCGCGGTCCAGTTCCTGCGCCAGCGAAGAGGGCTCCGCATCGGCCAGTCCGCACAGGGTGATCAGGCGGAAGAGGTCCACGTTGCGCAGTACGTTCAGCGCCAGCCCGTGATAGCTGGTCCATCTGCGCATGGCAATGCCGATGGAGCAGATTTTCCTGTTCTCCACCCATACGCCGGGGCGTCCTTCCTGCCGGGAGGCGGCAAGGCCATACTGGGCCGCCGTGCGGATGACCACCTCTTCAAGGTGATGGAACAGGACCCGCATGCCGCCGGGACGGCTGGCGATTTTGATCACGGGATAGGCCACAAGCTGGCCGGGAAAATGGCAGGTGATGTTGCCCCCCCGCGAGGAGTGGACAAGCTCTATGCCCTGTTCTGCAAGAAAGGCATCGCTGACGTGCAGGTTTTCTCTGCCGCCGTTGCGCCCCAGCGTGATGACCGGGGGGTGCTCCAGCAGGTAGAGGGTAGGTTCCGCACCGGCGGCCACCTCTTCCACCCGTGCCTGCTGAATGGCGTCTGCCTCCGCGTAGGGGATGAGCCCGAGATCTATGATGCGCATAGTGAATCCTGCAGGCAGAGGGCACGCTCAGCGTGCGAGAGGGTGAGCCACCTGCGCCCCGGATTTGGCATCCGTTACCGGCGGGTCGGGCCATGAGACGGTGACGAGCGAGCCGCTTTCCAGCCGTGCAGCCCTGTGGACCAGAGCCATGCCGCGCATGGAGCAGGCATAGCGGGCCGGAGCCGGGGTATCCGGCAGGCGGATGGGGTCTGAGAGAATGCGCACGGCATCTGCGGAGCAGGCGGGCTTGTTCCGGGCGGCGTGCAGGAAGCTGAGGCTTATGTTGCGTCTTTCCATGCGCGCGCGGTTGGTCAGCGTCATCAGCCATTTGGGGGCGCTGTCTGCCGGGGCGTTGAAGTGGCACCAGCCGCCGGAGGCGGCATCCAGCATGGGGCAGTCGCCATCATGCGGGCAGGGGGACTGCGGGAACAGGTTGTATTCCATGAGGCCGAGACGCAGCAGAGAGATCATCTTGCCGCCGAGGCGGGTGCCCGGTTCTGCAAAAAGAACCGCGCCGTCTTCGGTGCAGGCGTCTGACATGGCAAGGGCGAGTTCGTTCAGGCGTTCTTCCAGCGATTGGCCCTTGCCTGCCCGAAGTTCGTTCAGCACGTTGGCCCCGCAGACCAGCTTGGCCTTGCCGAAGTGGCTGCGCAGGGTTTTTTCCAGCGGTGCGCGTTCCAGCACGATACGCCACGGGCTTTGCGGGCTGTTGGCTGCCATGCCGGTAAGGGTTTCGAACAGCGCGCGGCCTGTTTCCATGGGTTTGGGGGCGATGTCGGAACAGATGAAAGTGAGCTTGCGTTCGCGCAGGTCAGGCCGTGCCAGCCACAGGGCCTGCACAAGCGTGAGCGGGCCGGCGCCGAGATCGAGCACGGTGTCGCCGTCGTTCAGGTTCAGCGCGAGGTTGGGCAGGAGCCACGCGAGCCGGTACAGGTTCCACGGCAGATAAAAATGCAGGTAGGCCGAGGCCGCGCGGGGCGTGGTCCAGTAGTTTATCTTCATGCCGCCACGCTCAGTGGTCAGGGCGCGGGAAAGATCGGCCACGGCGTAGTGCAGTTCCTTGCGGTGCGCCTGCTTGAGCGGCAGCACTTTGCGCAGGGAGTCTTCATAGGCTGCGAGAGCCTCGCGCAGGGGCGCGGGGGGAAGGGTGAGGCAGTTGTTCATATGTGGGCAAAGCGCATGTGGCGCATGAAGGTTTGGGTGAAGGCGGGGTCGGCGGTCAGGTCCACATGGGTTGTAGCCGCGGACCAGACTTCTGCCACGGCACGCAGGTCGGGGTCAACAAGGAATCGTTCAGCACCGCGCAGCGAGGCATTGCCCACGCCGACGACTTTGCCGGATTGTGCGGGGTGTGCTGCGCCCATGCCGGACGGCAGAAAGCCCAGTTCTTCAAGGTCTGCAAGGTCGACGTGTTCGCCCAGTGCGCCCGCAAGGTAGATGCAGCGCAGGTCTTGCGGGGCAAGGCCCGCTTCTTTCAGCAGACGGGCAAAGGCAAGGGTGAAGGCAGCCTTGACCTTGAGGATTTCTTCGATATCGCCTGCGGAAATGTGCAGGCCGCTGCCGAGGACGAGGCACTGTTCGCCGCCGTTATCCTTCATGGAGGCGGCAAGCCGGGCACCCAGCGGCGTGCGCGGGGGAAGGATGAAGCGGCCGTCGCGGCCTGCGAGCCCCGCCCTGAGCAGGCAGCGGACAAGCGAAAGATAGCCGGTGCCGCTTATGCCGGGGGGCGGGGACGGGGGTGTTGCGGAATCGGGAGCAAAGGGCATGACGACCGGTTCAAGGCCACGTGGCGAGAGAATGAAGCGGGTGATGACGCCGGGGCGGGCAACGGAACCGAAAGTGAGGCCGATGCCTTCCAGCGCGGGACCGAGCGCCACGCTGGTGACCAGTGCGTGTTGCGGCGTGAGGGCGAGCACGAATTCGCCGTTGGTGCCGAGGTCTGCAAGCAGGTAGGGGTATTGCGGTGCATGTTCCGCCACGGCCATGATACCCGCAGAGAGGTCGCCGCCCACAAAGGGGGCCGGTTGCGGGGGGATGTATACGGGGGGCAGGCTGTGCAGGGTTTCTGCCGTGCCGCCTGCATAGTCCAGCCTGTAGGGGGCTGCGGAAAGGCCGGAGAGGTCTTTGCCCAGCAGCAGGGCTGTCATGGCCGGATTGCCGGCGATGCAGCATTCCTGAACAGGGCTGCCGAATGTTGTCTCTGCCTCGTGCACCAGCGCCTGCAGGGCTTTAAGAACAAGCCGCTGCAGAACGGCTGCGCCTTCGGGCCGGGCGGCAAAGGCCAGCCGGGACATTATTTCGCTGCCGGCACCCATCTGCGGGTTCAGTTCACTGCCTGAGGCCAGCCGGGTTGTTCCCGCCAGCAGGGACCAGTGCAGCGAGGTGGTGCCAAGGTCCACAGCCAGTCGCAGAGGCGGAAGAGGGGAGGACTGTGCGGAAAGAGCAGGCGGCGGGAGGAGGCGGCGCGGTTGTGCGGCGGATTCCGGCAGCAGCACGTGCATGCCGGGCAGGGGGGAGTGCCCGCAGGCCAGCCGCCAGCCGTCGCGGAGTTCTTCTTCGGTGAAATACAGGGCGTCTGGGCCGTTGGGAAGTGGCGCGTTGTGGGTGATGCGCATGCGGCAGCGGCCACATGCTCCCAGTCCCGAACAGAGTGCCGGGGCGCTGAAAAAGCCGGAGGTGTAGACGCATTGGGCCAGAGTGAGCGGTACGGGGTGGTTTTGGATGAAGATGGTTTCCGTATGGCCTTCCGGCGTGGTGACGAGTATGTGGCTGTGGTTTTGCATGGCAGAGGAAGTGTGCCATAAATCGCCGCAAAGGGATAGCGGGGTTGTAACGCGGGTGTTGTGTTCGTGAGGACTGCGGCGGTTCCCTTTTCTGCGCGGGTGGCAGAGGTGGGGCACAGGCAGGTGATTCTCCTAATGCGCAGCGGGGTTGCGTGAATATTCGCTTGCGCACTAATGATATTGTCTGGTAATTCTTTAGAGTGTATATCCGATGTGTTGACGGCAGGTTGCGTGACCGGTTCCGAAACCGATTGCGTGACAGGATCGTGGCGGATTTCATGGCCGGGGTGGGGTGGGGTGTTATGGGCTATGTGATAGCGGTCTTTATTATTTTCCTCGTCATCATCGGGATGGTTGTGGTGGGGCACCAGACAACCACCGGGTACCTGGAAAAAATTCAGTTCCAGCGCGGCCGCAAGCAAAAGCTGACGCAGGCGTTGCGCGATGCCAAGCAGGGGCTGGCCGATCTGCGTGAGACGCAGATGTTTATTACCCGCCAGTTGGAAGGCGTAGCGGATTACAGCCTTGGTGCTGCGGGGGGCGACCTGATTACGGGCACGGGCAAACCCGCTGCACGCAGGGCTGCCATGGCCCACCACACGGTGGTGGATGTGCTGCTGGCGGAGAAGCTGCTTTCTTCCGAAGACCTGATGAAGGCGGAAAACTATAAGCTGCAATCCAAGTCGCCCTACGCCATAGACGAAATCCTTTCCCTGCTCGGCTACGTAAGCCCGGATGTCATTCAGCGCATAAAGCGGCGCTATCCCAATCTTTCCTGATCAGTCTGGCCCGCCCGGAAGCCTGCGCAGCGGCCATGTGAGATGGCACTGTTTGTGCATTGTTTTACGGTGACGGGAAATTTCTTCAATACCTCCGCGTTGGCACAAGCTTGACCCGCAGGGCAGGCGGGCATAAGTGTATGGATAAGCCAGTAATGGGAGTGCAGTAGCGTATGAACAAGATCCTTGCCCAGGATGAGGTGGATGCCCTGCTCAGGGGGCTTTCCGGCGGAGAGATCGAAAGCGAATCCGATATTCCGGAGGACGATTCCGGTATTGTGCCCTTTGACCTGGCCAATCAGGACCGCATTATCCGGGGGCGCATGCCTGTTCTGGAAATCGTGAACGACAGGTTTGCCCGCCTGTGCACCAATGCGTTGTCCAACAGCATCCGCAAACGTGTGGAATTGAACCCCATTTCCATAGACATGACCAAGTTCGGCGACTTTATGCGCTCGCTGCCCGTGCCCACCAGCATTAATATCTTCAAGATGGAGCCGCTGAGGGGCAATGCCATCATTGTGGTGGATTCGCGTCTGGTGTTCGCCCTTGTGGAGAATTTTTTCGGCGGAGCCGGTTCACAACCCAAGATCGAGGGAAGAGAATTTACCCGCATTGAACAGGCTATTGTGGACCGCGTGATCAAGATTACCCTGGACAACATGGAAGAATCCTGGCGTCCGGTACACGAGGTGAACCTTGAACTGGTGCGCTCTGAAATAAACCCCCAGTTTGCGGCCATTGTGCCGCCCAGCGACGTGGTGGTGGTCATTACCTTTGAGGTGGAACTGGAAACCGCCATCGGCTCGCTTATCATCTGCCTGCCTTACGCCACCATAGAACCCATACGCTCCAAGCTGCATGCCAGCTTCCAGACCGAACGGCTGGAAGTGGACCATGCGTGGGTGGCACGCCTGAAGGAGCGCCTGATGGAAACGCCTGTGGAGATGAAGATACGCTTCGGGGAAACCAAGATTACCGGCAACCAGCTGCTGCGCCTGAAGGTGGGCGACGTGCTGCTGCTGGATACCGACACGGACGATCTGCTGGAATGCACCGTGGCCGGAGTGCGTAAATTCATGGGCATAAGCGGGACGGTGAAGTCCAACAAAGCCTTCCAGATCATCAAGGAAGAAGAACCCAACTATACCTAGCGCGGGAGCGGCGGGAGTGTGTGGCGGCCTTGCGGGGGATAAACCTCTTGCGGGATGGGCCGGGTTCCCATGGCAGTGCTTCAGGCAACGCATGCCGCAACGCGTTCAGCAGAGCGTTCCGCAAAGCATTCTGCAAAACCCCCGGGAAATCACTCAGTAGAGCACGCGGGCAAGGCTAAGCCCCTGCGCCGGGGCTGTGGCCGGAGCCTGCGCCCTGTCGCACGCCGCAAGAAGGGAAGGCACGGCATCCGGTGACAGTTTGCCCGTGCCGCAGGCCACCAGCGTGCCCATGAGGTTGCGCACCATCTGCTTGAGAAATCCGTCTGCCTCGAAATACCATGTCAGTTGCAGCGGAATGCCCACACGGGCGTAGTCCGGTGTATCGGCACCCGGCAACGGGCCGTGCGGACTGCGGCTGATGCTCCGCAGGGTACGCACGCAGGTTTCCACCTCTGTACCCACATTGCGGAAGGTGGAAAAATCGTGGGTGCCTTCCAGATGCCGTGCGGCTGCGTCCATGGCTGCCACATCCACAGGGCCGGTGGCCCAGACGAAGGGAAAAAGGCGTGGCGGGGTGTACCGGCGTGTGAGCCACAGGGAGTAGGCATAGATTTTTCCTGTGGCATTGATGCGGGCGTGAAAGTCGCTTGCCACGCGCTCCACGTCCAGCACGGCAATGTCATCGGGGAGCATGGCGTTGAAGGTGCGCTGCCAGTCCCTGTCCGCCTTGTCTTCCGGCACATCGAAGTGGGCCACCTGACCCTCTGCATGGACGCCGGAATCCGTGCGCCCGCTGCCGAAAATGCGCACAGGCGTGCCGAGCACCCGTTCCGCAACACGTTCCAGTTCTTCCTGCACGGTGGGCTGGGGACGCCGCGAGAATGCCTGAATCTGCCAGCCGCAATAGTTGGTGCCCACGTAGGCGATGGTAAGCTTCAGTCTGGGCATGGACTATTCGAAGGGGAGCTGCATTCTTGTCAGGGCTTCCGAAAGACGTGCGGCCTTTTCCGCGTTGACGAAGGTGAGGATTTCACCGGCCTGACGACCGCGCATGCCTGCCAGAATCTTGACGGCGATGCCTTCATCCAGCGTGCTGAGCACGTCCGCTGCCTGTTTGGCCTTCATGTTGGAATAGACGTCCACGAGGTGGCGCATCTTTTTGTCCTTGGTCTCTTCCGCCTGTTCCAGCATGACCTGCAGACGCTGCTCAAGCTGCTGCAGATTCTGAATCTTCTGATTGATTTCCTGCTGCAGCCTGTTCAGGTCGGCCTCTCGCCGGTTCAGTTCTTCCTGCTTCTGCTGCAGGGATTCACGGGTAAGAGCATCCTGCGGGAATCCGTTGCCCTGCTGGACGGGGGCCTGTTGGGCGGGATCGGCAGGTTGTTGTCCGTCCGGCGGAGCGGCATGCGCGCCGGAAACCGCGAGCAGTGCGCCGGGAGCCGGGGCTGCGGCCTGCTGCACAGTGGCGGGAAGGGTGGGTTCCGCCGGGGCGGTGGTGCTGCTCACAATGGTAGTTTCTCCCAGAAACGGGATATACCAGCCACCCGTATCCACGGCCAGCGTGGTGATGACCACCAGCTTGAAGACCACGGCAAGCGCGAGGAGCTTGCAGAGCTTAAACAGCTTGAGGCTTGTGGCGAATGGTGGCTGTTTCATCGAATTGCTGCCGTTCTTTGAAGAGTTCTTCCTGAGCATGTCGTTTGGCCTGATTTTCTTTGAGTTTGTCGATGAGCTGGCGCTCCTGCGAGCGTTTGACAAGATGCTGCCGCGCCTTGTTGAGCCGCTGGGCCTGTTCCAGCAGGGCGGATTCTGCCCGCGCGATATCTGCGGAAAGGCCCTGTATGAAGTTGCGCAGCAGCCAGATTTCGGCCTGATTATTGGTCTGATACAGTTTGGGTTCGTGTTCGGCAAGGGTTTTGCGGAGCACCGTCACCCGCTGGGCCTGCGCTTGGTACTGCAGTTGTTCCTGCGCGAACGCCATTTTGGCCTGCTCCTCCAGCTGTGCGCGGTATTTTAAGACCTGTTGGAGGCGGAACCGGAACTGTGCCATGTATTTCCTGTATTGCCGGAGGGGCGTTGTGCCGCCCTGCTGTTATGGAGAAAGGGGATTGCCGCCGGGTTATCTTTTCATGTTTCTGCCCGTACTGCCTGCTATTTGTCGGCGTTCTGCCTGTCGGATAGCCGACACCGGGGAGACCTGTACACGGTGATAGCACGGACCGTGCCGAAATGTGCTGCGGGGAATCCTGAACGGCTGATTTTTGTTTTCTGTCCGCAGGGCATGGCCGTTCAGGAGGCAGTATTCCTGTCAGGCGATGAACAGGGCGGCTGCGAACATGGCCGCAAGTTCGCCCCATATGACGGCGGCTCCCAGAAAGTCGCCGTTCATGCCGCCCGCCCGCCGGGAAAGCCTGACCATGGCAAACAGCCCCGCCCCGGCAACGACGCAGGCCACAAGGACGGTCCGGGGGCCGCACAGCGCAAACCCTGCAAGAACGGCCAGCAGACACTGCACGGTGACAACGGCTGGCGTGGCACCTGCCAGAAAGAGCCTGCCCAGCGTGGAGGCGGGCGGTGCGGTGCCGAGACCGGCGGCAAGGGCGGCGGCCGCACGGCCCAATGCCGGTGCCCATACAAGGGCGGGCCACAAGCCGCTTGCGAGCAGTTCACGGGACAACAGCACCTGACCCCCGAGGCCAGCCGCAAGACCGATGACGCCGAACGCGCCTATATGGCTGTCTTTCAGAATGGCCCAGAAGCGTTCTCCTTCCGCGCAGCTCCCCCATGCATCCCACAGGTCGGCCCAGCCATCCCAGTGCAGCGCGCGGGTGAGCCAGACAGAGGCCCCGACCCAGAACAGCGCGCCGAGGGTGGCGCGCGCCCCGCCGGGAATAAACAGTGCGGGAACTGTGACCAGAATGCCGAGCACAAGCCCTACAAGCGTGAAATGGCGGACGGAGCGGCCCATATCCTCCTGGGCGCAGAGGCAGCCCCGCCCCAGTCTGGTCAGAAATCCGAAGGCAACGTGCAGGTCGGACAACATGTTAGGACTCATAGACATCCAGATGCCCGTGCAGGAAGATGCTGTCGCCGATATCCAGTTTCAGGAAGTGGGCGGCGGAGGCTGAATGCAGCACAAGTTCCAGAAATCCCTGACTCCCGGCTATGCACCCCAGCGTGTTGCGGGGCAGCTGCCCAAAGGTGGTGGTGCGCAGTACCCTTTGGGGGGGCGTCTGCCTGATGTACAGGTCCGGCCACAGGGCGATGCGTTCCAGCCACGGAATGGCGCTGAGATTGAGCACCACGTTGCCGAAATGGTCTATGTGCTGCACATGGCAGGCAATGTGGTCGGCAAACCCCACGGGAACCATCCATTCCGGGGTGTACATCTGCGAGACAGGATACGGTTCGCCCAGTGTGTTCAGCGGTTCGCCGCATGCCAGCCGCGCGGCGAGAGGGCAGAAAATGTCGCGCCCGTGAAAGGTGGGGGCGGCATCCTCGAAAATGTCGGTATCCATGCGGTAGCAGGCGGCGGCCGGGTAATCGGAAAGCAGTGGTACCAGCAGTCCGTTGTCCGGAGCCAGCACAAGGCGCTCTGCCACCTCCATGCACAGAATGCCCCGGTCCGTGCCTACGCCGGGGTCCACCACGCACACGAAGACGCTTCCCTCCGGAAAATGGCTGAAGCTGGAGGCCAGAAAGTAGGCTCCCTGAGCCACAGCCTGCGGGCGCACGCCGTGGCAGAGGTCTATGACGGGGACATGCGGCGCAAGCGTGGCGAGGACCCCTTTCATCTGTCCGACATAGGGGTCTGTGTGGCCGAAATCGGAAAGCAGAACGATGGGGGCGGGCATGGAACGAACCTCCTGCAGGTCTGCCGGACATGACACGCGATGGGGATAGCGTGCCTGCCGGGCAGTTGGAAAGCAATCTGCTGCGTTGCTGCGAAATACTCAGGTCTTCCCGATGGCTCTCTGTGCATGTGGCTCAGGAAACAGGCCGGACATTTCCTCTGCCCGGCGTTGTGCCGTTACGGGCGGTCCGCAGCACAAGATTTCCATGGTCTGCCAAGCTGCAAAACAGCAAAAAGCACGATGGCGCAGTATAGCGCGTTCGTGCCGTATCCGTCAAAGGCAAGGGGCCGGAATCAGAGCCGTAATCAAAGATGGAAATATCTTTGGGGGAGCCTGTAGCGCAGACGGGGCTGCTAGTCTGAACTGCCGAAAGTGATGTTGAAGGACAGCGCGTACAGGTGATGGAAAATATCCACATACTCCACATGTACTTCCGCAGGTACACTGATACGGGCAGGGGCGAAGTTCAGTATGCCCCGGATGCCTGCTTCCACCAGATGGTTGGCGGCGCGCTGGGCGCGTTCCGGGGGCGTGGTGATGATGCCGATTTCTGCACCGTTTTCGCCGATCTTTTCTTTAAGCCGTTTGGTGCACACCACCTCAAGGCCGGAAATTTCTTCGCCTATCTTGAAAGGGTCGCAGTCGAATGCGCCCACAATGTTGAACCCGCGCAGGCGGAATTCCTTGTGGTTGAGCAGGGCGCGGCCAAGGTTGCCCACACCGATGAGCACGGTGCGCCATTCTCTGTCTACGCCAAGGGCGCGGGTGATGGATTCGATGAGGCTTTTTACATAGTAGCCCACACCCCGAACCCCGAATTCACCGAAGTAGGCGAGATCCTTGCGTATCTGAGAGGCGTTTACGTTGCATGCCTTGGCGAGCGGTTCGGAGGATATGACCTCCGTACCTTCGCGCAGCAGGTTTTCCAGCACCTGCACATAGACGGCAAGACGCTGGATGGTGGCTCTCGGGATGTGTTCGCTTTTTTGTGACATGTTCTGAGTGTATCCTGATTGTGAAAACTTTCCCATTATAAACCGGAAAAAGGAGGCCGCATAGCGGCCTCCTTAAAAAAGGCGCTATCCGTATGCTTATTTGGTCAGAAGCATAAGGTTAACAACCAGAGCGTAAATGGCAAGGGATTCAACGAATGCCAGGCCAAGAATGAGAGCCACGGTGATCTTGTTGGAAGCTTCGGGGTTACGGGCGGTGCCTTCGCAGGCAGCCTTCAGGCCCATGCCCTGACCGATACCGCAGCCGGCAGCGGCGATTGCCATACCGATAGCGGCACCAAAGTACACCAGGTCGCCGTAGGGAGCGCCTTCGGCAGCAAAAGCCATGGCGGCAACGGACAGGATGGCAACAGTGTTCAGGGCGATCATCATGAACTTACGCATTGTACTACACTCCTAGAACGTTAGTATGTTAGTTGGTCTAAGACCATTTCCCCCGATTAATGGGCGTGTTCCAGCGAACCCTTCAGGTAGATCATGCCGAGCATGAACCAGATGAAAGCCTGAAGGCACTTTGCCAGCAGGAACAGGAAGTAAATCGGAATAGTGCCGAAGATCGGCGCGAGCAGGAAGAACAGGATCAGCACGATTTCCTCACCCCGGATGTTCCCGAAGAGACGGAGCGTAAGGGAGAGGGGACGTGCAGCGTGGGAGATGAGTTCCAGCGGCAGCATAAGAGGAATGAGCCACCAGAAGGGACCGCAGAAATGCTTGATGTAGCCTGCGCCCCAGCGCTGAATACCGATCCAGTTGTAATAGAGGAACGTGAAGAGAGCCAACGCGGCGTTGGTGTTCACGTTCGCCGTGGGTGCGTCGCAGCCGGGCACCAGACCAAGAAGGTTGTTGGTGAGAATGAAGAGGAACAGTGCGATGAGGACGTGAAAAATCTTGCGCCCGTCCTCGCCGATGTTACTGACAACAAAGTTCTCAAGCCCACCGATGATTACTTCAAAAACATTTTGGATCTTTCCGGGCACCATCTTCAGCTGGCCGCGAACGAGAAATGCCAGACTGAAGAGGATTGCCATGGCAATCCATGTATAGAACACATGCTTGAACTCGGTTTGAGTTCCATTGATGGTGATATAGTCCATTCCCGCGAGGGAGGACCATAGCACCGGATGCGGCAATCCACCTGCCATATCCTCATGCCTCCTTGATTTTCCGCTCTGCCCGCCTGAACAGAATTCCGACGAGCATGGTTGCCATACAAGTGGCAAAACCAGCCACGAGTGCCGAACTTGGAACCCTGAGCTTGATAATCAGTCCGAACAGGATAAGTCCGGTAAGCATAAGCCGTACATAGAACCTGAACAGCAATCCCAACAGCATTTGCCGGGTGTAGGTTCGCAGGATGACCTGCTGAATGAACCGTGCCAGCGAATAGAAGCTGAACGTGGCCAGTATCACGCCCACCGCGAAACTGAGCGGCCACAGGGTCAGCCAGACCGTTGAGACTCCAACCAGGACAGAGGTTCCGCAGAGCAGGAGCTGCGCCTTGAGTATGGCCCGGATTTCCGGCAACCTGAAGCCTTTGGCGTACAGGTGCTTTTCAATCCTTTCGCCCATTCCGTTCGGCATCTTGCTTTTCCTGATTCCTTAGGATCTTCTGCGTGTCCACGAACACCGCCTTGAAACCGGCAATGACGCCCAGAATCAAGAAGGTTATGAACAGCCAAGGCTTAGTCCCCAACCAATCATCTAGAAAGTAGCCTACAACCGCCCCCACAGCGGGATGTGTGACCATATGCATGCCCATCGTTCCGACGGTTCCCATAAGGTCGACATACTTTTTAGTGTTGATTTCCTTGTTCTTTTTAATGATCATTCTCCGCACCCCCGTATGAAACGACAACGTTGTTCGTGAGGGGCACTTCGTGCAATCGTTCACAAGTTGGTTCGGTCTATCACGCGATGGTATCCCCGTCAACGGGTGAGGCGGATTGCCTGTGGTTTTTTTCATAAATTTCATGAGGCTCGTAAACTGTTTAGTCAATCAGAGCCGGGAGGCATTGTGCGGCGTGCAGACAGGATGGTCACAGACCCGCAGTGGCTTTGCAGGGTGCTGGATGCGGCACCGTATATTGTTCTGGGGCTTTCCGGCGAGGACGGGCCGTATGCGGTGCCGCTGAATTTTGCCCATGCGGACGGCTGCATCTATTTTCACAGTGCGCGGCAGGGGCGCAAGCTGGATTGCCTGCGCCGTGACCCGCGCGTAAGCGTGACTGCGGTGGCCACAGCACGGCTGGTGGGACAGGGCGGCCGGGCATGTGACATGGGCATGGCGTATGAGAGCGTTTGCGCCAGCGGCACAGCGGAGATTCTGACTGACGGGAAGGAGCGTGGCGAGGCTTTGCGCGCCATAATCCTGCGCTATGGCGGCGACCCTGCCACGGTATCTGAAGCCGAGGCCAGGGGCGTGGCCTTGGTGCGCGTGCGTCTTACCTGCGTGAGCGGCAAGCGGGCCAATATGTCGTGAACATGACGCGATGCCCTGCTGCCGGGGCGTTTTCCGGACAGCCCCGGAGGGTAGACCTTGTCCTCATCCGGGTATATAGGGGATTTGGGGGCGCGGAGAAACGAATCACGCAGTGCGGGGTGTGGGTGCATGGACGGACAGCGCATTCTGAAGATCCTTGTTATTGAAGAAAGGCCGGAATATCAGGATATTTTCCGGGCCGGACTTTCCGGAATGGGGCAGGTACGGCTGCTTTTTGCGCCATCGCTTAAAGTGGGCATTGTGGCACTGAAGAAGACCCCTTTTGACCTGCTCCTGCTGCGGGGCGAAATTTCCGCTGCCAACAACCATGCCCTGATCAGAGCCATTCGGGCCGATGCCAAGTATGACAAACTGGCGGTCATTGTGGTGTATCCCCGATGTGGTACCGATGAGGCGCGCGCGGCGCTGAATGCCGGTGCCACATCGTGCCTGACGGCGCAGTTTGACCCGCAGGCTGTGCGTGCCGCTGTGCTGGAGGCACTGCGGGCAGAGGGGCAGGTGCAGCCCAGACTTGTCCGGGCGGCAGGGACAGCGGAACGGGATGCCGGTTCCGCCCGTCCGCAGGGGAGCAAAGAATCGCCCGGTGCTGCCGCGCCCGCTCCGGATGCGGCCCGTAGCAATGCAGATCCGCGCAAACCGGCGGGCTCTGCGCAGGGGAGTGATGTTCGTCCGGCAGGCCCGCACGGCCCATCTGGTCCCGCTACTCCCCCGGCTTCTCCAACGACTGCGGGCACTCCCGATCCCATTGACGATGACGAGGATGCCAGGCGGCTCGTGCGTTCCGGCGAAGATTTGCTTGCGCGCAGGCTATTTACCAAGGCAGCGCAGGTGTTTTTGGCCGTGCTTAAGCGCAAGCCGCTCTCTGCGGATGCATTTTCCGGCCTTGCGGAGAGTTTTTCCGGACTTGGTGACGCTGTGCAGACCTTTACGTTCCGGCATAAGGCTGTTTCTGCTCTTGCCGTTGAAGGGCGCATGGCGGAAGCAGGCAAGGCGGCGCGCCGCATGGGCGAGGCACCTGCCGGAATGTCTGCGCCCCTTGAAGACCCTTTTCTCATCGCAGGGCGGCAGTTGCAGGAGAGCGGGCAGCTTGACCGGGCCGTAAGCGCGTATGAGACGGGGCTGGAGCGAAGTGCAGGCACCGGGGAACTACGCAAGGAGCTTGCTGTTGCCTATCTGCGACAGGGAAAAGAGAAGAAAGCCGTGCGTACACTTACGGACGGCGGGCTGGATGCCTCGTTGCTGGAGCCGGCACGAAAGGCCATGCGGGCACAGTCCGGGCATTCCTCTGCCGGGGCTGCACAGCAGGGGGGAGGTGGCGGGACAGCCCGGCATACATCCGGCGTTCAGCAGGAGGCATCTGCCGCAGACTGGAAGGAAAAGCGGCAGTATCCGCGTATTCCGCTGGTGGATTTTTCCGTTTCGCTGGGGCGGCAGGATGAGGTGTATATTGTGGTGGATATCAGCATGGGTGGCATCTGTTTCAAGATGGAGCCCGGCATGCTGGAGCCGGGGCAGGTGTTCCGGTTCAACCTGCTGGATTCGCAGGATGTGCGCCTGAAAAAGGTGCAGGCCGTTGTCCGTTTTGTCGGTGCGGACAGGGTGGGCTGCCAGTTTTTGGAGTTGAGCGACACGCAGAAGGCGGCGCTTGAGGAGCTTATTTCTCAGGAACAGAACAAGGCTGCGGAGTCTGATGATGTGGTGCTGGAGGACGTGGCGGGTATTCGCCGTGATCCTTCAGGCAAGATCATCATAGAGGTGGACTGGTAGGCGGCAGCTTGGTCCGGCTCTCCTGAAACTATTAAAAGACAGGTACTCCCCGATGCAGGGAGCAGGGCGGCTAGTGCGCGCCGCCGTAGAGCAGGGGGCGGAAGCCGAAGTTTGCCACGCGTTCCTCGTTGTGACAGACCAGACATTCTTCCATGGTGGGGTTGCTGATAAGGGACGGGTCGCCGCCGGAATCCACATGTTCCGAGCCGGGGCCGTGGCACACCTCGCAGCCCGCGTCACCCAGATGCGGGGTTTTCTCGAAGCTTTCAAACCCGCCCGGTTTTCCGTAGCCCGTGGTGTGACACCCGTAGCAGCCCTGCAGTTCGGCAGCGGTGAGCTTGGGAGCCATGACCTTTATGCTTTTGTCGGACTTGGCTTTTTTCGCAAACTTTTTGAAGTTGGAGTACTGCTCTTCATGACAGTCTGCGCAGGCATCTGTGCCCACATAGGTGGCGGTTGCCGGGGCGGCGGCGGTGTGCCGGGGGGCACTGCAGAACCACAGGGCAAGGGCGACGAGACACAGGAGTAGTGCTTTCTGCTCTGAGAACGTGCGATGCATGGCGGGCAACCTCCTTCCTCTGGGGAATTACGGGTGAGCCGATGAAGGGCCGGGGCAACCGCGGATTACGGTGCCCCGGTGGTTTGCATCTCTGTAGCCCAGAAAAGAGGATTCGTCCATAGTCTGCGAAAATCTCTGGCGAATCGGGGTAGGGGCTGGCTGTTTTTACGATTCCTGTCTGTCTGTCAGACGGTGCAGCAGGACGATATTTTCTATATGCGGAGTGTGCGGGAACAGGTCTACGGGCTGCACCTGCACAATGCGGTAGGCGTGCAGCAGCAGACCTATGTCGCGTGCCTGTGTTGCCGGGTCGCAGGAGATGTGGACAATGCGCTCCGGAGCGCGGGCGGCGATGGCGGCGACCACTTCCGGGTGCATGCCGCTGCGGGGCGGGTCTGTGATGATGACCTGCGGGTTGCTCTGCTCCTCGCGCATGGTGTGGCGCACGTCGCCAGCTATGAATCGGACGTTGCCCGCGCCGCGGTCTGTTGCGTTTTTGCCGGCGGTGTCCACGGCATCTGCCGTTATCTCGAAACCGGTGACGGCTGCGGAGTGCGCGGCGGCACCCAGAGAGAGGGCTCCCACGCCGCAGTACAGATCCCACACCGTTTCCGTGCCGGTGAGCGCAGCCATTTCCAGCGCCTTGGTATACAGGATTTCTGCCGCGCCGGTGTTGGTCTGGAAAAAGGAAGCTGCGCCGCCGATGCACAGGGTGTGGTCTGTATCGCCGATGTGCAGGGTTTCGTGGAGTTCTGTGGCGCCCTGTACCGTGAGGTCGCGTTCGCCGTAGGCTATCTGCGCTTTGTCCGCGCGCTCGGAATGTATGAAGGAAGTAAGGCCCGAAAATGCTTGGGCAAGTTCAGTGCCTAGTGCGGCTACTGCGGCATTGCGCCTGTTGCCGGAAGACCAGTCCGGCGCGGTGATGATCTGCACCATAAGCTGGTTGGTGCGGCGGGTTTCGCGCACCACAAGGAAGCGCAGGTAGCCCTTGCCCTTTTGCGGGTCGTAGGCGGGCATGGCTTCCTGACGGTTGGCCCATTGGCGGACATGCTGGACAATGGCGGTGGCGCGCTGCGATTGCAGATGGCATTCTTCAATATTGACGATGGAATGCGATGCGTAGCGGCGCAGGCCGAGGTGGATGGTGCCGCGGCCTTGCAGGAAGGCGAATTCCATTTTGTTGCGGTAGTGCCGTTCCTGCGGGGAGGCGATGACCGGGGCAACGGGCACATCTTCCGCCCCGGCGATGCGGCGGATGGAGTCTTCCACAAACCGGCGTTTCCATTCAAGCTGGCCTGAGTAGGGCAGGTTCTGCCACAGGCAGCCGCCGCACAGCCCGAAATGCTTGCAGAAGGGGGGAATCTCGTCCGGGGCGGGGGTGACGGTGTGCTGGAATGTTGCTTCGGCAAACCGTTTTTTCACACGGCTGATAGTGGCGCGAACGGTCTGGCCGGGGATGCCGCGGTCTGTGAAGATGACCATGCCTTCGTGGCGGGTGATGGCTTTGCCGCCTGTGGCAAGGGCGTGGATGGGAAGGTCTAGGGTGTCGCCGGGGGCGATGGGGCTGGACATAGGGGCTCCGTATGTATGGTTGCGCGCAAAACTGGTTGCGCGGTCAGTTTGGTTGGGTGAAGGATGCTGGTATTGTTACAGAATTTTTATATTTGTGCGCAAAATCACAAAATGATTCTTGACTTTTCGTGGTTTTGAGGCAACTACTTTTCCTGTGCCTGACCTAGGAAATGTTTGAGAAAAAGGAGCAGAACCATGCTGGCGGAACTTTTTGACAACATGATGCACTCCACCCCGCAGGGCTTTGTGGGTGTGAGCCTTATCTTCATCTACTTCGTGTTCATTGTCTCTGCTGCCTTCTATCGCATCAAGAAGGGCGAGCATCTCGACCACCATTAAGCCGTTTCGCCTTCCGCGCCTTTTCGGCTGCCGGTTCTGGGTTGCTTCGTGTGCGCACGGGGCGGAGCAGGCAGGAGAATGAGACGGGCTTTTCGGCTGTCCTGCATATGGCCGTATCCGTGCTTCTTCCGGAGCGGGTGCTGGCAGGGCTGCTCGTAAGGTTGAATAAGGTGCACGAGCCTTTTGGCTCGCCGTATATTATTGTTACATGTGGCCGCTCCGTTGCAGAACGGGGCGGCTTTTTTTTGTGGTTCCGGGCCAGCCACTGTGCAGAGCCGAAAAGCTGGCGTTGTCTGCTGCCGGTGCTGCGTGGCGGAAAACAGCGGGGCATGCGGGTCTGCGGCAGGAGGCGGTGTCCGGTAGTGTCCGGGCGTGTCTGGTAGTGCCTGGCAGGCTCGGCGGTTCACGGTTCAAGGTTCACTGTTCAGCCGGAAATGACATCCATCAGGTATTGGCCGTATTCGTTCTTGAGCATGGGGCGGGCCAGTTCCGCCAGTTCGGAAGCGGAGATGTAGCCCTTGCGGTAGGCAATCTCTTCCACGCAGGCTATTTTGAGTCCCTGCCTGTCCTGAACGGCACGGACAAACGCCGCCGCCTGATGCAGCGATTCGAAGGTGCCCGTATCCAGCCATGCCACGCCCCGGCCGAGGAGCTGCACATCCAGCCTGCCTTGCTGCAGGTAGACGTTGTTGAGGTCGGTGATTTCCAGCTCGCCGCGCGCGGACGGGCGGAGCGAGGCGGCGATGTCTGCCACGCGGTTATCATAATAATAGAGGCCGGTCACGGCGTAGCGGGATTTGGGGTGCGCGGGCTTTTCTTCTATGCTCAGGGCCTTCATGTTCGCATCGAACTCCACAACACCGTAGCGTTCCGGGTCGCGCACCTTGTAGCCGAAGACGATGCCGCCTTCACGCAGGGTGGCACTGTGCTCCAGCACGGTGGAAAGGCCGTGCCCGTAAAACAGGTTGTCGCCCAGCACAAGGCAGACGGGGGAGTTGCCGATGAAGTTCCGGCCCAGAATGAAAGCCTGCGCCAGTCCGTCCGGGGAGGGCTGCTCCACATAGGTGAGCGAAAGGCCCAGCTGGCTGCCGTTGCCGAACATATCCCGGAAGCGGGGCAGGTCTTTGGGGGTGGAGATGATGCAGATTTCCCGTATGCCGGAAAGCATGAGCACCGACAGGGGGTAGTAGATCATGGGCTTGTCAAAGACGGGAAGGAGCTGCTTGCACACGCCGTGGGTGATGGGATAGAGGCGGGTGCCCGAGCCGCCCGCGAGGATTATGCCCTTCATCAGGAAACCTCACTTGAATGCCATGTTGTGTGGCGCAACGGGGCGCACGTGAACGGATTCCGTAATATACAGAAAGGATTGGGAAATGCAAAGCGGGGAGATTTTTAGGGGTCCGGGGAGAATAAGCCTTGGGGGAGGGCTTTGGTGCGGTACTTCTCCCCGGACACGAGATGAGACACACTCAAGTCCCCTATTACACAGTTTGCAAAGCTTGTCATGCAAAATTTTCTGTAAGGAGTAAATTCTTGCTGACGTCGCGCTGTGAATGCTGCGGATGTTGCGAATGAGGTGGATGCTGCGAATGAGGTGGATGCTGCGGATGAGGTGGAGGATTATTTTGCGGGATACCACGGGCAGGGAGCCAAGCCGGGGCGGACTGGAAATTGGACAGGGTGTGGTGGGGAGGGCCGGTTTGGGAACGGGCAGGCGAGGCATTTTCGCTGTGTGTGCGGCGCGTGCAGGGCAGGTATGAAAAACTGCTGCCGGGGGCACTAAACGCTTGCCAACCATAATGGCCCGTGGTAGTGGAGGCGGTTCACTTTTGGTGACACACAATATTGGAATGCAGCAATTATTTGGGTTGACTTCTCCTGCGGAAAGAAGGTAAGTCTCCCCTCTCTCTTTCTATGGAGGAATATATATGTACGCGATCGTCGAAACGGGCGGAAAGCAGTTCCGTGTTGAAGAAGGCGGCAAGATCTTTGTGGAACTGCTTGCAGCCGAAGCGGGCAGCGAAATCGTTCTTGATAAGGTTCTCATGGTTGGCGGCGACAAGTTTGCCGTGGGCGCTCCCTATGTTGCCTCCGCAAAGGTGACGGCGGAAGTGCTGGCACATGGCCGTGGCGAGAAGATTGTTGTCTTCAAGAAGCGCCGCCGTCAGGATTCCCGCCGCAAGCAGGGACACCGTCAGGGCTTTACCGCTCTGAAGATTAAGGGTATTCAGGCCTAATTGCATAGGCCCGTGTTCGGGTCTGGTTTCCGGGCCTTGTAATTTTTTTGTCAGGAGAGGCTAGTCATGGCACATAAAAAAGCTGGTGGTAGTTCCAGAAACGGACGCGACTCACAGGGACAGCGCCGCGGCATCAAGCGCTACGGCGGTCAGGTTGTGCTGGCCGGCAACATTCTTGTCCGTCAGGTGGGCACCAAGGTGCACCCCGGCGAGAACGTGGGCATGGGTCGGGACTTCACCCTGTTCGCCAAGGTTGACGGCGTGGTAAAGTACGAAAAGTACACCCGCAAGAAGAAGATCAAGACCCGCGTGAGCATTGTTCCCGCCGTGGCCGAATAAGGTCTTTTTCGTAATGACAGGACAGGGCGAAAGTCGCGTTGCGTCTTTCGCCCTTTTTTTCAGGCGGCCAGAGGCCGCCGCAGTGCTTTTTGCACGGCGGTTTCTCCCCAGGGGAAACGCCGGGAATTTTTGCAAGGAACGTAGGCAAGATCATGCGCTTTGTGGATGAAGCCACCATAACCGTGCGCGCCGGAAAGGGCGGCAACGGCTGTTTATCCTTCCGGAGGGAAAAGTTCATACCCCGCGGCGGCCCGGACGGCGGCGACGGGGGCGCGGGAGGCAATGTATTCCTGCGCGGTTCCTCCAAACTGCTTTCGCTTTATGACTTCAGGCTCAAGCGCAACTACGCCGCCGAGAACGGGCGCCCGGGACAGGGAAGCCAGATGTTCGGCCGCAAGGGCGAGGATCTGGTCATTGACCTGCCTGTGGGGACGCTGGTTTTTGAAATTGGTGAGGACGGGCACGAAACCCTTGTGGCTGACCTGTCCGAGCCTGACACCATGATCCTTATTGCGGGCGGCGGACGCGGCGGGCACGGCAACGAGTTTTTCAAGTCCTCCACCATGCGGGTGCCCCGCTTTGCGCAGCCCGGTGAAGAGGGTGAGTACAAGCGGCTGCGGCTGGAACTGAAAATCCTTGCGGATGCGGGGCTGCTCGGCCTGCCCAACGCAGGCAAGTCTACCTTCATATCCAAGGTTTCCGCCGCGCGGCCCAAGATAGCCAGCTACCCGTTTACCACTATTACTCCCAATCTGGGGGTTATGATTCACGAGGTGGACTCTGAACGGCGGCTTGTTATTGCGGACATTCCGGGGCTTATCGAAGGTGCGCACGAGGGGCTGGGGCTGGGCATACGGTTTCTCAAGCATGTGGAGCGTACCCGGTTTCTGGTGCATATCCTCAGTGCCGAAGACATTTCGCTGGAAAATCCCTGGGCCGGTTTTGACCTCATCAACGAGGAGCTTGTCCGGTTTGACCCTGTTCTCGGCGAACGCCTGCAGATGCTGGTGATCAACAAGATAGACCTTGTGGATGAGGCGTTTCTGGATGCCCTGCGTGAGCAGGCGCAGCAGGACGGCAAGACGGTTCGCTTTGTTTCCGCTCTGCACGGGCAGGGAATGGAGGAAGTGGTGGAGGAAATGTGGCGCATGCAGGAAGTGCTGGACCGCAATGCCCCCATCAACTCTGCCCGTGAATGGGTGGAGGAGGAAGAAGACGTGGATGAGGTGGAGGTTATCTGGACCCGTGAGTAACGGGGGCCTGCCATTGCTCAATCCGTTCCGTTTTGACCCTGCCTGCGGAAAGGGACTTTTCCGAAAACCAGATAACAGCCAGCCGTACGGGTGTGAACATGGACTGGAAGCAGGAACGTGAGCGCGTTCTGAATGGCGCGAAGCGGGTGGTTGTGAAAGTGGGAAGCGCCGTGCTGACCACAGGGCTTGGCGTGGACCTTGCCGTGGTGCGCAGCCTTGCCGGACAGTTGGCCCAGTTGCATGACCGGGGAACCGAGGTGGTGCTGGTGTCTTCCGGCGCTGTGGCGGCGGGGCGCAACGTGCTGCGCGCGTGCTGCGAGATCAAGGGCATGCCGGATAAGCAGGCTGCTTCCGCCGTGGGGCAGAGCCGCCTGATGCATTTTTACAACGAGGCGTTTGAGGAGCACGGCAAGCTCTCCGCCCAGATACTGCTTACCAAGGACGATCTGAAAAGCCGCCACCGGTTTTTGAACGCCCGCAATACATTTGCCTCCCTGCTGCAATGGCGGGCCATTCCCATCGTCAACGAAAACGACACCGTGGCGGTGCAGGAACTGGAGTTCGGCGACAACGACAGCCTTGCCTCCCTGCTGATCAATGTGGTGGAAGCGGACCTGTACGTCAATCTTACCTCTGCCTCCGGCGTATACGCCGACAACCCGGACACTACCGAGAACGCCCGCGTGCTGGACGTTATTGAAGACGTGCATGCCCTGAATCTGGACACCATGTGCGGGGGCAAGACCTCCGTGGGGACAGGCGGCATGTATTCCAAGCTTCTTGCGGCCCGCCGTGCCGCGCAACTGGGCGTGCCCACGCTCATCCTTTCCGGGCGCGAACCGGACGCCATTGTGCGGGCATTTTCCGGCGAGATGCTGGGTACGTGGGTCTGCGCCGAAGCCAAGGCTGTTTCGCGCCGGAAGTTCTGGATGGCCTACAATACCGATCCCGCCGGAGTGCTTGTGGTGGACGACGGTGCCGTGCGCGCGCTTTCCCAAGGGCACAAGAGCCTGTTGCCCGCTGGTGTGGTGCGCGTGGATGGCAACTTTCAGCGTGGCGCACTGGTGCGCGTGACAACCCTTGCGGGGGTGGTGGTGGGTGTGGGGCTGTGCAACTACACGGCGGCGGACCTGCGCAGGGTGCTGGGCATGAAGAGTGCGGAGCTGAAAGCCGTGCTTGGCGACAACCAGTACCCGGAAGCCATCCATAGAGATAATCTGCTCATGGATGCCGTGGTATAACGGAATTTTCGGCACCATATTCGGAAAAGAGGCAGACATGCACAACACGGAGCGTTGTACCGGAGAGGGTACGCATGGCGCACAGGCAGCTCATACGCCGCCCTGCGTGCTTACCATTGCCGGGTCGGACTCGGGAGGCGGTGCGGGCATTCAGGCAGACCTGAAGACCATGACGGTTCTCGGGGGGTACGGCATGAGCGTTATTACCGCGCTGACCGCCCAGAACGGGCTGGGGGTGACCGGGATACATGCGCCGGAAGCCGATTTTGTTGCCTTGCAGCTTGCGGCGGTGCTGGATGGTTTTCCCGTTGCCGCCGCCAAGACGGGTATGCTTTTTTCCGCTCCCATCATGGAGGCGGTGGCGGACGCGCTGCAAAAGAGAACCTTCCCTCTGGTGGTGGACCCTGTATCCGTGAGTCAGAGCGGCCATGCCCTGCTGCGCCCCGATGCGGTGGAGGCGCTTGTTTCGCGCATTCTGCCCCTTGCCGACCTGCTTACCCCAAACCGACCTGAAGCGGAGATGCTGGCTTCCATGTCCATCCGCAGCGAAGCCGATGTGCGGGAAGCCATAGCCCGTCTTCTGGATATGGGGGCTGCCGCCGTGCTGTTGAAGGGCGGGCACTTTGACGCAGGTGATACGCTGGTGGACTGGCTGGGATTGCCCGGACAGGAGCCTGTGCCCCTGCCCCAGCCAAGGGTGAACACGCCCAACAACCACGGCACGGGGTGTACCCTTTCCGCCGCGATTGCCACGTGGCTGGCACACGGTTGCAGTATGCAGGAGGCTGTGGTGCGCGCCCAGCAGTACCTGAACCTGTGCCTGCGTGCCAGTTATGCACCGGGCAAGGGTATTGGCCCGGTGAATCACGCTGCTCCCATTGCGGGCTGCTGGCAGACTTGAGACCAGATTGCAGCCATAATGCAGCCATATTGCAGCCGGGCTGTAGCCAGATTGCAGGCGGGTTACGGTCGGGAAAGGCGGCGTTGCCCTTTTTCAGGCCGCAGGAGTTTCCGCTGTGCCGGACAAATGCGCATAGCGGACGCGGCATTATTTTGCGCAACCGGCATCTTGGATTTGTGACCCGATTGGGGTACTGCTGAGGCGTGTCCTGAACAGCATTGCCCGAAGCCGGTGCCGCGTGATTCGCAGAACGGAGACCCGCATGACCCATAGCCTGCCCACCCACTTTGCCCCTGCCGAGCGAACCGCTCCGGAAACCCTGCTGCGGCAGGCCTCGCTGTTTCGTGACAATCCGCTGGTCACATTGCTGGATTCCGTGACGGATCTGGTACTCATCCTAAATTCCACCCGGCAGATCGTGTATGGCAACAGAAACCTGCTTGAACTGCTGGAGATGGCGGATGCGCGCGAAATAATCGGCCTGCGCCCCGGCGAGCTGTTCCGTTGCGAGCATTCCTGCACCGAGGCGGGCGGGTGCGGCACATCGGTCCATTGCCGGAGCTGCGGCGCGGTAAAGGTTATCATGTGCGCGCTGGATAACGAACGCGCCGTGGAGGAATGCCGCATTACCCAGCGCCGGGGCGACGTTATTCAGGCATATGACCTGAAGGTGGTGGGCAGCCCCATTGTTCTGGATGACCAGCGGTTCATTACCTTTGCCATCAACGACATAAGCCACGAGAAACGGCGCAGGGCGCTGGAGCGCATCTTCTTTCATGACATTCTGAACACGGCGGGCGGGCTGCGCAATCTGGCGCGCATGGTGCTGGATGAGGTGCCGGTGAACCTGAAAGACGAAACCCTGCTGCTGCACAAATTCTCCACCGAACTGGTGGAGGAGATTCTTGCGCAGCGGGTGTTGCTGGCTGCGGAATCCGAGGAGCTGTGCGTGGAGTGCCAGCTTGTGGACGCAGCCGAGTTGCTGCGCACCGTGCGCGACCTGTACGCATCGCACGAGGTTGCGGAACACCGCAGCATTGTGGTGGAGGCACCGGAGGGATTGGGGCTGGTAACGGACCCCACGCTGCTCAAGCGGGTGCTCTCCAATATGGTCAAGAATGCGCTGGAAGCGACGCCCCCTGAAGGAACCGTGCGCATGGTGTGCTGCGGGGTTGGGGACGGAGTGGAATTTCATGTGTTCAATCCCGGCGTGGTGTCTTTGGAGGCACGCGGCTCCATCTTCCAGCGGTCATTCTCTACCAAGGGCATGGGCAGGGGGCTTGGGACTTACAGCATGAAGCTTCTGACCACCAACTATCTGAAGGGGCAGGTTTCCTACTCCTCGTGCAATGAGCGGGGGACGTGTTTCAGCCTGATGCTGCCTGCCGTGCTCGGGGTTTCTGATCAGACGGATATCCCCACTGCGCCGGGAAAATCTGCCGCCTAGAGGGCAACCATCGGGGGGAACAGGTCATGGCATCGCTGCGCATTCTTATAGCCGAAGACGACAAGCTTAGCGCCACACTGCTCAAAGCCATGCTGGAGGCGGAGGGTCATTCCGTATGTGCCGTTTCCGGCAGCGGCGGTGATGCCGTGGAGGCAGCGCGGCGGCTTGCTCCTGATGCGGTGCTCATGGATATCTTTCTGCGGGACGAGATGTCCGGGGTGGAGGCGGCGCGGACCATTGTGCGGGACTTGGCCATACCTACCCTTTTTGTCACCGGTGCGTCTGACCGGGCACTGCTGGAGCAGGTGGTGGAGAGCGGTGCGCTGGGGCTGATGAAAAAGCCCGTGAGCGCGGACGAGCTGCGTGTGAACCTGCGCATTCTGCTGCATCATCAGAATCTGAGCCATCGTCTGCGTGTGCAGGCGGCGGAGTTTAAACGCCTGTTCATGCATGCTCCCGTGGGCATGTTTGTGCGCGATACCGTCGGCAGGCTGCTGGACTGCAATGAGGCGCTTGCCCGCCTGATGGGCTATGATGCCGCCGCCAGCCTGCTTGCCGCTATTCCCGTGGCGCAGGGGCTGTATCATCCCGACGGCGGGGAGCTGTGCTGCGCAGAGGCGCATGACACCGCGTGCGAGGGGCTGCCGGGGGTACCTGTCCGGTTGCGGCACCGTGAGGGACGGGCTGTGGCTGCCACGGAATATCGCCCGGTTCTGTCCGGTGTTCCGGCTGACGCGCAGGCATACCTTGCCGTGATCATTCCGCGCTGACGGTCTGGCCCATAATCCGTCCCCATAATCCGTCCTCACAATTCACTGGCAATCCGCTGGCAATTCGCCGCACATTCCTCCCGGCAAGTACCTCCGTCAATCCGTTCTGCCGATTTCTTCATCGCGCGCAGGATTCATGTCCTGTTCCGGGACCGCGCCGTGCGTCCGGCGACACCGCGCGCCTAGCGCACGAGCCGCGTTTCAAACTGCGGCGGCTCCATGACCTGCTTTTTGACAGGGCAGCCTTCTACCGTGCGCACAAGGGCGGTTTCATATTCCTGCGGAAAACCGGGCGGCAGGGTGATAACGGTGGTTATCTTCTGCGCCCGGTATTTTTTGGGGTCCGGGTCGAACTCGCATTCCACGGCAATGGACAGGCCCTCTGCAGAAATGCCCTTACGGTCGCAGAAACGCTTGGCGAATACGCCCGCGCAGGTGGCCAGCGAGGCAAAGAACAGCTCGAAAGGGGTGGGGGCGCTGTTTTCGCCGCCCTGTTCCGGCTTCTGGTCCGTGTGGACGCCGAAGCCGCGGATGGTGGCGGAGATACGCATGCCGCCGTCAAACGTGACATTCAGTACGCTATTATCCATGATCATTCCTTGGTCATTGCGTTTGTCGGGAGAGCGTGCTTTCCGCTAGCCTATGGTTTCCACGGCGGCGTAACGGGGTTCGTGCAGGGCGATGACGGTATCTGCCATGGATTTTACGCGGAGCATGACCTCGTAACTTTCCACCGGATTGATGCAGGTGCCGGGCGGAATGACTTCCATCTCCTTGGCGCGGATTTCCGCAGGGGGATTGAGATTTTCGTCAATGACGCAGAAGCCGGTTATGGCCACGGTGCCCTGTGCGGTGTCTATGAGGACGCTGAGTCCGCCTTCGGTATGCGCGGGAGTGTGCACCACGCGTATGCCGGGCACTATTTCCATCTCCGGCTCGCTGATGGCGCGTATCTGGCCGTTTTCCTCCACATCTTCAATGTAGTCTTCCAGATAGCGGAAATCCAGCGGATGCGGGTTGTGGATGCGTTCCAGTTCCTTTTCGTGCACGTAAATCACCGCGTTTTCGCACTTGTAGTCGTTTTCGCAGTGGTCGTTGTGCAGGTGGGTGTGGATGATGATGTCTATGTCCGCAGGCGCAAGACCGTATTTGGCAAGACCTTCCTCAAAGGTATAGATGGGGCCGCCTATGGCGTTTGCCCTGTCCTCTGACTTGATGGGTTGCATTTCGCCTGTATCAATGAGGATTTTCTTGTCGCCGCCTTCCACGTACCAGCAGTAGATGGGAATGGTGTAGCTTTTTCCGTAATCGTGCTGGTAGGTCATCATGCCCTTGTCGAAGACTTTGGTTCCCATGACGATGGGATGGATTTTGTAGTGCATGGCGTTCTCCGTATGGGGTTTCGGATGGTGCTTGCTGCGGCAGGTGGTTGAAGAGCCGGTGCCGCTGCTGACCGTTTTTGTCGTTTTTCCGGTGCTCTTGGCCGTTGGGAGACTATAAGCACTTTGCCGCAGACTGTCATGGTATCTCCTCCCGAACCGGGAGGAATTTTTTATGAGCGGGAAGCTTGGACGACGCGCCGGGAGAGGGGCGCAGAAAAGTGACGTTTTGAGCGTGGGGCGGGAGAAACCGTTTCGCGGGCGTATATCGGGATTCCGGCTAGTCGAAAGAGCGCCTGCGCGGCAGGAACGTGCTGCGCAGGAAATGCGGATGGAAGAAGTGGAGGGGGTTTGCCACTATCTTGTCCGGCAGGATGTGATACCAGCGGTAGCCCAGCGCGGCGAAATAGCGGTGTGCCTGTGCCCTGAAGCCGGTTTCTGTTGCCGCGAGCAGGGCGGCGTCCCGCTGGCAGCGGGAAGAGGATACGGGGCGCAGTATGCGCGGGCTGAATCCGTAGCGGCGCAGAGTGGCGCGCACCCGCTTGAATTCACGGAAGCGGGAAACCGCGTCTGCCTGACAGAGCAGCACGCCCCAAGCGAAGAGGGCGGAGAGCACCCAGAAGATGCCGCCGAGCAACGGATTGCCCGCACCGGTGAGCAGGCGTGCCTCCAGCCCGAAGAACAACGCAAGAAACGCCATACTGATGGTGGTCATATGGGGAAAAGGGGCTACCCGCACGTAGCGTGAGATCATTTGCATGAACGTGGTACGCATGTGTGTCTTCCGTGAGTATAGATGTACGGCAGGCAAAGGGGCGAGTCAACCGATTCCGGCGGGGCGGCTTTCGGCCGCATTGCTCCCATTGGCGCGGAAGGTGAGGCGTGGGAATGGCGCGGTGTTACCGGAAGATGATTCTGTCGCCGCCGGAGTTGCGTGCCTCTTGCAGCCGTTTTTCCGCCTTGGCGATGAGGGGGCTTGGCAGCATTTCGGAGGGTGCAAGCTCCGTGGAGTCTGCAATGCCTGCGGACAGCGTTACGGTGAGGGGGTGGCCGTCTACGTCGAACCGGGCGGCGTCCACATTGGCGCGCACGGTGTCGAGCAGCCCCTTGGCGGCGGTGCGGTCTGTGCCGGGCATGAGCACTGCGAACTCTTCTCCGCCGAAACGGGCGAGCACGTCCTGCGTGCGCACGGAAGCCTGAAGCACATCGGCAAACTGCTGGAGCGCCTGCGTGCCTGCAAGGTAGCCGTGGTCTTCGTTTATGGCGGAGAACTGGTCTATTTCCAGCACGGCGATGGCAATGGCGGGGCCGTCATCGCGCAGTTGCTCGAAGAGTTCGTCTGCCCGGTGGAAGAAATGGCGGCGGTTGGGGATGCCGCTCAAGGCATCTGTGAGCGAGAGTTCGCGCAGTTCCCGCTGGTAGGCGCGCAGTTGGGTGATGTCGGTCAGGGTTCCTGCCACGCGCAGGGCACTGCCTGTATCGTCTGACTGCACCTGTCCGGCACAGGCTATCCAGCGGTTGTCATGCGCGTGTGACGGGAGCTCCATGGATATGGATTCCGCGCCGTCGTGCAGTTTTTCCTTAAGCGCTGCGAACAGGGCCGCTGCTGTTTTGTTGGGGGTGCTTTCCAGCGCCTCCGGCGTCATCTGCGCAGGTGACGAGGAGATGCCCAGCAGCAGGGAGGCGCGGGCATCGAAATAGAGTTCGCCCTGTTCTATGTTCCATTCCCAGTATCCGGCCTGCGAGGCGGAAAGCGCCATGGAGAACCTGTTTTCCGCTGCCGCGAGCCGTTCGCGCATGGAGTCGCGGTGCCTGCGTTCCTGCCGCAGACGGCGTGAAAAGAGCAGGCCCATGGCGCAGACCAGCAGCGCGGCAGGAACGCCCCATACGGCGGTCTGCACCGGCCAGCTGTGCCATGCGATGCCCCTGTTTTCCGGCGAATGGATGAAACCGCTCAGGGAATAGCCGGGCTTGGCGAGTCCCAGTTGCACAAAGGTGTCTGCCATGTGCCGGAACCGGCCGGGGTTCATGTGCCCCACCTCTATCACCGTGGGCATGATGAGTTTCTTCATTTCCTGATACTCAAACCACAGGTGCTCGCGGGTGCGGGGGACGAGCGAGGGAGGATATTTGGCGATGATGGTGCGGACCATTTCGTCCGGGTGGCCCAGGGCGTATACCCAGCCCCTGAGCGAGGCACGCACGAAACGCTCCACAAGGTCGGGGTGTTTTTTGACCACGGCTTCGGAGGTGAACAGGCCATCGCCGTAAAAGTCTATGCCGTACCAGACGGGGCGGATGAGTCGGTAAGGAACGTCCGCTTTTTTAAGAAAATACGGCTGGTTGGAAAGATAGCTGGACAGGGCGTGCACCTTTTTGTGCAGGATGCCGTCCATGGTGAAGGTGGATGGCACGATTTCCACCTTGTCCAGCGTGAGTCCTTCGTACATGAGCAGGGCGTACATTTCTGCATCGCTCTCCAGATCGCCCATTTCCAGCTTGCGTCCCGCCAGATCCTGCGGGGTGAAGATGCCCGAATCCGCGCGCACGAGCATGGTGGATGCCGAGTGCTGGAAGATGGTGGCAAGGGCCACTACGGGCTGACCACGCAGGCGGGCGAGCAGCATTTCCGAGCCGCCCACGCAGAATTCCGCGTTGCCCTGCAGTATCTGGTTCAGGGGAACGATGCCGGGGCCGCCCTCCAGAATGGTGACATCCAGCCCTTCCTCTGCATAGTAGCCGTTTTCTTTGGCAGCGTAGTATCCGGCAAATTCGAACTGGTTCTGCCAGTGCAGTTGCAGGGTGACTTTGCGGGGAGCCGCATGGGCGGCGGTTGCGGCGAGCAGGAAAATGCAGAGCAGCATGGCAAGGCTGCATGTACACCACACGGCGGGACGACAGGGGAGAGCGGAACAGAGGAGGTGTGCCGGGGGCTGCATGTGTGAACGCATGGCTGGGTCTGCCTTGTTGCTGATCGCTGTAGGACGGGCAACCGGATTGTTCTGGCCGCCCGGGTCATCTGTATTGGTGAGGAAGACCGAAATGTCTGAAATCTAAAGGTGCCGTCATACTGCTGTGCCGACAGCGGCTTGACGCCGGGAACGGCATTGGCACCAGCATCGGCGCCCGTAGAGGCTCCGGCAGTGGTACCGGTAGAATGATACCGAATGTATGATGCTGCTGAAAAAGTGTCAACGCGATTAGGATTATATGTGGCCAGCCTGACGTCATTTTTCTGTCCGGTGCGGCTATTCGCGGGTTGGGCCTGGCATCGGGCGTGAGATCGGATCGGACGCCGGACTTGACGCGCACTGAATGCATGGTATTGCACAAGAGAAAAAGAGGTGGTTCATGCAGGTTTCCATGCGGCAGGAATATCTGAGGATGCGCTTGCAGGCGGGTATGGCCGACCAGCGGCTGGTGTGCGTGGACCCGGAAGCGATAACCCTGCATGAAAACGCGCTTTCTCTGCTCAAGCAGGCGGCGGAGCAGGTGGCTGCGGAAGCCCGTGTGACGCCGGAGGTTATTCACGACAGGCTGTTTGAGTTTGTTTTCCGGCTGGAACCTTCCGGGAGCCTGCTGCTGGTGCTGGCTGTTCCTGAGCGGGATGTGGAGATGAATGTGGAGCTGCCTTCCGGGCTGTGGAAGGAAGTATCGCCTCCCCGCAGCAGAGAGCGGGAAGGGGCGTGATGCTGCGGCACTGGACGGGCGGCGGCTTGTGGAGTACATGCCGGGCACGGGAGGAATGATGACCAAAGACACAGACAGGCGCGAGACGGAGTTTTCCACAGGAGTGGGGGCTGACGATGAACTGGGACTGAGCCGTTCTGAAATGAAACGGCGCAGCACCGCGCGCCAGAAGATAGGCGAGGAGCTTGCGCACATGCCCATGACCGCTGTGCGTTCGTTCGGGCTTTCTGATGAGATTGTCCGCGCTTTTGAGGACTATCATAAAGCGAACCGGAACGAGGCGCGCCGGAGGCAGATGCAGTTCATAGGCAAGCTGCTGCGTGAAGCGGATACGGCGGAGATTGAGGCCCGGCTGAATGAACACCGGGATGCGCGGTCACTGGCAACGGCGGACTTTCATCATCTGGAGCGCATGCGCGATGCCCTGATGGGGGAAGAACCCGGCGCGCTGGACGAGGTGCTTGCCGCCTACCCTGCCGCCGATATGCAGCACCTGCGGCAGCTTGTGCGCAACGGGCGCAAGGAAATTGCCGCCGGAAAGCCCCCCCGTTCCGCGCGCACCCTGTTCCGCTATTTACGGGAACTGGAGGAGGCGTAAGGGCTGCTCGCCTTTGCCCGACAGAATGACTGAAACGCCCCCGGCGGCCCGTATGTTCGGGCTGCCGGGGGCTTGTTGTTTTTCGGGCGTCTTTCTATGGCACCGCTTCCGGGCTGGTCCGGGTGGAGAGCCGCGGGCGGTGCATTCTTCTGCGGTCATGCAGGCAGACCGCAGTGCGCCATGGTATCCTACCGCATGGTCAGGATGCGGCGTGCGCTTTCGTCATACATATCGGTGATGAAGGGAACCTTGGTTTCCGCTTCCGTCTCGCGGTTGGCAGAGGCGATGTCGTCGCGGGAAATCTGATCCAGCGAGAACTTGCGCACGCCTGCCAGCAACTGCTGCAGTGCGGCGGAGAGCTTGTCCACCATGCACCACATGGCAACGGCACCCAGCGGCAGGTTTGCCATTTCGGCTGCGCCCACCTTCTTCTTCACGTCCTGGTAGCCCACGAAGATTTCTTCCGGGGTGGAGCCGTACTTGGAAACGGCGGCGGGCAGCGAGCTCCAGTTGCCGTTGACCTTGGCGCGGCGGTCGGGGAAGAGGGCTCCTTCAATGTTGGAGCCGAGGAAGCCGGGAATCATCATCGCTCTGCCCATGCACACCAGCTTGGTGAAGGGAGCGCCGATGGCGAGTGCCTTGAAGATGTCCGGCCCCTTGGCGAAGCCGCCCGCGAAGGAGAGGTCCACCACCTTTTTGCCCTGCGAGGCGAGCAGAGCGGCATATTCGTAAGCCTTTGCGTGCAGCAGGATGGAGGGAACGCCCCATGTTTCCATCATGTTCCACGGGCTCATGCCCGTGCCGCCGCCGGAACCGTCGATGGTGAGCAGGTCCAGTTCCGCATCGGTGGCGAAGCGCAGCGCCATGGCGAGGGCTTCCATGCCGTAGGAACCGGTCTTCAGCGAAATGCGCTTGAAGCCCAGCGAACGCAGGTAGGCAACGGAGTTCATGAACTCGGCGCGTACCTTTTCCACGGAATCAAGGTTGGTGTAGCCGAGGCGGCTGTGGCGGGCAAAGCTCTTGATGGCACCCTTTGCAAAGCTTTCCTGCACTTCGGCCAGTTCCGGGTCGGGGTCCACAAGGTAGCCGCGCTTTTTGAGGAACAGGGCGTAGTCAAGGCTGGTCACCTCGATTTCGCCGCCGATGTTCTTGGCACCCTGACCCCACTTGAGTTCGATGATGACCTTGTCGCCGTACTTCTGGGCCACGTATTCGGCAACGCCGTTGCGGGTGTCTTCCACGTTCAGCTGCACGATGATGGCACCGTAGCCGTCGTAGTAGCGCAGGTAGGTGTCTATGCGGCGTTCCAGTTCGGGGGCCTTGGTGATCTTGCCGTTGGCGAGTTCCGCCTCGCGGTCCACGCCCACCACGTTTTCGCCGATGACTATGGGAGCGCCCACAAGGGCACAGCCGGCGGCAAAGGAGTCCCAGTACTTGGCGGCGATGAAGGTGGAACCCAGCGCGCCGGTCATGAAGGGAACCTTGACCTTGGTCTTTTCTTTGGCACCGAAAGAGGTTTCAAGGCTTACGTCGGTGAAGAGCACATCGCCGTTGCTGGCTTTGCCGTTGTCCACCTTGCCGGTGGCACCGAAGCTGTTGCCCTGAATGCGCAGGGAATTGTAGCTCACGCCCACGTGGGTGGTGTTGCCGCTGCCTGCGGTGACCACGCCGAAATCGCGGGGGTAGAGCACTTCGCGGCCGCGCATGCTGGAAAGCCACGTTTCACACTTTCCCTGACAGTCTGCCCGGCACAGGGTGCACAGGCCGGATTCGATAGCGTTGCCACGGTTGGCGGTGCCCAGAACATCGTTGGATTTGGACCACTGAAACATTATGCCTCCGAAAGTGAGTGTATGGTAGGTGTATGTCGTGTCTGCGTATATATGAGCGGGGTTCACAATTATGTGATTGCGCAGGTATGTCAACTACAATTTTGTCGTTTGAAGGGGGAGGTGCAGGAGGGGTAATCCGCATACAAATACAAAATTGTGCATTGCCCGCAAAAGCGATAGGAGGACTCCGTCCTTTCGTGGCAGAGACTGCCATAAGCGGAAAGGGTAGCGTACCGGAGGGGGACTAGGCGGGGCGTTCTTCCGGGGTTCTGGCGACCACGGCCACATGGACGCTGCCCGCTCCTGCCTGAAGCAGTACCTGTGTTGCTGCCGCGATGGTGGAACCTGTGGTCATGATGTCGTCTACCAGCAGGATGTGCATGCCTGCCAGCCGCTCCGGGTGCGGGGCGGCAAAGGCGTTGCGCAGGTTGCGTTGCCGCTCCTGCCGGGAAAGCCCTATCTGGTGGGGGGTGGCGACGGGGCGCAGCAGCAGGTTCGGTTGCAGGGGAATGTTCAGGGCTTTGACCATGAGGCGCGCAAGCTCCAGCGTCTGATTGTAGCCGCGCTCCGCGAGGCGCGCCGGATGCAGGGGGACGGGAATGATGACCTGCGGCGGGCAGTGGGCAGGCGTTGGCTGCACGGCGGCTGACGCTTCCGTGCCGTTTGCGCAGCAGCCGTTATTGGTGCTGTGCCTGCCGTGCCCTTCATGTTTGGCATGTCCGGCATGTCCGGCATATCCGGCATATCCGGTATGTTCGGCGTGTATACGGCCATGTGCGCTGCCAAAGCGGGCAGCCACGCGTCCGGCAAGCAGGGAGCCGAACACCGGCCCAAGTTCCAGCGCACCGTGGAATTTGAAGCGCAGGATGCTGTGCCGCAGAGTGCCTTCGTACGCACCGCAAAAGGTGAGGGTGTGCCATGGCGGCGGGGCGGCAAGGCAGGCGGAACACGGGGTGACGGGCAGGGATTCCTGCGCGAAAAGAAGGCCGCAACGGGAGCAGTACCCGCCGGAGCGGGGGCGGAGAGCATGGGCGCAGTCGGGGCAGAGCGGGGGCAGGGTGGCATTAGCCGGAAGGCTGCCTTTTCCGCATGGCGTTGTGTCTTCCGAATAGCCAGCCGTGCCGCCTTCCATGCTGTCAGTCATGTTGCCAGTCATGCCGTCAGTCATGCTGCTTTCCATACCGTCAGCCATGTTGTCATATGGCTCGTATGCGGGGCACGCCTTGCCGCAGACCGTGCAGCGTGTGCCGCACAGGAGGGCCATGCGGCGCAGCAGGTGGCGCAGCGGGTGGCGCGACAGGGAGCGTAGCAGGGCGGGTAACGGGCGGCGCAGAGGCGCAGGCACGGAACTATCCCTGCGCTGCCGCAGCAGTGTCCGCCGCCGGTGCGGAAAGCAGGGAGAGGCACGCTTCCCTGCCCATGGCGTGCAGGCTGTTTCTGGCGTCCTCGTTTTCGCGCAGCTCCTGCGGGCCGTCCATGCCGTAGAAGAGCAACGGCTCCTGCAGGACGAAGTTGAACGGCCTGAGGAAGCACTTCAGCGTGAGGATGCTGCCCTCGAACAGTTTTTCGCCGCGCGGGCGTGCTCCGGCCATGGCGAGATAGGCCTTGCGCTCCGGCAGGTCCAGCATGGCCCGGTCACCGGACTGGTGCCGCATCCAGAAGCACTGGCAGCGGTCGATGAAGGTTTTGAAGTGCGAAGGCACATGGTAGAAATAGACGGGCGAGGCAAAGAACAGCACGGGAGACTGCAACAGCATGCGGAACAACTCGCCGCTCTGGTCTTCCTTTTCTAGAAAGCAGGCCTTGGAAGGGTCGTGCTCGCACCGCTGGCAGGAAACGCAGTGGTGTACATCGTAATGACGCAGGAGCACCAGCCGGGTTCTGCATCCCGCCGCCTCTGCGCCATCGAGAAAGAGGCGGCAGGCGTGGTCGCTGTTGCCGCCCGCGCGGGGGCTGCACGACACGGCCACAACCTGCGGAGGGCCGCTCTGTTCAGGTGAGGTCTTTTTCGTTTCCATTATCTCTGTCCTTGCCGGGCGGCGGAGAAGCTGCGGGAAGGCGTCTTGTGCATTGCGCCCGCAATCCGCCTTCCGGCCCGTCGTGCATTGAGAGGGCCATGTCCCACCGCGGTTCTATGTGCAGCGCATGTTCCACCTGCGGGGCCGCGTCCTGCGCCACGAGAAAGGCTATGCTCGCTCCTTTGTGAAAGCGGAGATACCAACTTATCTCCAGGCTCACGCCTCAGCATTTGTTCCGCAGGTCAATGACGGTCTGGTCAGCCTGTACTGCTTCTGCCGGTGTCATGTTTGCGCCTCCTGCCGTCAGCGGATGAATTCCGTGAAGAACGGGTTGTTCAGGCGCTCATCGCCCACAGAGGTTTCCGGGCCGTGCCCGGAGAAGACCACGGTTTCTTCCGGCAGGGTGAAAATTTTGCGCGTAACGGATTTGGTCAGGTCCGGCATACTGCCGCCGGGAAAATCCGTGCGCCCTATGGAGCGGTAGAAAAGCAGGTCGCCCACGAAGACGGCCGGGACGCCCAAGCCGTCCGGGAAGAAAAAGGACAGGCTGCCCGGCGTGTGCCCGGGGGTGTGCAGCACCGAACAGGGAAGCCCCATGAAGGTGTATTCGCCTTCATCAATGGTTTCGTAGGCGAAGGGGGTAACTTTGGGGAAGCCCCACATGCCGCCGGAACCGAGTTCGGAGTCGAGCATGTAGGCATCCTTGGCGCAGGCAAGAATGGGCGCGCCCGTGGCGGCGTGCAGTGCCTGATTGCCGTAGATATGGTCAAAATGCAGGTGCGTGTTCAGGATGTGGGTGAGGGTGAGGTTGTTCGCCTTCAGAAAAGCCACCACCTCTGCGGGGTCGCCGCCGGGGTCCACGGCAACGGCGAGGGTGCCGCTCCACGCGACGTGGCAGTTGGTGTCCAGCGGACCGAGAGGAAAGCTGCGTATCTGCATGATCATTTCTCCAGCATGTAGGCTTCAAGCGGGTTGCGGTCGGCAACGCCCGGCTGGGCGGGATGCCCTGTGGCAAGAAAGGTGATGAATTCGTAGTCGCTTTCGGAGAGGTTCAGGGCGGCGAGCACCTGCGGGGCATTGTTCATCATCTGTCCCAGCCATACCGTGCCCAGCCCCAGTGCGTGGGCCGCCAGCATCATGTTCTGCAGGCAGGCGCCCGCGGCCTGATGGTCCTTGAACGGGTGATAGGTGGCTGTGCGGTCCAGAAACAGGCCGATAAGGACCGGGGCGGCAAGGACGATGTGGCTGTATTTGGTGAGCGTGGACAGCGTGTGTACGCGTGCGTCCCCCTTGCGTATGACCAGAAAGCGGAAGGGCTGGTTGTTCAGTCCGCTGGGTGCCCAGCGACCTGCCTCCAGAATGGCGGTAACAGCCTCCTCGGAAACGGGGTCTTCCGTAAACTTGCGGATGCTGCGGCGCTCCTGAATGGCGCGAAGAACGGCCTTGGCATCAGGATATTCCGGGGAAGGGCCAAATGAATTGCCGGGGGGATGGACGGACATGCATGCTCCTGTGTGCGGTCGTCGCGTTGCGCCGTGCGTGGCACGGGCCGTGCGGCAACGCGGTATAGGTTGTGCTACCGCATAGAGACGGAGGATGCAATACAGACGGGGAGGATGCAAGGCATAGAGGGGAGACGCTAGGCAGAGAGGGCGGACGCAAGACATAGGGGGCGGACGCAAGGCGCGCGGGGCGGATGATTGCCGGGACACAGGCAGTGCTCCCGCGTGGCGTGGCTGCGGGTTCCTTCTCCGGGGCTTCCCATTCGCCGTGCGAGAATGTATACCTGCCGCATGAAGGCGCAACAGCACATCTCCTGCGGCATTCGGACCATACTCACCCGGCACGATCTCATTACCTATGAGCATCTTCTTGCCGATGCCGTGAGCCGGTTTCTTACCTACAAATCGTACAGCCTCTATTTTCCCAAGGGGAAGCACAATCCGCAGCCCGTATGGGATTCGCAGGACAGAAAGCTCCTGCTGCCGCTGACCCTGCAGGGACGGCTGCTGGGGGTTTTTGTGGCGCGCGGCGTTTCCATGCGCGCCCGCAAGAGCATGATGGACGTGCTGCCCGGACTGGGTGAGCTGGCACTGGAAAAGGTGCAGCTTTACAAGCTGAGCATTACCGACCCGGCCACCGGGCTGTTCACGCGGCAGCACATGGAGCAGGCCCTGTGCCGCGAGACGGAACGCATACGCGATTGTTTTAAGCCTGCGGGCGAAGGCGGTTGCGAGTTTAACGGCCATGCGGAGCAGGGAAGCTACAGCGCATGCATGGGCGTTATCTCCTTTACGCTCACATCGTTGCGCACGGTCATGCGTGACTATGGCTATCTGTTTGCCGACGAGCTTGCCGCAAGGTTGGCGGACGTGCTGGGCGAGTGCGCGCCGCAGCAGGCACTGGCCGCGCGTACCGGCGACTTTGAATACACCCTGTTCATTCCCTGCGGCACGTCTTCCTCCTGCCGCAGGATAGCCAAGGATGCGGTGCGCGCCATGCGGGCGGTGCGCATGGTGCATGAGCTGACCGATGACCACGTGGGCGTGGGGGTGTGCGCCGGATACGCCACGTATCCGCAGGATTTTGAAGGGCCGTTGTTCGGCCTTGCGGTGGAAGAACAGGCCCGGCAGCTCCTGCGCAAGGCCCGCATTGCGGCGGGCATAGCAGGCGAACGCAATCTGGGCGAGGCCACGGGCCATGTCATGGGCTACAACCGCATTCTGGTGGAAGGCGGTAAGGTGGTGGAAACCATGCCCATGAGCCGGGTTATGGTCAGCCTCGGGCGTTCTATGGGCGCACGCGAGGGCGCGCGTTATTCCGTATGGTCCACGGACTACCGGTCGCACCGCATGGCCACGGGTGCCCAAGGCGAGGCGAACGGCGGTGAAGGGCTTGCGGAGCCCGTCTCTGCTGAGGGCACAGAGCCTAAGTCTCCCCTGTACAAGGGGGAGATTGTGCTCATGGAGGTGCGCGAAAGCCAGTCGCAGGCCGAGGTGATGCACCTTGGCGACCCCACATGGGCCATTGAGCCGGGTGACCGCATCACGCTGATGCCTGAAGAAGACGGCATTGCCGCTGCCCCGCAGGGCGAGACGGCGCATCTGGACCCATTGACCGGGCTGCTGCGCCACAGGGATTTTTTGGCCCGGTTTGCCCGTGAGCGCGAGCAGTGCGACCGCTTTGCGCTGGCACTGGTGCGGCTGACCGGCGCGGAACGGGTACAGGGCGAGCGGACCCCCCATGCCGAGCAGCTTGTGGCCGAATCGGCCGAGGTGTGCCGTTCCATTCTTGGTGATGACGTTGTAGGCGGGCGTTACGGGCTGAATTCGCTTATCTATTTTCACGCCGGGGCCGTGCCGGACCATATGCGCGAACGGTACACCCGGCTGTGCGAGACACTGGACTCCCGGCTGGACATTGAGGCGGCGGTGGGGGTGGCGTGTCATCCCTTCCTCAACTACCGCAGGGCGGACAGTCTGGAAAACTGCCTGAAGGCGCTGGAATACGCCATGCTCTGTCCCAAGCCCCGCGTGGGGGTCATGGATTCGCTGGCGCTGAACATCAGCGCGGATAAGCTGTATTCGCGCGGTGATACCTTTGATGCCATTGAGGAATACAAGCGTGCCCTGCTGGCGGATGCAGACAACACCATGGCGTGGAATTCGCTGGGGGTGTGCTATGCCGGACTGGGCAGGCCGCAGGAGGCCAGAAAGCAGTTTGAGGAGGCACTTGCCCGTAACCGCAAGGATGTGATGGCGCTCTATAATCTCGGCAACGTCTGCCACACCATGGGCGAACTGAAAGAGGCGCAGACCTATTACCGCAAGTGCCTCAAGCAGCATCCCGGCCATTTTTTTGCCCTGATCCGTCTGGGGCAGCTTTCGGAGGCGGAACGCAAGTACGGCATGGCCCGTCAGTATTACAACCGTGCGGCCAAGCTGGAAGAGAATCAGGGAATTGTGCAGCGGTATCTGGCCCGCCTGTGCATGCGGCAGGGGCGCACGGACGAGGCGCGCGAATGCCTGCATCAGGCGCTAATTCACAATCCGCAGGATGCCGTGGCCCTGCAGCTTATGGCCAAACTCTATCTGGACGGCGGCGAAGACCCTGAAATAGCGGAAGTTCTTGCCCGTCAGGCAGCGGCGTTGCGGCCGGACATGAAATCGGCGTGGCTGGAGCTTGCCCGTGCGTTTGAGGCGCGGGGGCGGCATCAGGACGCGCGCGAGGCCCTGTATAAAGCCGGTGCACTGTAACAGGCCAACGTCATGAAACACACACATCCTTCTCTTGCCTCCGGGCTGCCCACCGGACCGCTGCTGCGCGTGCTGGCGGGCGGCACCATGATCAGTTTCGCCGCCGTGTTCGTCAAGCTGGTGGACGTGGGGCCGAGCGCCTCTGCCTTTTACCGTGTGTTTTTCGGCGGCATGGCATTGCTGCTCATCGCCCTTGCGCGGGGCGAGAAGATGCGCGTGCGGCACGGCATATGGGGCATGGTGCTGGGCGCGGGGTTCTTCTTCGCGCTGGACCTTGAGGCGTGGCACCGTTCCATCCTGTATATCGGGCCGGGGCTTGCCACCATTCTGGGCAATTTTCAGGTCTTCATCCTCGCTTTCATAGGCGCGGCGGTGTTCCGCGAACGCATTTCCCTGCGGCTCATGGCCGCGCTGCCCCTTGCGCTGGGCGGCATGTGGCTGCTGCTGGACATTGACCCGAGCGGGCTTGCGGAAGGAACGGTGCCGGGCGTGGTGTTCGGCCTGCTCACGGCCGTGTTCTATGCCTGCTACATCCTTACGCTGCGCCGGTCGCAGGGGGTGGAGGGCAAGCTGCCCCTCATTATGAACATGGCGGTTATCTCATTGACCACAGCCGTGTTCTGCGGTTCTTTTAACCTGATGAGCGGCGGGTCCTTTGCCATTCCCACCCTGGGCGACGGCGGCTACCTTGTGGCATACGGTCTGCTCTGTCAGGGGCTGGGGTGGGTGCTGCTTTCTTCCGCCCTGCCCAAGCTGCCCGCCTCTGTGGCGGGACTGCTCATGCTTATTCAGCCCACGCTCTCCTTTGTATGGGATATTCTCATTTTCGACCGTCCCACAGGCCCCATGGGGGTGCTGGGCGCATGCATGGCCATTGCGGCAATCGGCATGGGCATTGCCGGGCAGCAGGCCGTGCAGCGGAAGATGGTGAAGTGACCCGCCCTGCGGAAGCGGCGGTTACCCGTAGCGGAACCGGAACATGACTCCTTATCCCGATACCAGCCGGCAGCACGAAGCCGCCATGCAGGCAGGGCTTCGCGAGGGCTTTACCACGGGCACGGCTGCCTCTGCCGCTGCCGCTGCGGCCCTGCGCCTGCTGCTGACCGGGAAGGAGGCCGCGTGTGTGAACGTGGCCCTGCCGCCCTTTCCTGCCCATGAGGGTGAAGTCGTGCGCAGGCTGGATGTTGCCGTGGCCTTTTGCAGGCTGGAGAATGCGGGAGGCGCGCGCAGTGCCGTGGCGGGGGTTGTGAAGGACGGCGGGGATGACCCGGACGCCACCCATGGAGCCATGATTGAGGCGCATGTGTGCCTGTCGCAGGGGGGAGAATACGGAGATTCGCCTGATTTTCCAGATTCGGAAGCCGCCCCGGCGCGGGCGGGAGTGCCCGGACTGATTACGTTGGAAGGAGGGACGGGCGTGGGCCGTGTGACCCTGCCGGGGCTGCCTGTGCCCGTGGGCGAGGCCGCCATTAACCCGCAGCCGAGATTGCAGATTGCCGCCGCCGTGGAAGAGGAGTGCCGTGCCGCAGGCTACGCGGGCCGGGTGCGCGTGCGCATTGTGGTTCCGGACGGGGCTGAGCGTGCCCGGCATACGCTGAACGGCAGGCTGGGCATTGTGGGCGGCATATCCGTTCTGGGAACACGGGGCACGGTGAAGCCGTTCAGCCACAGTTCGTGGCGGGCCACCATAACGCAGGGCATGGACGTTGCGCGGGCTGCCGGATGCGGCGGCATAGGGCTTTCCACGGGCAGGCGCAGTGAGCGGCTGCTCATGGGGGTGTATCCCCTGTGGCCGGAGAGGGCCTTTATTCAGGCGGCGGATTTTGTGGCTTTTTCACTCGGGCAGGCTGCTGCCAGAGGGTTTGAGCACATTGCGTGGGGATGTTTTTTTGGTAAGCTGGTCAAGCTGGCGCAGGGCCACGCCTATACCCACGCCCAGACCGCGCCGCTGGATTTTGCGCTGCTGGCCGGATGGTGCGCAGACGCGGGGCTGCGGGCAGGTGCCGTGCGGGAGGTGGCAGCCGCCAACACCGCGCGGCAGGTGCTGGAGATAGTGGAGCGTGAAGGGGCGCTGCAGCAGGTGCTGCCGCCCGTGACGGAACGGGCGCGGAAGTGCGCGCGGCACTGGACAGGCGGCACGGATGTGGCGGTGCATGTGTTTGATTTTGACGGCAGGCTGCTGACGCAGGTTGTGGCCTGACGCGGCCCGATGCGGTCTGACGCGGCCCGATGCGGCCTGACGCGGCCTGATGCGGCCTGACGCGGCCCGATGCGGCCTGACGCGGCCTGATGCGGCCTGACGCCCGGCACGCATGGTGCCCGCCCGGACATCTGTCTGGCCCGGAATGGTATCCGGCGCAGAAGTTTATCGTGCCCGGCATGCACTCTGACGACGGTGCCGTGTGCGTAGCGTGTGTATCTGGGACGTGTCGTGCGTGTCCGGATACGTGCCGGGAACAGGTGTTTCCAAGCAAGGAAGGTGATGCCATGTCCATTCATGTGGTGGGGCTGGGGATGGACCCCGACCTGCTTCCGGAGCAGCACGCTGCCGTTATTGACGGCGCGCAGGTGCTGGTGGGCGGCAGGCGTCAGCTTGCGCAGTATGACGATCATCCCGCCGAGAAGATTGTGGTGACCGCCCCGTTGCGGGACGTGCTGGACGCCATTGCCAAGGGCGAGGGCCGGGGGCGCGAGGTGGTGGTGCTGGCGGACGGCGATCCGTTGTTCTTCGGCATCGGTGCCCGTCTGGTGGAAGAATTCGGGCCGGAAGGGGTGCAGGTGTACTCCAATGTGACCTCGCTGCAGGCGGCGGCTGCCCGCGCCAAGGTGCCGTGGCAGACAGTGCAGGCGGTATCGCTGCACGGGCGCGATGACTGGCGGCCCCTGTTCGGCGCGTTGCGGCACGGCGACTGGGTGGGGGTGCTCACGGATGAGAGGAATATTCCCGCGGCCATTGCCCAGCGTCTGCTGGAGCGGGGGGCGGACTGGTTTGCCATGTGGGTGTTTGAGAATCTGGGGGCGGAGGACGAACGCTTTGACCGCTACGCCCTGACCGAGGCCGGAGACAGGAATTTTTCGCCGCTCAATCTGGTGCTGCTGGAGCGGACGGGGCGCGCGGAGAGGATGCTGCGCCTTGGCGTGCCGGACGGCGAGTATGTTTCGGACCGGGGCCTCATCACCAAGTGGCCCGTGCGCGCGGCGGGCATTGCCGCCCTTGGGCCGGAGCCGGACAACGTGGTCTGGGACCTTGGAGCCGGATGCGGTTCCGTGGGGCTGGAAACCTGTGCGCTGCTGCACAACGGCGAGGTGTATGCCGTGGAGCGCAACGCCGGACGCGTGTCCATGATACGCGAGAACCGCAGGCGGTTCGGCGCGCTTGCGCTTGAGGTGGTGCACGGCACCATGCCCGGCTGTCTTGCCGACCTGCCGGACCCGCACCGGGTGTTTATAGGCGGCGGACTGGCCAGCGATGCCGCCCTGCTGGATGCCGTGTGTTCGCGCCTGCTCTCCGGCGGACGGCTGGTGGTGCACTGCGTGCTGCTGGCAACGCTGGAACGGGTGCGCGCCCATGTGGGTGCTCTGGGATGGAGTGCCGAAATCACCATGCTGCACGCCGCCGTTTCGTCGCCGCTGGCAGGCGATGTGCGGCTGGAAGGCATGAATCCGGTGTTTATCATTACCGTGGACAAGCCGTAGCCGCAGGAACCGGCAGGAATTCGGCAGGAACCGGCAGGAACCGGTAGGAACTGGCAGGAATCGGCGTGGCATTTACGGTGGTCTTTTGAACAGGTAACCCTTCGCGCGGTCGGCGCGGGATTCGGAAAACAGCATGACGCAGCAGGATGCAGGCAGGGCACAGCAGGATGCTGGCAATCCAGCCATGACGGTTCAGGCCCAGACGGCTCAGACCCAGACGGCCCGGACCCTAAAGGCTCAGGCCCGGACGGCCCGGACCCGGACGGATGACGGCGCAGACAGGGGGGCATCTCCTGCCGCTGCTGTCGATTCTCCCGTGTGCCGCGCGGAGGTGGCGCATGGGGGCGGAGCCGGACAGGACACGGACGGTGCGGCATTGCCCGGAGGGAAGGCGGACCGCGTGGGAGAGACGCAGGAGCCGGAACGGGTGGCGGTGTGGTTTGTGGGAGCCGGTCCCGGCGACCCTGAGCTGATAACGGTGAAGGGGCAGCGGCTTATTGCCGGGGCCGATCTGGTGCTTTACGCCGGTTCGCTGGTGCCGCCCGCCATAGTGGCGCAGGCGCGGGCGGATGCCGTGGTTGTGGATTCCGCTCCCATGAATCTGCAAGAAACTCATTCCGTTATGATGGAAACCGTGAGGCGCGGCGGCATGGTGGCGCGGGTGCACACGGGCGACCCTTCCCTGTACGGGGCCATACGTGAACAGATACGGCTTCTGGAGGCGGAAGGGGTTCGCTGTGCCGTGGTGCCGGGCGTGAGCGCAGGGTTTGCCGCCGCAGCCGCAGCCGCTGCATCGCTGACGGTGCCGGAGCGGTCGCAGTCGCTGATCATTACCCGGCTGGAGGGGCGCACCCCCGTGCCGGATACGGAAAAATTGCGTGATATGGCCCGCCACCGCTGCGCCATGGCCATCTATCTTTCCGCAGCAAATGCGCAGGGGGTAGCGGATGAACTGCGGGCGGGCGGGCTGGAAGAGGCCACTCCCGTTATTGCGGCCTACCGGGTGGGCTGGCCAGACCAGCGCATTGTGCGCGCAACGCTGGGTACGCTGTGCGAGGCTGTGCGCGGGCACGGGCTGACGCGGCAGACGGTTTTTCTTGTGCTGCCGGGAGAGGACGGTTCCGAGCGGTTTTCCAAGCTGTACGACCCGGAGTTTTTGCACGGGTTCAGAGGGGAAAACGGGCCGGAAGGGGACTTTGGCGCTATAGGCGGGGGGGACGAATAACCCGCGTCTTGCCACGGGCTTTGTATTTCTGTTACCATACCTGCACTTACCTTTCGTCCGCGTCGAGGGACCACACACAACGAAAGGAAGGTGCCACATGCCGCTGTTTGAGCGCGTGCTGGAACGTATTGCCGATCCTGCAACGGTGCAGTTCTACCGCGAGTTCCGCAAACGGGAACACTATTCTTTTGCCGAATTTCTGCACGGCTATTTCTACCTGCGGTTTCCCTATTTCTATATCGGCGTGGGCAAGGGACACCATCCCCTTGCGCGGTATCTGAGCGATCCGTTGTGCTGGCTGGCGGAACGGCTGGGCCTGTGGAAGCCCGGAGCTTTTGCCCGGCCTAAGGGAACCGGAGGGTTTGCAGACACCTACCACGGCAAGACGCTGCGTACCGAGTCTACCCGCAAGCTCATACGCGTGAACCGAGAGATAGCGCTGCCCGATCTGGAAAAGGTGCTGCCCTACAGCATGGCCAAGGATATTATCCTGCGCAATCCGGACCATATTGCCGTGTTCGACTGCCCCTGCCGGGTGAACAGCGATAACCCCTGTCTGCCGCTGGACGTGTGCCTTATCGTGGGCGAGCCGTTTGTGTCCTTTCTGGAACTGCACCACGCCAACAACGCCCGCCGTGTTTCGCCTGAGGAGGCGGTGGGCATAGTGGAGGCCAGCAACAGGCGCGGGCACGTCTCTCATGCGTTTTTCAAGGAAGCCATGCTGGGCCGGTACTACGCCATATGCAACTGCTGCGCGTGCTGCTGCGGGGCCATGAAGGCGCACTTTAGCGGGGTGCCCATGCTAGAGGCTTCCGGCTATCTGGCGGTGGTTGACGCCGATGCCTGCGTAGGGTGCGGCAAGTGTGCGAAGAAATGCCAGTTTTCCGCTATCTCCCTGCAAGATGGTCTGGCCGTGGTGGACGCGGAAGCCTGCATGGGCTGCGGTGTGTGTCGTTTCCAGTGCGCCAAGGATGCCATAGGGCTTGTGCGTAACGATGCCGCAAGCGAGCCGCTGGAGATAGACGAGCTGGTTGCCCGCAGGGCGGCCTGAGTTTCCGGCAGGGGCGGAGCGATGTAATTCATCCGGGATGACGCAACCGGCGCGCAGCCATGTGCTGCGCGCCGGTTCTGGTTTTCGGCAGGGGGATCAGTCTTTGAAGGTGATGGTGACTTCGCCGGGGGAGTAGCCTTTCAGCTCTTTGAGCATGCCCTGAATGCTGGAGCGGACGATGCGGGCCACAAAGGGGTTCAGCCCTATGGGGGAGCCGTTGACCGTGATGTGGAATCCGTGGTCGTCCACGCTTTTGCAGTCGGCTGGGGAGCCTTTGCCCTTGACGATGCGGCGGGCGATGGCGGCACAGTCTTCGGCATCGCATGCGCCGCAGTCCAGCCCCGGCAGCATGAAGGCGCGTTCTTCCACCAGCGCGGCCAGTTTTTCCAGCGTTTCCTCTCGGTAGGATTTGAGGTAGGGGGCGGCCACATCCCCGTAGGTTGCCAGCGCGAGGCCCCGGTCCAGGTCTTCCGCCTCTGATGCGGAATTAAGGCAGAGGATGCGCGGCAGCCACGTGAGGTCTTTGCCGCCCTCTACCAGCAGGATATCTGCCTGCACCAGCGGCAGGAGGTCTATGAGGTACTTCTTTTCGCCCCAGAACACGGCTGCCTCTTCCGGGCCGAGGCCGATGACAGTGCGGTTTTGGCCCGCGAAGGTGGCTGTGTCCGTACCTTCCTTGTCCAGTCCGTGGTGGGTGAATTTGGCAATGGCAACCCGCTTGCCGCGCGCTTCAAGCGCATCCGCGAGCTTGGCGGTGAGTGTGGTTTTGCCTGATTTCTTGTAGCCGACTATGCTGACAGCTTGCATGGGGATTCTCCTGTGGTTGTTCGCCCTTTAGCGTATCATTGATTGCTGCCGGAAGGAAAGGGGCTGCGGGTGTTTCCCGCAGGGATTGGAGCGGAAGGTTTTGGTACAAAAAGGAGCCGCCTGCGTCGGGTGTGAACGCAGGCGGCAGGGATGGGGTCTCCGAGATTTCTCAACGGAGGTTCCTGCATCGTGGGTGAGAGATGCAGTAAAGACGGGCAGATATAAATTTTAGGTGCGGCGCACGGATGCCCTTTCCGTGCGCCGCGGGAAACGTACCGCGCACTGTGAGACCGCTGTCGATACGTTGCAAAAAACACCTGTTCCGGCGGACCTGCGGGAGTAAGCCCGCCGGAGAGGTGTTTTTAACTGCGTTTCATGTCGCTTCTGCCCATGATGCGCGCAAACATCTGCTTGCGGTTCATGAGTTGCGGGCTTGCGTCCGCCACAGCCTTTTCGAAGTAGTCCACCGGGTTCTGCTGGAAGAGGTAGACCACGCGGGTATCGTGGGGGTTGCCCAGCACCGCGTTGGGATACTGCTTCTTGACCGCGGCAAGACGTTCTTCCGCAAGGGCCATCATTTCATCTTCATCGCCAAAGCTCATGGTGCCCGTGGGGCAGGAGAGGACGCAGGCAGGCTTTTTGCCGTTCTGCACCCTGTCCAGACACATGTCGCATTTGGAGATGAGCTTTGTTTCGGGGTCCACGCGCGGAATGTCGTAGGGACATGCCGTGCGCACACCTTCGCCGTCCACCAGCTTGGTGTATTCGGTGAAGATGACGGCACCGGTAAGCTCGTCCTGAATGACGGCGCGTTCATCGTCTATCTGCGCCTGATACATGCAGGGCGGTTCGGTGCAGTGGCGGCACTGTTCCGGGAAGAACAGCCAGTCCACCTTGCCTTTCACCACCACCTCGGTGAAACGGACCAGTTTAAGGGTAGTGAAGGAGAGGTCGCGCGGGTTCTGATGCGAACCCCAGTTGACCGTTTGCTCTGCGGGCAGCTTTTTCCATTGTTTGCAGGCTATCTGACAGCCGCGGCAAGCCGTGCAACGGGTAAGGTCTATAAAGAACTTCTTGGCCATGGCTTACGCTCCCTGCTTCTTTCTGACATTGACCATGAACGCCTTGCTCTCCGGTATGCCGGTGTTGGGGTCGCCCACGGAGGGGGTGAGGAGGTTGGCGGAATCTCCGCCGTTTTTAGGTTCTACCCAGCCATAGTGCCAAGGCATGCCGATCATATGCACGGTGTTGCCCTGCACCTTGAACGGCTTGATGCGCTTGGTGACGATGGCTACGCAGTCCACTTCGCCTCGCAGGCTGGTTACGGTGACCATCTCGCCACCGACGATGCCGCGTAGCTTAGCCAGTTCTTCACTTATTTCGCAGAACATCTGTGGTTCGGCCTCAATGAGCCAGCCTTGGAAGCGGGTCATAAGACCAGTCTGCCAGTGTTCGGTAAGACGGTAGGTGGTGCCCACGAACGGGAAGCGCGGGTCGCACACGGCGTGCTCGTCGCCTGCTATCTTGAAGGCCGTGGGGTTGTTCAGCTGCCCGGAGAAGGGGTTATCCTTAATGGGGCATTCCATGGGTTCGTAGTGTTCCGGGAACGGTCCTTCCTGTCTGCCGGGGCCGAAAACATGGCCGAACCCGTGCTGCTGCATGATGAACGGGTGTCTGGTGCCGGGATCCCATGGTCCATCGGGAACGTCACCCTCCCATTTACCATCTACCCACTGCACCACGGTTTTCTGCGGTGCGTAAGGCTTGCCGGTAGCATCGCACGAAGCGCGGTTGTAGAGGATGCGGCGGTTTACCGGCCAGCACCAAGACCAGTTGGGGTACAGGCCTATGTTTGCCTGCATCTCTGTCTGGGTTTTGTCGCGGCGGGCAGCCATGTTGCCGTTATCCGTGTACGAGCCGGTGTAGAGCCAGTTCCCCGCACAGGTGGAACCATCGTCCGTGAGGAAAGCAAAGGCCGGAACCTGTTGTCCCTTCTTGAAGGACTTGCCGTTTACCTCTGTATCTTTGAGGAAGTAGCCGTTGATGAGCTTGGCAGCTTTGTGCGGGTCGAAGTGCCCGTGGTGGTTCTGCCAGTCCGCCGTGTTCACTCCCAGAATGGGATGGGGGAACGCGCCGCCTTCAATGCGGTAGAGTTCGCGGATTTTTTCCATCAGTCCAAGGATGATGTCGCCATCGGGCTTGGTATCCGCATACGGCTTGGGACCTTCGTAGCGCCACTGCATCCAGCGGCCCGAGTTGGTGATGGAACCTTCCTTCTCAACGGAAACGGCACAGGGCAGGAAGAAGACCTCTGTCTTGATCTTGGCGGGGTCCATGCCCGGCCCCTTCCAGAAGGAGCCTGTCTCGTTTTCGAAGATGTTGACGTTTACCATCCAGTCCAGCTGCCCCATAGACTCGCGGGTTCTGTTGGCGTTGGCACCGCCGCACGCGGGGTTCTGTCCCCATGCGAAGAAGCCTTTGAACTGGCCCTTCAGCATTTTGTCGAACATGCCCAGCCAGAAGTAGTCGGTTATGGGCTTGTGGGCGTCTACCTTGGGCAGCCAGTTGTATGCTTCATCCAGCGTGGACGAGGGATACATGGCTTTAAGCAGACTGGCGAGGTATTTGGGTTTGTTGCCCCACCAGTTGGCGGACATGGGGTCCTTGCTGACGGGGGTGTTATTCTTGTTGTAGTCTGCAAGGGTGGGCCACTTGGAGTTGGGCACGGCCAGATAGCCGGGGATGATGTGCGCCAGCAGCGCCTGGTCCGTGGATCCCTGCACGTTTGATTCGCCGCGCATGGCATTTACGCCGCCGCCCGCAACGCCGATGTTGCCCAGCAGCAGCTGGATGATGGACATGGTACGGATGTTCTGCACGCCCACCGTGTGCTGCGTCCAGCCCATGGCGTACATGATGGTGCCCGCTTTATCCTGCTTGCCCGTGGCGGCGTAGGCCTTGTAGACCTTGAGCAGGTCTTCCTTGGGAGTGCCGGTGGTGGAGGAAACCCTATCCAGCGTGTAGCGCTTGTAGTGTTCCTTCATCAGGTTGTACACGCAACGCGGGTTCTTGAGCGTGACATCACGCTTGGGAACGCCGTTTTCATCCATCTCGTAGGCCCAGGTGGATTTGTCGTAGGTGGCCGTTTTGGGATCAAACCCGGAGAACAGGCCGTTGCGGAAGGAATAGCCCTTGCCCACCACGAAAGCAGCGTTTGTATTGTTGACAACATATTCCTTAAAAATAAGGTTGTTATCAAGGATGTACTTGATCATGCCGCCAAGGAAGGCAATGTCTGTGCCGGAACGGAGCGGGGCGTAGATATCACACTTGGTGGATGTGCGGGTAAAGCGGGGGTCTACGTGGATGACCGTTGCTCCCTTATCCTTGGCGCGGAGCACCCACTTGAAGGAGATGGGGTGGTTTTCCGCAGCGTTGCTGCCCATGACCAAGATACAGTCACTGTTCTTAAGGTCGATCCAGTGGTTGGTCATGGCACCGCGCCCGAACGATTCTGCCAGTGCGGCAACGGTGGAACTGTGGCAAAGCCGTGCCTGATGTTCCACGTACACGAGGCCGAGGCTTCTGAGGAAGGTCTGGTATATCCAGCATTCCTCGTTATCCATTGCGGCGGAGCCTACGGAAGCGATGGCGTCCGTGCGGTTGATGACTTCACCTTTGTCGTTCTTCAGGAAGAAGGCCTCGTCACGGGTTTTCTTCACCCGTTTGGCGATCTGCTCGTAGGCCCATTCCCATGAAACGGGAGTCCATTCATTGCTGTAGGGCGCGCGGTACAGGGGGGTGGCGGGGCGTTTATCGTTTTCTGCAAGCTGCCAGATGGATGCGCCCTTGGCACACAGTGCGCCTTCGTTAATGGGATGGTCCGGATCGCCTTCCACGTTTATGGCGCGCCCCTGACCGTCTTTAGCCGTGTGCACCAGAAGACCGCACCCGACCGCACAGTAGCAACAGACGGATGTTGTCTGCTTGGCCCAGTTCAGCTTGAGCAGCTGCGCCCGTGCTGCGGTGGGCTTAAGACTCAGCCCCAGCCCGCCAAAGGCGCTGACCGTGACCGCTCCGGCTGAAAGTTTGAGAAATTGCCTGCGAGAGACTGACATTCTGCCTCCTTAGAATTGTTGCGGGTCTACCTTCCCCGAATCTCGCGACCAAGCGTCACAAGAAGCCCATACCCGGAAACCGCCGGCAACGATTCCACCCGTCCGAACGGAGTCCGGGCGGGAGAGTGCGGTTTGGCCCTGCGCTGCACGGGAGCAAGCGCCATAACGCCTGCCCGCTCTTCGCAGGGAGCAAGGTCGTGTCCGAGTCCGGAAAAGGGGAGAGTAAACGCCTGTAGCGTTGTGCCTTGTAACAATCTGTCCATCATCCACTCCTCACACCGTTTCCTGCGCAGGGGAGCGACAGGAATAAATATAGCATGTTAGGTGATTATCTTCTGGAGGAGAGTGGGGCAACCGAACGTGCCTTGTAGCATGTCTGACACATTGGGTATTGTGGATTTCTATCCATTCCATTTGTTTGACTGATTTGGCGATGTGTGTTGCGCACGTTTTGGCACAAAAAAAGGGCCGCCTGCGTCGGGTGTGAACGCAGGCGGCAGGGATGGGGTCTCCGGGATTTCTCGACGGAGGTTCCTGCATCGTGAGTGAGGGATGCAGTAAAGACGGGCAGGGATGAAATTTTGGGGTGCGGCGCGCGGATGCCCTTTCCGCGCGCCGCGGGAAACGTACCGTGCGCTGTGAGACCGCTGTCGATACGTTGCAAAAAACACCTGTTCCGGCGGACCTGCGGGAGTAAGCCCGCCGGAGAGGTGTTTTTAACTGCGTTTCATGTCGCTTCTGCCCATGATGCGCGCAAACATCTGCTTGCGGTTCATGAGTTGCGGGCTTGCGTCCGCCACAGCCTTTTCGAAGTAGTCCACCGGGTTCTGCTGGAAGAGGTAGACCACGCGGGTATCGTGGGGGTTGCCCAGCACCGCGTTGGGATACTGCTTCTTGACCGCGGCAAGACGTTCTTCCGCAAGGGCCATCATTTCATCTTCATCGCCAAAGCTCATGGTGCCCGTGGGGCAGGAGAGGACGCAGGCAGGCTTTTTGCCGTTCTGCACTCTGTCCAGACACATGTCGCATTTGGAGATGAGTTTGGTTTCGGGGTCCACGCGCGGGATGTCGTAGGGGCATGCCGTGCGCACACCTTCGCCGTCCACCAGCTTGGTGTATTCGGTGAAGATGACAGCACCGGTAAGCTCATCCTGAATGACGGCGCGTTCATCGTCTATCTGCGCCTGATACATGCAGGGCGGTTCGGTGCAGTGGCGACACTGTTCCGGGAAGAACAGCCAGTCCACTTTGCCCTTCATCACCACTTCGGTGAAGCGGACCAGTTTAAGGGTGGTGAAGGAAAGGTCGCGCGGGTTCTGGTGCGAACCCCAGTTGACTGTTTCCTCCGCAGGCAGCTTTTTCCATTGTTTGCAGGCTATCTGGCAGCCGCGGCAAGCCGTGCAACGGGTAAGGTCTACAAAGAACTTCTTAGCCATGGCTTACGCTCCCTGCTTCTTTCTCACGTTAACCATGAACGCCTTGCTCTCCGGTATACCGGTGTTGGGGTCGCCCACGGAGGGGGTGAGGAGGTTGGCGGAATCTCCGCCGTTCTTGGGGGTGGTCCAGCCGTAATGCCAGGGCAGGCCGACCATATGAACTTCGCTGCCCAGCACCTTGAACGGTTTGATGCGCTTGGTGACAATGGCAACGCAGTCCAGTTCGCCGCGCAGGCTGGCGACCTTGACCAGTTCGCCGTTTTCTATGCCGCGCAGTTTGGCCAGTTCTTCGCTTATTTCGCAGAAGAGCTGCGGTTCTGTTTCCAGCAGCCAAGGCGTGTTGCGGGTCATGTGGCCCGTCTGCCAGTGCTCGGTCACGCGGTAGGTGGTGCCGATGAACGGGAAGCGCGGGTCGCACACGGCGTGCTCATCGCCTGCGATCTTGAAGGCCGTGGGGTTATGCAGCTGACCGGAGAAGGGGTTGTCCTTGACCGGGCATTCCAGCGGTTCATAGTGTTCCGGGAACGGACCTTCTTCACGGCCGGGGCCGTAGAGCTGACCGTAGCCGTGGGCCACCATGATGAAGGGGTTCTTCTCGCCGGGCTTCCAGCCGCCGTCCGGCACGTCGCCCACCCACTTTTCGCCGTCCCATTCGATGACGGACTTTGCAGGGGCGTAGGGCTTGCCTTCCGGTGTTACCGACGCGCGGTTGTACAGGATGCGGCGGTTTACGGGCCATGTCCACGACCAGTTGGGGTACAGGCCTATCTTGGCCTGCGCCTCGGTCTGGTTTTTGTCGCGGCGGGCAGCCATGTTGCCGTTGTCCGTGTAGGAACCGCTGTATATCCAGTTGCCGCTGCAGGTGGAGCCGTCGTCCGTGAGGAAGGCGAAGCTGGGAACCTGCTGGCCCTTGGTGAAGGTCTTTCCGTTTACCTCGGCATCTTTGAGGAAGTAACCGTTGATGAGCTTGGCCACACGGTGCGGATCGAAATGGCCGTGATGGTCCTGCCAGTCCGCCGTGTTGAGAGCCATGACCGGATGCGGGAACGCGCCGCCTTCTATGCGGTAGAGTTCACGAATCTTTTCGGCCAGTTCAAGGATGATGTCGCCGTCAGGCTTGGTCTCTGCGTACGGCTTGGGCCCAACATAGCGCCATTGCATCAGGCGGCCGGAGTTGGAGATGGAGCCTTCCTTTTCTATGGCGACTGCGCAGGGCAGGAAGAAGACTTCCGTCTTAATCTTGGCAGGGTCCATGCCCGGTCCCTTCCAGAAGGAGCCGGTTTCGTTGTCAAAGATGTTGACGTTTACCATCCAGTCCAGCTGGCCCATGGCCTCGCGGGTCTTGTTGGCGTTGGCACCGCTGCACGCGGGGTTTTGGCCCCATGCGAAGAAGCCCTTGAACTGGCCCTTCAGCATTTTGTCGAACATGCCCATCCAGAAGTACTGGGTAACGGGCTTGTGCGCGTCCAGCTTGGGCAGCCATTTATAGGCGTCTTCCAGCGTTGCCGCGGGATACAGGGCCTTGAGCAGGCTGGCAACGTACTTGGGCTTGTTGCCCCACCAGTTGGCGGACAGGGGGTCCTTGCTGACGGGAGTATTGTTTTTGTTGTAGTCCGCAAGGGTGGGCCACTTGGAGGTGGGCACACCCAGATAGCCGGGAATGATGTGCGCCAGCAGCGCCTGGTCTGTGGAACCCTGCACGTTGGCTTCGCCGCGCAGGGCGTTCACGCCGCCGCCTGCCACGCCGATGTTGCCCAGCAGCAGCTGGATGATGGCCATGGCGCGGATGTTCTGCACGCCCACGGAGTGCTGGGTCCAGCCCATGGCGTACATGATGGTGCCTGCCTTGTCCTGCTTGCCCGTGGCGGCATAGGCCTTGTAGACCTTGAGCAGGTCTTCCTTGGGGGTGCCGGTGATGGAGGATACCTTGTCCAGCGTGTAACGCTTGTAGTGTTCCTTCATCAGGTTGTACACGCAGCGCGGGTTCTTGAGGGTGGCGTCTTTCTTCGGAACGCCGTTCTCATCGGTTTCGTACTTCCATTTGGTCTTGTCGTAGGAAGACGTGGCGGGGTTGAACCCGGAGAACAGGCCGTTACGGAAGGAGTAGTCCTTGCCCACGATGAACGAAGCGTTGGTGTAGTTGATCATGTACTCCCTGAAGAACAGTTCGTTATCCAGAATGTACTTGATCATGCCGCCAAGGAAGGGGATGTCCGCCCCGGAACGGATGGGGGCGTAAATATCACACTTGGTGGATGTGCGGGTGTAGCGGGGGTCTACATGGATGAGGGTTGCGCCCGCATCCTTTGCCTTGAGCACCCACTTGAAGGAGATGGGATGGTTTTCGGCAGCGTTGCTGCCCATTATCAGAATGCAATCACTGTTCTTGAGGTCGATCCAGTGGTTGGTCATCGCGCCGCGTCCGAACGACTCTGCCAGAGCCGCTACAGTTGCGCTGTGTCAGATCCGCGCCTGGTGCTCTATGTACACCAGGCCGAGGCTTCTGAGAAATGCCTGATATATCCAGCATTCCTCGTTATCCATTGCGGCGGAGCCTACGGAGGCCATGGCGTCCGTACGGTTGATGACTTCGCCTTTGTCGTTCTTCAGGAAAAATGCCTCGTCACGGGTTTTTTTCACCCGCTTGGCGATCTGCTCGTATGCCCATTCCCATGAAACGGGGGTCCACTTATCACTGTAAGGGGCGCGGTACAGGGGGGTGGAAATGCGCTTGTCATTTTCTGCAAGCTGCCAGATGGAAGCGCCCTTGGCGCAGAGTGCGCCTTCGTTGATGGGATGGTCCGGATCGCCTTCCACGTTTATGGCGCGCCCCTGACCGTCTTTAGCCGTGTGCACCAGAAGGCCGCACCCGACGGAACAGTAACAACAGACGGACGTTGTCTGCTTGGCCCAGTTCAGCTTGAGCAGCTGCGCCCGGGCTTCGGTGGGCTTAAGGCTCAGGCCCAGCCCGCCGAAGGCGGTGGCTGTGGCGGCTCCGGCCGAAAGCTTGAGAAATTGTCTGCGAGAGACTGACATTCTGCCTCCTTAGAATTGTTGCGGATCTACCTTCCCCGAATCTCGCGACCAAGCGTCACGAGAAGTTCATACCCGGAAACCGCCGGCAACGACTCCGCGCGTCCGAACGGTGTCCGGGCGTGTGGATGCGGTACAACCCTGCGCCGTGCGGGAACAAGCGCCATAACGCTTGCCCGCTCCGTGCATGGAGCAAGGTCGTGTCCGAGTCCGGAAAAGGGGAGACCTGTTGCCCCGGCAAGCGCGGGACGATCTGCGTGGCCCATACCGTCTACCTCTGCCTTTTCCGAATGCGTTGAACATTCATCGATACGGAAAGAGGCTTTTTATATGTTTGCTGAATACCTGATTGGGAGAGTGTGGACAAAGAATGGCGGCTTCTCTTTGAGTTGGCACTATGTGCAATAAAATATACTTACATTTTAGATTGTTGCGGCGTGCTCTGTAGATCTTAATCAAGGTTTGGCACAGCAAGGGCGAAGAATCGGTCATTGCCTGCCTGCGGGCGGCGATTTTTTTGAGAGACGGTGTTGACAGAGGCGGGCGGCTGTAGCATATGTCTCGAGCAATCATTAGCATGCTAATTATTGTTTCAAACACATTTCGCCGAAAGGCTTTGAGAGGTTTGCATACATGCTTGGAATGAATAGAATTTTGAAGGGTGTTTTGCTGGGCGCAACCCTTGTTTCCGCGTTCTCTCTTGCCGGTTGCGGCGAGGAAAAAGCCGGTGCGCAGTTGCAGGGACCGCCGCCCGCGCCCGTGCGCGCCGCCGTGCTGGAGCGGAAGGATGTTCCCCTGCGCTATGAGTATGTGGGCCAGACGGAAGGTTCCCGGTCGGTGGAGGTAAGGGCCCGTGTTCAGGGACTGCTGCTCAAGCGGACCTATCGTGAAGGGGCCTTTGTGCGCGAAGGCGATGTGCTGTTTCTCATCGATCCCGAAAAATACCGGGCATCTTCCGCCCAGACAGGCGGCGAGCTTGCGGCCCTGCGTGCCAAGCTGGAACAGACCCGGCTGGAGCATAACCGCATAAGCGACCTGTTTGCCAAGGGTGTGGTAAGCGCCAAGGAACGCGATGATGCCTTTGCCGCCTACGACTCCGCCAAAGCCAATGTGGCAGCTGCGGAAGCCAAGATGCAGTCCGAACAGCTGGACCTTGGCTACACACAGGTGCGCGCGCCCATTTCCGGCATAACCAGTCAGGAAGTGCGTTCCGAAGGCAGCCTGATTACCACGGACAGCGCAGGCAGCCTGCTGACAACCATTACCCAGCTGGACCCGCTGTACGTGAACTTTGCCATTCCCGGCACGGAATCCATGCAGGTGCGCCGTCAGGCGCAGGAAGGCAAGGTGGTTGTGCCCGCCGAAGGCTATTCCGTGCGCCTGAAACTGGCGGACGGTTCTGTCTTTGAACAGGCGGGAAGGCTGACCTTTGAGGATCGTTATGTGGACCCTTCCACCGGGTCCATCCGCGCCCGTGCGGAAATTTCCAACGTTAAGGCGCAGGTGCTGCCCGGCGAGTTTGTTCGGGTGCTGCTGGATGGCGCGCTGATGAAAGACGCCATTGTCATTCCGGAACGCGCGGTGCTGTTCAGCCAGAACGGGCCCATGGTGTACGTGATTGGCGAGGGCGACGTGGCCGAACTGCGGCCCGTGACTCTGGGGCAGGGCGTTACCGGCGGTCTGGTGGTGGAATCCGGGCTTGAGGCGGGCCAGCGTATTGTGGTGGACGGCATCATGAAGGTGCGCCCCGGTGGGGCCGTATCCGTGATACCGGAACCTGAAGCGGGCGGGGAAGGCAAGCCCGTGGCCGCCGGCAAGGAACAGTCTGCCGGTAACGGGGGCGTGAACTGATGTTTTCCCGCTTTTTCATAACCCGGCCGGTCTTTGCCACCGTGGTCTCGCTGATCATTGTGCTGGCGGGCCTGCTTTCCATGCGTATTCTGCCTGTGGCGGAATTTCCTGAAATCGTTCCGCCGGAAGTGAGCGTTTCTGCCACATATTCCGGTGCCAGTGCCGAAGTTATTGCCCAGACCGTGGCCGCGCCGCTGGAGCAGAAGATTAACGGTGTGGAAAACATGCTGTACATGCGTTCGGTGAACTCCGGCGACGGCACGCTTTCTCTTACCGTTACTTTTGAGGTGGGCTCGGACGCTGACCAGAACACCATTAACGTGAACAACCGTGTGCAGGCCGCGCTTGCCTCGCTGCCTGCCGAAGTGCGCGCCATGGGCGTGACGGTGAGCAAGAAGTCTTCCAGCCTGCTGCAGGTGGTCATGCTCACGTCCGATGACGGGCGCTATGACCCCGTGTACATGAGCAACTATGCGCTGGTGAACATTATCGACGAGCTGAAGCGTCTGCCCGGCGTGGGTGACGCCGCCGTGTTCGGCGCGCAGGACTATTCCATGCGCGTGTGGCTGAGGCCCGACCGGCTGGCGCAACTGGAACTGACCCCGGCGGATATTGCCGCCGCCATTGAGGAGCAGAACGCGCAGTTCGCTGCCGGAGCCATTGGCCGTAATCCCCTGCCGGAGCCGGTGGAGCTGAGCTACACCCTGACCACGCAGGGCCGTATGACGGACGTGGAGCAGTTCGGCAACATCATCCTGCGCGCCAATCAGGATGGAACCATTCTGCGCCTGAAGGACGTGGCGCGGCTGGAACTGGGTGCGCAGAGCTATTCGCTGAAGGCCAAAAGGTCCGGCCTGCCCGCCGTGGCCATGGGCATTTATCTTTCCCCCGGTGCCAACGCGCTGGAGGTGGGCGACCGGGTTGTTGCCAAGATGCAGGAATTGCAGGGCAGGTTCCCGGACGGCATAACCTATTCCATTCCCTACGACACAACGACCTTTGTGCGCATATCCGTGGAAGAGGTGACGCATACCCTGTTTGAGGCGTTTATATTGGTTTTTGCCATTATCTTCCTGTTTTTGCAGAACTGGCGGGCCACGATTATTCCATGCCTTGCGGTGCCTGTTTCCGTTATCGGCACCTTTGCGGGCATGTATCTGCTGGGCTTTTCCATTAACACGCTCACACTGTTCGGCCTTGTGCTGGCCATAGGCATAGTGGTGGATGACGCCATTGTGGTTATTGAAAACGTGGAACGCATAATGACCACGGAGCACCTGCCGCCCATGGAAGCCACCATAAAGGCCATGAACGAGGTTTCCGGCGCGGTGGTGGCCATTGTGCTGGTGCTCTGCTCGGTGTTCATTCCTGTCGCCTTTATGGGCGGGCTTGCCGGGGAGATGTACAAGCAGTTTGCGGTGACCATTGCCGTTTCGGTTATCATCTCCGGTATTGTGGCGCTTACGCTCACGCCCGCCCTGTGCGCGCTGCTGCTCAAGCCGGGGCACCCCACCCCGATTGCGCCGCTGCAGGCCTTTAACCGGTTTTTCGACAGGCTTACCGACCGGTATACCGCCGGAGTGCGCCTGCTGCTGCGCCGTTCTTCTCTGGCACTTGCCCTGTTCGGGGTTATTATTGCCTGCACGTGGTCGCTGTTTCAGACCGTGCCTTCGCAGCTTGTGCCCAACGAAGACAAGGGCAACCTCATAGCCGTGGCCATGCTGCCGGACGGGGCTTCCCTTTCCCGCACAGAGGCCACCATGAAGCAACTGGACGATATTACCGGCTCCATTCCCGCCGTCAGGGACACCATAAGCCTGACCGGGCTGGACCTGATTTCCGGTACCAACAAGAGCAACGTGGGCACCAGCTTTGTTACCCTTAAGCCGTGGAGCGAGCGCAAGGGCGAGGGAGATTCTTCCTTCGACATCGTGAAGCAGGTGTTCGGCCGTGGCATGGGCATACTGGACGGGTTTATCATCGCCTTTAACATGCCGCCCATATCCGGCATGAGCAACACGGGCGGATTTGAAGGGTATCTGCAAAGCAGGGGCGGCGGCAGTCTGGAAGAACTGGGCAGGCAGACGGACGCCCTTGTGGCGGCGGCTGCCGGACGGCCTGAACTGGGGCGCGTGAGCACCACGTACAGTACCCGTTCCCCCCAGCTGGACGTGCAGCTTGACCGTGAAAAGGCCAAGGCCATGGGGGTGCCGGTGAGCCGAGTATTCCAGACCATGCAGGCCACCTTCGGCACCATGTACGTGAACGACTTCAACAAACTGGGGCGTACCTTCCGCGTGCAGGTGCAGTCGGAAGGGGAGTACCGGAGCAAGCCTGATGACCTGAGCAAGGTGTTCGTACGGTCGGACACCGGGGAAATGGTTCCCCTGCTTGCGCTGGTAACGGTGCGGCAGACCACGGGGCCGGAAGTGGTGGAGCGGTTTAACGTCTTCCCCGCCGCCAAGCTGGTGGGCGAGCCGGCTCCCGGCTACAGTTCCGGTCAGGCTCTTGCGGCCATGCAGGAACTGGTGCGCGACAACCTGCCCGATGACTATGTGCTGGCGTGGACCGGTTCTGCCTATCAGGAACAGGCCACAGGCGGTACCTCGTTCATGGTCTTTGTGCTGGGGCTGCTGATGGTGTTTCTCATCCTCGCGGCACAGTACGAAAGCTGGAGCCTGCCTCTCTCCGTCATTCTGGTGGTGCCTTTTGCCCTGTTCGGCGCCATATCGGCCAACTGGATGCGCGGGCTTTCCAATGACGTGTATTTTCAGATTGCGCTGATCACGCTCATAGGGCTGGCTTCCAAGAACGCCATCCTCATCGTGGAGTTTGCCGTACAGTTGCACCGTGCGGGCAAAAGCTACATGGAGGCGGCGGCAGAGGCGGCACGGCTGCGCTTCAGGCCCATTATCATGACATCGCTGGCGTTCATTCTGGGCGTGGTTCCGCTGGCTATCAGTTCCGGAGCGGGTGCCAACAGCCGTCATTCCATAGGAACCAGTGTTATCGGCGGGATGCTGGCGGCGACCTTTATTGCCACCTTCTTCATTCCCGCGTTTTTCAGGGGCGTTTCGCTGCTTACCAGCGGCAAGGCGCGCCACGAGGAAAAGGGCCGAATCGCGGAAGAGGCGGCACTGCCCGCGCCCGCGCACAATGATGAACACCATGCGTAACCGCGTCTGCCGCCCCCTTCCCTCCGGGAGCGGGGGCGGCACTGCGCTTTTCAGGAGCGTCAGGTTTCGATATATCCAGTTCAGGAGCAAGCCATGAAAGACTGTGCACAGATGAGAAGGCAGAGGTTCCGCCCCCGCTACGGCAAAAGCAAGCTGGGGCTTACCATCTCGGAAATTTCGCGCGAACTGCGCTCGCTGTTTGATGCGAAGTTCAAGGAACACGGGGTGAGCAATGCCCGCTGGATTGTGCTGTGGGCCTTGCAGGAACTGGCGGAGCCTATCTCGCAGAAACGGCTGGCGAACTTGCTGGGCATAGAAGGCCCCACCCTTGTCCGCATGCTGGACAGGCTGGAAGAGGACGGTCTGGTGCGCCGCACGCCCTCTGAACAGGACAGGCGGGTAAACCTGGTGGAACTGTGTGCCAAGGCGGACCCGCTGCTGGACAAGATGTTCGTCATCTGCTGCGAAGTGGAAGAGAGCCTGTACGCGGATATTGACGAAGCGGACCTGATTAAGGCGCACGAGGTGCTGTTGAAAATGCGTGACCGGGTCTTTGAGCTGAGCGGGAAGGACCGCGCCGATCTCATCGATTTCGGGCACAGCGCATCCGACCCGTCAGGGAGCTGACGAACCCTGCTTTTTCGAAAAATACATTCCCCGTACAGCCGAGCCTGAAGGCATACAAGGAATTTCCCTTGCTGATGCGGGGGCGGAATGCGGGGTGCGTCTTCAGCCGCTGGCGATTCGCTGAGCCTGACGGATGCAGAGGGCAGAGCGGGCACGGTTTCCTGCCCGCCTGAGCAGGCGACATCTCAAGAACGCGTTATCATCAATACAGAGGGCCGCAGGCGAGTGACGCCTGCGGCCCGTTTTTCTGTTGCGGAGGGGGGTTATGCCCGCTGCTTGCCCATGATGCGCGCGAACATTTGTTTGCGGTTCATCAGGCGCGGGGTCATGTCCACCACGGCGCGGTCAAAGAAGGTGAGCGGGTCGTGGTGGAAGAGGTATACCACGCGCACGTCGTGGGGGTTGCCCAGCACGGCGGTGGGGTATTTCTTCTGCACTTCCGCGAGCCGGGCCTGTGCCAGTTCCATCATCTCGTCCTCTTCGCCAAAGTTCATGGTGCCCGTGGGGCAGGTGTGCACGCAGGCGGGCTTCATGTCGTTCTGCACGCGGTCTATGCACATGTCGCACTTGGTGATGAGCTTGGTTTCCGGGTCCTGACGCGGAATATCATACGGGCAGGCGGCACGGACGCCTTCATAATCCAGCCCGCGTGTTTTGTCGGTGTAGAGCACGGCTCCTGTCATGGGGTCCTGCAATATGGCGGTGGGATCGTCCAGATCGCCCATGCCCTTGCAGGGGGGCACCACACAGTGCCGGCACTGTTCCGGGAAGAACAGCCAGTCCAGTTTGCCGTCGTGCACCACCTCGGTGAAGCGCACCAGCCGGATGGTCTCGTGGCTCAGGTCCGGGGGATTCTGGTGCGAACCGGTGTTGACGGTTTTTTCCGCGGGCAGCTTTTTCCATTGCTTGCAGGCTACCTGACAGCCCCGGCAGGCGGTGCAGCGGGTGAGGTCGACAAAGAATTTCTTGGCCATGGATTATGCTCCCTCTATCTTCATGACGTTAACCATGAAGGCCTTAGTTTCCGGTATGCCGGTATTGGGGTCGCCCACGGAGGGGCTGAGCAGGTTGGCGGAATCGCCTCCGTCCACGGGGGTGTGCCAGCCGAACTGCCACGGCAGCCCCACCAGATGCACGGTTTTGCCCTGCACGATATAGGGCTGGATGCGCTTGGTGACCATGGCCACCGCCTCCACCTCGCCGCGCAGGCTGTACACGCGGATTTTTTCTCCGTTGGCTATGCTCTTTTCAGCCGCCAGCTCCTCACTCATTTCGCAGAAGAGCTGCGGTTCCGCTTCTACCAGCCAGCCCACATGGCGGGTCATCAGGCCGGTCTGCCAGTGTTCCGTCATGCGGTAGGTGGTGCACACGATGGGATAGCGCGGATCGGCCACGGCCTTTTCTTCCGAATGGATCTGGTAGGCCACGGGGTTGTGCAGCTGGCCCGAGAAGGGATGCCGCTTGATGGGGCCTTCCATGGGTTCGTAGTGTTCCGGGAAGGGCCCGTCCACCCTGCCTGGGCCGAAGAGCTGTGCGTGGCCGTGCTGGGTCATGATGAAAGGATGCTTCTCGCCGGGTTTCCATCCGCCATCGGGCACGTCGCCTGCCCATTTGTCGCCTGTCCACTGAATGACGGCGCGCTTGGGGTCCCACGGAACGCCTGCGGCGTTTACCGAGGCCCGGTTGTACAGTATGCGCCGGTTGGCGGGCCATGCCCATGCCCAGTTAGGATACAGCTGAATGGCGGCCTGTTCCGGTGTCTGTGTGCTGTCGCGCCGGGCGGCCATGTTGCCGTCGTCCGTGTAGGAGCCGGTATAGAGCCAGTTGCCGGAGCAGGTGGAACCGTCTGCCGTAAGGAAGGCGAAGCCCGGAACCTGCTGGCCCTTCTTGAAGCTCCTGCCGCCCACCTCAGCATCCTTGAGGAAGTAGCCGTTGATCAGGCGGGCCACCTTGTTCGCATCGTATTCCCCGTGCTGGTTCTTCCAGTCCACGGTGTTCAGGTTGACCACGGGGTGCGGCAGCGCGCCGCCCTCTGCCCGGTAGAGGTCTTTTATCTTCTCCATGAGTTGGAGCATGATGTCGCCGTCCGGCTTGGTGCCGGGGCGCGGGCTGGGCCCGGCATAGCGCCACTGCATCCAGCGGCCGGAGTTGGTCACCGAGCCTTCCTTTTCCACCGAGACGCAGCAGGGCAGCATGAAGACTTCCGTTTTTATCTTGCCGGGCTGCATGCCCGGCCCGCGCCAGAACGAGCCGGATTCGTTATCAAAGATGTTTACGTTAACCATCCAGTCCAGCTTGGTCATGGCCTCGCGGTTTTTGCCCGCGTTGGCACCGCCGCATGCGGGGTTCTGCCCCCACACGAACAGGCCGTTGAGCTTGCCGTTGTATATCTTGTCCCACAGGCCGAGCCACATGTATTCCGTGATCTTGGTATCGCCGTCCAGTTTGGGCAGCCAGTTGTAGGCATCGTCAAGGCTGGCGGTGGGATACATGGCCTTGAGCAGGCTGGCCAGATACTTGGGCTTGTTGCTCCACCAGTTGGCGGACATGGGGTCATTGCTGGCCGGGGTGTTTGCCGCGTTGTAGGCTTCCAGCGTCTGCCAGTGGGAGGCGGGAGTGGCCATGTAGCCGGGCAGGTCCTGCGCCAGCAGGCTGTTGTCCGTGGAGCCCTGCACGTTGGATTCGCCGCGCAGCGCGTTCACGCCGCCGCCTGCCACGCCTATGTTGCCCAGCAGGAGCTGGATCATGGACATGGCGCGTATGTTCTGCACGCCCACGGTGTGCTGTGTCCAGCCCATGGCGTAGAGGATGGTGGCTGCCTTGTCGGGCTTGCCGGTGGCACAGAACGTCTCGTACACCTTAAGGATATCGGCTTTGGGAGTGCCGGTGGTGGCGGAGACGGCTTCCACCGTGTAACGTTTGTAGTGTTCGCGCATCAGGTTCAGTACGCAGCGCGGGTTCTTGAATGTGGGGTCGCGCAGGGGAACGCCGTCCGCGTCTTTCTTGAACGCCCATTTGGTCTGGTCGTAGCTTTCCGCGCGGGCGTTAAAGCCTGAGAACAGGCCGCTGCGGAAGGAGTAGCCGGAATCCACCACAAAGGCGGCGTTGGTGTAATTGGCTACGTATTCCTTGAAATACAGCTCGTTATCCAGAATATACTTCATCATGCCGCCAAGGAAGGCGATGTCTGTTCCGGCACGCAGCTTGGCGTAGATGTCCGCCTTGGCGGAGGTGCGGGTGTAGCGGGGGTCCACATGAATGAGGGGCGCGCCGCGCTTCATGGCCTCTGTGACCCATTTGAAGGAAATGGGGTGGCATTCTGCCGCGTTGCCGCCCATGACCAGCACCACATCGCTGTTAGCTATGTCGTTCCAGTGGTTGGTCATGGCGCCGCGTCCGTAGCTTTCTGCCAGCGCGCTCACGGTGGAGCTGTGGCAGATGCGGGCCTGATGCTCAATGTACACGAGACCCAGTGCGCGCATGACGGCCTGAAGGGTCCAGCATTCTTCGTTGTCCAGCGCGGCGGAACCTATGTGGCCTATGGTTTCCAGACGGTTCACGGTGGCGCCCTTGGCATCGCGGGCGATGAGAGAGGCGTCGCGGGTTTTCTTCACCCGTTTGGCGATTTCCGTGAGTGCCCAGTCCCATGAGACCGGCTTCCATTCGTTGCTGTAAGGCGCACGGTAAAGGGGGGAATTCAGGCGGCGCTCGTTTTCGGCAAGCTGCCATATGGAGGCACCCTTGGAGCAGAGTGCGCCGGCGTTAACGGGATGGTCCGGGTCGCCTTCTATATTGATGGCGCGCCCCTGCCCGTCTTTGGACGTGCAGACGATGAGCCCGCATCCCACGGCACAGTAACAGCATATGGAGGTTGTGCGTTTGGCCCAGTTCAGCTTGAGCAGCTGCGCCCGGGCGACGGCGGGTGCCAGACTTACTCCCAGCCCGCCGAACGCGGCAACAGTGGCCGCGCCTGCCGAGAGTTTGAGAAAGTTTCTGCGTGAGACTGTCATTCTGCCTCCTGACGTGGAGATGGTTAGCGTCCCCTGATTTCGCGACCCAATGCCACGAGCAACCTGAATCCATAAAAAGGGGGAACAGCGGTAATGTTCCGTCCGGAATAGCCCGGTGCCTTCCGGCGGGGGAGCACACGCCTCCAGCAAAGCTGCGCAGCGCGCCGCCGTACCGGGGCAAGGCTTATGCCCAGACCGGAAAAGGGTAGCGCAAGGCTGTGTGCGGGTGATGAAACCTGTTGCATGTTTTCCTGCCTTTAGGTGAGGCCGTCTGAACAGAAAGACGGATTACCACTATCCGGTATAGACGAATGCAGGGAACAGGGAAAGGGGGCAGAGGGAAAAAATAACAATGTATCGGAGAAAAAGTCGGGTGCCGGGTGGCAAGGGCTGTCGTTTTTCCGTTTTTTCGATTGAAACATGCGGAGTTTGCCGGAGAAGCGGGCAGAGGCAGGGCGGATGAGAACGGGGAAGCAGGCTGGCTGCGGTGAGATATTGTTATTCGCAGGGCGTTCACGGGCGGACTGAAGCGGGAGGGCGCACCGCTCTGTCCCGCTCTATCCCGCTCTGTCCCGGTTGTTCAGGGCTGCGGCAGGTGGTGCGCAAAGAGGGCCCGGCAGGGGGCGGCATGCAGCAGCGGGCTTTGAATATGGTCTGTCAGGAGGCAGGGGTGTCGTATTCCGGCACAAGGTCGCACAGGTAGCGGACCAGCGTGTCGAAGATGTCGCCGGAGGGATGGTTGTAGCGAAATTCCAGCTCTTTCAGGTAGAGGGGAAAGCGCTGGGGAGTAACGCCCTTGAAGCGCTTGAGGCGCTGCTCTGCAAAGGCCCAGAAGGAGCCTTCAGCAGTGTGCTCCGGAACTTCGCCGCGACGGATGTATTGGTAGGGGAGCGAATCGTCGCCGCAGAATACCAGCGTGTCGTAATGGCGGTAGCGGTTGGTGTGGACTATGTACCCGTTGCGGTGCATGGCAAGGTGGAAGCTGTGGTTGAAGTGGAACACCGTTTCTGCGGAGATGCCGGAAACAAGGTCGATGAACACCCAGCCGTTACGCTCCAGAATGCCGAAGACGGGGATGGCGGTGCGGGAAGATTCCCGCGGGATGCCGGTGAGCTTTTTGCCTTTAAGATAGATGCCCAGTCCCGTTTCCGGCCCGAACATCTGGGCTGCGTCCATGGCGTGAGCCATGATGGCGAACCGGATGGTGGTGACCGCCTTGTAAGCCGCATTGTAGGAAAGATCCAGTTCGGAAGCCAGCTCGTGCACGTTCTTTTCCCGTGCGAACAGGTCCACGATTCGCAGCCATGTGAGGGGCGGAAGGTTGCCGTTGTTTATCCAGCGGCCGCTGAGTTCCTGAAAGGTGTAGCGGCATTCCGCGCAGCGGTAGCGGCCTGCGGAAAGGGTGTAGTGCCGGGGTGCACGGCAGCGCGGACAGAACCGCTGGTGCGATGGCCAGCAATGCGAGAGAAGGTATTCCCGCGCCCGCTCCTCGTTCCGGGCCGTATCGCCGGAAAGGGAAATGCCGTGTGCAGTGGCGGCGGGCGGTCCGCCGGTGCGTATGTCATGCCTGTTCTGCATGTGCCCCTCACAGCGCCGGAAGCCCGGCGGCTTCCAGAACGCGCTGGAGAAAGGCCGGGGCGGCGTTTTCGATGGACCCTGTGTAACGCATCAGCAGGCGCAGGGCTCCTGCTTTATCTCTGACCACAACCAGAAAGGTGGGAACGGGAGGGGAACCCACAAGGCTGTGCAGGGCCAGGTCCGGGTCCGGGAACAGCGCATAGGAAAGGGAATGCCGTTCGGCATAGCGGGCAGTGAGGGCGGCGTCATCGCCCGCCGCAATGCCCGCAAGCCGCACCGCGCCGGAGAGCCCCCGTGCGTGCAGCAGTTCGTTCAGCTGCTGCAGGTCCGGCCCTTCTGCCTGACAAGGGCCGCAGAACCAGCTGTATACGTTGAGGATGACAACGGATTCCGGAAGAGACGAGAGCATGAGGGGGCCATCGGGGAGCGCTTGCCCGGACGCCGCGGAGGGGCCTGCTCCCGGCACGGTGACCGGAGCGGGCAGGGGCAGGTCCGGAAAGGGGGAGGCAGCCCCCTGTTGCAGGTGGCACAGCGTGAGCAGCAGGACAAGATGCAGGATGCACGGGAGGTTGCGCATGGATTCCCTCGGTGGTGAACGTTAGCATATGGTAGGCACATAGTGCCCGCAAGGCAATGCCTTTTTCCGTTCGGGTATGTCGTGGCTTGCAGTTATCTGTGCGACAATGTAGGAATATGCAGGCGTCTGGGCGGGAACGGCAATCTGATGGCCAAGGGGGTTCCATGTCGCGTTCGGCAGTTCTTGTGTGCATACTCTGCCTGCTGCTTGCAGCCTGCGGCAGGGACGATGCGTTCGTCTCTGACGAGGACGGAACAAGCGGCGTTTCCGAAAGCCATATCCGTCTCGGCTCCTCCCTTCCCCTGACCGGGCACGCCAGTTATCTCGGAATGCAGACCCTGCGCGGGGCATTGAGTTACATCCACTTTGTCAACGACACAGGCGGTGTGCACGGCAGACGCATTGAACTGCAGGCACTGGATGACGGCTACGACCCCCCACGCTGCCTTGCCAATACCCAGAGCCTTATCATTGAGGGTGATATCTTTGCCCTGTTCGGGTATGTGGGCACCCCCACCACCATGCGCATTCTGCCGCTGGTGGACGAAGTGCGCATTCCCCTGCTGGGCATGTTCACAGGTGCCAACGGGTTGCGCACGCCCTTCAACCGCTACGTCATAAACGTGCGGGCATCGTACTATCAGGAAACAGGAGCCGCCGTGCGGCATCTTGTGCAGGACCTTGGTCTGCGGCGCATCGCTGTGTTTTATCAGTACGATGCCTACGGGTTTGACGGGCTTACCGGGGCGGAACTGGCGTTGCGCGAACTGGGGCTGGCCCCGGTGGCGCGCGGTTCCTACATGCGCGGCACCAACGATGTGACCGAAGGGTTGAAGCGCATCGTGGAGGCACAGCCCGAGGCGGTGATTATGGTGGGCACCTATGAGCCGTGCGCGGAGTTCATCCGCAGGGCGGACTCGGAAGGGCTGCGCGCCGTGTTTTACAATCTTTCTTTTGTGGGCGGCGAGGAGCTTGCGCGGCGGCTGCCCCCGAACCTGCAAAGCCCGGTCTTGCTCTCGCTGGTTGTGCCGCCCCCTTCCGCGCCGGAAGCACCCCGCATAATGGGCGCGGCACTGGAGTATGTGAAGCATCTCAAGGAGTTTTTCCCGGAGGAACACCCCAACGCCGTGGGGCTGGAAGGGTACATAAACGCGCTGGTTCTGGTGGAGGGGCTGCGCAGGGCTGGGCCGGAACTGACCCGCGAAGGGTTTATAGACGCCATTGAATCCATGCACGACTTTTCGCTGGGGGGCGATGTGAGCGTCTCGTTCAGTCCCGATGATCATCAGGGCATGGAGGCGGTGTATTTTACCGTGCTGCACAACGGCAATTTTGAACTGGTGGACGACTTCCGCTCCCTTGCGTTTTTCCCCGACGGATACCATGCAGAGAAGATTCATGCCGGCAACGGCACCGTGCCCGGTCTGGGCGAAGCGGGGTTGCCGTAATGCTCAGGCCGCTCGCCAAACTGAACCTGAAGAACAAGTTCTTTACGTACATTCTTGCCGTCATACTCATCATAAGCTGTGTCATAGCCCTTCTGGCCCGCTGGATTCTGGTCTCCGGCCTTACGCAGGAGCTGGAACTGCGCGGAACCGCCGTGGCGCAGAGCGTGGCGGCGCGGGGGGCTTCGTTCATCCTGGAGGAGAACATTCCCGAACTGCTGGGGCTTATCTTTGACGAGAAGCAGCTCCGGGAGCGCAAGCTGCTGGTGGACTATATCTACGTGGAGAACGTGGACGGGCTGGTGCTCTGCCATACGTTCACCCGCCCGTTTCCGCCGCAGTTGCAGGGAGCCAACCCGTTGGGCGAAACAGCCCAGAAGAGCGTGCGGCTGGTGCGGGTGGGGCAGCAGGAAGCCTATGACATTGCCGTGCCCGCCAGAGAGGGGCTTTACCGCATAGGCACTGTGCATGTGGGCCTTTCCAAGGAGCATATAGACAGCCTCGTGGGCAAGCTGCGGGTGATGTTTCTCGGGTTCATCTCCGCCATTATCATTATCACCTTCTACGTTTCGCACCGGCTGGCGAACTACATATCCCTTCCGGTCGTGCGGCTGACCAAGATTTCCGACGATCTTTCGCGGGGCAATTTTGACAGCGCGGGCATTCTGGACCTGCCGGACGATGAGTGGAAGATGTCCGACTGCCCCGCTTTTTCCGACTCCGACATGCCGTGCTGGCACTTTGACGACCAGATGCGTTCCGGGCGGCTGCAGCAGGAGGGAGCTTCGCAGCGCAGGTGCCGCACTTGCGTCTTCTACCGCAAGCGGGAGGGCGGGGACGAGGTGGCGCAGCTGACGGATTCGTTCCGCAACATGGTATGGTCCATCCGGCTGTACCGCCGCCGCCTCAGCGAATCGGAAAACACCTACCGCTCCCTGTTCAACAGCGGACCGGACCCCATATTCGTTGTGGACTGCAACACCCAGCGTGTGCTGGACGCCAACCCGCGCGCGGAAGAGGTTTACGGCTTTTCACGGGCAGAGCTTGTGGGCATGGAGTTTGCCCGGCTGGGACCTGTGCATGCCCGCGAGTGCTTCCGTCAGTTTGCGGACGGCGATGTGGCGGACTGCGTGCGCACACCCCGTGTTATCCACCACCGCAAGAGCGGTGTGCCCATGTTTGTGAACGTGAACGCCTGCCCTATCAGCTACCGGGGGCGTCCCGCCATCATCGTGGCAGCCACCGATGTGACCGAAATGGTGGAGAAGGACGCGCAGCTTATTCAGGCTTCCAAGATGAAGTCGCTGGGCGAAATGTCCGCAGGGGTGGCGCATGAACTGAACCAGCCGCTCAACGCCATACGCATGGGCAGCGATTTTTTGGCCATGACGCTGGAGGGGGGGCAGTCCATTCCCCCCGGGCAGTTTCATCAGGTGGTAACGGAGATAAGCGCGCAGGTTGACCGGGCTTCCGGCATTATCAACACCCTGCGGTCATTCGGGCGCAAGGCGGACCTTTTTGACGAGGACGTGAATCTGAACGATACCGTTCAATCCGTGACATCGCTGATACACAGACAGTTTTTGCTGCATCAGGTGGACATAAAACTGGAACTTACCGATCCGTTGCCGATGGTGACAGCGCAGGACAACAGATTGCAGCAGGTTCTCTTCAATCTGGTGACCAATGCCCGCGATGCCATTACGGAATGCAGGCAGGGGCAGGAACATCCGCCACGTGGGCGCATAGTGGTGCGTACCTTTGTGGAGCGGGACAAAGTATGCCTTTCCGTTACCGACAACGGAACGGGTATCCCCAAGGACGTGATGGACAAGGTGTTTGAGCCGTTTTTCACCACCAAGGTCACGGGCGAGGGCATGGGGCTGGGGCTTGCCATTTCGTACGGCATAGTGCGAGATTACAACGGTGATATAGGCATTCGGAGTAAGGAAGGCGAGGGCACCACCTTTACCCTGCGCTTTCCCCGTACCCCCGGCGCAACGGGGGAGGCACAGGGAGGAAAGGTGTAATGCGTATTCTGGTCATTGATGATGAACTGCCTACCCTGAAGATGTTTGTCCTCATTCTGAACGCCATGGGGCATGAGGTGCTTACGGCGGAGTCCGGCGAACAGGGGCTGGAGGTTATGCGCGCCGAAAAGCCGCCGCTGGTGCTCACAGATATCAAAATGCCGGGCATGGACGGCATAGAGGTGCTGCGCAAGATTAAGGAAGAGAATCAGGCAACGGAGGTTATTGTCATTACCGGGCATGGTGACATGGACCTTGCCATAAAGGCGCTTAATCTGGACGCGACCGACTTTATCAACAAGCCCGTCCGGCGCGAGGCTTTGCAGGGAGCGCTTTCCCGTGCTGAAGAACGCATGCAGCTCAAACATGACAAGGCGGTGGCGCTGAATATTTTTCTGCGCGAGGACGCGGCGGTCATTGCCGTGCGGGGCAGCCTTTCCACCGCCTCCGAATCTGCACTCAAGGATGCCTTCCGCCATGCCAGCCGTTCCCGCGTGAACATTATTCTGGATTTTGCGGAGAACACATCCATAAACGGCGCAGCCATTGCCGTGCTGGCGGACTGTATACGCAGCGCACGGGCAGACGGCTGCCGCATCGCCATGGCGGGGCTTTCTGACAACTTCCGGCAGGTGCTGGACGTGATGGGTATTTCGCGGCAGGTCACGGCCTTCCGCAGGCTGGAGGATGTGGTTTTTCCCTGACGTGGCTCTTCATCACTCTTTGTCACGCTTCATCAATATCCTTCACTGTTCATCACAGAATTGATCAGGGGTGGCAGGGCAGGTGGCGTTGCCTTCCTGCGTGATGCGCAGGGCGTTTTTGCCGGACTGCTTTATGGTGTACATGGCTTTGTCCGCGCAGCGCAGTACCTCGGAAACGGAACTGCCGTGGTCCGGGTACAGGCAGCCGCCGATGCTCGCCCCTATGCGCAGGGGCGTTTCCTCCCACAGATAGGGCGCGTTCAGTTCTTCCAGCAGGGTGCGCCCGGTGCGGTAGAGCGTTTCCATGTCTGCTATATCCCACAGCACCACCACGAATTCATCCCCGCCCATGCGGGCGGCAATGTCCGCCTCCCGCACGCGCCCGCGCAGGCGCTTTGCCACTTCGCGCAGCAGGGTGTCGCCCGCATCATGTCCGTAGGTATCGTTGATGGGCTTGAAGCCGTCCAGATCGATGAACAGCACTCCCAGCTTTTCGCCGGAGCGTTTTGCCTGCGCGATCATACGCTCGAAGGAGGCTTCCATCTGCGCCCGGTTATCGAGTCCGGTAAGGGGATCGGTGGACGCACGCAGCGAAAGTTCCAGCGCGGAGAGCTTCTTTTCCGTGATGTCCATGGCAATGCCCTCTAAAAAGGCGATGCGGCCCGATATATCCGCAACACCGCGCAGGCTGAGGGCAACCCATATGGTCTGCCCGTCGCGGCGGCGAATCTGCACCTCGTGCCCCTGCAGGGAATCTGATTCGGCAAGTTGGGCCAGCATGACGGCGCGCAGTTCCGGTTGCACCCAGTGCTCGGCGGCTATGTTGTGCACTGCTGCAAGCATCTCTTCCGGCGTATCGTAGCCGTAGAGCCGCGCCATGGCGGGGTTTGCGTCCAGAAAAACGCCCTCGCTCGTGGAGGTGAATATGCCTTCCACGGCGGACATGAAGATATTGCGGTAGCGCTCCTCGGCCCTGCGCAGGGCTTCTTCCATACGCTTGCGGGCGGTGATGTCTATGACAGCACCCACAATGCCCATGATGCTGCCTGATTTGCTGAACAGGGTTTCCTTGTAGATAAGGCTTGTGCGTGGCGGCACAGTGCTCTGCCATGTGGTTTCCATGCGTATGGAGGCCTTGCCCCGGGCGTGCAGCAGGGTTCTGTCGCTCTGTTCCTGATGGGTGGCAATCTCCGCAGGGAGAATGGCCAAGGGCTGCTGCCCCACAATGGCCTCGCGGGGCAGACCGGCAAGGGTGCAGAATTCGTCGTTCACCAGCGTGAAGATGCCTTCCGTATTTCTGACGAAGACCGGAATGGGCATGGCGTCTATGACGGCCTGAAGATAGTCGCGGCTTTCCGCGATACGCTGTTCGGCCCGCTTGATGGTGGTTACGTCCTGCGCGGAGCATTCGATGAACCCTGCCTCCTGATGCAGGGTGGCGGAGACGATGGCTTCGAAGGTGGAACCGTCGCGTCGCCGCAGGCTGACGGGAAAGGCGGAGACCTTGCCTGTTCTGAGCAGAGCGTCTGTCAGGGCTTCCCGCGCTTCGGGCTGCACGTAGGCTAGGCGCGGAATGCCGAAGGCCATAAGCTCGCGCGGGGAGGAGTAGCCCATAAGTTCTGCCCCGGTCTGGTTCACGGAGATGAACCGGTCGCCGTCCAGCGAGGTGCGGAAAATGGCCACCAGCGCCAAGTTGTACAGTTCCTTGTAACTTTCCTTGGCGGCGTGCAGTTCGCGTTGTGCCTCTTCGTTTTGCCTGAGGGTTTCGCGTAGTTTGGCGGAGATGTTTCTGTGCGTACGCAGCCGCTGCACGGTCAGCAGCAGGCCGATGATTGCCAGAAGAAGCAGCAGGGACAGGGTTATGCCCTTCGCATCCCCCTGTGCATAGAGCAGGGCATCGTCCGCCCGCGCCATTCCGGCAAGACAGGCATTGGCAGCAAGGCCGGCAGTGGCGGCAACGGGCGCAAGGCGTGGCAGATATGGGAATGGCATGGAACCTCTGTAGGCTGGAGGTGTACGCATGCATCCTTGCAGAAACAGATGGGAATGACAATGATAGCCCAAGAGAAAGACCGGCACGCGGCGATAAAAACCCGCCCTCCAAAGGCTCGAAGGGCGGGCTGCAGTAACTGTCATAGCCGTAGTAACCGTCGTAACAGTGGTAATCGGCGGTGTTTTATTATTCGTCGAGGTTGAAGTCCACCTTGATCTTATACAGCCGCTTGGCGGGCAGGTTCAGAATCTCAATGCCCGTTTTGGCGGATATGGCATCCAGCGTGGAGCATACCGTATCCCAGTTGGGCCCGATGAAGGTGAACCAGATGTTGAAGTCGTGGTCGCGCAGGTAGTTGTGGGTTACGCCGGGGTGGCTGTTCACCTCTGCCACGAATGCGTCCATCTTTTCCGGGGGCACCTTGGCGGCGCACAGGGTGGAGCGCCAGCCCAGCCCCTTGGAGTTGAAGTTGGCCCCCATGCGGCGCACGATCTTGCGTTCCTTCATGGAGCGCACGCGGGCAAGGGCTTCTGATTCGGTAAGGCCTACCGCATCGCCTATGACTTTGTAGGGGCGGGGTTCCACCGGAAAGCCGGATTGGATGATGGTGAGAATTTTGCGGTCCAGCGCGTCGAGCGTTGCATCCGTCTGGCGGGTCATGGCTGCCTCGTTTGCTTGGGGTTCAATCAGCCGCGCTTGCGCGGATTGTAGCTGCACAGCGGTTCTTCCGCCATGTGCGAGCCTTTCATGGAATAGCCGCGCGCACGGCAGCCGCCGCACACGTTGTGGTATTCGCACACGCCGCACTTGCCTTCATATTCTTCCTTGGTGCGGAACTGCCGGAAGGGTTCGGACGAGCGCCAGATTTCCGGGAAGGGAGTGGTGCGCACGTTGCCGCAGTCCAGCTCAAGGTAGCCGCACGGCTGCACCTGACCCACGTGCGAGATGAAGCAGAACCCCGTGCCGCCGAGGCAGCCCCTTGTGAAGGCGTCCATGCCGAAGTTTTCCGGCGTGACGGGAATGCCTTCCTCGCGCGCCCGCTGGCGCATGATGCGGTAGTAGTGGGGGGCACATGTGGCCTTGAGGTGCATATCGGTGGTTTTGCGGAAGTCGTAGAACCAGTTGAGCACCTCTTCGTACTCTTCTGCCGTTATGACCTCTGCGCCCATCTGGGCGGCGCGCCCGGTGGGAACCAGCAGGAAGATGTGCCACGCCGCCGCGCCGAGCGACTCGCACAACTTGAAGATATCCTTGAAGTAGGGAAGGTTCTGGCGGGTGACCGTGGTGTTTATCTGGAACTCTATGCCTGCGTCCTTCAGGTACTGGATGCCGCGCATGGAGGCCTGAAACGCGCCGGGAACGCCCCTGAAGTCGTCATGGAATTCTTCGCCGGGGCCGTCTATGGAGATGGAGCAGCGCTGAACGCCCGATTCCTTCATCATCTGCGCCGTTTCCGGCGTGATGAGGGTGCCGTTGGGCGACATGACGCAGCGCAGGCCCTTTGCCGTGGCATAGGCCACAAGCTCGTACACGTCCTTGCGCATCATGGGGTCGCCGCCGGTGAAGATGATGATGGGGTTGCCCACCTGCGGAAAGGTATCGATAAGCGCCTTGGCTTCTTCTGTGGAGAGTTCGCCGGGGTAGGGTTCCTCGTGCGCCTCTGCACGGCAGTGCTTGCAGGCAAGGTTGCAGGAGCGGGTTACTTCCCAGGCGATGAGCTTGCAGGCGGGGGTTCCGTCTTCCAGCGTGCGGGCCTTCATGCCGGCAAGGCCGCCGGCATGGGCTGCGCCGCCCGGATGTCCTTGGGGACGCCCTTGGGGATGCCCCTGAGGATGTCCTGCGGACTGTGCACCCTGATGTCCGTCCTGATGCCCGCCGAACTGCGCCTGCGCGTGTCCCGCAAACTGGCTGGCCGCATGCCCGCCCTGCTGCCGGGCGTGGTGCCCGCCGCAGCCGCTGCCGTCCGGCCCCTTATGTTTGCCGCAGCACACGTGCTCGCGTTTCTGTTCCGCGCCCGAAGCTTCTTTGTCGTGGCCGCAGCCGCAACCGGATTCGTTCTGATCGTGCATGTTACTTCACCAGCCCCCGCTCAAGCAGGTCTTCGGTAAAATAGGAAATAATAATGTCCGCTCCGGCGCGCTTAATGCCCAGCAGCGATTCCAGCGCAACGGCATCGCCGTTTACCCAGCCGTTTGCGGCGGCGGCCATGATCATGGAATACTCGCCGCTCACCTGATAGGCGGCAACGGGCAGATCAAATTCGTCCCGCACCATGCGGATGATGTCCAGATACGGACCCGCAGGCTTTACCATGAGGAAGTCTGCCTCTTCCAGCACGTCTGCCGTTGCTTCGCGCAGGGCCTCGCGGCTGTTGGCGGGGTCCATCTGGTAGGTCTTGCGGTCGCCGAACTGCGGAGCAGACTCCGCCGCCTCGCGGAACGGACCGTAAAAGGCCGAGGCGTATTTCACCGCGTAGGACATGACGGGAACTTCCGTAAAGCCCGCTTCATCCAGTGCCTCGCGTATAGCCATGACACGCCCGTCCATCATGTCGGAAGGGGCCACGATATCCGCGCCCGCCTCGGCATGGGAAACCGCCGTGCGTGCCAGAAGCTCCAGCGTGGCGTCGTTTTCCACGGTGGCTATGCCGCGTTCCTTGCGTACCAGTCCGCAATGGCCGTGGTCGGTATATTCGCACAGGCATACGTCGGTAATCACTACCAGTTCAGGCCAGCGCTGCTTGCACAGCCGCACCGCGCGCTGCACTATGCCGTCCTGCGCGTAGCCTTCCGTGCCTGCGGGGTCTTTCTTTTTGGGAATGCCGAAGAGAATGATGCCGCGCAGGCCGTTCTTCACGGCCTTGCCGACCTGTTTTTCGAATTCCTGCAACGAAAGCTGGAACTGCCCCGGCATGGAGGAGATGGGCTTGCGGAAGGTTGCGTCCCCGGTATCCACCACGAAATACGGCATGATGAGATCCTGCGCGCGCAGTTCGTTTTCCCTGACCATTTCGCGGAGTGCGGCGGTGCGGCGCAGACGCCGCCCACGGAAGAATTCTGCCACGTATCGGCTCCTTGGCGTGTTGGTGTTCCGGGCGGGAGTTCAGTCCGCAGGCTGCGGAACACGCAGGGGCTGTTCTGTTGTTTGCGTTCCAAAGGGCACCGGCGGGCAGGGAAGCGGATTCCTCTACCCGCCGGCGGCGCAGTGCATCGGATATACCGCCCTATTCGGGGCGGATTTCGTCGTCGGTAAGGTAGCAGGCGGGGTCGTGCGCCCACTCATCGCCAAAGTAGGCTTCCGCACGGGCGCGGAAGTTGCCTCCGCAGATGTTCAGGAAGCGGCAGGTGGCGCAACGGCCCTTCACGTACTGCTTCTTGTCCTTGAGCTTGGCGAGCAGTTCAATGTTCGGGTCGTCCCATATTTCCGAGAAGGGGCGCTCCAGCACGTTGCCGAACACCTTTTCCCGCCAGAACTGGTCGGGGTGCACGGAGCCGTCCCAGCTTATGCAGCCTATACCGCGCCCGGAGCTGTTGCCTTCGTTGAACTGCAGCAGTTCAAACACTTCCGCCGCGCGCTTGGGGTCTTCCTTCAGCATGCGCATCCACACGTAGGGGCCGTCTGCGTGGTTGTCCACGGTGAGCACTTCCTTGGGGTGGCCGGCATCGTGCAGGGCGCGGGTGCGGTCCATAATCAGGTCCAGCATGACGCGGGTTTCCTGATGATCCAGGTCTTCCTTGATCAGTTCAGAGCCGCGCCCGGAATAGACCAGATGGTAGAAACAGATGCGGGGAACTTCCAGTTCCTTCACCAGATCAAAAATTTTGGGCACTTCCGGAGCATTGCGCTTGTTGATGGTGAAGCGCAGGCCCACCTTCAGGCCTTCGGCCTTACAGTTTTCAATGCCTTCCAGCGCCTTTTTGAAGGAGTTGGGCACGCCGCGGAACTTGTTGTGCACCTCTTCCATGCCGTCCAGCGAGATGCCCACGTAGGAGAGGCCCACTTCTTTCAGTTCCTTGGCCTTCTGCTTGGTGATGAGCGTGCCGTTGGTGGAGATAACAGCGCGCATGCCCTGATCGGTGGCGAATTTCGCCAGCTCCACAAGGTCCTGCCGCACCAGCGGTTCGCCGCCGGAGAAGAGCATGACCGGTGCGCCGTACTGGGCGAGGTCGCGGATGATTTCCTTGCCCTTTTCCGTGCTGATGGCGTCTTTGCCTTCCGGTTCCACCGCGTGGGCGTAACAGTGGACACACTTGAGATTGCAGCGCTGCGTCATGTTCCAGACGACAACAGGCTTCTTGTCGGCGGAAAACTGGAGCAGGTGGGAGGGGAGCTTCCCGGAATGGCGACCGTAGCGCAGTGCGTCAGACGGTTCTACCTGACCACAGTAGAGTTTGGAAATACCGATCATCGTAACTCCTTATACATGCTGGATGGGAGCCGCAGGTCCGGCCGCCGCGCGGACAACGCATCGGCGGCGGGCGGGCCTCCCTCCGTAAACACGGGGATGCGCGAAAAAGCCCCGTCAGGCAATATAACGTCTATAATGCCCTTGGCAAGTGCGCCGCCGGGACGGGAAAATCCCGGTGGGCATGCGCGGGCCGACCGGACGGGCTTTCACCTGTACCAGACTCCGCAGGGCAGGGCAAAGGCTTTTCCCGCCCCGCGTTACGGGCGCACGGGCACATGCCCTTTTCATTCTGGGCGGTTGGCGTTACAGGGTATGCATGACCGCAAATACCGTCAGAGTGCTGCATGTGGCAGGCAGCCTTGGAACCGGAGGAACGGAAAAGGTGATGCAGCTTTTTGCCGCGCATCTGGACCGCACCCGGTTTCAGACCGCCGTGCTTGCCGCAGAGGACGGCCCGCGGGGTGCACTGCTGCGCGAGGCAGGCATTCCCACCTTTGTGGGGGCGGACGCGGGCAGGGTGCTGGAGCGGTTCGGCCCGCAGGTGGTGCATGTACACCGGGCGGGCTGGGCAGAGCCGGAGGCGCTGCGGCCCCTGCGGCTTTACCGGCGTAACGCCCTGCGTGCGGGCAGGCGGGTGGTGCTGGTGGAAACCAACGTCTTCGGCAGGCACGACCCCTCGCCGGGAGCGGCGGACATTGACGCCACACTCTTCGTTTCGCATTTCTGCGCAAGGCGGTATGCGGCGGAACACGGCATTGCCACGGTGCCGCCGCGCTACCATGTGGTCTACAATCCTGTGGATACCGACTTTTTTGCAGACCATACACCTGCACCGGAAGAGAGGGATTATGCCCGGCCTGTCATAGGGCGTATTTCCCGGCCCGACCCCGGCAAGTGGTCGCCGCTGGCGCTGGATTTTCTGCCGCCCGTGGTGCGCGCCCTGCCGCAGTGCCGTTACCGCATCATCGGCGGCATTGAGCAGGCGAGACGGTTTGTGACGGAAAACAATCTTGCCGACCATGTGGAATTTCTGCCGCCTGTGCTTACGGAGGCGGGTCTTGCGGCGTTTTTCAATTCCGTATCGTTGCTGGCGCACGCCAATGACGCGGGAGAGAGCTTCGGGCTGGTCATTGCGGAAGCCATGGCCTGCGGGTTGCCCGTTGTCACGCATCCGGCACGGGGTATGCGGGATAATGCCCAACTGGAACTGGTGGAGCACGGCGTAACCGGGCTGGTGGCGGACACGGCTGAGGAGTATGCGCAGGCGGTGCTGTGGCTGCTGCGGAATCCGGATGAGGCACGCCGTATGGGAAGTGCGGGCAGAGACAAGGCCCGGCGGCTGTTCCGGGTGCGCACCGTAACAGCGCAGCTTGAGGCGGTGTATTGTTCACTGCTCTTTCCGGCGGCGGGTGGCGGGCAGGCCAAGCATGCCGGGCAGGCCGGGCATGCCGGGCAGGCCGGACAGGGCGTACGGGCCTCGGACAGCAGGGAAGACGGCGCGGAGCCTTTGCGAGGGAGTGGGCTATGATACGTGATCTGCTGCATGCGTATACCGCTGCGGTACTGCCGTTCAGGCTGGGAGCGGCTGTCCTGCCTGCGGCAGAACCGCAGGCATTGCAGACACAGGCCATGCTCGCGGGACGCGTGCGGCAGGCGTTGCGCGTGGCAGAGCGTGCGGGCAGGCCCCATTTCCTGCTGCTGGGGGCGGGTGACGGGCTGCTGGCCGATGCCCTTGCCGACACGTTGCCGGACGGCGTGACCATGACCGTTGTGGAGTTGCAGCCGGAGCGTGTACGGCAGGCCATGCAGCAGGGGCGGCTCGGCTGGTGGCAGCGTGCGGGCAGGCACCGGCTGGTGGCGGATGCCTCTCCATGGGCAGTGCTGGTGCTGCTGGCGCAGGCGGGTCTGGACCCACGCGCGGCGACTATGATGCTGCATCCGCAGTTGCCGGAAGATGAGCGGGAGTCCCTTCGCCGGTGGCAGAGGCTGTTTGCGGGGGCGCATGCCGTATTCTGCTGTGCGGACCATCAATTGGGCCATGCTGCGGACAATGAATCGGGCCATACAGCGGGGCACCCATTGAGCCATACGGCGAGTTTGACATTGGGACTTATCGTGCACCCCGATGAGCCGGGGCTGGAAGATTTTTTTGCACAGGTTCCCGCGTGGCTGCACGAGGTGGTGGTGGTTTGGGACGCCCCGCAGGTTCCCGCCGCCGCAGCGGTTTCCGCAGCCTGTGCTGTGCCGGTGCGGCACAGTGCCCGGCCTCTTGAAGGAGATTTTGCCGCGCAGCGCAATTCTGTGCTTGCGCTTTGCAATACGGAGTGGATACTTTTTCTGGATGGTGACGAACGCCTGCCTGCCGGTACGTGGAACGCACTGCCGGTGCTTATGAAAGCCGACTTCCGCAGAGCGGTATCGCAGAGGAACGAAGCTGCGGAAACAGAGCAGGCCGTGCACGCCGCGGGGCAGGCATCCTGCCCGGAATGCCGTTCCGGCATGGAAGCAGGAAGCGTGGGCGGGTTTGCCTTTCCGCGCTGGACCCGCGTGGGCGATGCGCAGACCTGCCGTGCCGGATTCGGGCTGTGGCCCGACATGCAGTTGCGGCTGCTGCGTCCGGGCACGCAGACAAGATTTGAAAACAAGGTGCATGAGGCCGTACGCGGGCTGTCCGGCCCTGTCGCCGTGATGCTTACCGGGCACATGGACCACTTCAGCCACGTATGGAAAGACCCGCAGACGCTGGCGGGCAGGCTGAGCGTGTTTGACGATGCGGCAGGCCGTACGGGCATGCACCGGCTGAATGAGGAATATCCCGGCGTGCCGTGTGCTGTGCTGCGCGCGCTGGAAAAGGATGCCGGGCCCATAGGCGCAACGGAGCATGGGACCGGAGGCGACCCCGCGTGTAAACCGGACCGGGAGGTCTGTCTGGTGCTGCCCGGCACTGTGTGAACGGTACACGCCCCGTACGGGGAAGCACTCCGCATTGTGGCGGAAGTATCCCGGCGGCAGGAAGAACAGATTGCCGAAAGGAGTTTTTGTGCAGATACGGTGCCCCAGATGCGAGTATTCCAAAGAACTGGATGATGCCGCCATTCCGGCGGAAATGGTCTATGCCACCTGCCCCGAGTGCGGGGAAAGGTTCCGTTTCCGGCAACCGGAGCAGGCTGGTGTTCCGGCTGACCCGGCACTGTCCGGCGGAGCGGTGCGGGAATTTTTTCTGGATGCGGAGGCGGGGCAGCAGGCAGCCCCGGAAAAGCCGTATGAAATCCCCGGCGTACAGGCCGGGCGCGAGGAGCAGGGTGGCCGTGCGTATGGGAATGCCCCGGCCGGTCACGGGAATTACGGTGCGGAGTCGGGCGGCAATCCCGGAACCGCGCAGCCGGAGCTTCCCCGCATTCCGTGGGCGTGGCGCAGCCAGATAGGCTGGGCTTCCGCCTTTGTCCATACCGTGCGCGAGGTACTCTCCGCCCCGCCGGTCTTTTTTTCCCGCTCCGGCAATGACTGGAAGCGCGCCGGAGCCATGACATTCTATGTCATCAGTTCCGCGCTGGGCGTTCTTTTCGCCCAGATGTGGGCATGGGCCATGGATACCTTTCTGGGGGATGTCCTTTCGGAAGGGGCACTGGCTGCTGCCGGAGGCGGTTTTCCCGGATGGAGCGCGGCACTGGGGGTAACGGCCGTGGTTCTGGTGCTCGGGCCGCTGTTCTTTTTTGTGTCGGCGGGCATCCTGCACGCGGGATTGAGTGTTGTGAAGGGCGCGCCAAGAGGATTCGGGGCAACGGCCAACGTGGTCGCCTTTTCCCTGAGCGCGAACATGTTCTACCTGGTGCCGTTTATCGGGCAGTATCTGGCGGTTATTTTCGGCATTTACGCGCTGGTTGTGGGCATGAAATACGCCCACGGGGTAAACGTGTGGCGCGTTGCGGCCGGACTGCTCATGCCCTTTCTGTTCATTATGGCGTTCTATGTCGTGGCACTTGTGGTGGTTTATTCCCGTGGTGCGTAACGGCTGGCGGCAGGCATGACGGACGCCGGAGAACAGCCGCACAAGGTCCGTGGCTGGGCGCAGGGGGTTGTGCAGACCCTGCGTTTCGCATTGTGGCATCCCTCCCGTCTGTACGGCAGGCCGTTTACGGGTGCTGTGGACTGGCGGGCCATCCATTTTGCCATAGGCGTGACGGCTCTTGTGCCCCTTGCGGAACAGGTGCTTCTGTACGCCCTTATTCCCCTAGTGAACAGCATGCTGCCCTTGCCGGTGCTGGTGCTGTTTCTCCCCCCAAGGTTGAGCGCAGAGGAATTGTTCCGCGCGGTGGTGCTGGTGCCCGGTATGCTGCCTATACTGCTCATGGTGTATGCGGCTGTGCTGCACGCACTGCTGTGGCTGGCAGAATCCGGCGAACGGGGCTATGGCGTGACATTGCAATGCGCCTGCTTTTGCATGGGCAGCATGGTCTTCCGGCTGCTGCCCTATGGCGGCGGGTATGTGGCGGCAACATGGTGGCTGGGATTGCTGGCAGCAGGGCTGCATTACGGGCATGGCTCGCCATGGCACAGGGTGCTGCCGGTGGTGGCGCTGCATGTGGCGGCGTTTGCGTGGTTGGTGGCGTTGGCAAACGGCTGGGTGGACCGTCCCCCGCTGTGAGACTGCTGAACGGCCCCTGTGCGCGAACGTGCACGCCGGCTTGCAGGCCTCCTGACGCATGGGGCGGCATGGCTGTGTGACGCGTGTGCCCGGCTGTTTTTTGCGCGGACGGTGGCGTCATTACGTATCATTACGCATTATTACGCATTATTGCGTATCGTTGCGTATCATTACGTGTCATTACGTATCGTCCGGTATGGGGGCATGGTCTTTCCCATTTGCAGGCGCATGCCGCCGGAAATGCGGCGGACTGGTGTCCGGCAGGAAGATGTTTGCCCCCCGGACGTTTTTTCCGTACAAGTCTTTCTCCGCCGGAACGCCGTGCGGAAAAGCCGTATTGCGTTCGATGCCCGTGACTGTTTGCAGGTTCGTCGCATACGGATGACCCAGGCCGCTGTATACCCTTGTCCAAGGATGCCGTATGGAGATTCGTTGCCCAGAGTGCGCCTATTCCCGCGAGGTGGATGAAGCTTCGCTCCGTCCTTCGCTGACCATGGCGACCTGCCCGCAGTGCGGGACCAGATTCCGGTTCCGGGAACCGGATAAGGCCGATTTTCTGCTGGAGCCTGAATCGGACAGACCCCGCGGCGATGATGCGGATGCCTTGCCCACTCAGTGGGAGGCCGACCAGATTTCCGACCAGATTTCGGGCCAGATTTCCGATCAGATTTCCGGCCAAAATTCGGACCCACTTTCAGACCCAATGTCGGGTCAGGCTTCTGAGCCGCTTGCGGACAAGGAAATGCCGAAAAGCAGCGGCAGGCAGCCGGATGTATCCGCCCGCCGCCCCCCGGATGAGGAAGAAGCGAGGAGCCGCAACGCCGACCAGGCAGAGCGCACCCCGCAAGACTTCCATCGGCGGCAGGATGGCACAGGCGAGGCAGAGGAACGCACAGCCCCCGGACAGGGCACCCGCATGGAACCGTGGGCCTATGTGCGTGAAGCCGGATTCATCCCCGCCTTTGTGGAGACCACCCGCCAGATTCTGCTGGCTCCGCAGTATTTTTTTTCCTCCCTCGGCAAAGACGTCCCCTTTGTCTACCCCTTCGCCTATTACCTGCTGGTTTCCGTAATCGGCATTCTTGCCGAAACGCTGTGGCAGACCGTGGTGGGCAACCCCATCCTGCCGGAAGCCTTTTCCGGTGCCGTGGAATCTCCCGGTGAGCTTGCGGCCATTCTCCTGTTCAGTCCCGTCATTATGACGCTCTACCTGTATGTGCTGGGAGGCGTGCTGCATCTGGTGCTTGTGCTTACAGGCGTGACCCGTGGAAGCGCCAATACCACGCTGCGTGTGGTGTGCTATTCCGGCGCGGCAGACCTGCTGAGCCTTGTGCCGGTGGTGGGCACCCTGCTGGGCGGCCTTGTGCGGCTCTGGCTCATTGCCGTGGGGCTTAAAGCCGCCTACGGTACCGGCTATGGGCGTATCCTGCCCGCGCTGGGCGTGCTGTTGCTGGTGCTGTTCATCTTCGTACTCGTGGTCATGCGCGATGCAGGCGTGGTGTAGGCTTTTTTACAGCAGTCCTGCGGATTGCCGGTTTTTCCCCTTTCTTCCTTTCCTCCTGCTTCCTGCCTTAGCCGACATCGTCGAGCCTGGCCGATGTGTCTGACAGATATGTCTGACAGATATTCCTGGCCAATATTTCTGACAGATGTTTCTGGCTGCCCTACATTAGGGGAAGGCGGGTATGCCGCACCCCCGAAACCTCACCGGTTCTTCCCCTTGCCCGCTGGCGGTGGGCATGGTTTCATCATACGGTTCAAGGGCTTGTCCGTTCGGAGGTTGCTTAGGCAACCGGCTGCACCATGAGTCGTCCCTGTTCCGGGTCTGCCCGGCGGGAATCCACTGCCTTTCGCACAAAGACCTTCCTGATCTTGCCGCGCCATGCATCTTTTGACGGACATCCCCCCGTAGGGTGGTGGTGCGTCTGCTGCCCTCCGTATTCTGAAAACGCTATCACAGGAGGTGTCATGAACATGCTGAAACGTATTACCGAGCTTGCCGTTGTCCTGCTTTTGCTTGCCGTCGTTGCGGGATGCTCTGATGAAAAGGAGGATTCGCTTGCCCGCGTGAAAAAGGCGGGGGAGATCAGCTTTGCCATGAGCGGCGGATATCCGCCATTCAATTTTTACGATGCCGAGAACCGGCTTACCGGGTTTGACGTGGATGTGGCCGAAGAGGTGGCCCGTCGTATGGGCGTTGCCCTGCGGCCTGTGACAACGGAGTGGAGCGGCATTATCGAAGGACTCCGCGCCGGAACGTATGATGGCATTCTGGGCAGCATGGCCGTTACCGAGAGTCGGCAGCGCGTGGTGAATTTTTCCATTCCCTACTACTATTCCGGGGCGCAGGTGATGGTGCGTACGGGCGATGACGGAGCCACCGGTCCCGTTACCGATGTTGCGCAGCTGGAAGGGAAAACCATCGGCGTGGTGACGGGAACCACCTTTGAGGAGGACGCCAAGGGGCTGAAGGCCGGAGAGGTGCGGTTATACAAGGATGATACCCAGACCCTGATGGAACTGGGCAACGGCGTGGTGGATGCCGTGATCACCGACCGAGTGGTCGGCGTGAACGCCATGAACGCAGGCAGGTTCAAGGTTACCATGCTGGGTGGTCCCTTGCGCAGCGAGAATATTGCCGTTGCCATAAACAAGGCCGACGACACACTGCTTGCAGAGGTGAACACCGTGCTGAAGGCTATGCATGATGACGGCACCCTTGCCGGTCTGAGCAGAAAGTGGCTGGGTGTGGACATAACCACCCGCTGAGTTGCGGCTCATTCTGCCGGTTGAAGCCCCTGCGCATACGGAGGCCAGACCTGTCCGGTGTGCGCTTTCCGGTATACGTTTCCCGGCATCCCCTGTTCGGTATAGGCGGCGTGGAGACGGCACTGGTTCGTCTTCCGCCCCCTGCCGGCTCACCCTTCAACGGGAAAGGCCTTCATGTATTTTGATTTTTCCTCTCTCCCAAACTATGTTCCCTATTTTCTTCCGGCAGCGTGGATGACCCTCAAGATTACGGTGCTGGGCATCCTGCTGGGGCTGGTGCTCGGACTCGGCACAGCCTTTCTGCGTATTTCGGAACGGCTGGTTTTCAATATTCCGGCCCGCGCTTACATCTATCTGATACGCGGAACGCCTCTGCTGCTGCAATTGCTGTTCATCTACTTCGGTCTGCGCGGTCTTCTGGGCCTGAACGCCCTTACCTCCGCCGTGCTGGCGCTGGGCATACACAACGGGGCGTATATAGCAGAAATATTCCGGGGGGCCATTGTTTCCATCTCTAATGGGCAGATGGAAGCGGCGCGCAGTCTCGGCATGTCGTACCCGCGCGCCATGGTGCGCATAATCCTGCCTCAGGCATGCAAGCGTGCCATCCCGCCCATGGGCAACCAGTTCATCATTGCGCTCAAGGATTCGTCGCTTGCGAGCACCATCACCATCAACGAACTGCTGCTCAAATCGCAGCAGCTTGCCTCATCAAACTTCATGATGATGGAAATGCTCTTTATCGCTGCAATATTTTATCTGTTTTATACGGCACTGTTCAGTTGGCTGTTCCGCAGGCTGGAACAGCGTCTGGACGTTTCCGGTGCCTGAAGGAGTAGCGTATGACAAACACGCCGGTTATAGAAATACGGAATCTGAACAAGTGGTTCGGGGAGCACCATGTTCTTCGGGGAATAGACCTTGAAGTCATGCCCTCTGACGTGGTGGTGGTTATCGGTGCCAGTGGTTCAGGCAAGAGCACGCTGCTCAGATGCGTTAACTATCTGGAATCGTACGACGAGGGAGAAATTCGCGTGGCCGGGCAGGTGGTGCGTGGCGAAGAACCTTTTATTAACTCGCTGCGGGCCAAGGTGGGCATGGTTTTTCAGCATTTTAACCTGTTCCCCCACATGACGGTCATGGGCAATGTGATAGAGGGGCCCACACAGGTGCGCCGTATGCCCGCAAAGCAGGCGCGGGAACTGGGGCGGCATTATCTGGAAAAAGTGGGTCTGGAAGAGAAGAAGGATGCCTACCCCGCCACGCTTTCCGGCGGGCAGAAGCAGCGGGTGGCCATTGCGCGTGCCCTTGCCATGGAGCCGGAGGTCATGTTGTTTGACGAACCCACCTCCGCGCTGGACCCCGAACTGGTCGGCGAGGTGCTTTCCGTTATGCGGCAACTGGCGGATGACGGTATGACCATGATGGTGGTGACACACGAAATGGGGTTTGCGCGCGAGGTGGCGGATTACGCAGTATTCATGGATGAGGGTGTTATTCTTGAGCGTGGCAGGCCGGATGCGCTGTTTTCCGCTCCGGCACATGCGCGCACGCAGGAGTTTCTGGGGCAGATACTGTAGAGCTCCTGTTCTGTGAAGGGCGTGTTTTTTTCTGGACTGAATCGTGAATCGGTTGTTATTCTGCCCAATTGCAAGGGCGGTCTGTTTTTTGCGCCGTTGCCTTGATTTGCCGTATTGCTGGTCGTACAATGGGCGATATCATTCAGACAAGGAAAGCGCATGCTCATACGTTGCCCGGAATGCCAGTTTAAACGCGAGGTGGATCTTACACGGATTCCGCCTACCGCACAGCTTGCCACCTGCCCGAAATGCAAACACAAATTCCGGTTCAGAGAACACGTTGCCGCAGAGGATGGCGACGATGAAGGATTTGTTATGCGCTCGGCTCCCGCCCCGTCCGCCTACGGAACATGGGAGGCAGCGCAGCAGGCAGCACAACAGGTTGCACAGCAGGCCGCACAGCAGGCTACACGGCGCGCGGGCAGTGCTGCGGAGCCGGACGCCTACCCCGAACCGGAAGGCTCTGCGGATGCGGGTGAAGAAGGCGTGTTTTACGGCTCGTCTGTCCGGGTTGCAGAATACGGAACGGAAGCGGCCCACGGAGCCGATGAGCCTGCCGGGCACGAAGTGCCCGATTATGATCATGACAGACCTGTAGGGCATGACAGGCTTGGCGGCTATGGCGGCATGTACCGCGAACCCGCCGCATACGACGAAGTAGCAGACCCAGCAGCGTACGATGACGCCGCCACTCAGTATGAGCAGCCTTCCGAATACACTGCCTACGGGCAGACCGGGGACGGCTATACCGAAGTGGAACAGGCCGCCGCTTATGCCGCCGATGCTTCCGCTGATGCTTTCGCTGATGCCTATGACGCCTCCCCGGAAGCCCCCCCCGCTGCCCACCATGCCGCACCGGACAAACCGCACGCGGATGAGCGGGAAGCCAGTCCGCCCAGTGGCGTGGGCAAGCCCCACCGTCATCTCGGCTCGCTGAGCGAGTACGGAGAGGGCGCAGCCGGGGGCAAGGGAGACATATGGGACGCCATAGCCGCCATGGGCGACGGCGACAGCTCCGTTCCGCCCTTTGCCCGCACAGCCGGGTTTGAAATGTCCATTCCGTGGGAGCACCGGGGCAAATCGGGCCTGGGGGGCGCATGGTGGCGCACAGTAAAGGAAGCACTTTTCTCGCCCGCCTACTTCTTCGGGGGCTTTCAGGGAGCGGGCGGCGTAACGGCTGCCGTAATCTTTTTCCTTTTCACGGCAACTCTGGCGGCCCTGCTGGAAGCGGGCATGCTGTTCGGCGCTGCCTCTCTGCTGAGCGGACTGCTGGCGGAAACACGGTTTGCGGAACTGCCCGCGAACTTCGCGGAAATCTCTGCGCTGCCCTTGTGGGCGGGCCGGTTGTTACTGGGCGGGCTGGGGCTGCTGGTGGCGGTTTCCTGCCTGTGCCACGGATGCGTCCGGTTCCTCGTTCCCCGCGGCAAGCCTTTTGCCACCACCTTCCGCGTGGTGGCGTACAGCAGTTCGGCATTGCTTGCGGCCTGCATCCCACTTGCTGGGCCTGTTATCGCCCGGCTATGGTTCCTGCTGTTGATTATAAAGGGGTTGCGCCATGCGCATAATCTGCGTCTGCCGCAAACTATACTGGTCATGCTGCCCGTGTTCATGCTTATAGTGGGTGGAGTGCTGCTCTGGTAGATAGCCGGGAAACGCCGGAAAGGGCGGCGGTGCCGAAAGGCTGTGGCCAGGAAACGGGAGGTGGCCCCGTATGTTCGGGTGGATGAAACGCATTTGCAGGGAAATACGCGACCGGATACGGTATTCCGCCAAAATCTCTCCGGAGAGCATCCGCAAGCTTGCGTCCGAATTGCAGGAGCTTGCGGTAATTGTGGAGCGCGTGAACCCGGAACTGCCGGAGCGTGGTGCCCGTATATGGCGCATACGGACCGAGGTGGGCCAGCTCATCGACCTGACCGGGCGCATGGAGTTTCATCGGTTGTCCGTGCAGCGTCGGCTGGAGTTGCATCAATCCCTTGAACAGTCGCGGGCGCAGCTGCTCGAATCCATGCGCAGTGCCCCTACGCCCACTGACAGGGTGCAGTAGGTCTCTGCCAGTAGCCCCTGCCAGTAGCCCCTGCCGGCACACGCAGTTTTCAGCTTCCCCAAGTCCCCGGATTTCTCAGGCTTCCCGGACTCCTTCAATACCCGCCCTTTTCTTCCAGCCCGTCTCCTGGGTCCGCTTTGTGCGGCATCTAACTTGCATGCGTAGCGGTGTCCCGCATGGGACAACGTGCAGCCGTAACGCGGCCACAATGCCCGCACAAGAAGGTGAACCATGAAGCGATATATGCAACCTATTGGCATAGCTGGTCTTATTTTCATATTTCTGCTGGGGGCGGGGTGTTCTGTCTCCCGCATGACCGGAGCCGTTTCCGACATGATTCCTGAGGGTGTCAAGGAAACGGCAGGCCGTGCCACGCCGGATGGGGCCAATCCCGCTCTTACGTCACAGCCGCAGGTGGTCTGGGATCAGTGGGTGCGCAAGGGCAAGGTGCAGGTGTATCTGCGCCCGCGTGAGGAGCCTGCCGTGGAGCCCACGGTCCTGTTCTTCCCGTTCATGCCCAAGGTGAACATGGCGCAGGGCAGGCACATAAGCCGGGAACTTTCGCGCATGGTCTGGCAGACGTGGCTTGAGGAAGAGCTGTTCCCGGTCATGGAGTTTGCCGACTATTCCGACTACTACACCCCCGAGCGCGCCGTAAGCCTTGCCCGCATGCGCGGAGCAGACCTTGCCGTGGGCGGCTACATTACCCACTACATGCCCGGCGGTACCGCCGGAGACACGCATGTGGCCCTGCAACTGGATATCTACGATTCCGCCAGCGGCCAGCTTATCTGGTCCATGGCCCACGCGGGCGTGATGCAGAGCGAGCGTACCCGTGACTATATCTTGTTCTCCGCAAAGACGCGCCTGCCCGCAGAACCCACGGGCGCTGTGATGCAGGTGCTTTCGCATGACATGGCCGTTCCGCTGCATGCGTGGGTCGCCCCGCTGAAGGAGGAGGCCAGACAGGCAGAAGCGCAGGGGGGCGATACGGCGTTTTGATCATGCTGCCATTGCGTTGTCGTCATACAGAAACCGGGCCGGAAGGAGAACTTCCGGCCCGGTCTTGCATTCAGCGAAATGGATATGCGGAATCAGGGGGTGGTGTTGTGGGTGGCCATTTTGCGGTACATGGCCGCGCCGCTGAGCCGCTTGCCTGCAAAATTGAGGGGCTGCCCGTTAGTCTGCTCGCCAGGCTCATTAGGCTGCCCGCTCGCCTGTCCGCTCGCCTGTCCGCTCGCCTGCCCGCTCGCCTGTCTGTCAGGCGGCTCTGCCTGCGGCGTTTGCCGGGCATGCTGTCCCTGCAGTGCCTGAGCGGGCTGCAACTCCGCAGTGCCCAGTGCCGTTCCCGCTTTGGCTGCGGGAGCCAAGGGCGTTCCGAAAGCCTTTTCCGGGCCATCGGTGCCGGCGGAAACGGCATTGCTTTCAAATCTGGCCGGGGTTGCCAATCCAGCCGGATTTGCCGATCCGGGCAGGCCCGTTGATCTGGCTGGCCCGGTTGTCCCGGTAGCTCCTTCGGAACCGGCCAATCCGGCCAAGGCAGCAGACGTCTGCTGCGTTCCGGCAGATGCAGGCCCGTATAGACCACTCTGCGGAGTGGAGGCGGCAAAGGCGTGCGCCTTGGGCATCGGCCCCTTGGCCCCGAAGGCCGGAGGTTTGGGCATTCCCGCTCCAGCGTGCTGCACATGTGTCTGCCCGCTCTGCACGGGAGTGGTCATGGCGGCGGCTGCCGTTGCTTCGGGCGTATCAATTATCTGCGCGTAGGCGCTGCGCAGCCCGGAAAGTATCTTTATCACCTCGTCAATGTAGCCGATATCCATTTTCAGGTTGGCGTTGAGCAGGCGCGTGGAGCAGTAAAAGTAGAGTTTGTGCAGGTTTTCCGCCAGCTCGCCACCCTTGTCGGCGTTCAGGCTGCTGTCCAGTTCGTTGATAACATCCAGCGCCTTGGAAATGAGTATCCCTTTCTGGGCATAATCGCGTTCCTCAATCTTCACCTTGGCCTGATTGAGAAACTTAATGCAGCCGTCATACAGCATGAGCAGCAGCTTCCCTTGGGAAGTTGTCGCCACCTGTGTCTGAAAATATGCCTTGGCTGCCTTCTGCATCGTATGCTCCTACTTGGCAGTGAGTTGCTTGATCTGGTTTTCAAGCGATGTCATCTGCCCGTTGTACTGGGCGAGAGTCGCCTCAAGGCGCGAAAACCTGAGCCGCATGGTGCGTTCCCAGCGGATAATGCGGTTCGTTTCGCGCTCAATCTTCTTGTCGATCCCGTCCATGATCTTTTCATAGTTCTTTTCAATGATCTTGAGTGTGCCCTCGGAACTCAGCATGTCCTTGAGCACCCCGTCCATCTGTCCTGCTTTGCCTTGCTTCAGGCGCACTGTGTCGGAGTATGATCCGGGGACAAGGTTGTTAACCTGAACGATGAGACCTCTGGCATCGCCGGTAAGCGCCGTTATCTGCTTGGTTTCCGGGTCAACACTGGCGGGCTTTCCGCCTATGCGGGCATTGATGATGTTGCCGCCCGCGTCCACATCGTACTTCACATCGTAGATGCCGGGCTTGGTAATGCCCTTAACCTGCGAGTAGTACGAAAAATGCTGGGAGTCCGTCGCTCCTATGTTGTCTGCGGCAAAGAGTTCGGCTACGGCGTTGGGGTCTTTGGTCAGCGCCTCGTCCAGCTTGTCCATATCAATGGTGAGCAGGCCGTTGCGGGTGTCACCTTGGTCGGCAACGGTAAGGATGCCTATATGGGCGAGGGTGGAGTAGTAATCGCCGGAACCCCCGTTGGCCGTATTGTAATAGTCAAACCCGTCCGCCCTGCCCGCCACGGCCATTTTTAGCCGGGAAGAGAGCAACTGCACGCCGTAGTTACCCGTGAGCACCGAGCCTATTTCCGCATCGAACTGCGATCCCGTCTCGTTGGGGTCTTTGGCGGTGGCGTTTTCGTTAATCTTGGTAAGATTCTGTATGGTGGTGCGTATGGTGTTTACGCCGTCCACAAAAGCCTGAATCTTTTCCTTAATCTTCTCCTTGTCGGAGGCAACGGTTATCTGGGTGGTTCCCACATCCTTAAGGGTGAGGGTAAGGCCGTCAATCACCTCGGTCACTGTGTTGCTTGAAGACTCGATAAAGCTGCCGGAAGGCCAGTCGTTCACCCGGAACATGGCGTTCTGCGCGGTCTGCACGTCCCATTTGTCGGCCGGGGTGCCCTGAATGGCAGAAAGGTTGGTGCCCGCGCCTATGGTGAGCGAGTTGGCGGCGCCAAGGTCCATGCCGCGCACCTGCAGATGGTATGAATCGCCGTTCTTGATGAGTGCGGCTTTAACCCCCGGATTCTGCGGGTCCGTGTTGATAATGTTCACCAGACCGTCAAGGGTGGTGTTGGGCGCAACGGTGAGCGTGCGCGTTTTCCCCTTGTAGGTGTACTGAAGGGTCTGGTTCTCCGTGGAGGTGTTTACTTTGGCCGTGGTGGACGAGAACCCGTCATTGTATGTCCACATGGCGTTGCGGGCGAGCTGGCCCACCTCCACCTTGTACACGCCCTCGGTGGCGGCAACATCGGTGGTGGCGCTGGCAACGGTATCAAAGGAACTGGAGGCAGCCTTGGACAGAAACTTGTTCATGGTGTCCATGCTGCGCACAGTGTCCTGAAACGCCTTGATTTCCGTGTTGATGGTGCCGAACGCATCCACACGGCGCTGCCAGTCCGCTCGCCACAGGGTCATGCGGTTCATCTGAATGGATTCCACCTTCTTCAACTGATCGATCATCGAGTCGAAGTCGGTGCCGGACGAAAGACCGGAAAAGCGTATCCCGCCGGACATGTAGTCAGCCATAGCTCATACCTCGGGCAGTTTTTTCCCAGACGTGGGTATCCGTTTCCGGTCTTGCAAGGCCGATGCCATGCAGCGGGAGGGATAGTTCGGCGCAAGCCGCAGCTGCCTCACAAAGGCATATCGTCCGTGTGGCTGATTACTTTAGCGTCCCTGCCGCTGCACAGGTCCGGGGCGGATCACCGGCAGTGTCCTTCTTCGCGGCCCGTTAAAAAAAAACGGTACGATGCAGGGCGCAAGCCATGCTCGGGCCGTATTCCGTGCGGGCAGGCAGGGCACGTAACGGTCTGAACAGTCAGCGTTACATCGCAGAGAGCGTTGTTTCAGAGGGCCGCTAGCTGCGGGTGAGCCTTTGCAGCTCAGCGCGTGCCGCTGCGGGGTCCAGCCCCTTGGCGGAAGCTATGGAATCCAGATTCTCTTCTGCATCGCAGGGGCGGATGTATAAAGGCTCCACAGGCTCATGCCCGTAGGCGGCGGCGTGGGCCAGTGTCAGCAGGGTTTCCGGGGCGGGGTGGTCGAATCGGGGGGGCAGCACCGCCGCGTCGATCAGGTATTCGGCAAAGAAGTCGCTGTTTTTGCGCACGCCGGAACCTGTGAGCACGGTGTCGCCCCCGTGCGTGATAATGCGCTGTGCTGCCTCTTCCAGCGTGGCCGAAATGGGCGGGCAGAGGGGCACAAGGGTGTTTTCCTCCGTCCGGGCGGAAAACTCAGCGCCGGATGCGCGGGGCAGGGCGCAGACAGGGCCGTTGTACCGCGAGGTGAACCCCTGCATATGCACAAGACCCCGCCGGGCGTGGGTAATGCACCATATGTTGTCGCAGGGGCGCAGGGCAGCCGCATCTGCCGCAAGGGCATCCATATAGCCTAAGCCCGCCATGGGCAGGCCTGCGGGCAACGAAAGGCCTAGCGCGGTGGAAAGCACCAGCCGCAGCCCCGTAAACGAGCCGGGGCCGCGTACCACGGCAATGCGTCCTATGGAGGCGAGGGTAAGCCCCATTCGGTGCAGGGCGTCCAAAAGCGCGGGCACCAGCACCTGCATGCCGTGACGCGGCGTGAACCACTCCTGCGCAAACACTAGTTCCGTGCCGTGCCCGCAGACGATTTGCAGCCGCGCTTCCGCGCCGTTGAGAACGAGGGTGAGGCTAGAGTCTGCGTACGTCATTGAAGGTGGCCCAGACCATAAGGGTTATGAGCAGCAAAATGCCCACCCGGGTGGCGATGTCCATCACCCGTGTGGGTACGGGACGGCGGAATATGGTTTCAAAGGTCAGCATGACCAGATGGCCGCCATCCAGAACGGGAATGGGCAGCAGGTTCAGCAGGCCCAGATTCACGCTTATGAGCGCGGCAAGGGCCAGCACGGCGGCAACGCCATATTCAGTCTGCTGGCTGACCATCTGGGCAATCATGATGGGGCCGCCCACGTTGTCCATGGGAATGACCCGCTGGATGATCTTGGCAAATCCCTTGCCGGTGATGACAATCATCTCCCACGTATGTTCCAGCCCTGCCTGTGCTGCGGAAACGCCGTCGAGGGGCTGGGTGAACGTTTTGCCCGATGCGGCTATGCCGATGAGGTAGCTTTCCTCATCCTCACCGAAGATGTTCTTGCGGAGCAGCTTTTCAGGAACCACTTGGAAGGTGATAGGCTGGCCTTCGCGCAGCACGGTAATGGAAATTTCCGTGCCGCCGCTCTTGCCTATGGTGTCCGCCACATCGTTCCAGTATTCGATGCGGGCTCCGGCGATATCCGTAATGGTATCGCCTTCCGCAATCCCCACCTGCGCTGCCGGGCTGCCATCGCGCACGTTGCCTATTTCCGGAGCAATGTGCATCTGCCCTGCGCTCCAGAACAGGCCCCAGTAAATTAAAAAGGCAAGCAGCAGGTTGGCCAGCGGGCCAGCCACAATGACAAGCATGCGGTGCCACGTGGGCCGCTTGATAAAACTCTCTTTCTCGGTAAAGCCGCCGGTAAGGTCGTTCTCGTCATTTTCTCCGGCAAGGGAGACGTAGCCTCCCAGCGGAATGGCAGAAAGTCGGTATTCGGTCTTGCCGCGCCGGAATTTGTACAGCACGGGACCGAATCCCAGCGAAAAGGCGCGCACGCCTATGCCCAGCAGGCGGGCCACGGAAAAATGGCCCAGTTCATGGAAGAATATGAGACCGCCGAGGACAAGCACAATGGCGATGGCTGTATTCATGGTCGGGTCTGGCTCCTTGGTGTGGGGCGGTATGCGTCCGCCCATTGGCGCACGCGGGCGCGGGTCTCTCCGTCCAGTGCCTCTATGTCGTCCAGAGAGGCGGGGGCGGGGCCGCCATGCGCGTGCATGGCGCGCTCTATGAGGGCGGGAATGGCGGAAAAGGGAACCTGCTCCTGAAGGAATCGCTCCACAGCCACCTCGTTGGCGGCGTTCAGAACAACGGGCAGCCCCTTGCCGCCGCGCAGCGATTGGCGCGCAAGCTCAAGACACGGGAAAGAGGATAGGTCCGGCTGCTCAAAGGTCAAGGGGCCGCAGGTGATGAGGTCCAGCGGCGGCACTCCGGTGCGCAGCAGTCTGGGCCACCCAAGGCAGTAGGCAATGGCTATGCGCATGTCCGGGGGCCCCATGTGCGCCAGTTGCGATGCGTCCGCATACTCCACAAGAGAATGGATGATGGACTGGGGGTGCACCACAACCTCTATGCGGTCCAGCGGCAGACCGTACAGATGGTACGCCTCAATGACTTCCAGCCCCTTGTTCATGAGCGTTGCGGAATCTATGGAAATTTTTGCGCCCATGCTCCAGTTGGGGTGGGCCAGTGCCTGTGCGGGGGTGACCGTGGCAAGAAAGGCCGCGTCCCGGCCCCGGAAGGGGCCGCCCGAGGCGGTGAGGATGATACGGCGCACGGGAGAGCCGTCGTGACCGGATAAGGCCTGAAAAATGGCGTTGTGCTCGGAATCCACGGGCAGGATGGATGCACCCGTGCGCGCGCAGGTCTCCCTGAACAGGTCGCCCGCCAGCACCAGCGATTCCTTGTTGGCAAGGGCAATAATCTTGCCCGCCTCTGCTGCGGCGTGGGTGGCGCGCAGCCCGGCTGCGCCCACCTGTGCGGAGAGCACGGTAGAGGCTTCCGGCAGGGTGGCCATGTCCGCGTATCCCTGCGGTCCGTGCAGAATGGTCGGATTGTATCCTGCGGGCAGCATGCTGCGCAGGGCCTGCGCCGCCTGTGCATCCAGCACGGCAAGGCAGGCAGGGCGCCATTGCGCCGCCTGCCGCGCCAGCAGGTCCAGATTGCGTGCCCCTGCAAGGCCGATGACGCGAAAATCGTCCGGCTGCTCGGCCAGCACCTGCAATGCGCTGGTTCCTATGGAGCCAGTGGAGCCGAGAACGACCACGGAGCGGGGAAATTCCCCTGCCCACGCGGCACCGGGCAGGGGAGAGATATACCGGATGCGGGGATGCCCCTCGTCCGTGCTGTCATCGTGTTGTGGCGCACTGCGCTGCGGAGCCGTTACCATACGCCGCGTCCTTCCGCACCGTGCTTCACCGGGCCGGAGGCGGGGCATTCGGTCTGGTCCGCCTGTTTTGCTTCCTTGCCGGCCTGTGTGCCTGCCCGGCATGCGGTCAGGCACAGGCCTATGTCGGTCATGGTATCGAACAGCAGGCGGATGTCGTCAGGCGTGGTCCGGTGGTTGGCAATGCACAGCCGCACCGCCGCGCGTCCGCCTATGCGGGCCGGGGTGAGAAACCCCTCTCCGCTGCGCTCCAGTTCCGCGAGAATGTCCACATGCAACTGGTCCAGTTCCTCCTGCGTCCACGGCGCGTCCATATGGTCCGGCGGCACAAAGTGGGCGCAGGCGATGGAAAGATCGGCGGGGGCGGCGGGTTCCCACAGGGAGGAGGCCTGCGCGAGATCCAGAAACTGCTGTGCCATGTCGCAGTTGCGTTCCACAATGGCGGCCAGACGATCCGTGCCGTAGGTGCGGAAGGTGAACCACAGCTTCAGCGCGCGGCCCTGCCGGGAGAGCTGGAAATTGGTGTTTTTGAGGTCCCAGTCCGATTCCTGCCCCAGATAGGCGGCCTTGGCGCGGAAGGTGGCCTTTTGCTGCGCGCTGCTTTTGAACAGGGTTATGCCGCACTCCAGCGGCACAAAAAACCATTTGTGCGGGTCCACGCACACGGAATCGGCCCGGTGTATGTCCGCCAGCTTGGCCCGGTGAGCGGGAGAGAGCAGTGCCGCACCGCCGTAAGCCGCATCCACATGCAGCCAGATATTCTGTTCCTCGCAGAAGTCCGCAATGGCCCCCAGCGGGTCAATGGCTCCCGTAGAGACTGAACCGGCCTGTGCCACCACGCAGAAGGGATGAAAACCTGCCCGGCGGTCTTCGGCCACCATCCGGCGCAGGGCATCCACGTCCATGCGGAATGAGGCGTCCGAAGGGACGCTGCGCACATGGTCGTGCCCTATGCCCAGCAGCATGGCGGAACGGGAAATGGACATGTGCCCCTGATCGGAAACGTACAACGTGATGGGCTGCGTAATGCCTTGCAGTCCCTTTTCCGCCACTCCGGGTACATGGGCCTGCCGCGCCACGGTCATGCCCATAAGGTTGGCCACCGTGCCGCCGGAAACCAGCGTGCCGCCCCATCCTTCGCCGTAGCCGAACAGGTCTGCGAACCACGAGAGAACCACGTGCTCCAGCACGGTGGCGGCAGGACCGCCCTTGAAGGACAACGGTGCCTGATTGAATCCCACACTGAGCAGTTCGCCCAGTGTGCCCGCCGGGGCTGGGCTGGTGGTTATCCAGGCCAGAAAACGGGGGTGCCCGATGCGCGTGTTCACCGGCGAAAAGGCGGCCACCGCCTCTTCCAGCACGGTGGCGGGGTCGGTTCCCTGCCGGGGCAGCTCGTGCGGGATAGATCCCTGCACGGCGTCAAAGGTGGTCTGGGCCACAACCGGGGCATCGTCAATATGCCGAATATGCCTGCCTATGGTGTCCGCCACCTGCCTGAGCAGGTCGTCCAGACGGTCAAGGTCCAGCGAGTAGTCCGGGTTGCGTGAGAGCGAAGGGGCGTTCATGGTGTTTCCGGCGCGCTAAAAGAAGGTGTGGACGGAACGGGCAAGGGCGTACACGGGCAGGGCGAGCAGGATGGAATCTATCCTGTCCAGAATACCGCCGTGTCCGGGCAGCAGTGTGCCGGAGTCCTTGATGTCCAGCGTGCGCTTAAGGGCGGATTCAAAATAGTCACCCATCTGCGACGAAACATTAAGGATAACGCCCAGCACCACCCACGCGGGCCATGCTGCGTTGCCGAAGGACAGTCCCACCGCAAGGCATATGGCCACGCAAAAAATCATGCCGCCTGCCGCGCCTTCCCAGGTTTTCTTGGGGCTTACAGAGGGCCACATCTTGTGCCTGCCGAAGTTGCACCCTGCGTAAAACCCGCCGATGTCCGAGGCAAAGGCTGCGAACAGAATGAGAACAACCTCGGCGGTGGAAAGATGCAGTACCGTCTGGATGAGCAGGGGCAGGTAGAGCATGCCTGCGGTGAGAACCTGCGCCTGTTCGAACCTTGGTGCATCTGCCCTGCCGGTGCCGAAGGCGAACAGGAAGCCGAGGCTGCCCACCCAGAATCCGGCGGCAATGCAGCCGATCATGGCGTACGGGTTGCCGATGAAGGAGGCATATAGCAGTCCCGCACCCAGAAGGCACCCGGCCAGCTTGTAAAAGAGGTTGCTCCTGCCCGGCCAGAACATGGAGTAAAATTCGTACTGGCCAAGGGTGGAAACAATGACCGCCGCACCCAGCAGTACCCATCCGCCCATAAGCAGGGCCACGATGAGGAAGGGCAGGACGATGACAGCGGTAATCCAGCGTTGCTTGTGGGAATTGGTCATGCCTTGATCTGTTCTCCGGTCTTGCCGAACCGCCGTTCACGGGTGGCATAGGCCGCGAGTGCGGCGTGGAACTCCTCCACACCGAAATCCGGCCAGTAGGTGTCTGTAAAGTGGAACTCCGTGTAGGCGTGCTGAAACAGCAGAAAATTGGACAGCCGCAGTTCGCCGCTGGTGCGTATCATGAGGTCCGGGTCCGGCTGTCCCGCCGTGTAGAGTCGCGATGCCAGCGCCTCTTCCGTGATATCCTGCGGCAGAACGCCCTGACGCACAAGTGCCTGCACGGCGTGCAGTATCTCGCCGCGTCCGGAGTAATTCAGTGCCAGATTCAGGGTCATGGCACCGTTGCCGGCGGTTTTGTTCATGGCGTGGTTCAGAGCCGTGCGCACCGCCAGGGGCAGCCCGTTCACATCGCCCAGCACATGCAGGCGGATATTCTGTTCCATAAGGCTGGGCAGCTCATCGCGGAGGAAGGAGACCAGCAGTTCAAACAGAAAACTCACCTCATGCTTGGGCCGCTCCCAGTTTTCGCTGGAAAAGGTGTACAGGGTGAGATGGCGTATGCCCAGCCTGCGGGCCTCGCGCACAATGCGCCTCGCGGTCTCCGTGCCCGCGCGGTGCCCCTGCGTGCGGTCCTGCCCCCGGCTCTTTGCCCATCTGCCGTTGCCGTCCATGATAATGGAAACATGGGCGGGCAGACTTTCGGGGGCGGCCCATGGGGGGCGGTTATCGGTATTCAACGGTAACCCCTTGATTATTCGTGCGAAATTATAAAAGCGCAACGCATGTTATTACGCCTGTTTACTTGGTTCGTCAAGGTTTGCTGCGGCGGTGCGGGGGCAGGCGGATGTGGTCGGATGCGGACGGATGCTGTCGGATGCTGTCGGATGCTGTCGGATGCTGTCGGGCGTGGGCAGACGTGGACAGGGGTAGCCAGACGTGGGCAGACGCACCTGCGGAGTGTGCTGCAGAGAACGGGCGGATGGTCGGTGCGGCGGGAAGGGAGCAAGGGCGGCACCATACCCGCAGCGTTACCCATGAAGAACGGGACCCCCATGTGGGAGTCCCGGCTCAAAATTGACTTTTGGATGTTTGGATAGGGGCCAGGGCCGATAGCCTACAAACGTATCCGGTTGTTGTTGGCTGATGGTTACCTAAAACCGTTTCCTAATCTTGACTCAAAAGTAACACATCGCGCGTTCGCGTCAAGCGGAAAAGAAATCTTTGGAATACGGAAATTTCCGGTTGCCATGAGATTGCCTCGGCGTTAGGGAGTGCTGACTATAACCTGACGACCCCCCCGGCACCGCCGCAAGGCAGGGCACGGGGGGCGGCCCGACACACTCAACCCGCTGCCGGACCGCAACCAGGCCGTACAGAGTCTTGTGTATCAAGGATTCTTTCCGGAGGTTGCCATGAGTGGACAGCGTTCCGGCCTGATCTCGCTGCGGATCAGGCCCGCCCTGCTTTCTGTTCTGAAAGCCGGGTACTCCCGAGCATTTTTAACCCGTGACATCTGTGCGGGGCTCACCGTAGGCGTGGTGGCCCTGCCTCTTGCCATGGCCTTTGCCATTGCCTCCGGCGCAACGCCGGAGAGCGGTTTGTTCACGGCCATTGTGGCCGGTGCCATCATTTCCCTTTTCGGCGGTTCACGCTACCAGATAGGCGGCCCCACCGGGGCGTTTGTGGTTATCATTGCAGGCGTCATCGCCCGGCATGGGTATGAGGGGCTGGTGGTCGCCACGCTCATGGCGGGTTTTTTCCTCATGCTCATGGGCTTTTTCCGTCTGGGCAAGGTGCTGCAGTTCATTCCGTACCCGGTGACCACGGGGTTCACCGCCGGTATCGGCCTGTATATTCTGGTTTCGCAGTTCAAGGACTTTCTCGGCCTGCAAATCGGGGCACAGTCGCCGGAGTTTCTGGAAAAACTGCACAGTTGCTGGCAGGGCATAGGCACCATGCAGCACGGTGCTGTCATAACAGGCGGCGTGACCATAGGGGCCATGGTGCTTGTGCGGCGTTTCTGTCCGCGTATTCCCGCCCATATTGTGGGTATTTTCAGTTCCATGCTGGTGGTCTGGCTGGCCGGGCTAGAGGTGGAAACCATAGGTTCCCGGTTCGGCGGCATTCCCGCCGCGTTGCCCAGCTTTGCCATGCCGCACGACTTTTTCGGGCTTGCCGCCAAGGTGCTGCCGGACGCGTTTGCCATTGCCCTGCTGGCGGGTATTGAATCCTTGCTCAGTGCGGTGGTGGCGGACGGCATGACAGGGGAACGGCACGAACCTTCCACCGAACTGGTAGCGCAGGGGCTGGCGAATATCGCCTCGGGTCTGTTCGGCGGCATTCCCGCCACCGGTGCCATTGCGCGCACGGCCACAAACATCCGTGCCGGGGCTGCCTCGCCTGTGGCAGGGATTATCCATGCTGTCACCCTTGCGGCGTTTATGCTGTTCCTCGCTCCCGTGGCCTCGCTTATTCCTCTGGCCAGCCTTGCCGGTGTGCTGTGCATAGTGGCGTGGGACATGAGCGAAATTCACAAGTTCGCCCGCCTTCTGCGCGCCCCGCGTTCCGATGTGCTCGTGCTGGTCACCACCTTCCTGCTCACGGTTCTGGTGGACCTTACCGTGGCGGTGCAGGTGGGCGTGGTGCTTGCCGCCCTGCTGTTCATGCGCCGCATGAGCGAGGTGAGCAATCTGCGTCTGGGCGTGGCGGGCAACGGAAACGGCGAATTGTCCAACGATTCCCGCATTGCCTGCGCGAGCAGTGAATATTGCCCCGGCGAGGTCATGATCTACGAGGTGGACGGCCCGTTCTTCTTCGGCATTGCCGAGCGGTTTCTGAGCGTGCTGCATGTGCTGCGCGAGCCGCCCAAGGTCATCGTCATCCGCATGGATCATGTTCCCACAGTGGACGCCACAGGTATTCACGCACTGGAAACTTTTGTGGTGCATGCCGGGCGCAAGAACATTCAACTGGTCGTCTGCGGCCTGCAGCCGCGGGTACGCTTTGTGCTGGAAAAGCTGGGCACGCTGAACAAGCTGGGTGAGGGAAATGTGCTGGAAACGCTCCCGGAAGCCATGCAGCGGGCAGATAACCTCGCACTGAGCGCCGGGTAGCGCACCTTGCAGAGGCAAGGCTGCTCACGGAGCATCTGAAAGGGGGCATCACGCCCCCTTTTGTTTTCAGGCAGACGGGTTGCCCTTGTGGCCGGAACGATCTGAGGCTATGCTGGCAGGAAATGAAGCGTGCAATCATTTTTTGATGCCACATTTTGTGCCACGTTCTCTGTAGGAGGGGCCATGTTTCGCTCACTGCGGGAGCCCGTGAACGGGCTGACCCATTGTATCGGCGCGGTGCTTGCCGTGGTCGGCACCATAGTGCTTATCGTGCGGGTAGCCTCGCCCGCCATGCCGTGGCACATAGCCACCTTTGCCGTGTTCGGCACGGGAATGGTGCTGCTGTACACCGCGAGCACGCTCTACCATTGGCTGCCGCTGTCTGAGAAAGGCATACGCATACTGCGGCGCATCGACCACTCCATGATCTTTGTCTACATTGCGGCCACATATACCCCTATCTGTCTGATATCTTTGGGTGGCACATGGGGCTGGAGCCTGTTCGCCTGCGCATGGGCGGTGGCCACGGCGGGAATTCTGGTTAAGATTTTCTGGCTGGGCGCGCCGCGCTGGTTCTCCACCGGCCTGTATCTCGGCATGGGATGGATGGCTCTTGTGGGCATCTATCCGCTTGTGCAGGCACTGGAGATCGGTGCGCTGGTATGGCTTGGCGCAGGCGGTGTGCTGTACAGCATCGGGGCCGTCATCTATGCGCTGCGCAAACCCAATCCGCTGCCAAGGCACTTCGGCTTCCATGAAATATTCCACCTGTTCGTCATGGGCGGGAGCTTTTGCCATTATATGGTCATGTACGGCTACGTGAGCCGCGCATAGCGTTTCCATTCCGCCATGCGCGCCGTGCGGGCCGTGTTTCCCTCTCCTTGTTGACCGCTTTTCGCTGCCTGTTGCGCCGTGCCTGCGGGCATGGGGCATGCATGCCGCGTTTCCGCGCCGGGCACACGTTGTCTCTGCCCGGAAGATATGGCAAAAAAGGGGAAACGGCCTGTGCCTGTGAGATAAACCGCGCAGGGAATGAGTTCCGCGCATACAGCGGGGGGTACGGATGGGGATTGCGGCAGACATAGTCATTCTTGTGGTGGCAGGCCTGTTCGGGGGATTGCTGTCACAGCTTTTCCGGCAGCCGCTCATTCTCGGCTATATTTTTGCCGGTGTGCTGGTGGGCCCTTACATGGGCGGCTTCATCGTCTCCGACATTCACGATATTGAACTGCTGGCGGAAATTGGCGTTGCCCTGCTGCTGTTTGCGCTGGGGCTGGAGTTCTCGCTCAAAGATCTGCGCCCCGTGCGGAGCATAGCCCTGATGGGCACCCCCGTGCAGATTGTGCTGTGCATGGCGCTTGGCTACGGGGTGGGCGTGGCCTTTGGCTGGCCGCCGCTCACCGCGCTCTGGTTCGGCGCATTTGTCTCCCTTTCCAGCACCATGGTGGTGCTGAAGACGCTGGAAAGCCAAGGCTGGATAGGCACGCTTTCCAGCCGTGTCATGATAGGCATGCTCATCGTGCAGGACCTTGCCGTGGTGCCCATGCTCATCATCATGCCCAAACTGGGACTGCCGGATGCGGGCATGGCCGAGCTTGGCTGGGCCTGCGTGAAGGCGGCGGCGTTTCTTGCGGGCATGGTGGTGCTGGGCACGCGTATCATGCCCCGGCTGCTGCGGCTTATCGCGGGCTGGAACTCGCGGGAAATGTTCATGCTGGCCTGCTGCGGCATAGGGCTTGGCGTGGGGTACGGCACCTATCTGCTCGGGCTGTCATTCGCTTTCGGCGCGTTTGTGGCCGGTATGGTGCTGAGTGAGTCGGACTACGGGCATCAGGCACTCAGCGACATCATTCCCCTGCGCGACCTGTTCGGGCTGCTCTTCTTCGCCTCCATGGGCATGCTGGTGGACCCCGGCTTCGTGCTCGACAATCTGGGCATCGTGGCAGGGCTGGCACTGGCTGTTTTTGCGGGCAAGGGGCTGATCTTCGGCTTTATTTCCAAATTTTTCGGATACGGCAACGTGGTGCCGCTGGCTCTGGGGCTGGGCATGTTTCAGGCGGGCGAGCTTTCCTTCCTGCTTGCCCGTGTCGGGGTGGAAAGCGGCATGCTGCCCCGTGACCAGTATTCCATATTTCTGGCGGTGGGCATTCTGGGCATGGTGGCCACTCCGCCCCTGTCATCGCTCACCGCTCCGCTGTACGCCCTGCGCAAGCGCTTCATGCCGCCTCAGCAACTGCACGTCGTGAACATGCCCGCCAGCGAGGTGAAGGGCCATGTGGTCATTGCCGGCGGGGGCAGGGTGGGTATGTACGTGGCGGGCATTCTCGCGCAACTGGAAAAACCCTTTGTGCTTATAGAATTCAACTCCCGCCGATTCGAGCGATGCCGGGACGCGGGCTACCCCGCCATATACGGCGATGCCTCGCAGCCCACGGTGCAGGATGCGGCGGGCATGCACCACGCCTGCCTGCTGCTTATGACCGTGCCCTCCATAACAGATGCCGCCGCGGCGGTGGCGCTGGCGCACAGAAACAATCCCACCCTGCCCGTAGTGGCGCGCGTGGTAGACCATGAACAGATGGACGCGCTGGCCGAGATGGGTGTGCACCAGACCATACAGCCGGAGTTTGAGGCCGGGCTGGAACTTACCCGTCAGGCGCTGCTGCATCTGGGCTTGCCCGTGGGCGAGATTCAGCGGTTTTCCGACAACGTGCGCAGCGAGCGGTATGCCGCCGTGTTCGAAAAGCACCCGGAATACCGCACCCTCATGCAACTGGGCGGTGCGGCCGGGGGGCTGGAGCTTTCGTGGATTCCGCTGGCGGAAGAAAGTCCTTTGCACGGCAGAAACCTCGGCGCGCTGATGCTCAGGAACCACGTGGGCATAACCGTTGTGGGAGTAATGCGTCAGGGCGCGCTGCATGCCAACCCCGGTGCGGAGTTTGCCCTGCACGGCGGCGATGTGGTGGGCGTGCTCGGCAATGCCGAGGCGGCTGCCGCATTCGGAAAGCTGGCGCAGATAACCGAGCGGCAGGAGCTGCCGGACTGGTTGGCAGAGGAAGCCGGAGGGGTGATCGGAGAAAATATCTAGGCCGCGCAGCGGGCGCGCTGTCTCAAAGAGCGGCCCATCATCCTGTCTTTCGTTGCGCGTTTAGTCGTCCACGCTGTTGAGCGATATCTCCACCACCAGATTGCCTTCCTGCGTGGTGAAGGGAATGGAAAGAATGGGCTGCTTGTTGATGTGGCTCAGGGTGTGGTTCCTGCCGATGATGACAGAAGGGGTGGAAGCCTGAAACTTCATCCCTTCGTTGGCAAGGTGCGCGCGTGCCTGCCCGGCGATCATGTTGGTGAGTTCGCCCACGGCATCGGCTATTTCTTCGTTGATCTTGGAAAATTCTTCACCCAGCATGTTGGAGACGATGCGCAGAATGCACTTTTCGTCCAGTGTGAGGGAGATAACGCCCTCGGCATGCCCGGTTACCCCGATAAGCCCTGTAACATCGCCCACTGCCGTACGGCGGGTGTTGATGTAGGGTTTGCCGGGTTTGGCCTCCACCATGGCCATGGTGCCCAGCACATCTATGACAGCGGACAGGAAGGGATTGATGAAACTGACGTTGTACTGGAAGCTCATGGACAACCTTTTTTCCTGTCGGCGGGCTGTTGTCAAGGGGGCGGACGGAAAGTGATGGAAAAAGGGCCGGGAGCATGCTCCCGGCCCTTTTGGTATCTACCCGGTTTTATAGAAATGCAGCGAAAAGTTCTTCAATATGACTGTCAAAAAGTGCGGTTACGGTAACCAGATCAGAAGATTTAAGGCCAAGTCGTTCCCATGCGCCTTCCTGTAAGCCGGGGAGCACGTACTTGCCGCCGCAGGAAATCTCCATGGCGTTGGTGAGGTTGTCCGCAAGCTGCACAACGGAGGCGGCCAGCGGGTCCTGCGCCGATGCCGGGGCATGGTGCCACCGCACCGTATCCACCAGCCCTGCCGGGAACTTCCATTCTGCCAGCAGCATGCCGCCCACTTCCGCGTGGTCAAAGCCAAGGATATCGCGCTCCGCCTCTGCCAGGGGCAGCATATTCTCGCGGGCGTACAGCAGCGTCTGAACCGAGGCGTACGGCAGCTTTTTCATGATGATGAGTCTGCCCACATCGTGCAGCAGTCCGGCCGTGAAAAAGCGGTCGGCCTTCAGCCCGCCCATGCGCGAGGCAATGAGCTTGGAAAAGACGCCGCAGCTTACCGAATGCTTCCAAAAGGTTTTTACGTCCATCAGCTCCGGGGGAATATCCTTGAACACCGTAATGGCGGATATGCCCAGCGCAAGGTTGGAAACCTCCGTCACGCCCACAAGGGCAATGGCGTGGGCCACATCCTCCACGGTTACCAAAAGGCCGTAAAAAGGGCTGTTCACCAGTTTGAGCAGTTTGGCGGTAAGCTCCACATCGTTGCTTACAATGCGGGCCACGTCGTCTGCCGAACTGGTGGGAGAGTCCAGCACTTCACGGATACGGAAATACACATCGGGGAAGGAGACCAGCTCCGCCTCGCTGTCCACCAGTGTTTTGGGGTCCACCATGCCGGGAGTAAAGGTGTCGCGCAGGTATTCTGTGTTGCGCATGAGCCGGGCGTCTTCGGTGGGCATCTGCCAGCCCTGCCGGAGTGCCGCGCCGGTGCGGAACACGCTGAGCCGGAAGATTTCCGCAATGGCGGGATTATCGTGGTCTGCATACATGAAGAAATCGCGCACATATTCTTCGCTGAGCGCCAGTTGGGCGGCGGGAGAATCCGGTTTCATGCCATTCCTCCGTTGGGCGTTCTCTGCCGGGGCAAACGTGTTCGTGCGGGGTTGGTCAGTCATCACCCTTCCTTCCTGTAGCACATGCCGCCGGGCTTGAGCACGGGCTTGAAGGCGGTGGAAAGCTTGTGGATACTCTCCGAATGGCCGAGAAACAGGTATCCGCCCGGAACCAGATTGTCGTAGAACGCGGAAATAACCCCCTGCTTCATGGGGTCGTCAAAATAGATGATCACGTTGCGGCAGAACACAATGTGCGATTTGGGCACCCGCTTCAGGGCGGCGGCATCGCTCAGGTTTATGGGGCCGAAGTTAATCAGCTTCTTCACGCGGGACTTTATGCGGTAGTCCTCGCCTTCCTTGTCAAAATATTTGGCCACAATCCCTTTGGGCGTGGTGCGCAGGGAGTATTCCGTATACAGCCCCTCGCGTGCCTTGGCGAGCATGGCGGGGGAAAGGTCGTTGGCGGCTATGCGTATGTTCCAGCCGATAATGGACATGCCCAGCACTTCGCTTATCATGATGGCGAGGGTGTATGGCTCCTCGCCCGATGAGCAGCCTGCGGACCAGATGAAAATCTCTTTTTTGCCCGCCGCCTCCTGCGCCTTGATGAACTCTTTGAGAATATCGTTCTGAAAGATGTTCAACTGGCGGATGTCGCGGTAAAAGCTGGTTTCGTTGGTAGTCACCTTCTCACACAGCTTGTCCATTTCCAGCGTCTTGTTTCTGTCCAGCCTGAGAAAGTCGTAGTACTCCTTAAAGGAGTTGAGTCCCAGCTCCTTCAGGCGCGAACCGAGTCGGTTTTCCAGCAGATATTTGCGCTTGTCCGGAATGCTTATGCCGGTCTTTTCGTAGATGAAGGCACTGAGCTGTGCAAACTCCTCATCGCTGATCTTGGCAGTCTTGCGCAGGGAAAGTCCGGAGGTAATCCCCCTGTTCTCGCCCTTGTCGTAGTTGCCCATAAGCCCGCCCAGCCTGCCGGTGGTGGCGGCAGGGGCGGTTCGCTGGCCAAGAACAGAGGAGCCTGCTCCTGTTTTTCCTGAAGATAACAATGCCATTGTTCCCCCGTCAGGTGCTTGAGGATGGGTTAGACTATCGTAATTGAAACACTATACCGCGTGCATGAGGAAAGGCAAAGGATATTGTTGCTGCTGTCGGTTCCTTGCATGCAGCAGAAAATGCAGTGCCCTTGTCAGGCAGGAATACTTCCTCTTCTGGAGCGTTCCTGAGCGGTGCAGAAGCCTCCGGCGAGACTGCGCAAACGAGGCAATAGTATATCAGTGGTCTGATGGTTGCCGTGACATGCCCTGCAGCATAGGTGCGGCTCCGGCAACCTGTGGATACCGGCGTATCAGGAGTCTTTTCTCATTTCCTCGGTCATGAACTTGTGCAGCAGACCGTTCATGGCTTCGTGCACGGAGCGGCGGTTGGTTCCCGCAGGGTCCGTGCACAGGGCGGGGTAGGCGGCGCGCATGGCTTCCGGGCAGGGGGAGTGCAGGGTGAACGCACTGGCTCCGGCAAAGACAAAATAGGGAGCGGCGGGCAGCAGGGCGCGCAGATGCCGTGCGTGCCGTGCAGGCGGATTTATGGTGTTGCGTTCCGCCTCCATCAGCATCACCGGCACGCGAAGCGGAGCTACGGATTCAGCGTCGAACAGCATGGCGTATCCGGGGGCAGCTATTGCCAGCGCGCTGATGCCCGGCAGCACCCATTCCTGTCCTTCCGGCGGGGCAAGGCGACCTTCCGGTACCTCAAGCATCGATTGCAGCCGGGTCTTTGCCCACGGTGCGCAGTAGGGATCTGCCGTAACTTCTTCGCTTGCACTGGCCGTGCAGTAGGTGCGCAGCCCTTCCGTCACCGGCTGCGCACCGGCGAGCATAAGGGCGGTGGCACCGCCTGTGCCGAATCCGATCACGCCCATAAAGCGCGTGTCGGCCACGGGGCCCAGTTCAGGGTGCTCCAGCGTGGCGTTAAGCGCCTTGCGCAGGTGGTCCGGGCGGCGGGTTATCTGCTCTGCGATGAAGATGCGCGCCGTATCCAGATAATTGTCTCCCGGATGGGTGGGGGCGATGACCACAAAGCCCTTGCGGGCCAGAAATTCCGCGGTGGTGTGGTGGGCAAGGCCCGATTCCGCGGCATCATGCGACATGAGCAGCACCGGGAATGCCCCTTCCGCAGGTTTGCCCTCGCGCGCGGCAGAGATGGCATACAGGTCCAGCACCGCCAGTTTTTCCGGCCGGATGGAGGGGTACCACACATAGACGGGTATGCGCTCTCCGGTTCCCTCCTCCCATGCCGTCAGAATCTGCAATCCGGCCGTGTAGTCCTTGGCATCGCGGCTGCCCATGGCGTGCGTGTGGAGCACTGTGGCGCACAGAACGGCGAAGATGACCGGCAGAGCCAGCAGAAAGGCGAGAGGGGACAGGCGGTTGGCGCGGAACATGTGTTCTCCCGGAGGGCGGTATGGCGTATTGTACGGCAACAGCTACCGCATATGGGCGGGGCAGGCAAGGGGCGGCGGGGCGGTGAAAGGACGCTTTGCGGCCAGATGTCGACAATCGACTGTTATCGTTGGGTATTGCCTTTCTCGCTGATATTCATGTAGATTCCCGCTTTCCTCCGGGGGGCAGGCAATGTGGGCTATTCAGCATGAAGTGACGCAGAAATTGCGGAAAAGCGCAGAAACAAGGGTCTATGACGCTTTTGTGTAAAATGCAGACGGAATCATTTGTTTATTTAAACAATTTTTGACAATTCTGTGTTTCCACGCTAGGGTGTCCTCCAGTATGCTCCGAAAAGCCAACCCAAAAAAAGGCAGGAGCAGAAGCTGGGTAGAGGTAAGTGGCTAGGGATCATCTTCACTCCATATGTTGAGCGACTTGTAGGAGATTTTCGATGAAAAAACTGATTCACGCACTTGTGCTGGCACTGGTGCTGTCTGTCATGATGGCAGGCGTGTCCGTGGCCGACACCATCAAGATTGGTGTTCAGGCCCCCTTGACCGGGAAGTATGCCTCCGAAGGGCAGGACATGAAGAACATTGTGGACATTCTCGCTGAAAAGCTGAACGCCGCTGGGGGCGTTAACGGCAAGAAGGTGCAGATTGTAGCCGAAGACGACGCCTTTGACCCCAAAACCGCCGCGCTGGCCGCGCAGCGTCTGACCACCGGCGGCGTGGTTGCCGTTATCGGCACCTATGGCTCCTCCATCACCGAAGCGGCGCAGGGCATTTATGACGAAGCCGGCGTCATTCAGGTGACCACCGGTTCCACCATGGTGCGCCTTACCGAAAAGGGCATGAAGTATTTCTTCCGCACCTGCCCGCGTGACGACGCACAGGGTGCCGCAGCCGCCAAAATCATTCAGGAGTTCGGCAGCAAGCGCATCGCCATCCTGCACGACAACAGCTCCTACTCCAAGGGGCTTGCCGAAGAAACCAAGGCGCTGCTCGATCCTTCCACCATCGTCTTTTATGATGCGCTGACCCCCGGCGAGCAGGACTACACCGCCATTCTGACCAAGGTGAAGGGCTCCGACCCCGACCTGCTCTTCTTCCCCGGCTACTACAACGAAGCCGGCCTGCTGCTCCGCCAGAAGATGGAAATGAAGTGGGACGTGCCCATGCTGGGCGGCGACGCCACCAATAACGCCGACCTGGTGAAGATCGCCGGTCCGGAAGCCGCCAAGGGCTTCATGTTCGTGGGCCCTCCCGGCGTGAACGATCTTGACGATCCTGCCACCAAGGAATTCCTCGCCACCTATCAGGCCAAGCATAAGGCCATGCCCGCTTCCATCTGGTCCGTGTTCGCCGGTGACGCGTTCAACGTGATTGTGGAAGCCATCAAGCAGACTGGCTCCACCGATGCCGACAAGATTGCGGATTACTTCCGTACCGGCCTCAAGGACTTCCCCAGCCTTACCGGCACCATCTCCTTCGACGAGAAGGGTGACCGCGCAGGGAAGTTCTACCGTCTGAGCAAGGTTAACGAAAAGGGTGAATTTATCCTGCAATAACCTTTCGGCCCTTTTGCGGGATACGGACGGTACAACCCGTCCGTATCCCCGTTTTCCGTTCGCTTCATCCGCTAAGACGGGACTGCCTTATGGAAGAGTTTTTTCAGCAATTGACCAATGGTCTTGCGGTGGGCGGCATATACGCCCTTATCGCCCTAGGCTACACCATGGTGTATGGTGTGCTCAAACTCATAAATTTCGCCCATGGCGACCTGTTCACCATCGGAGCCTTTCTGGGCCTCACGCTGCTTACCACGCTGGGGCTTTCCGATCATCTGGGAGCCCTCGCGGGGGTTATCGCACTGGCCCTTATGGTCATGATTCTGGTCGGGCTGATAGGGTTTCTGCTTGAGCGCACGGCCTACCGCCCGCTGCGCACCTCGCCGCGCCTTTCCGCGGTGGTGAGCGCACTGGGCGCTTCCATCTTCTTCCAGAACGCGGTCATGCTCATCTGGGGAGCCCGTCCGCTTGTGTATCCGCACTCCATTCTGCCCCGAACCGCAGTCTCGCTGTTCGGCATGGAGGTGCCCGTGGTCCGCATCATCATGTTCGCCACCTCCGTGGTGCTGATGCTGGGCCTCTATTACCTGACCCACAAGACCAAGACCGGCACGGCAATCCGCGCGGCGGCCATTGATCAGGACGCCGCAAAGCTCATGGGCATAGACGTGAACCGCGTCATCGCGCTTGTGTTCTGCATCGGTCCTGCCCTGGGCGGTGCGGCGGGTGTAATGGTCGGGCTGTACTACGGTCAGATAAGCTTCACCATGGGCTGGCTTTACGGGCTAAAGGCCTTCACCGCCGCCATCCTCGGCGGCATAGGCAATATTCCCGGTGCCATGCTGGGCGGGCTTCTGCTGGGTGTCATAGAGGCACTGGGGGCGGCCTACATCTCCATTGCGTGGAAAGACGCCATCTCCTTTCTGGTGCTCATTCTCATTCTTATAGTCCGGCCCACCGGCCTGCTCGGTGAAAGGGTGGCGAACAAGGTATGATGAACACGCGCACACTTGCTCTTGCGGCCATCTGTCTGCTCTTTGCCGCGCTGCCGTCGTTCATGAGTTCCTACTGGACAGACGTGCTGAACAACATCGGCCTGTACGTGGTGCTGGCCCTCAGTCTGAACCTGATTCTCGGCCACGCAGGCCTGTTCCACATGGGCCATGCGGCGTTTTACGCTGTGGGGGCCTACACCACTGCCATTCTGAACACGCAGTTCGGTATGCCCGTGCTCTACAGTATGCCCCTTGCCGGATTGCTGGCAGGGTTTTTCGCCATGGTGGTGGCACGGCCCATCATTCACCTGCGGGGAGACTACCTGCTCATCGTCACCATAGGCATTGTGGAAATAGTTCGCATTGCGCTGGTGAACGATGTGTTCGGTCTTACAGGCGGGGCCAACGGCATCTTCGGCATTTCCCGGCCCACCGTGTTCGGGTTCCGGCTGCGCAAGCCGGAGCATTTTTTCTATCTCATCTGGGGCTTTGCAACCGTCACCATCTTCCTCATGCACAGGCTTGAGAACTCGCGCTTCGGGCGCGCGCTCAACTACATAAAGGAAGATGATGTCGCGGCAGAAGGTTCCGGCATAGACACCGCCTACTACAAGCTGGTGGCCTTTGTGCTCGGCGCGTTCTGGGCGGGCATGACCGGCACCCTGTTCGCCGCCAAAATGACCATCATCTCGCCGGAATCCTTTTCGTTCTGGGAATCGGTGGTGCTGTTCACCATCGTTATTCTGGGCGGCATGGGCTCAATCCGCGGTGTGCTGGTGGGCGCCTTTCTCATCATCGGGCTGCCGGAACTGTTCCGCGACCTCGCCATGTGGCGCATGCTGGTCTTCGGGGCAGCCATGGTGCTGATGATGATCTTCCGCACGCAGGGGCTCATTCCCCCGCCGCCGCGCAAGTATGACGTGGTTGCCTACCTGAAGGAAGCTGTGGGAGGTGCCCGGTAATGAGCCTTGTACAGCTTAAGGACCTTACCAAAACCTTCGGCGGGCTGGTGGCGGTGAACGATGTGTCGTTCAATGTGGAGAAAGACTCTATCGTGGGGCTTATCGGGCCCAACGGGGCGGGCAAGACCACCGTGTTCAACCTGATAACGGGCAACTATGTCCCGGATACGGGCGAAGTGCTGTTTGACGGAAAAAACGTGGTGGGCATGCGCACCAACCGCATTGTGCAGATGGGCATTGCCCGCACGTTCCAGACCATCCGGCTGTTCCAGAATATGAGCGCGCTGGAAAACGTGCTCTCAGGCTGCCACTGCCGCATGCGTTCCGGCGTGTTCTCCGCCATGTTCCGCCCCCCGTGGCAAAAGCGGGAAGAGACGGCTGCGGTAAAGCGTGCCATGAGCGAGCTGCACTTCGTGGGACTGGAGGAACAGTGGAATAACGCCGCCAAGAACCTGTCCTACGGCAAGCAGAGGCTGCTGGAAATCGCCCGCGCCCTTGCCACCCAGCCCAGATTCATCATTCTGGACGAACCAGCCGGGGGCATGAATGATCAGGAAACGCAGGAACTCATAGAGCTTATCAAGGCGGTGCGCGACAGGGGCATTACCGTGCTGCTCATTGAGCACGATATGAGTCTGGTGATGAAGGTGTGCGAGCATCTGGTGGTGCTGGAATACGGAGCCGTCATCGCGCAGGGTGTGCCTGCTGAGATAAAGAACAACCCCCGCGTCATAGAGGCATACCTCGGCACGGACGACGGTATGCTCTAGGAGATTGCCGGAATGCTCGAAATTCGGAACCTGTATGTGAATTACGGCAATGTGGAAGCCCTGCACGGTATTAATATTACCGTGAACAAGGGCGAGATTGTGACCATTCTGGGAGCCAACGGCGCAGGCAAGTCCACCACGCTCAACTCCATCTGCGGTCTGGTGCGCGCGGTGAAGGGAGAAATCCTGTTCAAGGGCGAACCGCTGCACACGCGTCCGGCGCATGAAATTGTGAAGCTCGGCATAGCTCAGTCGCCGGAAGGGCGGCGGGTGTTTTCCACGCTTACGGTCAAAGAGAACATGATGCTCGGTGCCTTTACCATAGAGGACAAGGCGCTCATCAAGCAGAACGAGGAATGGATATACAGTCTGTTTCCCCGGCTGGAGGAGCGGCGCAGCCAGCTTGCGGGCACCCTTTCCGGCGGGGAGCAGCAGATGCTGGCCATAGGCCGCGCGCTTATGGCCAACCCGCGTATCCTGCTGCTGGACGAACCGTCACTGGGCCTTGCGCCCATTCTGGTGAAGTCCATATTTGATACGGTGCGCACCATCAATAAGCACGGCGTAACCGTGGTGCTGGTGGAGCAGAACGCCCGTGCCGCGCTCAAGCTGGCCAACAGGGGCTACGTTATGGAAGTGGGCAGTGTGGTAATGGAAGACGATGCCGCCGCCCTGCTGCGCAACCCCGAAATTCAGAACGCCTACCTCGGCGGCGGGCACTGATGCGACAGCGCCGGGCCGGCTCTCCCGTTTATCGTATCTGTTCATCGAATCTGTGATTGATACGGCCATAGTAAACCGGCGGGGAACACCCCGCCGGTTTTTTCGTATCAGCTCAGAAAGAACGATGCCGTGGCGGTGGCAGCCACCTTGCCCTGCGGGGTGGTGGCCTGCGCCCGCACAAAGGCAATGCTGCTCCCGTTTTTCACCACCTGCGCCTCGGCGTGCAGCACCGTGCCGGGGCGCACCCCGGAAAGGTACTGCACATGCATGTCTATGGTGGCGGTGCGGGTGTGCCCGTTCAGGGCAGAGAGCACGGCATGGGCCATGGCCTCGTCCAGAAGCGTGGCGATAATGCCCCCCGCCGTCATGCCCGCGCCCTGCGCCACATGCTCAGATGCGTCCAGCCGCAGCCGTGCGGTGCCGTTTTCCGCCTGCTCCACGCGTATGCCCAGATGGTTGAGCACGGGGTTCACGTCCTGCGTATCCCGCATCACCGCGGTAAGGTAGTCATTCATGGGGTATCCTGTCTGTGTTGCCGCCGGAGCTGCGCCGCTGCGCGTGCATGGTGCCGCAGGCGGCTACATTGAACCGTAGTGCGGCGGCGGGCCATCGTCCGTGCCGCCGTCGTCAAGGATGGGCAGCAGCTCACGCAGCTTGGTCTGCATGGCGAGCATCCTCTTCTCCATCTCATCCAGCTGGAACTGCTGGGCCACAAGGGCCTGATTCAGTTCGCGTATGGTGGTGTCCTGAAAATAAACCGTCTCTTCCAGCTTGGCGATGCGTTCTTCCAGATCCTTCATGCGGACCTCCCGTATGTGTGGTTGTACGGATATCAGCCGCCAAGGGCGCAGATGATTTCAAACTGTTCCTGCGTAACCGGCATAACAGAAAGGCGCGATCCCTTCCTGAGCAGTTCCATATCCTCAAGCCCCGGTGTGTTGCGTATTTCACGCAGCGTCACCGGGCGTGCAAAGGCGTGCGCAAAGCGCACATCCACCATGAACCAACGGGGCGATTCCGGGGTGGATGCAGGGTCAAAGTGATTGTTCTCCGGGTCCCATGCCGTGTGGTCCGGGTAACTCTCCCGCACCACTTCCGCCACACCCGCAACGCCGGGATTGGTGACGCTGTGGTAAAAGAGCACTTTGTCGCCCGCGCGCATGTCGTCACGCATAAAATTGCGGGCCTGATAGTTGCGCACACCGTCCCACGGGGAAATGCCGCCCGGGGCGTTCTTCAGGTCGTCTATGGAAAAACAGCCGGGTTCTGATTTCATAAGCCAGTAACGGGGCATGGCCTGTCTCCCCTGCCGCGTGCCGGGCGGCGTATGTTGGCGTTTGCTTGGGCTGGCGGCGTACCGCGCGTGCGTCATGGCAGCTTGAGCCATTCTTCCAGCGTGGGCGGGGTGGGCACCCTTCCCGGCAACGGTGTCCACGCGCACCGGGCGGTAAGCTCTATGCCCCGCTGAATAATGGATACGGGCCGGTCCGCCGATACCACGATGACAATAAGTTCATCGTTGGTGGCTGTAAAGCGCACGGCGGAATTGTAGCGCGCCCCGCGGGCGCGGTTTTCGCCGGGAACGGCCCTTCCGTCCAGCAGGCAGGCAAAGCCGTGCAGGTGCGCGTCGCGTCCTATGTGCAGCGCGCCGTCCACCTTGGCGAAGGAGCAGGCAAGGTCCATGCCCTCTGCCGTGGTCAGGTTCAGCGGTGCATGCAGGGTCTGCCCTGCAAGGCTGCGGGGGGCTTCGCGCAGGTCCAGCACAATGGTGCAGCCGTGTTTGCGTTCCTGCGCACACGCCACAATGCCGGAGACAATGCGGAACAGCTCGTGCTGCCTGTCGTAGCCAAGGCTGGATTCCAGCAACGCCTCTTCCAGCTGAACAAGGTTGGGCTTGCGGTTGGTAGACTGAAACGCGCCGTCCGCAAAAGAGGCGATAATCTCGTCATCCAGAAAAAGGAACCCGTGCCGCCCCTGAAAGTCCGCCAGAATGGTGCCCTGCGGGAGCGGTTCACGCGTAATGCCCACAATGGTCCTGCCATCAGAAACCAGAGCACGGTCAGACGATTCCACGGCCAGCATCAGCTTGCGGCAGTGCCGCAGGTTGGCAAGAGAGGGCTGCTCCATGCGCGGAAAACTGGCAAGAAAATGTATGTCGCGCAGCAACGCAGGCTCCACAAAGGCAAGCCTGCCACGCGGCCATGCGCCTTCTTCTCTGGTGTGGGATATGCCGAGTATGGTGTCCAGCGTGGGGTAGACGCGCAGGTGGGTGTCCAGCCCCACCAGCTCGTTGCGGCGGTCAACAATGTAGTCGCGCACGGCGTGTGTGGCATACCCTTGCAGCACAAATCCGGATGCCCCGTCCCGCAGGTCGTTGCTTGCCGCAAGGTCCAGCAGCAACTGCGCGGCGGCGTGTTCCAGCCAGCGGAGCGTGGGCCCTTTGGAGCACAGATCCGGGTGCTCCTCCGTGAACCACATCAGCAGGGGCACCTCACGGTTGCTGCCGCCAAAAGCCAGCAGTCCGGTGAGCTGCGGGTCCTGCAGGGGGCGCAGTTCAAAGGGGCGCAGACCTTCCGGCGCGTTGCAGGCGGCGCGCCATGCCGTACAGTCAAGGAACAGCTCCCGGAGTTTGGGCTGGTGCCCGTCCAGCAGAAACTGCGGGTCCAGCACGCGGATGGGGTCCTGCGGAGCAAGCGACAGCAGCAGGGCGGCGCGGCTTGGGCCGGAAAAATGGCTCAGGCCTTCGCGCAGGCCGTCCAGCGTATGGTAGATGCACAATTTTCTGTAGGCGCTGCTCACTGGTGGCTCCTATGGGCGTACGATAGCGTAAAATGCCATGGGTACGGCATGCATAGCCTATCCCGTGCACGGACAACAAGCCGAAAATCGGGCAGCGGAAGGAGCGGGCTGTCCGGCTACGGGCAACGGGTAACGGGTAACGGGTAAAGATGCCGGACAGGCGAATGGGCACGGCAAATGAAGCGTTGCCCGCAGGGGCTGAAAGGCGCTAAGGTCGGGCAGCAAATCTGAACGGGCGAGGCGGGCATGAAACGCAAAAGGCAGGGGCGCAAGGTCATACAGCTGTTCGGCGCACGGGGCGGCGTAAAGCCGGGTTCCGGAGCGTCCGGCGAAGACGCACCGGCCCGTCCCCACGGGCAGAAACAGGGAGTGCCGCAGCATAATGCTTCTGCGCACGGCCATTCCGCCCAGTCTTCTCAGTCCGGCCAGTTTTCTCAGTCCGGTCAGTCCGTACTGGACGGGGCCGATATGGATGACCTGTTTCATCAGCTCAGCATGATGGCTACTCCTGATGCACCGGAGTTTGAGCCGTGGCCCGATATGCAGGGGGCTGTTCCTCCATCCGGAACAGGAGAGGCAGGGCATCCGCCGGATGCTCGGACCGTGAACCGCGCGGAGAGCACAGGACGGCGTGTCATGCCTGACGGTTTTGCCTTTCCCGCGCTGGACCGCATGGCGGCGCGCATGGCTTCCGCCATGGCGCGCAGACTGCATAGCCTTTCCACCCGCCGCTGGCAGGTGCTTCCTGCCACAGCGCGGCGTGTGCGCTTTGCCGCATGGTCGCGTTTCAGTGCCTCCCTTACCGCCACGGTGCAGATGCTTCCGCTGGAAGGGGTGGCTTTGCTGGGGGCGGATGCTCCCCTGACGCACCTGCTTGCAACCCGTCTGCTGGACAGAGGACCGGAACGGCGGTTTGCCGATCCGTTGCCCGTGTCGGCGATTCCATCTGTAACCTCACCAGCCCCCATGCCGGAAAAAGGGCCGGGACACGGTCCGGATTCCGGCAACACGCAAGACAATCCTTCGGGGGTAACGCCGCATATTCCCTCCGCCATTCCTGAAGATATCCGGCCTGTGGTCGAGCCGCCGCCTCTTCCGCGCAGCCTTCAGTCAGAATCGTCACACGCATCGCCAAACACATCATTAGGCACCGTACAGGCGGTGCACGACGGAGCAGCGCACGCGGCAACCTCCGTGCAGGCCGTGGCAGCCTATTGCCTGCATGCTTTTCAGTTGGACTGGGAATGGGCCATGGCACCATATTTTGAGGTGGAGACGGTGCGCTGCCGGCTCATCGGACCCGGTGAGCCGGTGGTAGAACTGGGTGAACTGGCTGAACTGGACGAGCCGGGTGAATCGGGTGATGTCGGTGATGTCGGCGAGGCAGGTGAGGAAGACGAATGCGTGCTGGTCACCTTTGCCGTTTCCGATGGTGAACGGTCCGGCCGCATGCTGCTGTTGTTCCCCCTCACCATGCTGCGCCCGCTCGGGGCCATGCTTGCGGAACCGGCGCGGCTGCTCATGCCGTCTTACACAGAGACGGATGATGAGGCCTTTGCACGCCTCCGTTCACTGGACGATGCAGCATTGGCCGCAGAATTACGCACGGCGCATCCGCTGCTGGCGGCTGTGGTGTTGTTCCGTATGGCGGATGAGCGGCGCGGGCGCGTGCTGCAATTGCTGGAACCTGCCATGCGTGAGGAGCTTGTGCGGCGCATGGGCAGGCGCGCCTCCATGCTGCGCACCCTTTCCGTGGAGCAGCGCACTGTTGTCCGCACACTTCTTTTGGGAGAGACGCATGCCGCGCACGTGCTGCGCATGTGCACCCCGGAGGCGGCGGCGCGGTTCCTTTCCCTTGTGGCAACACTGCCCAGCCTGTTTCCCGCGCAGGCATCGCAGATACTGGCGGAAGGTGCTCCCGGAATGATGTGCAGCACCCCGCTTGTGGTGGATAGTGGTATGGTCACCCGGTTGCTCATGCGCAGCTTCACCCCGGCAGAAGCTGCAAAGGTACGTGCCCGGCTCAAATCCGGCGGGTATGCGCTGCCGTTCAATTGCCTGCGGCGATGCACTCCGTCCGGCATTGCAGACCTGTTGCGCATGGAGTGCCTTGGCGGCGCGGCACTGGTGCTGCGTCATCTGTTGCGCATAGATCCCGGCTTGGCGGCAGAGGTGTTTTCCCTTTTGGACGAGACCATGCGCCCCGGTATTCTGGAGCGCGTGGCGCAACCACGGTCCATTGCCGCAGATGTGCTGCACGCCGTGGAAAATGCGCTGTGCCGGGAGTTGTTCCGGTGCGGTTCATGGGAGTATGGCCGGAGCGAGCGCGATGCCGGAGATGTTACCCCCGGAAATCCTGTTCAGGAAAAGCACACCGGAAGGGCTGCCGGGGGCGGGCTTGCCCAAAACAGGCAGGCCGAACAAGAGCAGAACGGACAAGAGCAGAACGAACAAGAGCAGAACGGAAAAGAGCAAAGCAGGCAAGAACAGGATGGCAGGCCAGAGTATGCCGTCCGCGCTGCACATGCAGTCCGCGCCGCCCCGGCAGGCACAGCACAATCCCGTGCGGCATCGGGCGTGGCGGGCAGCAATCCGTGCCCCGACTGTCCGGAGGGGAGTGCGTCCGATGCCTGTCTCCTCATGGCCGCCCTGCCTGCGGACGAGCGCGGGCGGCTGGCGGAACGCCTGACGCAGGCCGGAGTGGCATTGCCTGCGGATTGTCTTCCCTTTCAGCAGTGAAAAGTCGTCTGCCCGTAGCCGCAACCGACACGCCCCGCGCAGGACTCTGCACTCAGAATACAGCAGGGAACATGGGGCACATGGCTCTTGTATGGGTTCCTGTATGAGCTCCTGTGCGGGCTATGGGCAGTATCGGCATAGGCATGTTCTGTTGTGGCCCGTTGAGGCCCGTTGCGGCTCGTTGTCACCCCTATCCGCCCGATATGTATTCGCTGCCGCCATATCCCGCTAGTTCTCGCCATATCCTGCCCGTTCCCGGCCTTCAGCGTTTTTTGCCGGAGCGGCTGTTCCAGTCTGGCCTTTGGGATGACTGGCTGCCGCCTTGTCCGCCTGCTTTCCCCGTGCCGCTGTTGGCATTTCCACCGCCCTGCGCCGGTTTTTTCCCTTTGGGGCCGGAATGCTGCGGCCCGCCGTTGCTGCGGGGGCGTTGCGGCGGGTTGTCCCTGTCGGGCTGGTCGGAGTGTTCAGAATGCCCAGAACGGCCAGAACGTTCAGAACGGCCAGAGCGGTCGGAACGGTCGGAACGGTCGGAATGGGCAGAGCGCTCAGAACGGGCAGTGTTCTGATCCCGGCGTCCCTGCCGCGCTGTACTCTGCCGTGCGGAGTGTCCTGCCTCTGTGTTCTGCTTTTCCGCGTCGGGCATGAGAATGTGATGCTGGCGCAGACGTTGCGCATCCGTGCGGGCAACGTACAGGGGGGTGCCGTCCGGTGCCGCAGCCGTGAAAAACATGGCCGTGGCCACGGTGCCCGGCGTGGGAATAAAACACTGCACCTGCCGGGGGCGCCAGCCCCTGCGGGCAAGCCAGTCACCCAGTGCGCGCATGTCGTTGTCCGTGCAGCCGGGAAAACCGCTCATGAGGTAGGGCACCACATACTGTTCCTTTCCCGCCGCCTCCGAATAGCGCTCAAAGGCGCGCAGAAACGCCTCAAACACCGTCAGGCCGGGCTTGCGCATAAGGTGCAGCACCGTGTCGCAGATATGCTCGGGGGCAACCTTGAGCTGGCCGCCCGTAAATTCCATGGTGTACGCGCGCATGGCATTGTCATCGCGCATGGCAAGGTCAAACCGCACGCCGCTGGCAACGCGCACATGGCGTATGTGCTGCTCATCGCGTATGCGCCGCAGCATGTCCACGGCCAAGGACTGGTCCACCTTGAACTGCGGGCACACGCCGGGATGCATGCAGCTTGTGCGCCTGCATGTGGCCGGGTCTGCCGCGCACCGGGCCTGCCACATGTTGGCCGAGGGGCCGCCCACATCACTTATGGAGCCGTTGAAGCGCGGAATGGCCGACATGGCCCGCACCTCGGAAAGGATGGAGTCGCGGCTGCGCGAGGCAATCCGCCTGCCCTGATGCAGTGCCAGCGAGCAGAAAGAACACCCGCCCCCGCACCCTCTGTGGGTGGTTATGCTGGTCTGAATCATGGCTTCGGCCGGAATGGGCTGCGTGTAAGCCGGATGCGCCCTGCGGGCAAAGGGCAGGGCGTAGAGGCTGTCCATCTCCGCCTCTTCAAGGGGCGGCGCGGGCGGCGCAAGCACCACGGCGCGGTCGCCGGAAGGCTGCACGGCCCATGCCTGCGCTGCCTGAACGTGACGCTCCAGCATGAGGGTCGCTTCCATGAGCAGGGCCGGGGTGTGTTCCATGGCTTCATGGGATGGCAGGCACATGACGGTGGCGTCTTCAGGTATCCCTTCTGCGTGGCAGGGGTTTTCCGCATCTTCCCCGCGGTGTAACAGGCGGCCCATGACAGCCGTGCCGGGAATACCGAACGAGGCCCGCCGCAGGGCTGCCGCGTCCGCCGTGCCGGTATCGTCAAGACTCAGCGCCATGGCTCCCGCAAGGGCAAGAATAGCCCGTTCGCCCATGCCGTAAACAAGGCAGTCGGCCTTGCTGTCCTGCAAAATGGGGCGGCGCAGTTTGTCCGTCCAGAAGTCGTAATGCGTTATACGCCGCAGGGAGGCTTCAATGCCGCCTATGACCACACCCATGCCCGGAAACGCCTGTCTCACAAGGCTTGTGTAAACGGTTACAGCCCTGTTGGGGCGCGCTCCCGCCTTGCCGCCGGGGGTATAGGCATCATCGTGGCGTTTTTTGCGAAAGGCCGTGTAATGGGCCAGCATGGAGTCCAGCGCGCCTGCGGAAACGGCGGTGAACAGGGTAGGGCGGCCCATGCGCTGCACGTCCTGCGGAGTATCCCAGCGCGGCTGGCTGATAACCCCCGTGCGGTAGCCGTGCGCCACAAGCCAGCGGCCCAGCAGGGCGGCGGCAAAGCTCGGGTGGTCCACGTATCCGTCGCCGGAAACGATGAGGATATCCAGTGCATCCCAGCCGAGGCGGTCCATCTCTTCGCGGGTCATGGGAAGAAAGGGCGGCTGCTCAAGCGGGGTGCGGTGCTGCGCAGGGGTCACAAAAGGCGTTCCGGCAATCGCCGGGCGGGGTGGGGTGGGGGTGTGCATGCGCGGACTATAGCAGGCCGCCCGGAAATGGCAATCAGGCGTATAGCGGCGTATGGCGGCATATTGCGGCGTATTGCTCCGTAGACTTGTCCCTGTCTGCCTGCGCAAGCCCTGTCTGCCTGTACAAGCGGTTTGTGCGGGAGTCTTTGTTGCGGAAAGCTTGCGGAACCATGCGGTGTCCGTGCCCCCGCCTGCATGTCACATGATGCCGGAAATATGCGAATACTCGGCAGATTGCGGATTCGGAGGCTTGCCTTTCCTGCGGTGCTGTATTACGTGAGCATTATATTTGCCATTCCGTAGGGATATCGTATTGTGCGCATCGGCGTTCGGGCCGTGACCGGAGGGATTCCGGGCAGATACGTGAAACCGCAAAGACGTTGCGCACGGACAGGCCAGCACACCGCAGCAAGGGGGTGGTGTATGACGTTTACCACTGCCGCTTCCGGCAGAGTGGACGCCGTAAAGGCCGGGATGCCCGGTGCTGCCGTTCGCCATGGTGCCGATACTGCTGCAACAGGCACCGGCGAAGATGCCATGCTGCGTTTTTCCGGCACACAGGACCGCATGAAGGTCGGCGTAGCCCGGTATATCCCGCCCAGCGGCGGGGGCAGGCCCCTGACTGTGGAGCGCATCCGCAAACTGCTGGCGGAAGCAGGGGTCAAGGTACCCCTGAGCGAGAAAGGCGCGGAAAAGCTGCTGCACTGCATCAGCACCGGCGGGGCTGTTGACCGCATTGTCATTGCCCGTGGTGTGCAGCCGGAAAACGGCAAAGACGCCTACATAGTCCCATACGGCAACTTCAATTATCCCGTCTTTCCGGGTCAGGCCATAGGCAATCTGGTGGCCGCCGTCATGCCCAAGCCCGGCATGCGGGTGGATGGCTCGGAAATTCCCCCTCACCTGCCCCATAAGCCCCGCGATATAGTGATCGGCGAAAACGGCCATTGTGTTCTGGACCCCGCATCGCGTGATATTTCCTCCACCGTGTTCGGATTGGTGCAGGCCACGGATACCGCTATCAGCGTCACTCCGCTGGTGTCCGTTTCAGAGGATGCCATGCAGGCGTCGGTCCGGCTTCATTTCCGCGATATGGAAGGAGCTCCGCTCACCAAGGCGCGGGTGCTGGGGGTGCTGCATGCCCTGCATGTTCCCGTTGCTCTGGTGGATCAGGCTGCCATTGAAGAGGCACTGGAGCGGTGCGAGCGCACAGGCAAGCCTTCGGAGCCTGTTGTGCTGGCACGTGGGCGGCAGCCCGTGCACGGGAGAGACGGATATGTGGAAATGCTGTCAGAGGAGCGCGAAGCTGCTCCTGTGGGCATGACCAAAGCCAACGGTGCCATAGACTTCCGCAACCGGGGGCTTTTGCCCTCCGCACGGGCAGGCGCGGCAGTGGCCGTGGTGCATCCTCCCACGCGTGGTGTTGCCGGGGTGGACGTGCTGGGCAATGTGCTGCCCGCCAATGACGGGCAACCCGCAAAGGTGACGCTGGACAGAAGCGTTGCGCTGGATGCGGACGGTAAAACTGTTCTGGCGCAGGTGGACGGGCTTGCGCAGTATGTCGGGGGCACGCTTTCCGTACAGGAAGTGGTGCAGGTGGACGGAGATGTGGATTTTTCCACCGGCAATATTCACGTTGCCACGGGGTCTGTCCGGGTAAAAGGCACGGTGCTTTCCGGCTTTTCGGTAAAGACTCCCGGTTCGCTGGTGGTGGGGGCCGCCATAGAGTCCGCCCGCATCATGGCGGGGGGCAATGTGGAGGTGGCGGGCGGCATACTGATGATGGAAAAGGGGTATGTCCGCTGTGGCGGCAGCGTGCACGCGGGATTTGTGAACGAGGCGGTCATAGAGGCCCGTGATGATGTGGTGGTGCGCGACTTCATGCTGCACTCCACGGTGCTGTGCGGCGGCAGGGTTATTGCCACCACCGGGCGGGGTAGAATTCAGGGCGGCAGCATCACCTGCATGGGCGGTGTGGAAGCTCTGGAACTGGGCGCAGAACTGGGCGTGGCAACCAAGGTGACGGTGGCTGTAAGCTCCAAGGCTCTGCGCGAGCTGGAAAAAGAGCGCGATACCGTAAAAGAGGCTCTGATCAAGCTGACGGCCAAGTTCGGCGAGGGAGCGGAAGAAGAACTGCTCATGCGTGCCCGCCCGGAACAGTACAAGGCCATAGAGGCAGCCTTGGCCCTGCGGGAGACCCTGACGAACAAATACAACGACCTGCGGGAGCAGGTGGCGGAGGCGCGGGTGCGGGCGTCTGCGAAGCTGCTGGATAAGCGGGTTGCCGTGAGCGGCGTGGTGCATCCCGGCACTGTCATCACCATAGGCGAGGCGGTGTTCACCGTGTCACATCCCATTCAGGCCGCGGTGTTCCGCTATGTGCCGGAAAGCAGGCGTATAGAGGTCGTTTCCGCCTGATCCGTTTTTCGTGAAATACCTGTCCGGGCGGCATTGCGCCACACGCAGCGTTAAGCTTCCTTTGCAGGCGTTGCACATACCCGTCGTGCCGGATGATTGTCGCTGCGGCCCCTCGGTATCGCCCTGCGCAGGGCACAGGTATCACACGGTGCACGACACAGATAATACACAGCGCACGGCCGCATAAGAAAAACCCCGCCTCATGTAGAGACGGGGTTGATTTTTGCTGCTTCATGCACCGCCGGAACCGGATGCGGTGTTTCGGGCGGTTATTCCGACTTCTTGGGCGGCTCTATGAGCATCTTGCCCTTGGATGAGGTATCCGGGTGTCCGGGAGGCATGCCGCCCTTGCCCATTCCTCCGCCCGTTCCGCCGCCCATTCCGCCTTTGCCGGAAGCGCCGTGCGAATCGGTAAAGGCGTGCCATTCGTCATGCGAAATCTCGCCGTTGGCATCGCTGTCTATGGCGTCGAACGCGGCCTTCTTCATGGAAGGATACTGGGCTTCAAACTCTTCCCAGGTTACCGTGCCGCTGGAATCCTTGTCCATGTGGTCGAACTTGTCGTCCGCCGCTCCGGGCGTGGTCCACAGGCAGGTTATGAGAGCCGCGAGAGCGAGTTTTTTCATTCCGTCTCCTTGCCGCCGCAGGGCGGCCTGTATGCTGTACGTCCGTATGACCGTAACCGATTCGGGCGCGCGGTATACCCTGTGTGCCATAGGCGTCGCAGGGGCCTGCACCCGTTTCCGGGAAGAGATACTCCGTCTGTTCCGTCGTGTCCAGCGTTGGCGCGTTTCTCCGCACAATATGGACGGGAACGTCCGTTGTGCACGGCCTGCATGAAAAAAAGCCCGCACCCGGTATATGCGGCACATGTGGCAGGCGGGGCAGGCGTAAGGAAGGGGAGAATGCCCTTGTATTTCGCTCGGTTCTCATGCTTCCGTGCACGAAAAAGCCCCTTTCCTTGCGGAAAGGGGCGTAGCGCTCTGGCTCCCCGGACAGGACTTGAACCTGTAACCTAGTGATTAACAGTCACCCGCTCTGCCGATTGAGCCACCGGGGATCGTGGCGGTACGCGCCTTGCGGTGCGTCCGACGAGGGAAGAGATTTACGGATTTCGTTTGCCTGCGTCAAGGAAAATGTCGTGAGGAGGGAATAATTCCTTGCATCACGAGGGGCTGCGCACGAAAAAGCCCCTTTCCTTGCGGAAAGGGGCTTAGCGCTCTGGCTCCCCGGACAGGACTTGAACCTGTAACCTAGTGATTAACAGTCACCCGCTCTGCCGATTGAGCCACCGGGGAATATCGGCCAAGACGCGGCACAGTGCGTGACGCGCGGAAAAGTCTCTAAGCGAAAGCGGAGCAAACAGTCAAGCCCGATTTCCGTAATTTTGATTTTTTGTTGAAATCATGTTTTTACCTTAGTGAGCGGGCACGGTTTCTTGACGGCAGTGGACAATTGGCATAACCCTTCCCAATTCAGCACTGACCGAATCCACTACACGGAGTTATTGCCTTGAGCGACCAGGAAAAATCAAAGCGGCCTATCATCAAGCTACCTACAAAATCCAAGCATGCCGACTATTTTATGCCCATGCTGGAGAGTTTTGCCAACCGCGATGATCTGAACGAAGTGGTCAAGAACAGGGTGGCAAAATCCTGTGAACTGCTTGAGGCGGGATATCCTCTCTTTCCCAATGGTTTTCGCAAGCAGGACGACTTTTCCGAGATCAGGGCCGAATTTGAAGGGCTGGAGGCGGAAGAGCTGGAAGGGCTGGACCGTGAATTTCAGTGTGCCGGGCGCATTGTCGCCGTGCGCTCGTTCGGCAAGGTAACCTTCTTCCAGATGCTGGACCGCAGCGGCAAGATGCAGTGCTACACCGCGCGCGAGGTGCTGGGCGACGAAGAATACGCCATGTTCAAGAAGCTGGACATAGGCGATATCGTCGGGGTTCGCGGTACGCTTTTCCGCACCAAGACAGGCGAACTGACTCTCTCGTGCAGCAACGTGAAACTGCTCACCAAATCTATCCGCCCGCTGCCGGAAAAGTATCATGGTCTCAAGGATGTGGAAACCCGCTACCGCCAGCGGTATGTGGACCTCATCGTCACGCCCCGCACGCGCGAAATCTTCCGCAAGCGAACGCAGATAGTGCGCGAATTCCGCCGCTTCATGGAAAGCCACGGCTTCATGGAGGTAGAAACCCCCATGATGCAGCCCATTCCCGGCGGTGCAACGGCGCGCCCGTTCATGACGCACCATAATGCGCTGGATATCCAGCTTTACATGCGCATCGCCCCGGAGCTGTATCTCAAGCGTCTTCTTGTGGGCGGGTATGAAAAAGTTTTCGAGATAAACCGCAACTTCCGCAACGAAGGGACATCCACCCAGCACAACCCGGAATTCACCATGTGTGAATTCTACTGGGCGTATGCCACGTTCGAAGACCTTATGGACCTCACCGAGCAGTTGTTCGGCCATATCGCGCAGGCGGTGTGCGGCAGCACGGTGATCACCTATCAGGAACAGGAAATTGATCTCACGCCGGGCACATGGACCCGCATGGGCTTTCTGGAATCGCTGGAAAAGATCGGCGGACACACGCCGGAACTGTATCTGGACTACAACAAGCTGGCCACCTATATCCGCGAGCGCGGCGAAAAGGTGGTCAAGGGCGAAAAGCTGGCCAAATTGCAGGCAAAGCTGTTCGATCTGGATGTGGAACCGCGCCTTGTGCAGCCCCATTTCATCTATCACTATCCCACAGATATTTCACCTCTTTCCCGCCGCAACGAGCAGGACCCCTCGGTGACGGACCGGTTTGAACTGTTCATGACCGGACGCGAGCTTGCCAACGCCTTTTCCGAACTGAACGATCCCGTGGACCAGCGGTTGCGGTTCCTTGATCAGGTGGCGGAAAAGGAAGCAGGCGATGACGAGGCACACTTCATGGATGAAGATTACCTGCGCGCGCTGGAATACGGCATGCCCCCGGCGGCAGGACAGGGCATAGGCATAGACCGGCTGGTCATGCTGCTCACAGACTCCGCCTCCATCCGCGAAGTCATTCTGTTCCCCCTGCTCAAGCCGGAGATGTAGGCCCCGGCACATGAGTTTTGAATCATTCATCGCGCTGCGCTACCTGAGAGCGCGAAGCAAGCAGACCTTTATCTCTGTCATTTCCGTCATTTCCATTCTGGGCGTGGCACTGGGAGTGGCATCGCTCATCGTGGTTCTGGGTGTCATGAACGGGTTCACCAAGGACCTGCGGGATAAAATTCTCGGCGTCAACGCCCATGCCATCACCATGTCCGTGAGCGGGCCTTTCGCGGATTTCGAAAAGACCATGCAAACCGTGCTGCAGGTGCCCGGCGTTGTGGGAGCCACCCCCTTCATCTATTCGGAAGTCATGATCTCCGGTTCCGGCGGCGTAAAAGGGCTGGTGCTGCGCGGCGTGGACCCGGATACCGCCGAAAGCGTGCTCTCCATACGCGAACACATGGAAGACGGCGGATTTGTGCGTCTTAAAGAAGACGGCATGCCCGGCATCATCATCGGCAAAGAACTGGCGCAGCGGCTCGGAGCGGGCATAGGCAGCCGGGTGAATCTGCTTTCGCCCTCCGGCACGCGAACCTCCACGGGGTTCACTCCCCGCGTACGCAATCTGCGCGTGGTGGGGCTGTTCAAAACCGGCATGTGGGAGTATGATTCCTCGCTGGGATTCGTCTCCCTGCAGTCGGCGCGCGAACTGCTGGGGTGGGAAGAAGAACTGGTCACCGGGCTGGAAATGACTGTGCAGGACGTGTACCGTGCCGACAAAGTGGCCGAAGACGTATCCGCCGCGCTGGGCGGGTATCCCTTTTATTCGCGCAACTGGATGGAGATGAACGCCAACCTGTTCGCCGCCCTCAAGCTGGAAAAAACGGCCATGGGCATCATCCTCACGCTCATCGTGCTGGTGGGTTCCTTCTCCATTGTCACCACGCTGGTCATGCTGGTCATGGAAAAAACACGCGATATTGCCATCCTCATGTCCATGGGAGCCACCCGCAGACAGGTCCGGCGCATCTTCATGCTGCAGGGCACTATCATCGGTGCGGTGGGAACCTGTCTGGGCTTTGCGCTGGGGCTGGCCGCCGCCTACCTGCTCAAGCAATATCAGTTCATAGAACTTCCCAAAGGTGTCTATTCACTGGATAAACTTCCTGTCCTTATAGAGTGGATAGATCTGCTCATCATCGGTGTTTCAGCCATGCTGCTCTGTTTTGTGGCCACCATTTACCCTGCGCGGCAAGCGGCCGGGTTGCAGCCTGTCGAAGCCCTGAGGTATGAATGACCATGCGGGATGCGCTGTACGAACTTTCCGACGTGGGACGCGAATATGCCGGCCCTGCGGAAAAGGTGACGGTTCTCAGTGGACTGGACCTGACAATTGACAACGGCGAGACTATCGCGGTGGTGGGTGCTTCCGGTTCCGGCAAAAGTACCCTCTTGCATCTCTTGGGAACCCTTGATAATCCTACAAGGGGCACCATACTTTTCCGTGGCAGCGATCTGAACACGCTGTCGCCGGAAGAAAAGGCAGCCCTGCGTAACCGTGAAATAGGGTTTGTTTTTCAGTTCCATCATCTGCTGCCGGAGTTCAGCACGGTGGAAAATGTGGCGATGCAGGCGATTATAGGCGGCGTGTCGCGGTCCAAGGCGCTCGGGCTTGCCCGTGAGGCGCTCGGGCTGGTGGGGTTGCAGGACCGTGTGGAGCACAAGGTAACCACCCTGTCCGGCGGCGAGAGGCAGCGCGCAGCCATTGCACGGGCCATACTTATGCGGCCCGCTGTTCTGCTGGCCGATGAGCCTACGGGTAACCTTGACGAACGCACCGGGAGCGCCGTTGCCGAACTGCTGCTCAGGCTGAACGAGGAACTGGGCATGACACTGGTGATGGTTACCCATAATTTGGAGCTGGCGGGCCTTATGCAACGCCGTCTTGAACTGAGAGCTGGAGAACTGTATGTCCAAACTGTGTAGGCCGGGTCTTGCGGCGGTCCTTTCCCTGCTGTTTCTGCTGGTAGCGGGCAGCGCGTCCGCCTTTGACATCCGGGACACGAAGATTCTCGTGCTGCCCTTTGAAGTCAACGCCGGAGAAGACATGGCGTATCTGGAGGACAGCCTCCCGGAACTCATCGCCGAACGTCTTGTGGCCAAGGGGTTCGCGGTGGTGCCGCAGAATCAGGCGCTTGCGCTTCTTCAGCAGCAGGGCCTTTCAGAGCTTTCCATTGCCGCTGTAAGGGACATTGCCGTCCTTGCAGGGGCAAACTATGCCATCTACGGCAGCTTCAATCAGGTGGGTGAGGAACTCTCCATCGATGCCCGCGTGGTAGAAGCCTACGGCCTGCAGGCCGCCAAGCCCGTTTTCATCAACAAGAGCGGGCTTATCAATATTCTGCCCGCAGTGGATGAACTGGTCGCCACGGCAACCAACGATATGCTCAGCAAAAATACCGTTGCCAACGTGATCATCAAGGGCACCAAGGTACTGGACCCCGATGTGGTGCTCATGCGCCTGCGCGTCCGTAAAGGCGACCCGCTGGATGGCAAGACAGTCAATAACGAAATCAAGCGTATCTACGAGCTCGGATATTTCAGCGATGTGCAGGCGTCTCTGGACCAGACCCGCGACGGCATGGATCTTGTCTTTACCGTGGTGGAAAAGCCGCGCATTGAAAAGATCGTTGTGGAAGGCTCCGATGGCGTGAAGCAGGACGACATTCTGGCCGCCATGAGCACCAAGGTGGGGGCGGTCATGAACGAAAAACTGCTCGCACAGGATCTTGAAAAGGTTCTGGAACTCTACCGCAAGGAAGGTTTCTACCTCGCCAAGCTGACGCACAAGGTGGAAGAACATGCCCGTCATTCCGCCAGCCTCATCATGACCGTAGAAGAGGGCGAAAAGCTCTATATCAAAGAAGTTACCATCATGGGCGTTGAGCAGCTTGACGCGGGTGATGTGAAGAGCGAACTTGCCCTTTCGTCCCGTAACATACTGTCGTGGTACACGGGAACCGGCGTTCTGCGTGAAGATTATCTGGAGCGCGACTCCGCCGCCATAGGTGCATACTACCTGAACCGCGGCTTCATGGACGTTATGGTCGGTGAACCACAGGTAGATTATCAGGAGGACGGCATCGTCGTCACCTTCCGTGTCAAGGAAGGGCAGCGCTACAAGGTGGGCAACATTTCGTTCAAGGGCGATCTCATCGAACCGGACGACAAGCTGCTTTCCATCGTGGAGATCGACGAGTGGAAGAAAAAGGAAACCTTCCTCAACTACTCCGTCATCAAGGACGATACCAACAAACTTACCGAATACTACGCCAAGCATGGCTACGCCTATGCTGAGGTAAACTTCGATACCCAGAGAGCCGACGGCGAAACCATTGATCTGGTGTATACTGTTTCCAAGAAGAACAAGGTTTACGTGCGCAACGTAAACATCGAAGGAAACTCCCATACCCGTGATAACGTGATCCGCCGCGAATTGGCCCTTTCCGATGGCGAAGCCTTTGACGGTGATAAGCTGCAACGCAGCAACAGAAACCTGAACTCGCTGGGCTACTTTGCCGCTGCCGAAGTGGAAATGGTGCCCACCGGCAATCCCGATGAAGTGGACCTGAAGGTTAAGGTCAAAGAGCAGAACACCGGGGCACTGCTTGCCGGTGTGGGCTGGAACACATGGGGCGGGGTCGGCGTTTCCGGCTCCATCCGCGAAAGTAACCTGTGGGGCAAAGGCTACGCCGGTTCGCTTACCGGCTCGTTCAGCAAGGAAACCACACGTTATGATCTTGGTTTCCTGAACCCGCGCGTCTACGACTCCGTCTACTCGCTGGGACTGAACACCTACATCGCAGACAGCTCTTATGATGACTACGACATCAAGACCATAGGCGGCACCGTGGTCGTGGGCAGGCCCATCACGGACAGAACCAAGGTCTTTGTCGGGTACCGGCTGGACAGCTACGAAATCTACAACGTGGATGAAAACGCTTCAGACACCATCAAGGATGACGAAGGCAACCGGTTCGCAAGCGTTGCCTCCGCCACTGTCGTGCGCTCCACCGTTGACGACGCCAAGCGGCCCACATCCGGTACCTTTACCCGCGTATTCAGCGAATACGGCGGCGGTGTCCTGCAGGGCGATGACAATTTCATCAAGGTTATTGCAGAAACACGTGCCTATTACGCCCTGAACAAGAACAACGTGCTCATGGGTATGGTCAAGGGCGGCGGGCTGTTCCGCAGCGAATCGGGCGATGATGTGCCCCTGGTGGAACGTTTCTGGATAGGCGGCATCAACTCTGTCCGCGGCTATAAACGCTCTGACTTCGCCGTCCGTGACAAAAACGGCGACAAGATCGGCGGCACGCGCATGGCCTACACCAACCTTGAATACCAATGGTACTTCAACAACGAACTCGGCATGCAGCTTGTGCCCTTCTTTGATGCCGGTGTGAACATCGACGACGAATACGGGCGCGATGCACAAAACGGCTTCCTGAGCAGCGTGGGTCTTGAATGGCGATGGAAGTCGCCCATGGGCGACCTGCGCTTTGCCTACGGCTTGCCTCTGAACAAGGTGGACGGCAAGCAGCGCAGCCCGCGGTTCGAATTCGCCATGGGGCAGACCTTCTAAGTACAACGTTACACAGGGGGCGCGGTGCAGACTGCGCCCCCTGTCCGTTTCAGCATCGGATATCTGTTTCGGGTTGCATCCGCAGGTATGTTCCAGTAGGCTGCCGGGGACGATATGTAAGGAAGGAGCTTCGGGCATGAGCTGCGTTCCTCCTCAATCCGAAATCCATACTCTTGTTATTTCAGGTCCATATTGATTCATAATGGAAATGTTTGTTTTCCGATCGGGTAAGCTGGCAGCACTGCTGCTCTGTCTGTTGTGCATCTTCCTTCTTTTGCCGCATGTGGCCCGGGCATCCACCACTGCGGAATACCAGAATGCATATCAGGCTTTCCGGTCACTCTCAGGCGATGAAAAGCGCGCCAATTTCCGCTCCCACTGGAAACAGCTGGAAGAGCGGTTTCTTGCCGTGTTCAAGCGTGACCCTAACGGAGCCAACGCACCCAAGGCGCTGTTCTATGCTGCCCGTGTGAACGAGGAGCTGGGCAAGCGTTCTTTTCTGGCTTCGGATTTCAAGACGGCAGCCGACTATTACGGCCGTGTTGCTTCGCGTTTTCCCAAGCATAGCTGGTCTGATGACAGCCTCTACCGCCGCGCCGAGTTGTACTACAACAATCTCAATGATCCGGAGTCCGCACTGGCGGACCTGAACACGATTCTCAAACAATATCCCAAGGGGGATATGTTTGCCCGCGCCCGCGAACTGCATCGCCGCATCAGTGGTGAAAAGGCCGCAGCCAAAGCTTCTCCTCCCGCAAAGGCGGCAGCGGCACCCGGTCAGGCCCAAACAAAGCAGGCCCAGACTAAGCAGGCTCCGCAGGCCCAGCCGCAGCCCGCAAAACAGATCCAGCCCGTTCCCGACGTTGCCCCGCCGTCCGTTCAGGAACCGGCACGGCAAAGCCAGCCGGTCGCTGCGGGCGGGCTTATGGAATTGCACGAAATCCGGTATCAGGGCAGCAACGAATACACCCGTATCGTCCTCAACGTAACGGGCGAAGTTCCCTACCAGTACCAGATCCTGCCGGAGGACAAGAAGCTCGGGCTTCCCTTCCGGCTGTACGTGGACCTTAAGGGGACTACCCTTGGTTCCCGTGTGGACAGCGAACTGACCATAGCGGACGGCATTCTGCGCCGGGTACGCACCGGAACGCCCAATCCGGGGGTAAGCCGTGTTGTGCTGGATTTCGAAGCTGTACAGAAATACACGGTTTTTTCGCTCGATAATCCCTACCGCATCATCATAGACGTAACTTCCTCCAAGGTGGCTGTCGCGGATGCGGCAAAACCGGCGGCACCCCGCACGGAACCGGAACCTGCGAAGCAGGCTGCGGCAAAACCGGCCCCTGCCAAAAAGGCAGAGCAGTCCCCTGCAAAGAAGGAGCCCTACGTTGTTCCCCCCGGTGGCAAGGAACAGGCGGGCGATCTTGTCAAGCAGCTGGGCCTGACCGTAAAGACCATCATGCTTGATCCCGGCCACGGAGGAAAAGACCCCGGTGCCGTGGCGCACGGTATTCAGGAAAAAAACTATGTTCTGCGTGTGGCCAAGATGGTGGGCGACCGCCTTACCAAGAAAGGCTTCACGGTCCTGTATACAAGAACCAAGGATGTCTTCGTGCCGCTTGAGGAGCGAACTGCCATGGCAAACGTGCGCAAGGCAGACATGTTCATCTCCTTTCACATAAACGCGCACCGCAGCGCTTCCGTCGTGGGGCTGGAAACCTACTACCTTGACCTCGCCAGTTCCGAGAGTGCTGTCCGCGTGGCCGCGCGGGAAAACGCGGTGAGCGAAAAGCGCATCAGCGACCTGCAGTTCATTCTCACCGACCTGATGCTCAATTCCAAGATGCAGGAATCCAAGGATCTGGCTTCGCTTATCCAGAAGAACATGGTGGGGCAGGCCCGTTCCGGCGGATTTTCGGTCAAGGACAACGGCGTACGCAGCGCACCGTTTTATGTGCTCATGGGAGCAAAGATGCCGTCCGTTCTTGTAGAATTGGGCTACTGCACCAACAGGGAAGAGGCGCGGCGCATCCAATCTGACAAATATTTGGAAAAAATGGCTGATGGCATCGTCAAAGGGGTGGATTTGTACACCCGGCAATTGGAAAAATATGCCGCCATGTAACACTTCTTGACGTTCAAGAGTGTTGGGGGCTATTCCTCTGCATCACGCCCGCAGCGGTTTGGGTGGCGGATTGATCCGCAGCGGGTAATCGTATCACAAAGCAATTTTCACATGGTGAATAAAGGAGTTACAGCCAATGCGTAAGATTCTTTTCCTTACTCTCGTTCTTCTGGTGGCGAGCGTGGTTCCTGCTGCTGCAGGCAAATTCGGTTACATCGACTCCATGACTTTGGCCACCGAATCCGAACCGGCCAAGGCAGCACAGGAGAAGATGAAGGGAGACTTCGGCGCGGAAGCCAAGACCGTGGAGAATCTGGCGAAAGATCTGGAAAAGAAGATGCAGGAACTGCAGGTGCAGGCTGCTGCTCTTTCCGAAGCCGCACGTGAAGACAAAAAGGTGGAACTGCTGCGCATGCGCCGCGATGTGGAAGACAAGCAGCGCGCCCTTGCCCGCAAGGTGCAGGCAGCCAACGAAAGCGTGCGCAAATCCATCTCTACCATGATTCTCATGGCCACGCAGGACTTTGCCAAGAAGAACCAGTACGACATCATCTTTGACCGCTCCTATCCTTCCATGGTGCATGCAGAGCCCGCTCTGGATGTGACCAAGGAAGTGATGGTTGAACTGAACCGCATCTACCGCGAAAACAAGAAGAAGTAGGCAGCATGGCGCGCAGGCTTTCCGACATAGCCGCGGAACTGGGGCTGGACCTGCGGGGCGAAGACATGGATGTCGCCGGGGTGAACACCCTTGAGGCGGCAGGGCCGGATGAGATAAGCTTTCTGGCCAATCCCAAGTACGTTCCGCAACTGGCTTCCACGCGGGCGGGGGCTGTCATCTGTAGTGCCGATTTCGCCGGAGAGGTGAAAAGGGCCCTAGTCAGCGACAATCCCTATCTGGACTTCGGACGCTGCGTCTCGCTGTTTGCCAAGGCGCAGGGCACGCTCTCCGGCGTGCATCCCATGGCGTGCATAGACCCTGCGGCCAGGGTCGCGGAAGGCTGTACCGTTTACCCCTTTGCCTACATCGGGCCGCGTGCCGTGGTAGGGGAGGGAACGGTGCTCTTTCCCGGCTGTTACGTGGGCGAAGACTGTAGCATAGGCAGGGGCTGCATACTGTATCCCAACGCAGTGCTCATGGCGGGAACTGTTATCGGCGACGAATGCATTCTCCATGCGGGCGTGGTGCTCGGTGCAGACGGCTTCGGGTTCGTTCCCACGTCGTTCGGTATTCAAAAGATCCCGCAGATCGGCACTGTGCAGATAGGCAGTGATGTGGAAATAGGTGCCAACACCACTATTGACCGCGCGGTGCTTGGTGTTACCTCGGTGGGCGACTCCACCAAGATAGACAATCTGGTGCAGATAGGCCACAATGTGCAGATGGGCGGGCAGTGCCTGATCATCTCGCAGGTGGGCATTTCCGGTTCCACCAAGGTGGGGAATAACGTCACCATGGCAGGGCAGGCTGGCATTGCCGGGCATCTTTCCATAGGCGATGGCGTAACGCTGGGGCCCAAGGCGGGCGTTGCCAAGGATATACCCGCAGGGCAGACCATGGGCGGCACCCCCGCCGTGGACAAGGGAACCTACATGCGTACCCTCTCGGTCATGCCCAAGCTGCCGGATATGTACAAACGGCTGCAGCGGCTCGAAAAAGAGCTGGCTGAGCTGAAGAATGGAGCGGAGAAATAGCCTCATGACGCAATCTACCCCCAATTCGACCAATTCGCCCAATTCGTTCGACATACGGAAGATTCTGGGACTGCTGCCCCACAGGTATCCTTTCCTGCTGGTGGACCGTGTGCTGGATTTCACGCCCAACCAGAGTATTGTGGCCTATAAAAATGTGACCCTGAACGAACCGTTCTTTCAGGGGCATTTCCCCGGCATGCCTGTAATGCCGGGGGTGCTCATCCTTGAGGCTATGGCCCAGACCGGCGGCATTCTGGTCATAAAAAGCACAGATACCACCATAGAGGACAAGCTGTTCCTCTTCACCGGCATGGAAAAGGTGCGCTTCCGCAAGCCCGTATACCCCGGTGACCGGCTGGAACTGCATTGCAGCCTCATCCGCCACAAGCTCAAGCTGTGGAAGATGGAGGGCAAGGCGTATGTGGACGGCAAGCTCGCCGCAGAGGCGGAAATGACCGCTGCCATCATGAACAAGGAGGAGATGTAAGTGGCTTCCCAGATACATCCTTCCGCGTTCATAGCTCCCGGCGCGCAGTTGGGTGCAGATGTCGTGGTGGGCCCGTGCGCTGTCATTGAAGATGATGTCGTCATCGGCGACCGCAGCCGCATAGATGCCTTTGCCTCCGTGAAGCGGTTCACCCGCATGGGCACAGACAACCATATCCATTCCTACGCCCTTGTGGGCGGCGAACCGCAGGATCTTAAGTTCGCCGGAGAGGAAAGCTGGCTGGAAATGGGCAACGGCAATTCCGTGCGCGAATTCGCCACCCTGCACCGTGGCACCGCCGGCGGCGGCGGACTCACGCGCGTGGGCAACGGCAACCTCTTTATGGCCTACACCCATGTGGCACACGACTGCCAGTTGGGTAACGAGATCGTTATGTCCAACGGAGCCACCCTTGCAGGGCATGTCTCCGTGGACAGCCGCGCCATTCTGGCAGGGCTTTCCGCCGTGCATCAGTTTGTGCGCATAGGTGCCTATGCCTTTGTGGGCGGCATGAGCGGCATAAGTCAGGACCTGCCTCCCTTCATGCTGGCCGTGGGCAACCGGGCCGGGGTGCATGGCCCCAACCTTGTGGGTCTGCGCCGTCTTCAGGCTTCCCGTGAACTTATCGCCGCGCTCAAGAGCGCCTTTCGTCTTGTCTGGCACTCCGACACCCCCCGCAAGGAAGCGTTGGAGCAGCTGGAGTACGAGTACGGCGTCTTTCCGGAGATTCTCTCCTTTGTTGAATTTGTGCGGGCCAGCGAGCGCGGTATTCTACCCGCCGATTAATCGTTCGCCGCACTGTACCCGGCATGCAACGGGAGAAAGGCGCGGCCTTTCTCCCGTTTTTTCGTGGCAACGTGGCCTCATGAGGATCGTATGGCGCAGGAAAACATAGGCATAGTGGCCGGCGGCGGCCAGTTCCCGGCTCTCGTGGCACGGGGCGCGCGTGAGGCCGGAATGGGCGTGGTCATGTGCGGTTTTCACGGCCACACAGACCCCGCGCTGGCATCCGTGGCTGACCAGTTCAGCATGTTGCATCTGGGCGCACTGAACAAGCTCATCGAATTTTTCCGGTCGCGCGGCGTGCGCCGTCTGTGCTTTGCGGGTGCCATAAGCAAGCCCCGCGCACTGGATCTGCGGCCCGATTTCCGCGCCGCCAAGGTGCTGTTCCGTCTGCGTTCCAAAGGGGACGACGTGCTGCTGCGCGCAGTGATGGAAGAACTGCAGTCCGAAGGCCTCGCCATCGTGCAGGCGGCGGAACTCGTTCCAGGTCTGCGCGGGCCGGACGGCGTGGTTTCCCGCAGGCAACCCACGCAGGAAGAATGGGAAGACCTGCGTTACGGCTGGCCCATTGCCGCTGCCATAGGGCGGCTGGACATAGGGCAGTGCATTGTGGTCAAGCGCGGCATGGTTGTCGCTGTGGAGGGGCTGGAGGGCACGGATGCCGCGTTGCGCCGGGGGGCGGAACTGGGCGGCGCGGGCTGTGTGGCCATCAAGATCGTGAAACCCGGACAGGACGAGCGCATAGACCTGCCCGCCATAGGCTCGGCGACCATGCGGACATTGGTGGAAGGGGGCTATTCCTGCCTTGCCTACCATGCCGGAAAGACATTGTTTTTTGATCGTGAAGAGGCGCTGGCACTGGCAGATGCCCACTCGCTGGCGGTGGTGGGGCTGGACGATGCGTTCGGCAGGTAGCCGTCCGGCTGGTAGTCATTCGGCATGTCCGGGAGCCTGAACGGATCTGCCACCGAGCAGAACAGGCCCGCAGGCATACGGCGGGCTGTTTTTTCAACACCGGATGCGAGTGCGTGCTCAGGTCTTCAGTGTGTCGCAGGCGCTCTTCATGGCGATACCGCTTTGCCCACAGACGGGCAGACCATACAGGAGGAAGTTCCCATGAGAACAGCAGACAGGATGCAGGGCGTTCACAGGTCGTACATACGGGAAATCCTCAAGGTAACAGCGCGGCCGGAGGTCATTTCCTTCGCGGGCGGGCTTCCGCACCCGGATTCCTTCCCTGCGGACAAGGTGGCGCAGGCGGCTGCCCATGTTTTTGCAGAAGATGGCGCGGCAGCCCTGCAATATTCCACCACAGAAGGGTATGAACCGCTTCGCAACTGGATTGCGGAACGCTACGCGAAACAGGGGCTTGCTGCCCGGCCGGATGATATCCTCATCACCACAGGCTCCCAGCAGGCGTTGGATATGGTGGGCCGCGCCCTGTGCAACCGGGGCGAGCCTATGGTCATAGAGCGTCCGGGGTACCTCGGCGCCATTCAGTGTTTTTCCATGTACGGGGTGGATTTCAAGCCGGTGGACCTTCTGGAAACCGGCGTAGATACCGGACAACTCGATGCCGTGCTGCAACAGACCGGCGCACGGTTCTTCTACGCCGTCCCCAATTTCCAAAACCCCTCGGGTATTTCCTACGATGCCCCCACCCGCAAGGCTGTGGCGGAAATTGCAGGGCGGCACGGCTGCATCGTCATAGAAGACAACCCCTACGGAGAACTGCGTTTCATGGGTGAAGACCTTCCGCCCGTGCGCAGCTACATGACAACCCCCTCCATCCTGCTCGGTTCCTTTTCCAAGATGGTTGCCCCGGGTATGCGCCTCGGCTGGGTGTATGCCCCGGACGGCCTCATGGACAGCCTCGTGCGGGCCAAACAGGCCTGCGACCTGCACACCGCCACGCTCACTCAGCGCATACTCTACCGCTATCTGGCGGATAATGACGTGGATGCGCACATCGCCTCCATCCGCGAACGCTACAAAACCCACCGCGACCTCATGGTGGCTGCCATACGCGAGCACTTCCCGCAGGAGGTGCGCGCCACAGACCCTCAGGGCGGCATGTTCCTCTGGTGCACCCTGCCGCAGGGCCTTTCCGCCGAACAGGTGTTCGAACGGGCCATACAGCGCAACGTGGCCTTTGTGCCGGGCCGCCCCTTCTACGTGGACGGAACGGACAACACCTTCCGCCTGAACTTCTCCAACGCCAGCCCGGAGAAGATAGAAGAAGGCATCGCCCGCCTCGGAGCCTGCCTGCGCGAGTGCCTGCATCAGGCACAAAGCGCGGCCTGACCGCAAGGGAATGCCGCCCATCCGTTTCGGGCAGGACGAAATTATGCCGGGGCACCCGTTGCGGGATGTCCCGGTTTTTCATACCCTGCCGGAATATGCCTCGTCCGGTCCGTGCACCGGAACAATGGTTTAGGCGCATAGGCGCATAGGGGCATAGAGGCACAGGCAGGGCCCGGAAACGCATCAGGTTCCTGGGCACACAACACGTTCATCGGAAAGGAACTCCTCATGGATGCGAACAATATCTGGCTGAATGTGGTCGCTGTTCGGCAGGCGTCGCCGCTGGTGCATAACATCACCAACTACGTGGTCATGAACACCACCGCAAACGCCCTGCTCAGCGCGGGAGCTTCACCCATCATGGCGCATGCCCCGGAAGAGATGGAAGAACTGGTCGCCATTTCCGGCGCGCTGGTGCTGAACATAGGCACCCTGAGCAGGCCGTGGATAGAAAGCATGCTGCTCGCGGGGCGGTGTGCCGCCGCACGCAAGGTGCCCGTGGTGCTCGACCCTGTGGGCGCCGGTGCGTCCGCCTTGCGCACGGAAACCTGCCTCACGCTCCTGCGCACGGTGCGTCCCGCCGTGGTCCGCGGTAATGCCTCAGAAATTCTGGCCCTCTGCGGCGCAGAAGGGGCGACCAAAGGTGTGGATTCAATCAAAGCACCCTCCGATGCGCTTGAGGCGGCGATGCAGCTTTCAGAATCCTTCGGTTGTGTCGTGGTGGTAAGCGGCGAAGAAGATGTCGTTCTGGGCGGCGGCAGAACCGTCCGACTGCGGGGCGGCAGCGCCCTCATGCCACGGGTTACGGGAATGGGCTGCACGGCCACCGCGCTGGTGGCGGCGCATGTGGCGGCTGCGGGCGATGCCTTTACCGGGGCGTTGTGCGGCATGGCCGTGATGGCTGTGGCGGGCGGCATGGCGGCAGAGCAGGCCGCAGGACCGGGCAGCTTTCAGGTGCATTTTCTGGATGCGTTGTACGCCATGCAACTGCAAAATATTCATGACCATGTGGTGGTAGAGGCATGAGGCAGCGGGTAGATTATTCCCTGTATCTCGTCACAGACCGCGCCCTGTGCGGCGGGCACGGTGTTGTGCAGACCGTGCGCGAAGCCGTTGCAGGCGGTGTCACCGTGGTGCAGCTGCGGGAAAAATCGCTGGACACCCGCACCTTTGTGGAAACAGCCCGCGCCGTCAGGGCAGAACTTGCGCCCCTCGGCGTGCCGCTGCTCATCAACGACAGGGTGGACGTGGCGCTTGCCTGCGGTGCAGACGGCGTGCATCTGGGCCAGACAGACATGCCTTATGAAACCGCCCGTGCGCTGCTCGGCAGGGATGCCATCATCGGCCTCTCCGTGGAAACCATGGCCCACGTGCACGAGGCCAAGCGGCTGGATGTGGATTATCTGGGCATAAGTCCTGTGTTCGCCACATCCACCAAGGCCGATACGGCACCGCCGTGGGGGCTGGAAGGGGTGCGGCGCATCCGTCTTGCCACCCATCACCTGCTGGTGGGCATAGGCGGCATCGGCGCAGGCAATGCGGCAGATGTGCTGCTGGCCGGAGCGGACGGCGTGGCCGTGGTTTCCGCCCTCTGCGGGCAGCCGGACGTGCGCCTTGCCGCAGCGGCCCTTCGCCGCACCGTGGACGGAAAATAGCCGCATTCCTGTCGGCCCGCAGCGGCCCGCCATATATCCGTTACTGGCCCGTCAGGCGGGCGAAACTTCTGACTGGCGGAAGGCAAAGGCCTCCTTTTCCACAGCATCCGGTTCTATGCCGTAGGCGGCCAGCTCTTCCAGCACGGTCTGCTGCATGCCGCTCGGTCCGCACAGGTAGAATGAGGCCGTGGTGGATCGTATATGCCGCGCCAGCATCTCGCGTGAAAAGTGCCCCTTTTCAAACCGTATGTGGGGCCTGTCTTCCTCGAAATACATGTCCGGGTTGGTTTCCCGGCTGAGAACGTGAATCACCGTCAGCCGCATGCTCCGTGCCATATCCTCCAGCTCCGCAGCGGCAAAGGCATCGGCAAAGGTCTTGTTGCACCAGAACAGCGTGCACACGTTCTGCGCCCCCGTCTTGCAGAAGTGGCGCAAAACAGAAAGAAACGGCGTTATACCCACCCCGCCTGCAATCATGACCACCTCTTCCCGCTGCGTTATGTCCTTACAGAAGGCCCCGAAAGGCCCGGCGCACTGCACGCGGGCGCTGGAGTCCAGCGAGGGCACAAGCTGCGAGGAAAAACGCCCTTTGCCTTTAATGGTCATTTGCAGCGTGTCACCGGGGGCCCCGGATATGGTGAACGGATGCGGCTCCGACCACACGCCGTCTTCCATAATGCGTATGGTGGCGAACTGGCCGGGACGGAATTTTTTGAACCGCTCGTCCGCCACGTCCAGAACAATGGTGGTGGTGTCGCTGTTCTCCCGGATGGTTTTCATCACTCTGGCCGGTTTGGGTTCGCTCATGGAGCCTCCGCTGCTGGGGTGGTTCTTTGTGCCGCCATTGTAGCGCAACCCGGCTGTTTGTCCAGCCGCATACCGGCATGGCGGCGGGCAAAAAAGAACGCCGCCGTTGTTCCATAAGAACCCCGGCGGCGTTTGTGCGCGTTGGCATGAACAGAGCAATACAGGCAGGGGGCAGACAAGGCAAAAGGCGCATTGCCCGGCATCTGCCGGTGCGCGCCTTGCGGGAAGCCCGAACCTCATCCCTGCACACTGCCGCGTGCGCGGCAGGCTTAGCCTATTTCCATCACTTCGATTTCAAAGGTCAGTTCCTGACCGGCAAGGGGATGGTTGGCGTCCAGCACAATGGCGTCATCGGTAACGGAGGTAATAACCACTTCCATCATGCCGTCATCGGTCTGCAACTGCAGCATCATGCCCACTTCGGGGCTGATGTGCGGCGGAACCTGCGAGCGGGGAATATCCAGAACGAGTTCTTCGTTCACGGAACCGTATGCGTTTTCCGGTGCAATGGAAACCTTGGTCGCGTCGCCCACACTCATGCCGATAACGGCGGCTTCAAAGCCGGGAATGAGCATGCCGGAACCGAGGGTAAATTCAAGGGGTTCGCCGTCACGGGAAGAATCAAACACTGTGCCGTCGCTCAGCGTGCCGGTATAATGAACTTTTACGGAATCACCGTCTTTGGCCTGAGTCATGCACGTCTCCTGGTTAATAGGGATAAGAAGCGAACAGCTTGTCTGTTGCGGCCCCTCTTGTCAATCCGCAAGGGCGCAAATCATGCGTTTCCCAGCAACTCCCACACGGCCCGGCAGAATGTCTCCACGCCAGCGGGAAGCGCCTTTTCGTCCACCGTAAAGGCGGGGTTGTGTATGCTCTGGCCGCCTTCAAATCCGGTGCCCAGAAAGAAGAAGCACCCGGGAACACGTTCCAGAAAATACGCCATGTCCTCTCCCCCCATGGTGGGCGTGGCCTCGCGCACGTTCTGCGCGCCCACGGTGGCAATGGCGGCCCTGCGCACAATGTCTGCCATGGCGGGATCGTTGATCACGGGCGGATAGCCGTTGATGAATTCCAGATCAAACGTGGCCCCCATGGCATCGCACACGCCGCCCACCACCTGCCGGATACGCTCTTCCCAGCGGCTCCGTATGTCCCTGTCAAAGGTGCGCAGGGTGCCCCCGAAGTTGGCGGTTTCCGCAATCACATTAAAGGCGTGCCCGGCGCGGAACATGGCCACCGTGAGCAGGGCAGGCTGCACGGGGTCCACCTTGCGGGAGATAATGCGTTGCAGTGCGCCCACGGCCTGCGTCCCTATTTCCAGCGCGTCCACGCATTCGTGCGGCTTGGCGGCATGCCCGCCCCTGCCGTGTATGGTCACGTCAAACCTGTCCATGGCGGCCATAAGCGGGCCGGATTTCACGTCCACCATGCCGGAGGGAGTTGCTGGCCACACATGCAGGCCCATACAGTAATCCACGGCGGGATTATCCAGCGCGCCCTGTTCAATCATGGGCTTTGCGCCGCCGGGATACTCTTCGGCAGGCTGGAACAGAAATTTCACCGTGCCGCGCAGGCTGTCCCGCATGGAGGTAAGCACCTTGGCCGTGGCCAGCAGAATAGCCATGTGCGCATCGTGTCCACAGGCGTGCATGCACCCTTCGTGCAGCGAGCAGTACTCAAGGCCCGTGCATTCCGTGAGGGGCAGAGCGTCCATATCGGCGCGGAGCATCACCACGGGGCCGGGGCGGTTCGTCTCCAAAAGGCCCATGACGCCAGTGCCCGCAATCCCGGTGTCAACAGGCAGGCCCATGTCCGCCAGTGCCCGCGCCACGTAAGCCGCCGTTTTCACCTCCTCAAAGGCCAGTTCGGGAATGCGGTGCAGGTCGCGCCGCGCCGCAATAAGGTAGGGAACGGTCTGTTCCGTGAGGGTACGTATGGTATCCATAATAATTCCGTATAGGGTTCGTGATTATGAAAAGTCTGTCAAAGCGTCATGCGAGTGTCCCCGCGCTGCTGCCGGGGGTTCTGCCGCATGGGTCAGTGTAGCGCGTTGCGGACCCGGAAACAACTCAAAGGCAGACCTGCTACGGAAGATTCTGCCCGTCCTGTTCCGGCCCGGAAGCAAAACCGCCTGCTGCACGGCGGCGGGAGAGGGTGCTGAGCCTGCGGGCCATAAGCAGATACAGGGCACACAGCACAAGATGCTGGGTATCGGCGGTGTCATTGGGGCTGAGGAAGGGGAGATAGATGTCGTTCAGCAGCAGAAAATCCTCAAAATACCCAATGAGAAGAAGGCCGCAGGCCTGTACCAGCGCATACACCGTCATAACCATGGCGGCGAGGGACAGAAAGGGGCGGGGCTGCCGGAAGGAAAGCCCCAGAAAGAGCAGGGCAAGCAGCGAGGCAAGCGAGGGAAGAATCAGTTCGGGCAGGGCATCATCAGGATATTCCGGTGGAAGATGCACAAACTTCCAGAACAGAAAGAGGGATATGAGAAAGACAATGCAGCCCGCTCTGCCTGCTCCGCGTGTGGCGGGGGGGACAGGAGCATTTCCGGGGGCCTGTCCGTCCGCTTCCGGCATGGTGCTCAGCGTCAGACGTGGGGAGGCGCCGGAGAGCAAGGAGAATGGCTTCGCAGCAGGGAACGTGCGATGCACAGCAGGCTGTCCGGTTTGCGAAATGTTCGCGTGAGAGGCGGCAGAAGGTTCCAGCACGGCGAGAAGGCATACAAGCGCAGTGAGCGTAAATGCGGCCACCAGCAGATGGGTATGAAGAAAGAGCGCGTCCGCAGTCTGCTCCAGTCCGGCAGGCATGCCCGGAGCAAGGGGTATCCCCGCCGCGCCGGAAAGGGCAAACACAGACTCATGGGCACCGGAGAGAATGGCATAGAGCGGTAGAACCATCAGCATGGCGAGCAAGCCGTTTGCCGTTCTGCGGCGTTGCATGGCCGGCAGATAAAGCACAAGATACAGCATCAGAATAATATCCGGCGCGCTGAAGTGCCCGTTCCATTCCGTTGCCGCAAGACTCAGGTTCTCCCACGCAGCATGAGATATGAGCATGCCGGTGAGTGTAAGGATGCAGCCATGCAGTGGCCACAGGAACGCGCTGGGTGTATGCATACTCAAGTATGGACGTACAGCGCAGGCTGAGTCAAGAAAGAGTGACTCCGGTGCGGATGATTATTCTGCGGGCTACGATTTTCAGGTGCAGCATACGCGGACAGGTGCCCCCGCCCGACCAGCGTTTTCCCTTGTTTCGGGTGCGTCCCGCGCGTAGGTTCCGGCCCTTCGTGCGGCAGGGTGCGTTGAAAATTGTTTTCAGGAACAGGGTAAGCCTCTTGACGCAGGGTCAGGAGAATTGTAGTAGTACCAATTAGTACCACTGAGGAAGAAATGGAACTCATTCAGGCGCTCAAGAAGTTCGGATTCACGCAGCAGGAGTCGCTCATGTACGTCACGCTCAGCCGTCACGGCGGCATGACGGGCTACGAGGCGGCAAAGACGGCGGGCATATCCCGCTCCAATGCCTACGCGGCGCTATCCAGCCTTGTGGAAAAGGGCGGGGCGGTTGTCTCCAGCGAAGATGCCAGCCGCTACGTGGCTATTCCCAAACAGGAACTGCTGCTGAACCTGCGCCGGTCATGCGAGAAAACCATAGGATTTCTGGAGCAGCACCTTCCTGAGCAGGAAGAGGGAGCCGCGCCGTATCTTACCGTTTCCGGCTACGAGAACACGCTGGACAAGATGCGGAACATGCTGCTGCTGGTCGAGTACCGGGTGTATATCTCCATGCATTCCGCTAATGTGGCGCTGCTGCGCAACGAAATAGAAGACTGCGTGCGTCGCGGGCTCAAGGTGGTCATCCTTTCCAACGATGATCCGGGCATCGCGGGCGCGAAATTTATGAAGAACAGCGCGGGCACGGGAAACGTGAAACTCATCGCAGACACCAGCGAAGTCATTGTGGGGCTGGTGGAGGCAGACACGGGCCAGTGCCTGTATTCAAAGAACCAGCATCTCGTCTACCTGATGCGCGAGGCTCTGCTCAACGAGATCGAGCTTATCAGGCTGCGGGGAGGCTTTACAGGAGAATGACGATGGGCAATGTTCGTTCCGCCTATACGGACAGCGTGGACTTTTTCGGGCTTAACACGCCCATGGAACTGGTGGAGGAATTCGGCAGCACACTGTACGTGTACAACGAAAACATGCTTCGCCGCCGCTGCCGCGAAATCAAGGCCCTTTCCTCGCACCCCGGCTTCACGCCCAACTATTCCGCCAAGGCGAACACGAACATCCATCTGCTGAAGATCATCCGCGAAGAAGGCATGGTTGTAGACGCCATGTCCCCCGGCGAAATCGTCATGAACCTTGCGGCAGGCTTCACGCCTGACCAGATACTGTTCATTTCCAACAACGTCTCGGCAGAGGAGATGCAGTTCGCCATCGATCACGGCGTGAACGTGAGTGTGGATTCGCTCTCGCAGCTGGACCTTTTCGGCGAGATAAACCCCGGCGGCAAGGTGGTCGTGCGTTTCAATCCCGGCATCGGCGCGGGACACCATCAAAAGGTGGTCACCGGCGGCAAGGAGACCAAGTTCGGCGTAGACCCCGCCAGCATGGACGAGGTGCGCGCCATTCTCGCCCGCCACAGCCTCACCCTGTGCGGCGTGAACATGCACATAGGCTCGCTGTTCATGCAGCCGGAAGGCTATGTGGCTGCCATGCAGGTGCTGCTGTCCATTGCCGAGCAGTGGGTGGCACCTGCCGGTTCATCGGCCACCGGGACGGATAACGGTCTGGAAATCATCGACTTCGGCGGCGGCTTCGGCATCCCGTACCGCAAATACGACGGAGAGTCCCGGCTGGACCTTGACGCGCTGGGCACCGCATTCCATGCGGCCATTACCGAATTTTCCGACCGCACCGGCTACAAAGGCCGCTTCATGTGCGAACCCGGCCGCTATATCGTGGCAGAATGCGGGCTGCTGCTGGGCACCTGCTACAGCGTGAAGAATAACGGAACCAAGCGGTTCGTCGGCACCGATCTGGGGTTCAACACGCTGGTGCGCCCCGCCATGTACGATTCCTTCCACGATGTGGAAATCTACCGCGAAGACGGCGAACCCGTGGCGGAAACCATGGTGCAGTCCATCGTGGGCAACATCTGCGAATCCGGCGACATCATCGCCAAGGACCGCGCTCTGCCGGAAATCAAGGAAGGCGACATCATCGGCATGCTGGACGCAGGAGCCTACGGCTATGTGATGAGTTCGCCCTACAACCAGCGTCTGCGCCCCGCAGAGGTGCTCATCGGGTCCGATGGTCGCCCGCGCCTTATCCGCCGTCGCGAAAGCATTGACGACCTGCTGCGCATGTACCCGGAGGCAGAGGAATTCGCCGCCCGGTTCCGTGCCTGCGCCTGAGTCCGCCTGATTCGGCCCGGTTTCGCCCTGTTCCGCCCGGTGTCATCCGGTTTCGTCCAGTTCCGTCCGGTTCCGCGTCTGGATGTGGTGAAAAGCGGCGCGCCGGGGCCGCATGTACTTCGGGGTGCCCTTCATAAAGGGGACACCCGTAGCGTGCCCGGTGTGCTTTGCATGGCGACCCGTTGGTGAAGAGTTTTGCATGTTTCCGGTCCGGCTCCGCCAGCCGGTGCCGGAAAAGGGCCGAGGGTGTGGTGTTCCCCTGAGCAACCAACAACGCAATCCCTGCCGGTTTGCACACCCCGGACCACCTCAGTGCCGCGCCTTGCCCGCGCTGCAGCCTTGCCGGTGCCCTTCGCCGCCATGAACGGCACCGGATGACCGATGAACACCCTGACGCGGCAACCGCTGCGGCTTCATCGGGCGGGCTGTCTGCGCAGAAAGGCGATAGGCACGCACAGCACCGGTATGCCAGCCGGTGCGGTGCCGTTTTCCGTCTTCCACGCCGCCCGGACATGCCAATCCGGGCGGCGTGGAGCGGAATGGGCTAAAATTTATCCCGGATAATTTTTAGCTCTGCGCGGGCTGCGGCTATGCCCCGTCCCCTTGAGCAAAATTTGCTGTCTGCGTATGCGGCTGCCCAATCCGGCGGCGTGCGGAGTGTGCCCCTTGCGCACGTGGCCGGAACAAGGCAGGGAAGCACCGCGTAATCAGGCAGCGGGCAGGCTAGTTCCTGCCCCATTCGTGCTCCCTTCGTCCCCCCTTTGTGTGGGATATCGCGCACGGCACAGGGCCGCCTTTGCATGCAGCAAAGGCGGCCCTGTCGTTGTATGATTATTCTGCGCTGTTCCCGTGGCGGTGCGCATCCCACCCATAGGTTGTGGCAATCACTTCCAGCGGGCGATTGACTTATTCTGAAATGGGTCTACCTTTCCTGCTGCCCGAAGTGGCAGGGGCCAGATTACCGGGCGTGCGCACCTGTACTGCCGTGGTAGAGGCGGACTCACCCGCATCTCCGCCCGCATCCCCGTCCGTATAATGGGCAGAAGGCCCCATGACTATGGGATCTGTTCCATAATGTGTACTGCGGCGCATGCGGGAGAGCTGCTTTTCGGCAGCGTCCAGATAGCGGGCAAGGGCCTCGTTCACCACCTCGTCCACATTCAGTTTTTTTCCGTTCTGACGGGCATTTTTCTTGGCGTTTTCCAGCCGCACCGCAAGGTCGGCGTCCACGTTAAAAATGACCCGCTTGATTTCCTGTTCTTCCTTGAAGACCTTCATGGCAACCTCCGTGTCCGGTGAGCTTGGAAGTACATTGTTTGTACACAATGTGTACACTTGGTGCAATATTTTTCGTGCTGCTCTGAGCCGGTTTCCGAAAGGATACCATGTTCCCGGCAGGTTGGTTGACCGCACCCTTCGGCTGGTGCAGTATGCAGGCTGGAATTTTCAACCGTTTCTCCCACAGGTATCGCAGGAATGGCACAGTCGGGTTCGCCTGTCGTGGATCAGGCATCATACAGGAACATCTGGAACCTCTCATGGCCGCAGGTCGTGATGATGTTCTTCCACTTCACCATCGGCTTCGTGGATGTGTGGGTGGCGGGCCAGATAGACCACACCGTGCAGGCGGCTGTGGGGCTGGTTTCCCAGAGCCTGTTTTTCTTTCTGGTCATCGGCATGGCCATGGCAAACGGCAGTGTTGCCGCCATAAGCCAGTCCATTGGGGCGGGGCTGCAAAAGCGCGCCCTGCGCTTCATTTCCATGGTGCTTGCGCTGGGCTTTTTGTGCGGCATGATCATCTGGGTGGCGGGGCGGCTGTTCAAGTGGCAGTTCCTTTCCCTGCTGCAGGTGCCGGAAACCATTCTGCCCGTCACCGGGTATTTTCTGGATGTCTTCCTGCTGCTGTTGCCCGCCTACTACCTCATGGTGGTGACCAACGCGGTATTCCGGGCGCAAAAGATGGTGCTCATACCTCTTGCATCCACCGCCATTGCCGCCGTGGTAAATGCGTTCACGGATTTCGGGTTCGGTCTGGGTTGGTTCGGGCTGCCCGCCTTCGGGTACAAAGGCGTGGCATGGGCCACCTTTGCCTCGGTGTCGGCAGCCACAGCGTTCAACATTGTCATGCTGTTCCGCCACGGGCTGCTCAGGCCCAGTTCTTTTCCGCAACTGCGCTGGATGCGCAGGGCACTGCCGTACCTGCTCAAGGTGGCTCTGCCCACCGGCGGCATGCAGCTGTTATGGCATCTCGGCTACATGGTGCTCTTTGCCATAACCGCCTCGCTTCCCTATGACAGTGTAAACGCGCTGGCGGGCATGACGGCGGGCATGCGTGTGGAATCTTTGCTGTTCCTGCCTGCCTTCGCCTTCAATATGACGGGCAGCATCCTTGTGGGGAACAGCCTTGGTGCGGGACGCCGGGATGAAGCCCTGCGCATAGCCCTGCGGCTTATCGGCATAGCCTGCGGCTCCATGACCGTGGTGGGTCTGATCATGTGGCCGTTCATAGATCCTTTGGCCGCGTTCCTTGCACCGGAGCCTGCTGTCACACGGCAGGCAGTGACTTATCTCATTTACAACATCCTTTCCGTTCCGTTCACGGTGGCAAGCATGACTCTGGGCGGCATCATGACCGGAGCCGGAGCCACCATCTACACCTTTGCGATATACAGTTCCGCCACATGGCTGGTGCGTCTGCCCGTGGCCTATGTGCTGGGGCATCTGGTGTGGCAGGATGCGGAAGGGGTGTATCTGGCCATGCTTGTTTCCCAGATATTTCAATCTTCCGCCATGCTGTATGTGCTGCTGCGGCGCGACTGGTATCGCTTCAGCATGATCAAGCGCAACAATTCCCGCAATACTCCGGGCGCACTGCCGCCGCTGGAAGGAGCCAAGACCAATGTCCGACCTACTGTATAGCCCCGTGACCATGGACCGCATGGACGAATTTCTTGCCCGGTTCGACCGTTGCCCCGCCCCGTCATCCGACTACACCTTCACCAACCTGTGGGGGTGGGCAGAGGAATACGGGCTGGAATGGGCATGGAGCACAACCCACGTATGGGTGCGTCAGACCCGTCCGAACATCATCCGCTGGGCACCCCTCGGGCCGTGGACCGGCGTAGACTGGGCGCAGTGCCCGCATATGAGTCAGGGCGGCAGCTTTCACCGCGTGCCGCAGGGACTGGCGGAAATCTGGCAGAACCAGCTCGGGTCACGTGTGGTGCTGGAAGAGGCGCGCGGGCACTGGGATTATCTGTACAGCACAGAAGACCTGACCACCCTTGCGGGAAACAGGTTCCACAAGAAAAAGAACCACGTAAACCAGTTCAAAAAGCAGTACGCCTACGAGTACCACCCCCTCACCCCCGACTGCGTGGAGCATGTCATCGCCCTGCAGGAAGAGTGGTGCCAGTGGCGGGAATGCGAGGAGTCCGAGGCCCTGCTTGCGGAAAACGAGGCCATTGTCCGCGTTCTGGAGGAGTGGGACGTCATCCCCGGACTGGTGGGCGGTGCCCTGTACGTGGAGGGCGAGATGGTCGCTTACACCGTGGGCGAAAAGCTCACCGAAGACACGCTTGTGGTGCATTTTGAAAAGGGGCGCACAGGCTATCGGGGCGTGTATCAGGCCATCAACAACCTGTTCGTCACTGCAGAAGGCGCGGGATACACCTACATTAACCGCGAGCAGGACCTGGATGACGAGGGGCTGCGCAAGGCAAAGCTCACCTATAACCCTGTTGATTTTATTGAAAAATACGCCGTACACGTCTCGCCTGCCTGAGAAGGCGGACTGCAGGCAGCAAGCCATAGGACTGTTTGACACGTCATGGCAGGGGGGCTAGAAAGGCTGCGCCCCGAACAACCGCAATAAAAGTCCGCTTGCGGCATGCGGTCAGGGGCATATCCCCGCAAGGAGCAGGCATATGAAAGAGCGTGTGGAGGCGGCGCTGGCAAAGGTGCGCCCCTTTTTACAGAACGACGGCGGCGATGTGGAGCTTGTGGATATAACCGACAAGGGCATCGTGCAGGTACGCCTGACCGGGCGATGTAAGGGATGCCCCATGTCCAAAATGACCCTGCGTAATGTCGTGGAGCGCTTTGTGCTCAAGGAAGTGCGCGAGGTCAGGGGCGTGGAGTCGGTGGAAGAATAGCCTTTCTGGAGAAAATACAATGACAAATTCCTCACAGGCTTCGGCGCGGGTGGTCACGCGTTTCGCGCCTTCGCCCACCGGGCACCTGCATATAGGCGGCGCGCGCACGGCCATTTTCAGCTGGCTGCTTGCCCGTCATTTCGGCGGAAGTTTCGTGCTGCGCATAGAGGATACGGACCGCGAGCGTTCCCGTCAGGAATACACGGACGCCATTCTGGAATCCATGCGCTGGCTGGGGATGGACTGGGACGCGGAGCCCATCTACCAGAGCCGGCGTGAAGATATTTACAATAGCTACATCGACCGCATGGTAGAAGAGGGCAAGGCCTACTACTGCGAATGCACGCCTGAAGAGGTGGAAGCCATGCGCGAGACTGCCCGCGAGGCGGGCGACAAGCCCAAGTACAACGGCCGGTGCCGTGCGCGCAATCTCGGCCCCGGCGAAGGGCGCGTGGTGCGGTTCAAGGCTCCCCTTGATGGCAGAACCGGATGGGTGGACCTCGTAAAAGGCCCGCTTTCCTTCGAAAACGCCGAGCTGGACGACATGGTCATCCGCCGCAGCGACGGTTCCCCCACCTACAACCTTGCCGTGGTGGTGGACGACCACGAACTGGGCATCACCCATGTGCTGCGCGGCGACGACCACGTGAGCAACACGCCCAAGCAGATCATGCTCTACGAGGCCATGGGCATGCCGGTTCCCAAGTTCGGCCATGTGCCCATGATCCTCGGCCCGGACCGCAAAAAGCTCTCCAAGCGCCACGGCGCGCTGTCGGTCATGGAATACGAGAAGATGGGCTTCCTGCCGCAGGCACTGGTCAACTATCTGGTGCGTCTGGGCTGGTCACACGGCGATCAGGAAATCTTCGGGCTTGAGGAGCTTATCGAAAAGTTCTCCACAGACGCCCTCACCAGTTCCGCAGCCGGCTTCGACCCCGACAAGCTGCAATGGCTCAACGCCCATTACATGAAGGCAACCCCGGATGCCGAACTGGCCCGTCTGCTGGCCCCCTTCGTGGAGCAGGCCGGTTTCGGCCATGTGGACGCAACCTATGTGGCGGCGCTGGTGCCGCTGGTGAAAGAACGCGCCAAAGACCTGCCGGAAATGGTGCAGGCCATGCGGTTCATGCTGGTGGAAGATGCCGCGTTGGAATACGATGCCGCCGCCGTTTCCAAGGCGCTGACCGAAGAGGGCAGGCAGCATGTGGGCAGCCTGCGTGCGCTGTTTGCGCAGCTGGAGTCCTTCACCAAAGAAAGCACCCATGATGTCATGGCCCGCTATGTGGAAGAAAGCGGCCTCAAGTTCAAGGCCGTCGGCCCGCCCCTGCGCGTGGCCCTTGTGGGTACCATGGGCGGCCCCAATCTGCCGGACGTGATGGAGATTCTGGGCAAAGACCGCACCCTCGCCCGCATGGACCGCGCGCTCTCCCTGTAATCATTCCCCATTCTGCAATTTGTCGGCCTCCTGCCCTGCGGCGGGGGGCCGTTCTTTTTGTGGCGTGCTGTGTGTTTTCGTCATGTCTTGTGTGCCCCATAACGTGCTGCCAAAAAAGGATTGCATGAACAGACTATGCGCCTGTGCGGAAAAATAGCGTGTTTGTGCTGCGGTCAGGTTCAGTTTTCTGCCAAAAAGTTGCACATCTCGGGCACATTTTTCCCGGAACGGCCAGCGAAGGTGAACTGGAGCTTTGACAGCCGCCACGCTGCGCGCTAGTGTACGCATCTCTCAGAAAATCGTCATTGGAGGACGCCAAGGCTATGCAAGAATTTCCGCGTATGCACCGTCTGCCCCCCTATGTGTTCGCGGTGGTGGGCGAGCTGAAAATGCAGCTCCGCCGCCAGAACATAGACATAGTGGATATGGGCATGGGTAACCCAGACATCCCCACCCCTCAGCACATCGTGGACAAAATGACCGAGGCGGCGGCCAAAGGCATCAACCATCGGTATTCCGTGTCCCGGGGCATCCCCAACCTGCGCAAGGCCATGTGCGACTGGTACCAGCGCAACTACGAGGTGTATCTGGACCCGGACAAAGAGTGCGTGGTCACCATGGGCGCGAAGGAAGGCCTCTCGCACCTCGCCCTTGCCATGCTCTCGCCGGGTGATGTGGTGTTCGCCCCGGACCCGACATACCCCATCCACACCTACGCGGCCATCATAGCGGGAGCGGACGTGCGCCGCATTCCCATCGGCAAGGGGCGCGATTTCTTCGAAGACCTTCTCGCGGCGACCCGGCAGACGTGGCCGCAGCCCAAGGTGCTGATGATAAGCTACCCGCACAACCCCACAACCGAGCTGGCGGCCCCGGAATTTTTCCAGAAGGTTGTGGACTTTGCCAAGGAACACAAGATTTTCGTCATTCACGATATGGCCTACGCAGACCTCGGCTTCGACGGCTACAAGCCGCCCAGTTTCATGCAGGCCAACGGTGCCAAGGAAGTGGGCGTGGAGTTCTACTCCATGTCCAAAAGCTATTCCATGGCGGGCTGGCGTGTGGGCTTCTGCGTGGGCAACCGTGAACTGGTTTACGCGCTCACGCGCATCAAATCGTATCTGGACTACGGCATCTTCCAGCCCATCCAGATTGCGGCCACCGTTGCCCTGAACGGTCCCATCGACTGCGTGCGCAACATCGTGCAGATTTACCAGAACCGGCGCGATGCCCTTATAGAAGGGCTGGACCGCGCAGGGTGGCAGGTGCCGCCCCCGAAGGCGACCATGTTCGTATGGGCCCAGATACCGGAAGCCTTCCGGCACATGGGCTCGGTGGAATTCTCCAAGCTGCTGCTCACAGAAGCGCGGGTAGCCGTGTCTCCGGGGCTGGGCTTCGGTCACTTCGGCGACGATCATGTGCGGTTTGCGCTCATAGAGAACGAGCACCGCACCAATCAGGCATGCCGCGGAATAAAGAAATTGCTGAATGCGGGAGGCGACGTCTGTGCCTAACGGAAAGAAACGGCTTGTCCTTGCCCTTGCCGGCTACGGCACGGTGGGCACAGGGCTTGCCAAGGTCATAGAGGAGAACCGCGACTGGATTATCCGCCGGTCCGGGCGCGAGGTGGTCATAAAATCCATCCTCGTGCGCGATGTGAACAAGCCGCGCAACTTCCCGGTGCCGGAAGGAACCGTGCTCACGGATGACGCCGCCACCCTGCTGAACGACCCGGAAGTGGACGTGCTGGTCGAGCTTATGGGCGGCATAGAAGCCCCCAAAACGCTCATCGCGCAAGCCATCCGCGCGGGCAAGCATGTGGTCACCGCAAACAAGGCCCTGCTCGCCGAGCAGGGGCTGGAACTGTTCGAACTGGCAGAGAAGCACGGTGTCCACCTAAAGTACGAAGCCAGCGTGTGCGGCGCCATTCCCATTCTGGATACCCTCAAGGAAAACCTTGCGGGCAACCGCATCTCGCGCCTTGTGGGCATACTGAACGGCACGGCAAACTACATCCTTTCGGAGATGACCACCAACAATCTGGACTTCGCCACCGCGCTGCGGCAGGCGCAGGAACTGGGCTATGCCGAAGCCGACCCCACGCTGGATATAGAAGGCTTCGATGCCGCGCACAAGCTGTGCCTGCTCACGCGGCTGGCCTTCGGCGTGAACTATCCCTTTGAGCAACTGCCCGTGGTGGGAATATCCGGTGTGGAACCGGACGACATAGAGTTTGCCCGCGAATTCGGCTACCGCGTAAAGCTGGTGGGCCAGGTGCAGGAGGTGGAAGGCAGAATAGAGGCTGGCGTGTTCCCCACGCTGGTGCACCACACCTACCTCATCGCCCGCGTGGGCGGGGCCTACAATGCCGTGCGGCTGGAAGGCAACGCTTGCGGTCCCGTCTTCCTGCACGGGCAGGGAGCGGGCGACCTTGCCACGGCCAGTGCCGTGCTGGGCGATATCCTCAGCGTGGCGCGCGGCGCGTATCCCAACAACACCGGCTTCGTGCAGCAGGTTCCCCCGCTGGCAGATATCCTGCCGCCCGATGATGCGCGGTCGCGTTACTACTTCCGCGTCATCGTGCGCGATGTGCCGGGTGTGCTGCGCGACCTTGCCGGTGCGCTGGCGGAGCAGGATATCTCCATCGCGCAGGCCATCCAGAAGGAAAAAGGCGCCGCCGAGGTGCCTGTGGTGTTCCTCACCCACGAGGCTGCGGCCAGTGCCGTAAAGGCTGCTGTCGAAGAGATGAAGGCCAAGGGCCTTGTGGTGCGAGAGCCCGTCTACTACCGGATTCTGTAGTGCGCAAGCTGGTCTTCTGCATCGCGGACGGCATGGCGGACGTGCCCGCCCAGTGCGAAAGGGGCATAACGCCCATGCGCGCCGCCCGCACCCCTGTATTGGATTCCATGGTCCGCCACTGTGTGGCGGGCCTTTGTCATGTCATTCCTCCCGCACTGCCGCCCGATTCGGATGTGGGCAACATGGCCCTTCTGGGTTACGACCCCGTCAGTCTGTATTGCGGTCGCGCCCCGCTGGAGGCGCTGGGCAGCGGCGTTGCGCATGTGCTGCCCGCTTCGGCCCCCGGCATGGATCTGGCGGATGCGCTTATCTGGCGGCTCTCGCTTGTGCGGCTGCGGGATACGCCGCAGGGTCCGGTCATGGACGATGCGCAGGGGGGCGGCATAGGCGCCGAAGAGGGAAAACGCACAGCGCAGCGGCTGGCGGCGGTGCTCGCGGCGGCGGATGCCCGCTTCACCCTTCATCCGGATACCGCCTACAGGCATATTCTGGTGCAGCGCGGCTGGCAGGCTGCGCCTGCGGCCAACCCGCCTGCTGCCGGCCCGATGGGCACCATGCCGGCCATAACGGTTCCATCCGCCGCCACCGTATCCGCCGCTCCTGCATCCGCAATGGCCGCGTCCGGCACGGTCCCGCCCGGCGTTTGCGCAAACGGGCCGGAAGGCCCGCACCGGCTGCTCGGGCAGCCCGTCACAGCGCACCGCGCGGCCTTGCCTTCCGAGGTGCAGGGCGCCCTGCGGCTTATGGAGGAGGAACTGCGCGCCATGCGCGGGCCTGCCAACGGGGTCTGGCTGTGGGGGCAGGGCGTTGTGCCGCGCTGGCCATCCTTTGCGGCACTGCACGGGCTTGCTGCCTGCATGGTAACGGGCATCTCCCTGCTGCGCGGGCTGGGAAGGGCAGCGGGAATGCACGTGGCGGAAGATACCCGGTTCACGGGGCTGCCCGGTACCGACCTGCGCGCCAAGGCAGAAGCGGCGTTGCGTTTCCTGCGTCCCGTATCGGCAGGGGGCATGGGCGGCGATGCGGCTTTTATTCATGTGGATGCCCCGGACCACTGCGCCCATCAGGGCGATGCGCAGGGCAAGCGCGCCGCCGTGGAGGCCATAGACCGCGATCTGCTTGCCCCTCTCCGACAGGCACTGCCCGATGCGGTCTTCGTCATCACCTGCGACCATATCACCTGCGCTGCAACGCGCACCCACGAAAGGGGGGCGGTTCCCTTCCTCATCCACGCCGCAGGGGCGGATGCCATGTCTGCCTGTCCCTCATTCTGCGAACTCGGCTGCCGCGGGGGGCGCACCGTCTCCGGCGGACCTGCGCTTCTGGAACTCGCCAGGTCGTTCATGTAGGGAGGTGTTTCCCGCGACTGTTTCCCGGAAATGGCCCGGTCAGCGTGCCTGCGAGACATCGGGAGACATCGGGAGACATCAGCGGGGGGCAGCGGGTACGGGGTCAGCGGGTCAGCGTGCACCTGTCCGGTGCGTGAAAGCTTATGGTGAACGTGGTGCCCCTATTCACCTCTATTTCAAGCACCGCCCCCAACTGGTCCACCAGCGAATGCACAAGCTGCATGCCCAGCGTGCGCGCGGTGGCGGGGTCGTAATCCAGCGGAAAACCTATGCCGTTGTCCTGCATCACAATGCGGATATGCTCTTTGTCGCGCTTGACGGAAAGACGCACCATGCCCTCTTCCCGGTTGCGGAAGGCGTGTTTTAAGGCATTGGAAAACAGCTCGTTGATGATAAGCCCGCAGGGAATGGCCGTGTCCACGGGAAAAAATATGGGCTGAATGTCCGTAACCAGCCGTATATCCTTGTCCACCGCCAGCGCGGCAATGAGTTTCTGGGTAAGCTTGGGCAGGTAATCGCTGAACTCCACGCACGAGAGGTCGTCCGAGCGGTAAAGTTCTTCGTGTACCAGCGTCATGGAGTGGATGCGGTTCTGCGATTCCAGAAACAGCTCCTTGTCCTCCGGCGTTCGGATGTAAGAAGCCTGCAAGTTCAGCAGACTGGAAACCAGCTGGAGGTTGTTCTTCACGCGGTGGTGCACCTCCTTGAGCAGAATTTCCTTCTCGTGCAGCGAGCGTTTGATACTTTCTTCCGCCAGCTTGCGGCGGGTTATATCGTCCGCAATGCCCACTATGCGGTAGGGGGTGCCTGTTTCGTCTTCCACAGGAAAGGCGCGTCCGCGAATCCAGCGTATGGTGTTGTCCGGGCGGATGATGCGGTACTCCTCATCCATGGGCCGGTTGCCCTTTTCCAGCAGGTTCCACGCCTGCAGCAACTCAGGCTGGTCCTCGGCGTGCACGGTGGTGAACAGGCTTTCCGGAGCGGCATAGAGCGATGCGCATGAACGCCCCCAAATCTCGGCATACGCGGGGCTTACGTACAGGATGGAGCCGGTGTTCATGTCGCGTATGAAAAACGCCTCGCGAACGTTCTCCACCAACTGCCGGAAACGCTCCTCACTGTCCGCCAGTGCCTTTTCAAATTCTATGCGTTCCGCAATCTGGCGGCGGAGCAAGGCGTTGGTCTGTTCCAGGTCTTCGGTGCGCCTGCGTATCTGCTCTTCCAGATGCTCCCGGTGCAGCCCCTCCTTGCGCAAAAGGTCGGCCCGCACAAGGCACTTCTGAATGGATGCCTCCAGCGTGAGGAGGTCGCGCAGCGGTTTCATCAAAAAGTCCCATGCGCCCCGTTGCAGAGCCTCCACCACGTGCTCCACCTTATCCGTGCCGGAAACCACGATAACAGGCGTGGTGGGTGCCTCTTCAAAAATGCGCCCCAGCACCTCGCTTCCGGGCATGTCCGGGAGCCGCCAGTCCAGCAGAACTATTTCAATCCCGCCCTGCCGGAACATCTCCAGTCCCGTTCTGCCGCTCGCCGCTTCGCGCACGGCATACCCTTCATCTTCCAGATACGCAGCCATGGTGCGGCGGATGACGGGGTCGTCGTCCAGCGCAAGAATGGTCGCCTTGGGTGCCGTGTGCATGGTTCGCGTCCTGCGGGCTATTCGGTTTTCGGCAGCAGAATCCACACGTTGCCGGGGGTGTTCATGTGTCCGGCAATCCATGTGGCTTCTTCACCGTATCCGCTGAAAAAGTCCAGCCTGTGGCCCTTGATGGCGCCGCCCGTATCCTGCGCAAGTCCCAGCCCCGTCAGCACGGGGCCGTGCCGGAACTCACCGCGCGGCCCCTGTTCCGGCAGGGGAACGGAAAAGACCAGCAGCCCGCCCAGGGGCAGAAGCTTCGGGTCCGTAGCCAGCGAAACGCGGGGCGTGAGGGGCTGGTTCATGGCTCCGAACGGGCCTTTGTCCGAAAGGCGGAGGAAGACATAACTGGGGTTGGTGGCCAGCAGTTCCTTGGTTCTCTGCGGATGGCGCTCAAGATACGCGCGTATGGACTGCATGCTTACCCCGTCAGGCTGCAGCAGGCCCATGTCGCGCATCACCCGGCCCAGCGAGACGTACTGGTGCCCGTTCTTGCCCGCGTAAAGCACATGTTTTTCTGTGCCGTCCGGCAGAATGAGCCTGCCGGAACCCTGTACCTGCAAAAAGAAGATATCCACGGGGTCTTTGGCCCACGCTATCTCCAGCCCCCGCCCGGAGAGCCGGTTGTGGGTGTCTATATCCTCCCGTGTGTGGTAGGGCACCACCTTGCCGTCCTCCAGGCGGTAGAACAGGCGTTCTCCCTTGAAACGGGGATGAAACGGGCTGAGATCCACGGATTGCAGGTCATCCGGCTGGGCGTAGATGGGGTAGGCATAGACGCTGGAAGGGGCAATGTCCGCCTCAATGGCAGGCTCATAATATCCGGTGAACACGGGGTTCTGCGTTACCTGCACAAAGCGGAAATGCTCCGCAAGCAGATCAGGCTCGGCGTCCAGACGGGGCAGCAGGTTGCGCAGCAGCAGCAGTCCGGCCCGCAGCTCGCCCCATGTAACGGTCAGGTGCTCACGTTGCAGGGCCGGTTCTTCAGAAGGCTTCCGGCTCAGGTAGGCAAGCGAATGCTCAAGCGAAGGAGCCAGTTCCGTCCACGATCCCAGCCCCTGCCTGTTCAGGTCAATCTGTTGGGCCACGGTGCGCGCCGTTTTTCCCGGCACTTCTGCGAACTCTGTTACGGGCCGCTTGGCACAGGCTGCGGCGAGAAGGCACAGCAGGGCCAGCAGAACGATCGGTCGGCGGCGCTGCGTGCTGCCGGAAATGGGCATGGTCAGGCTCCTTGGGAGAGTGTTTGTCCTTCCATATCACCAAAGTTCCCGGGGCAAAAGGGTGCAGGTGGCGGTTGCGTCCGGCGCGCTATGGGCGTACTTTGCGGGCTTCGTGTTCCGTGCAGTTTTCCGGAGCGAATGAGAAGCGGCCCCGGCCAGAAAGCTTCGGCGACATTCAGGCCAGAGGCAGGCCACATTCAGACCTTGTTGAGGCCGAGTGTCGCCCGCAATCGGGCCACGGTCCGGCAAACGGCATCGGAGTTCATCAGGATGATTCAAGGGAGCGGGCGCATGCAGGTGCGGCGGATATATCTCGTGGGACCCCGTGCCAGCGGAAAAAGCACGGTGGGCAGGGCGCTGGCGCAAAGCCTTGGCTGGCGCTTTGCAGATACGGATGAACTTGTGGTGCGCGGGGCGGGTTGCTCCGTGGCCGACATCGTGTCCCGTGGCGGCTGGGAGGCCTTCCGCGACATGGAAAGCGCCGCTTTGCGCGCTGTAAGCGGGGAAGATGCCTTGGTCATCGCCACGGGCGGCGGCATGGTGCTGCGGCAGGAGAACAGGGAATGCATGGCCCGTACCGGCTGGGTGGTGCTGCTCATGGCTGCCCCGCAGGTGCTGGCGGCGCGTCTGTGCGCCGACCCGCAGTGTGAGCAGCGTCCGTCACTCACCTGCCGGGGTGTGGCGGAAGAGGTGGCGGCAGTGCTCGCGGAACGCGAGCCTTTGTACCGCGCGGTGGCCCGCCATGTGGCGCAGGCCGAATGCCCCGTGCAGGAAATCGTGCAGGATGTGCTGCAAGCTCTTGAACTCCGGTCAGATACGTAGTTACATGGCGGGTGGAATTTTTTCGCAGGCGGTCTGTTAATCCCGGCGTCCGGGCAGGGCGCAAGGAGCATTCGTATGCAGATTCGGAAAATACTGGTTCCCGTTGACGGGTCGGAGCATTCCACCAAGGCGGCCCGGTACGCGGTGGATTTTGCCAAGCTGGTGGGGGCGGAGCTGTTGCTGCTCAACTGCCGCATGCAGGTTCCGCCCATGCTGGGGCCGGATGCGTATGAGCAGGCCAAGATAGGGCTTCAGAACCGCTCCAACGAACTGCTGGAGCCATACCGGATACTCCTTCGCGGCGCGGGCGTGGCGTTCACGGACCGCATCATGGAAGGGCCGGTGGAAGATGCCATCGTGCAACTGGCCGACTTTGAGAAATGCGACCTCATCATCATGGGGTCCCGCGGGCATTCCGATCTGGAAGGACTGCTGGTGGGCAGCACCACGCACCGCGTTCTGCAAATTGCAGCCTGTCCCGTCACCGTGGTCAGATAGGAGTAGGGTATGAGCGGCAGCACGTTTGGCAGGGTATTCCGGCTGACCACCTTTGGCGAATCACACGGGCCCGGTCTGGGCGGCGTGGTGGACGGGTGTCCCTCCGGCGTGGAATTGGGGGAAGAGGATATCCAGCGCGAACTGGATATGAGAAGGCCCGGACAGGGCGGCATAGCCACCACCGCCCGCAGCGAGGCGGATAGGGTGCGCATTCTCTCCGGTGTGTTCGAGGGCAGAACCACGGGCACTCCCATTGGCTTTTATGTGGAAAACACCGACCAGCGTTCCCGCGACTACGGGGATATAATGGACGTGTGGCGTCCCGGACACGCGGACTATACCTTCGACCGCAAGTTCGGCATCCGCGACTACCGGGGCGGCGGACGTTCCTCCGGAAGGGAGACGGTGAGCCGCGTGGCGGGCGGGGCCATAGCCCGTCAGTTTCTGGCCTCGCAGGGCATAACCGTGCGTGCCTACACCGTGGAGCTGGGCGGAATCCCGGCAGATGTCACCGACCCGGAAGGTGCTTCCGGCAGACCTTTCTTCTCGCCGGACCCGGATGTGGTGGCAGGCTGGGAAAGCCTTGTGCGTGATGTGAAGGCAGATGGCGACACACTGGGTGGCATCGTGCAGGTGGAGGCGCTGGGCGTGCCTGCCGGTCTCGGGGAGCCGGTGTTCGACAAGCTGGACGCGCAGCTTGCCTACGCACTCATGAGCGTGGGCGCGGTTAAGGGCGTGGAGATAGGCAGCGGCTTCGGGGCGGCGCGTATGCGCGGCAGCGAGCAGAACGACCCCATGCGCGGCAACACGTTTGCCTCCAACCGGTCGGGCGGCATTCTGGGCGGCATTTCCAACGGTATGCCGGTCATCGCGCGTGCCGCCATAAAACCCATTCCCTCCATTGCCAAAGCGCAGACCACAACCACCCGGCACGGCGAGGAACGCACCCTGCGCATCGGCGGCAGGCACGACATATGCGCCATCCCGCGCGTGGTGCCGGTCCTTGCGTCCATGGTCTGCCTTGTACTGGCGGATATGGTGCTGTTGCAGTCCCGGCAGTCCCTGTCGCCCCTTTCCGGGCTGATGGAACTGGACGAATTTGACCTGTAGGGCCGCAGCCTGTACATGAGGCGCATGCAGCAACATCCTCTTTCCGCCTCCGGCTCGTCCACCGCTTCGTCCACAGCTTCGTCAGAGGACGGGGCAGATGGCGAAAACCTCGTCGCCGTGCAGGGCACCTTGGAGCGTGTCGTCTTCCACAATGCGGAAAACGGCTACACGGTGTTCAGCGTGCGCACCAAAAAGGGCGATACCGTGCCCGTGGTGGGGCACATGGCGGAGCCTCAACCGGGTATAGCACTGGAAATATGGGGCGAATGGACAGATAATCCCCGTTTCGGCAGGCAGTTGCAGATGCGCCGCCATCAGACCGTGCTGCCCGCGCAGGTAGAGGGCATCCGCCACTATCTGGGGTCGGGCCTCATTCACGGCGTGGGGCCAAAGACGGCGGAACGCATTGTGGCCGCCTTCGGCGAAGACACCTTCCGCGTGCTGGATAACGAGCCGGAACGTCTGCTCACGGTAGAGGGCATAGGCAGAAAGACAGCGGAGGCCGTGCGCGAAGGCTGGAGCGAGCACCGCGGCATACGCGACCTCATCATGTTCCTGCAACCCCACGGGGTTTCCACCTCCTACGCTGTGCGCATCTACCGCTTTTACGGCAAGCATGCCCTGACCGTGGTGCAGGAAAATCCCTACCGGCTGGCCATGGATATCCACGGCATAGGCTTTCTCACGGCAGACGCCGTGGCCCGCAAGCTGGGCTTTGAGAGCGAATCCCCCCTGCGGGCGGAGGCCGGGGTGCTCTATACCCTGAAAAAGATAACCGACGACGGGCACGTCTACTACCCATTCGAGCATCTGGTGGCCAAGGCCGCTTCCGATCTGGATATTTCCTACGATCTGGTGGAAGAGGCCATCCGCACCCTGCGCCTTGAAGAACGCGTGGTGCTGGAACCCCTGCCGGACGGCAGCGAGGCCGTCTACCTCTCGCGTTTCCATGCCTATGAGTCAGGCATCTCCACCTACCTGCGCCGGATTCTGGGGTCGCCCAAATCCGTGAACATCCCCGACCCCGACACCGTGGTGGACCGCGTGGTGGCGGATATGGATATGCACCTTGCAGAGGCGCAGGTAGAGGCCGTGCGCACTGCCGCCCGCGCCAAGGTCATGGTGCTTACCGGCGGTCCCGGCACGGGCAAGACCACCATAACCAACGCCATCATCAAGGTTTTCCGGTCGCTCAAGGCCAAGGTGCTGCTGTGCGCGCCCACAGGAAGAGCCGCCAAGCGCATGTTCGAGACCTCGGGCGAGGAAGCCCGCACCATCCACCGCCTGCTGGAATACTCGCCGAGGGAAGACGGGTTCCAGCGCAACGAGGATAACCCCCTTGCCTGCGGACTGCTGGTGGTGGATGAGGCGTCCATGATGGACACCATGCTCATGTTCCATTTGCTCAAGGCGGTGCCGCTGGGAGCCACGGTCATTTTCGTGGGCGATGTGCACCAGTTGCCCTCCGTGGGACCGGGCAACGTGCTGCGCGATGTCATCACCTCCGGCGTGGTGGATGTGGTGGAACTGACCGAGGTGTTCCGGCAGGCGCAGGAATCGGAGATCATCACCAACGCCCATAAGATAAACTGCGGCGAGGTGCCGTACCTGGAGTCGGGCAAGGACCAGCTTTCCGATTTTTACTTCATCCGGCAGGAAGACCCGGACCGCTGTGCCGCCATGATCGTGGACTTGGTCAGGAACCATATCCCGCGCCGTTTCGGGCTGGACCGCTTCAACGATATTCAGGTTCTCACCCCCATGCACAAGGGGTCTGCCGGTGCGGCAAACCTGAACGTGCTGCTGCAGAAGGCACTCAACCCCGGCAGCCGCCTCATCCGGCGGGGCGAACGCGAATACCGCCTTGACGACAAGGTCATGCAAATTCGCAATAACTACGACAAGGACGTGTTCAACGGCGATATAGGCCGCATATGCGTCATAAACGAAAAAGAAAAGGAACTGACCGTTCGGTTCGATGACGAGCGCAATGTCATCTATGCCTTCAACGAACTGGATGAACTGGTTCCCGCCTACGCCATTTCCATCCACAAGTCGCAGGGGTCGGAATACCCCGCCGTGGTCATCCCCGTGCTCACCCAGCACTACGTGCTGCTGCAGCGCAACCTCATCTACACCGCCATCACGCGCGGCAAGCGTCTGGTCATTCTGGTGGGCGCACCCAAGGCACTTTCCATGGCGGTAAAGAACAACAGAATGCAGAAACGCCACACCCTGCTGGCAGAACGCCTCGCGCGGCGGCTGGGATAACCGCAAGCCGCCCTGCCGCCGCCCAAATCCCGCGCCAAACAGGGATGACATCTGCCCCGGAATAACGCCGGGCAGGAAGGATACCTGCCCCGGAATAACGTCGGACAGGAATGACATCCATCCCGGAACAACGGCGGACATGGCAATATGCAGAGTGCATGAAAAAGGGCGCCGGTCCCGGTCTTTCCGGTTCCGACGCCCAGTGCGGTCTCATATGCGTGCCATATCCGGGAACATTGTTTCCGGCACAACGCCTCTTCCGTTAATCGTGTCCCAACTCAGCCTTGAGCCAGTCCTTAATCTCACGGGTGGGTTCCATAATGCCCCTCAGGTCGCCGTATTCGGCAATGAACCTGTTCGCCAGACGGTTAGGCAGGGGAATGGTCGCCAGTTCGTCAGCCCCTTCCGAGTTGCGGCGGATAAGGCGCACCACAGGGCGTTCTCCCCATGTGTCCACCACAAAGTAGGTGGAAAAATCCGCCTTGGAGCGGACCGGGGGATACTCCGCATGCCAATCGTTATTGCCCCATTCAAGGTACATGGTTACCGCATGTTCGGGGCTAAGGTTCCAATCAATGTCAAGATTGCCGAAGCGTGCCAGTTCACTCATGGTGTCCTCCGTGGGGCGCTGAAAAATCGTCATCCGTATTCTCTCTCCCGTCCACATTTCTTCCACTATCTTCCATTTTCGTCCATGTGCCGGGGCGGGCTGCCACCCCCGCCCCGGCTGGAGACGGTGCATACCTTGTGAAGGAGGTAGGACGCACGTGCCGCCGGTCTGTCATCCTGCCAACAGATTTCGCCGGTGATTCCGCGCGCCTGTGCAGTGTCGTGAAGGAGAGAGCGTTGCCGCTCGTATGACTTAATAGTAGCAATTATTGTTAACTGGTCAACATAAATCGGAAGGATTTTGTCCGATTTCTTGTCCCATGCCCATAATATGCTGAATTTGTGTCTGTTTTTCTTTCCATGAAAAGAGTATGCCCCATACTTCGCCATTATGGTGTGATACAGGTCACAAAAGCCCTGCCTTTTTTGAACCGACTGCCAACATTGAAATATCGCTGCGTATGCCAAACATCAGGTCAGGACAAAAGGCTGAATTGAATGTTCAACCTATTTCTCTATGCTTGACGTATGTATATGATTATGCCTTTATGACTTTGCTGGAGAAGTCCTCGGTCCTTTCCGTTTCCCGCTCGGTGGGTCGGACTGGTTTCGGAGAGGTTTCGGGGCAACGAGTACGTACCGCCCTTGGCAGGGCGGCCATCATGCTGAATTGCTTGAACCCCTTTGATCTTACGGAGGTTCCCGATGAAGCCGGAAGAATTTGCTGCCAGATTTTTTGAAGTGGCGAAGAGCATGGGATTGGAATTCACTTCTGCCGGAAATGTGGTAACCGGCAAGGGAAAGAACATCTCACACGGCAAGGCTGCCACCATGTACCGTCGGTACGGTGAAAAGTGCGCCAAGTGCCCTTCTGGTGAATTCAAGAATGATCCGAATGGGTTAAAGCAATTTCGCATGATCGCGGAAAAGACTTTGGGCTAGAGTCTGTTCCACGCGGTTATGACGTTGAAGCATGGTTGGTGCCCGCCGCTGCCCCCGCAGCGGCGGGCTTTCCTTTTTGCGTTCCGGCAAACTGTCCGTCGTTTTCTTGTCCTCTGCCGGAATGCAATCTGCATCAGGTACGTTCTGGCATTTTCTCTTTGCTAATGCCTATGGAACATGCAGATTCTGGCGATATAAGCTTTATGCAGGCATAGCTCATGCCCGTGCGTATCTTCTGGAATAGTGCCTGCATCCACTGGACGCAAAACGCATGATTGCGGTATACATGTGTAATGCGGTAGTGCAGACGACGTAGCGTGACAGGTGCACACAACTGAGCAAAGAGGTTTTTCATGACAACTGTGCAAAAGGCAACGACCCTTCTGATTTCCGGCGCGTGTGCTGTGCTTCTGCTGGCTGTTGCCATCGCCATTGCGCAACCGCAGACCATGGGGCTCTGGCTCGGTGTTGTTGCGGGTGTTTCCGTGCTGTGCTTGGGGGCGGCTTTTTTCTTCATCCGCAGCGTTGCTTCAGGATTGCAGGGGGTCCGAGGCTATGCCGCTGCTTTGGCGGATGGGCAGGTCGCCGCCGTGATGGATGCTGCCGCACATAACGTGGGGGATGAAGGGCTTATTTCTTCGCTGGAAGGTCTGGCAACGGCATTCCGCCGTGAGATGGGCCTGAAAAAGGGGATTATCGAGGGGCTGCCCACGCCGTTCCTGCTGGTTGATACAAAGGAACGCGCCCTTTATACCAATCAGGCATGTATGGACATGCTGGAGATAGACACCCCGCCGGAAAAGCAATTCGGGCGCACCCTTGCCGAGATTTTTTATAATGATCCAACGCGTAAGACCGCCGTGGGGCAGTCCATCGAAAATGGCAAAGTGTTCCAGAATCTGCAGGTAACCATAAAGGGGCACAAGGGCGGAGAACGTCACGTGCTCGCCAATGTTTACCCTCTGTACGATATGAGTGGAACCTGCATCGGTGGTTTCTGCCTCTATCTGGATATGACGGAACTGAAGCGCAAGGAAGAAGAACTGTGCGCACACAATGAGCTCATTATCCGGTCCGCAGACCGGGCAACAGATATTTCCAACGGCCTTGCCTCCGCTGCTGAGGAGCTTTCCGCGCAGGTGGAGCAGTCTTCCGTATCCATTGGCGAGCAGCAGGCGCGTACACAGGAAGTTTCACATTCCATGGAGCAGATGAACTCCACCGTCATAGAGGTGGCCAAAAGTGCTGGCAATGCGGCGGAACTGGCAGAAAATGCCAAGTCCAAGGCGCAGGAAGGAGCCGCCGTGGTCAACGAGTCCCGCAGGCTTATCGACAAGGTGTACGATGACGCCGTGAAACTGAAGGATGATATGAACGCTCTTGGCGTGCAGGCAGAGAACATAGGGGCAGTAGTCAGTGTGATCAACGACATTGCGGACCAGACCAACCTGCTCGCCCTTAATGCCGCCATTGAAGCCGCGCGTGCAGGGGAATACGGGCGCGGATTCGCCGTGGTGGCGGACGAGGTACGCAAGCTGGCAGAAAAGACCATGCAGGCCACCAAGGAAGTGACCGACGCCATAGGCAGCATTCAGCAGAGTACGCAGAAGAGCATGGTGTCTTCTGAAAACGCCGCCAAAGCCATAAGCGAAAACACGCGCCTTGCCGCCACCTCCGGCGAGGTGCTCGAAGCCATTGTGCGGCTGGTGGAGCAGACGGCGGACCACGTGCGCGACATTGCTGCGGCTGCGGAACAGCAGTCTGCCGCCAGTGATGAAATTGCCGTTGCCACGGAACATATTTCCAACTCCGCTGCGGAAAATGCCCATGCCATGCAGGAATCTGCCGTGGCGGTGAGCGAGCTTGCACGTATGGCCTCTGACCTTAAGGCCATTATTGCAGAGATGAAGGCCGAAGCGGCAGATTCCTGCGATTCATAGCCACGTTACGGCGGGTCTTTCCCGTGGGTACCGAACAGTGTTTTTCAGACGCCCGGCGTATGTCCGGGCGTTTTCCTTTTGGGGAGCGGGAATACCGCCCGCACAGTTCAGGCTCTGCAAAAGCCCATCCTGTCCGGATACCTTGAACGGTTGGACCAATGACGGCCTTCAGGCGGTTTGACCAATCCTGTCCCGAGCGGGTTATGAATAGTGCTTGTTGTTTTGTCATGCAATATCACATGGATATGCATGTGTTCCGGCGCAGGATATTTTGTTCGTCCGATCAAGCAAGCAGATCAAACAGGCCTGTGCTGGACGAAAAGCCGGAAAGTGCGTTACAGCGTGTAAAGATATTGTTTTCTGCCATGCGCACGGGCGGCATGCCGCCTATCTCACCGGCAAGAGAGGCGTGTGGCGGATTCACTGAGTGGAATCACCGTCGGCGGGAATGGTCGCGCGTTCCCGCCGACGGAGGGTTCTGTTCCCTCCTCCGGTTCTATCCTTCTCCCCCACGCCTCAGCCTGTTTCCCTCTTCGCAGTGTTTTCCCCTGCCATTTCCAGCGGTGTATCTGCCTTTCCGGTTGCGTTGTTGCTGTCACGGGGAGTCTCCTGCTGTTTCATGACGGAAAGAGCCGGATCCCGGCGCACGGTTGCGCCCGGAGTCCGGCTCTCTGTGGGTATGGTTTGTCTGTTCTTTTGGCTGGTTACAGCTTCTTTATCTCAGTGTACCAGCTTCCTGCCTTTTCCAGCAGGGAATTGATGCGCCCTACGAGCTCGTGGGGGTCCTTCAGGTAGCCTTCCAGCAGCAGAGACGATTCGAAAAGCTGAACCACGGTGGCTTCAATGAGCGGGTCTTTGCCGTCCGCCTTAAACACCCGCAACAGGTTGCGCAGAATGGGGTGGTCCCTGTTCACTTCCAGAATCTTGCGCGGAATGGATTCGTCCTTGCTCATAATGCGCATCAGCCGGTCCATGGATGATGTTGCCCCGTCCGGGCTGGCGAGTACGGCGGGGGAATCCGTAAGCCGTTTGGAAACCCGCACCTCGGTCACGCGGTCTCCAAGAATATCCTGCATGGCTGCGAGCAGGTCTTCAAAGGACTTGGCATCGCCTTCAGACAAGTTTTCCGTTTTGCGTTCCTGTTCCGCATCGGGGAAGGCATCCAGCGATTCGGGTTTAACCGTTTCCGCTGCGACAAACTCGAATTCCTTGTACTTGTGCAGGTTGTCCATGACGAACTCATCAATGGGTTCGTACAGAAAGAGCACCTCCAGCCCTTTGCGGGTGAAGATTTCCAGATGCGGGTTGAGCTTGGCTGCTTCCCGGCTGGGGGCGGTGATATAATACACTGCTTTCTGTTCCGGCTTGGCGCGCTCCATGTAGGCGTCAATGGATGTGAGAATGCCCCTGTCGTCATGGATGGAGGAATTAAAGCGCAGCAGGCTGGTGAACTTTTCGCGGTTGGCGTAGTCGCTGTACCCGAGCCGGAACACCTTGCCGTGGGTGTTCCAGAAGTTGTTGTATGCGTCTGCATCGCTTGCCGCCAGCTTTTCCAGATGGCTCAGCACCTGCTTGGTTATGGTTTGCTGAATTTTGCGGATGAGCGCGTTTTCCTGCAACGTCTCGCGTGAAATGTTCAGAGGCAGGTCTTCTGTATCTACCACGCCCTTGAGGAAGGAGATGTACTCCGGGATAAGGTCCTTGTTTTCATGCTGTATGAGCACGCGCCGCACATACAGATCCAATCCGTAACGGTCCCTGTCAAAGTTAAAGGTATCCCGTCCGAAGGTGGGGATAAAGGCAAGGCAGTTGAACTGCACAGGGGCGTCTACAGAAATGTGCAGGGTATCCATCGGTTCCGCATCGTCGAAGGTGAGGTGGGTGTAAAATTCCTTGTATTGTTCCTTGGTGACGGAGCTTTTGGGCTCGCGCCACAGAGCAGGGGTGGTGTTTACCCGCTCGCCTTCCAGATGGATGGCAAAAGGAATAAAGCTGGAATGCTTCTTCAGCACGCTCTGCAGACGGAATTTCTCAAGAAACTCTACAGCGTCTTCTTTAACATTGATGGTAACAACAGTGCCCCTTGCGGGTGCATCCTCTCCGCTGGGCAGGATTTCGAAAGAACCCAGCCCGTCAGACTTCCACACGCAGGGTTGCTCGCCAAGCTTGGCGCTTTGGGACGCAACGGTCACGGAATCCGCTACCATGAAGACGGAATAGAAGCCTACCCCGAACCGTCCGATGATGTTGCCGGGGTCTTCGTTCTTCTCCGCAAGCTCCTTGAGAAACCGCTCGGAGCCGGACCGTGCAATGGTGCCGAGGTTGTCCACCATTTCATCGCGGGTCATACCTATGCCGGTATCCCGGATGGTGATGGTCTTGGCGTCTTTGTTGATGCGGATGTCTATGCCCAGTTCCAGTTCGGGGGCGTTTACAGATTCACCCTTCGCCTGTGCGAAACGCAATTTATCCAGTGCATCCGAGGCGTTGGATACGAGTTCGCGCAGAAAAATTTCGCGGTTAGTGTAGAGCGAATGGGTGATGATGTGCAGCAGCTTGCGCACTTCTGTTTTAAATTCAAACGTTTGCGACATGCGTAGGTCTCCTTGGGCAGTTGGATGAAAATGGAGGCGACCGGACGACAACTGGACGAAACAGGACGACGGCAGGACGACAACAGGATATCGCCGGATGCTTTTGTACGCCTTCGAACGCCTGCTGGGCGTTGCTGTGCGCCTGTTGGCCGACAGGTCGACCGCAGCAGAAATAAAACAGATTATCCGGGGGTCAAGGGGGTGTTTCACGCCTCTGAGGAATTTGTTATAATTCCATTTTCTCTGTGCGGAATCCTATAACAGGACTATACTGCAAGGCGAAGTCTCAGGGGTTTGTCCCGGAAGGAGGGAACATGCGTGCAGGGAATAGCCTGCGGACGCTGATTATTGCCGTAGTGGCTGCACTGCTGCTCCTGCTGCCCGGAATGCCCGGTGCGCCCGGTGAGCCCGGGGTGACCGGAGTACCCGGTTCCGGCACGTCTTCTGGCTGCGGCCTTGCGACCGGAATTCAGACCGGAAGTATGGCCGGAAGTCAGACCGGAAATCAGACCGGAAGTGTGGCCGACAATCTGATCGAAAGCTGGGTGGAAAGCCGGGCTGAGAGCCGGGCCGAAAGCAGGGTCGGAAGTCGGGTCGGAAGTCGGACCGGAAATAGGGCCGATACTCAGGGCGGGAGTCTGGCCGTAAGCCAGGCCCTATGTCAGACCGGAAGTCGGGCTGTGAATCAGGCCGGAGCGTTGGCCGGGACGCAGGGCGTTGAACTGGTTTTTCCGCGAATTAGCGGGCGGGATTCGGACCTTGTCCGGTTCCCCATGCTGTTCGGCGCACACGCTGCGTATGCCGCCCAGACCCTTGTTGTGGGCGTTCCGGAATCATCTCCCCCGGACTACATAAGCGAAGACGCGTACACCACAGCAGGCTTCGGCATAGAATTCATGGAGCACATTGCAGCGCGGGCCGGGTATGCCGTAACCTACCGCCGCTATGCGGACTGGGAATCGCTTCTGGAGGCGGTTGCCGGCAACAGCGTGCACGTTGTGCCGCTGGCGGGCATTACGGAGGCACGCAAGGCCAAGGTTCGCTTTACTGCTCCCGTGCATGCCGTAACGGTACGCCTGTTCGTACGGGCCTCATCCGGGTTTGAATCACTGGAAAGCCTGCTCGGTCACAGGGTGGGAGTTGTGCCTTCCGGTGTGGCCTATCCTGTGGCGCGTGCGTTGCGGGGGCTTGCACTGCGGGAGGCGGCAAGCGTGGAACAGTTGCTGTTCATGCTGCTTTCCGGTCAGGTAGATGCCATAATCCATCCGCAGGCTCCAATTGAGTACTTTCTGGATCAGATGCTTGTGCGGCAGCGCATATCCATGCTCAATGACCGCCTGCTGGATGTGCCCTATGCCATGGCAGTGGCTCCCGGTAATGACGAACTCTTCGCCCGGCTGGATGAACAGGTGCGGTTGTTCGCGGGTAGCCGGGAATATGTGGCCATGCGTTCGCGGTGGTATGCAGCACGGGATAAGCCATCCCCTGATATTCCGTATGCTCTGCTTTCTTTCGCGGCCTTTGTCTGCGCGGTATCGCTGCTGGCATGGCACGCCCGGCCTGCGGGAAAAACGGCCCGCACGCTGGCCGTGCTGCGCACCTACCTGAACGGCCAGCGGGATGCCGCGCTGCTGATGGACGAATCGGGCATTGCTGTCGCTTGGAATGCCGCAGCGACAGAGGTGTTTCCCGTTTTGCGTGGCGCGCGGGGGGGGCAGGCTCTGGAGCATGTGTTTGATGGCGGTGATCATGAACGGCGCAGGCTGGCCCTTGAGCGGGTGGCGCAGACGGGCGAGCCGGTTGATTCGGTGGAAGAGAGAAACGGCAGGCTCTACCGCATTACCATGGCCCCGGTTCCCGCGCTGCGTAAGCGGACGTTCATTTCCGTACTGGTACGGGATATAACCGGCCACAATGCCGCCGAGATGGCATTGCAGGACATGCGCGCCCGTTTGGCCGTGCTGTTTGATAACTCTCCCGAAAGCATTCTGCTGCTGAACGCAAGCATGAGCATTGTGGGGGTTAACCCTGCGTTTGTCCGTTTTATCGGGCACCCCGCCCCGGAGATTACGGGCAGGGGGTTTGCGGATTTTCTTTGGCCCGATGATGCCGGAAGCCTGCGCATGGCCCTGCACGGTGTGCTTGCCGGACATGCGGATGCGATGCGCACCGAACATCGGTTTCGTCACCGGAGCGGGGTGGCGGTGTGGGCAAGCAGTGCCATTACCGTGCAGCGCGAGTCCGGCTCCCTGACCGGGGCTGTGGTGCATGTGACGGATATACACGAACGCAAGGCGGCGGAACTGCGGTTGCGAGAAAGTGAGCTGCGTTACCGCGAAATTTTTGAACGCGCCTCCGACCTGATTCTGCTGATTAACGTCTCCACGGGACGTATAGAAGAATTCAATCAGGCTGTGGCAGAATCGCTGGGGTATACGGCAACGGATTTGGCCACCATGAATGTGGCCGACATGGAGTGCCCGGAACACTGCTCGCTTATGGGGACAGGGTGCCGTGGCAGCACGGACGGACTGTTTGAGACCCGGCTGCACCGCAAGGACGGACGCGAAGTGGATGTGCAGGTGCACACGCGGATGCTCATGGCGGGAGGCCGGCAGTACGCCCTGTGTGTTATCAGGGATATTTCCGGCATACGTGAAACGCGGGAACGGCTGGACGAGGCCCGTCTGGCGAGCGAATCTGCCCTGCGTGCCCGGAATGCGTTTTTTGAAAACATGAGCCCTGAACTGCGCACGCCGTTGCAGGGCATATTCGGCATGCTGCAGTTGCTGGAGGAAACGCCGCTGGATGATACACAGCGCGGCTATGTGCGCATGGCCCGGCAGACAGGCACCAGCCTGCTGCGTTTTCTGGATGATCTGCTGGATATGGCGGGAGCGGAGGCTGACAGTCATGCAGGCACGTGGGGCAGCAGGCAGGAAGGCGGATATGATGACGCAATAAAGAGCGATGGCGGCGGCGCGCGCCATGTCCGGCGGCCCTTTGTGCTGGAGGACGAGATTGCAACGGTGCTGAACGCCCTGTACTGCGAAATTTCGGATAAAAAAGGTCTGCTGAGCGCAAGCATAGAGCCTGTCTTCCCGCAGATGATGGTGGGCGATGTGGGCCGGTTGCGGCAGATGCTTTTTGCTCTGGTGGGGCATGCGGTACGGTATGCCCGCAACGGGCGTGTACGCTTGCAGGTGCGTTGTCCCCGCGAGGGAGCGGAGGAGGTGGCACCCGGTGTGCGGCCCGTGGAATTTGCCGTATCCCTGACCGGAGCGGATGCTGTGGCGTGGATGCGTGATGCCCGGCTTGCCCTTGCCGGAGTTGCGGAGGTGGCGGAATCTGTTCTGGCAGGAGATGAGGAGCAGGTTCTCTCATCCCGTGAAGGTTGTGTCATTCCGCCCTACGGTTACGGCCCGGCACAGGCGCGGCGGCTAGCGGTGCCTGTGCACGGCAGCGTGTATGTTCATGATCTGTCCGGGGATGAGGAAGGGGGCGGCGAGGTGGTGCTGCGGTTGCCGCTCCGCTGGATTCCTGCTGAAAGGGACGGCGTTCCGGTGCGTACGCTGGTGGCGCAGGCGGTACAGCGGATGTCGCAGTCTGCCGAGGGCGCTACGCAATCCGCCCCGGATTTGTATGTTCAGGGACTGGATGCCGTGGCTTCTGCCGGCCGTGCGGGTGTTACTGCGGGAGAGAGTGTGAAGGCCGTTGCTGCAAGTGTTGCCCGGTTTGCTGCCGCTGTGCCGTATGCTGAGCCTGCGGACAGGCATGCCGCTGTCGCGGCGGGGCGGACCGAGAACGGGCAGGCCGGGGAAGCTGGTGCCGCGGGAACGCCCGCCGGCGCGCGGGTGGAAACTGGTGTTGCCAATTCCGCGCTGGCAGGCCTGCGCATTCTGCTGGTGGAGGACGACACCATTAACCGTATGGTGGTGGGCAACTGGCTGGAACTGCACGGATGTGACGTGGCGTATGCGGAAAATGGCCGGGAGGCGGTGGACCACATGCGCGCAGGGGGCTTTGACTGCGTGATAATGGACTTGCAGATGCCTGAAATGGGCGGGCTGGAAGCCTCTGCCGCCATCCGTTCCGGCACGGCGGGCGATGCCGCGTCCGGTGTGCCCATTATTGCGCTTACGGCACTGGCACTGCCTGAGACGCGCGAGATGTGCGCCTCTGTGGGCATGAATGCGTTTCTGGTCAAGCCGCTGGACATGAACAGACTTTCCGAAACCGTTATGGCGGTAGTGCCCAAGCCCGCTGCGGCACAAAGAGAATAGCAGGCCAAAGGAACATGCCGCCCACCTGTGGAGGGCGGGCCATATGGCGGCGGAAGGAACAGGCCGGATAGCGAATGGGCCAGATAGCGATCAGGCCAGATAGCGAACAGGCCAGATAGCGATCAGGTCGGATAGCGGACGCGCGGGGATTCCGATGCTTCAGCCCCGCTCGTGAGGGTGGATTCCCAGTGGTCTCAGTACCCGTTCCAGCACCCCCTGCACCTTGGAGATGGCAATGCCGTAATTTGTTATGGGCACGCCGCGCCGCGTGCATTCCCGGATGCGGCGCAGCATCTCCGCGCGGTTGGTCATGCATCCCCCGCAGTGCACGGCAAGGGCGTAGCCTTCCAGATTGTCCGGGAAATCGTGCCCTGCGTAGAAGGAGAATTCCAGTTCTTTCCCCGTATACTGGCGTAACCAGCGCGGAATTTTTACCCTGCCTATGTCATCGGCAACGGCATGGTGAGAACACGCCTCGCACATGAGTATACGGTCATGGTCCCGCAGGGTGTCTATGGCATGTGCCCCGTGCGCCAGCGCTGCTATATCGCCTTTGTACCGGGCAAACAGTGTGGAAAACGTGGTCAGGGGTATATGGTCCGGCACATCACCCGCCACTTTGAGAATGGCCTGCGAGTCCGTGACCACCAGCGCGGGGTCGCGCCGCATGGCAAGAAGTGCCTCTTCCAGTTCGCGTTCCTTGACCACGGTGGCCATGGCATCGCAGTCCAGCACCTCGCGCAGCACCTGCACCTGCGGCAGGATGAGCCTTCCCTTGGGAGCGGCAAGGTCTATGGGCACCACGCAGAGAACGCTGTCGCCTGCCTGCACCATATCGGCCACCAAGGCCGGCTCCTCCAGATACTCGGGCGGGGCGGCGGCGAGAAGCAACTGCTTTACAGCGTCTGCGCCGCCCGCCGGGCCGTTCTGCCCGCCGGGACGTGCGCTGACGGAAACGTACCGTATATTGCTGTCCGCGCAGAACCGGATGTCTTCATCGCGGGGCGACGTCATGTCGGCCTTGTTGAAGACCACCGCAAAGGGAATATCCAGCGCGGCCAGTTCTTTGAGTATGTCGCGTTCCGCATCGCCCAGCCCTGTTTCTCCGGCCACTAGCAGGGCTAAATCTGTGCGGCAGAGCACTTTGCGGGTGGCGTGTATGCGCATGGCTCCCAACTCGCCCGTGTCATCCAGACCTGCTGTGTCATAGAAGGTTACGGGCCCTATGGGCAGCAGTTCGTAATGCTTGGCCACGGGGTCTGTGGTGGTTCCGGGATGGTCGGAGACTATGGCAATGTCCTGCCCTGTCAGGGCGTTGATAAGGGAAGATTTTCCGGCGTTGCGGCGGCCCACAAGCGTTATGACCATACGTACGCCGCGCGGTGCTTTGCCTGTCATGCTGGCTCCTTGCTGAACTGTTCCGTGCCGGGCACGGGGGTGGTGCTGTGCGTATGCGCGTTGTCTGCGAAATGGCCGGAGGGATTGCCGGAGGGCGTGGCGGCAGCCCGTATGGTCTGTGCGGCTTTGCAGCCCTGCATAGGGTCGGCAGCTCTGAACCTGCCGGAAAGACTGGCACCTATGGCATCGCTCGGTTGATATCCCGCATGTTCCAGCCGCAGCTTCAATTGTCTTACCGCCTCCGTAACGGAACACTGCACAGTGTTTTTGCCCGGATAGATGGCGTAGTTGCGGCGCACGCGTTCCGGCGTTACGGAAGGCATGACCACGTTGGCTCCCGCAGCAAGCCCCTGCTCCCTTCCGCCCTTCCCGTACGGGCTGTGTGCGCTGTCCTGATTATTGAGGCGAGTATCACTGACAGGGTATTGGGTGCCGGAGTCTTGCGGCGGGCAGGCGCTGTCCAGCGCACTGGTGGCGGGAATATTCGCGCCGGGATTGAGCAGGCGGAGCAGTGCAGTGGCGCGCAGCGCCTGTTCAATATCCACTGCCGCCCGTTCCGCGCCCAGCGGTGTGCCGGGATGCGGAATGAAGGGGCCTACGGCGATCATCTCCAGCCCCATGGCGGAAAGGCGCAGAATATCGCGGGCCAGAATGCGCGGCGTCATGCCCGGCAGCCCGGAAATAACGCCGGACCCGGTTTCATAGCCGAGTCGCTGGAGTGTCTCCACCCGTGCCAGCCGCTCCGTTACCGTGGTGCCGGGGCGCATGCGGGCGTGCAGGGCATCGTCTGTGGTTTCCACCTTGAGCAGGTAGCGGTCTGCCCCGCAGTCGCGCCAGTAGCGGTAGTGGTCCTCTGCATAGTCGCCCAGTGACAGGGTTACGGCCACATTGTGGCGTCGCTTGATTTCCCGCACCAGCGCACCCACGCGCCGCACATCGCCTTGTGCCTCTTCACCGGATTGCAGGACGACAGTTCCCATGCCGTGTGCGGCGGCAAAGGACACGGCATGGAGGATTTCCTCATCATCCAGCCGGAACCGTTCAACGTCCGTGTTGGCGGCGCGCAGTCCGCAATACAGGCAGTTGCGTCTGCAATGGTTGGCAAACTCCACCACTCCGCGCAGAAAAACCTGCCGCCCGAAAACATCATCGGCAAGGGCGCGTGCGGCACTGTAGAGCGATGCGGCATCCGGTGCGCACAGGGCATGCACGATATCATGTTCAGTCAGTGCCGTGTTGTCACTCACAGGGGTATCTCGCAGGGTATCTCAAAGGGGTATCCTTGTCGCGTGGTGCATGGCATGGACGCATTCTTCCACCAGCCGGGCGGGTGCCCGCCACCATTCGGGCAACGGTTGTTTGCGGGAGTCTGCCTCTTCATTGCCCGGAGCGGTCGTTTGGGTGTTTCCGGCAGTCGCAGGGGAGGTGCTGGAGGAATGGATTGCCAGCATTTTCCCGACCGGGGCATCCATAGCGCACCATACGCCTTGCGGTGCGGGTACGGCGCTGTGTGCGTAGTGTCCGAAAAAGATGCGGTCATCTGCCAGCAGAACGGGCAGGCACGGCATGGCCTGTGTTGCGTAGGCAAGCACGGTTGCACCGGCAGCAGCGGATGTGGCCGTTGCGGCAAGAGCGCGGAACAGGGCGATGCTGTTTTGCCATTCTTGCTCCACGGAGTGCAGGGAAACACCGGGCCGCACCATTTGCCAGAATTCATTGATCCATGGATTTTGCGGGACTGAAGAGGGCAGGGGAGCCAGTATGGCGTGGAGTGCCGCGCCGTTACGCACGGCGGTTTCCAGTGCCTGCCTGTGCGGAGCGGACCGGACAAACGGCCCGTAGATGGCGGCGTGCAGAATGATTCTTTTTGCTGCGGCAAACGCTTGCGGCAACATGAGGGATTGTGTGCCTTCATGCATCCGCATCGGTTTTTCCTTTGACTGCGGCATACGTTTCAGCGGTGTAGCCCATCTGGCGCATTTTTTTGGCGGTCAGCAACTCGCTTATTGCCTCACGGGGCACATTCAGTCCGGCAGCCACTATGTCGGCAAGCGGCGTGTGCGTGCTTATGGCCTTTTGGATGAAGTGTTCCACGCGCTCATAGCCCAGAGCGGGCACAAGCACCGCCGCAAGGGTTCCTCCGGTGGCCAGATGCGCCGCGCATCGTTCCGTATCGGGCCGGGCATCGCGCATGCAGCGTTCATGCAGCTTTATGACCGCGTTGTGCAGCAGATGGAGCGATTCCAAAAGCGCGTGGGCCACCAGCGGCAGGAACTGGTTGAGTTCCAGATTGCCCATTGCCGCTGCCTGCCCGATGAGTGCGTCATTGGACATAACCCGTAGCGCAGCCTGCGAAACCGCCTCCGGAATAACCGGATTTACCTTGCCCGGCATGATGGTGGAGCCTGCCTGCACAGCGGGAAGCACCATCTCGCCTATTCCTGCGGCAGGGCCGCTGGCGAGCAGGCGGGCATCTGTGCAGATTTTCAGCAGGTTAACGGCGCATGCCTTGAGCATGCCGGAAACTTCCACAAAGGGGTCAAGGTTTTGCGTGGCGTCTACCAGATTCTCTGCCCGCGAGATGCCAAGACCCGTAATGCTCCGCAGTTCTTCCGCAGCCTTGAAGATGAAGTCACGCGGGGCACCAAGCCCTGTGCCTACGGCGGTTCCGCCCAGATTGACCTGCCGGATGCGTTCACGGCATTTGAAGATGCGCCAGCGGTCGCGGGCAATGGCCTCTGCCCATGCCCCGAACGTCATGCCCGCCGTAATGGGGACGGCATCCTGCAATTGGGTTCTGGCAAGGCGGACAACGTGGTCAAAGTCCTGCTCCTTGCGCTGTAATGTTTCCTGCAACTGGGTTATCGGCTGCTCCAGTTTTTTAAGGCCGTGGAGCGTGGCCACCTTGAGAGCGGTGGGGTAGGTATCGTTGGTGGACTGATGTAGGTTGGCGTGGTCAAGTGGGTGCACGGCCCCGCTCCCCGGTGCATGGCCGAGCAACTGTGCCGCGCGGTTGGCAAGAACCTCGTTCACGTTCATGTTGGTGGATGTTCCGGCTCCGCCCTGAAAGGCGTCTACCACGATCTGGCCGTGATGCAGACCGGAAATCATTTCATGGCAGGCGGCTTCCAGAGCACCTGCCACTGCGGGGGGCAGATGGCCCAGTCCGGCGTTCACCCGCACGCATGCCAGTTTGACCTCTGCGTACGCGCGGATGAACATGGCGGGCAGCCTGTACCCTGAGAGGGGGAAATTCTCCATGGCCCGCGCAGTGTGTATGCCGTATAGCGCATCTGCGGGCAGCTGCATGCTTCCCAATGCGTCGGATTCGGTGCGTATCATGGGATTGGTCCGTTGGGTGAGTGGTTTGTGGCGGGCACCTTCACAGAGCGGGGGAACCGGAGTGCTGTTCCGGTTCCCGCCGTTCTGCGGGTGGGGTGTTCCCCGGGGCGTGCCTATGGGATGTACCAACCACGGTTGCCTTTCCTTCCCGCCGGGTGTGACGGGAGAGGGGTAGGCGGGCTTGTATGCCGCTCCGGGCGGAATGGGGGATGAAACCGTCCCGCCCGGAGGGCTTGGCCGCGTTGGGCCCGCGCATGCGATGCCCTGCCGTGTAAGACGCGCGGTGCTGTCGCGCGCCTAGATGTACAGATCCCGTTCGCCCTGCGCTATGCGTTGCAGGCGCGAGGCGATAAGGTCACGTCGTGCTTCCGGAAAGTCCTCAACCTCGCGTTCGACCAGCGCATCGCCCGCCGCGCGGGTGGGCGCGGTGGCGTAGTCCTGCAGGTACTCCTTGAAGGTGAGCAGTGCGTTGGGCTTGCAGAATTCCTGAATGAACCCTTTTTTGGCCAATTCCATGAAGTGTTCACCCGTTCTGCCAAGCCGGTAGCAGGCTGTGCACCAGGAAGGAATCCAGCCCTGCCCGACGACTTCGCGGATAACCTCATCAAGGCTCCGGTTGTCGCCAACGCAGAACTGCTGTACCTCGGGCCGGTCGTAGGCGGGATCTGAGTACGCTCCCGGGTAGGTGCGGGAACCTGCACTGAGCTGGGATACGCCGAGGTCCAGTAGCGAACGCCGCAGCGTAGGTTCTTCGCGGGTGCTCAAAATAAGTCCGGTATACGGAACAGCCAGCCGGAGTACGGCGACCATCTGCTTGAACCGTTCATTCGGGATGGGACAGGGCGGATGATAGGCTATTTCCGCATTCTGTGCCGGTTCCAGCCGCGGGAAAGAGAGCGTGTGCGGGCCCACGCCAAAGTGTTTTTCAAGCTCGGCCGCGTGAGCGAGCAGCCCCAGAACTTCAAACCGGTAGTCGTACAGGCCGAACAGGGCACCCATGCCCACATCGTCTATGCCTGCCTCCATGGCGCGGTGCATGGCATGCAGCCGCCACAGGAAATCTTTTTTGCGCCCGCCCTTGTGCAGGGATTCGTAGGTTGCCCTGTGGTAGGTCTCCTGAAAACACTGGTAGGTGCCTATGCCTGCCTCGTGCAGTTTGCGGAACCCTTCCACTTCCTGCGGTGCGCAGTTAATATTCACACGGCGGATTTCGCCGCTTTTTTCTGAGACTGTGTCGTACACCACGCGGATGGTATCGGCCATCCAGTCTGCCCCGAACCGGGGGTGTTCGCCGTAGACCAGCAGCAGGCGTTTGTGCCCCATGTCTTCCAGCGCGTATACTTCGCGGCGTATTTCCTCATCGGTGAGTGTGCGCCGTTCCAGATCTTTATTCTCCACATTAAAGCCGCAGTACGCGCAACGGTTGCCGCATTCGTTGGTAATATACAGCGGCGCGAACAGCACAAGCCTGTTGCCGTAGATGGCTTTTTTTACCTCGCGTGCGGTGGAGAACAGTTCTGCCCGCAACTCCGGATCGTCTGCCTGCAGCAGTACAGACGTTTCCTCAATGGTCAGCCCCTTTGCCTCGCGCGATTTTGCCAGTATTTCCCGTACCTTTGACGGTGCGGGGTTGTTCGTGGCTTCTATGGTTTGCGCTATGGCCTGTTCATCAATAAAATTCTTCAGTTCCTTGCTGCCGAGTGTCATGAGACCCCTCCATATGTGCTTGCCGTGTGCCCTTTGATGGCTACACGACAGATGCTTTTACTTTAACGCTTGCCAGCCTTCCGAGTTGTCCGGTCAGGGCACCCACCTGATCCGTAGTCGCCTCGATGATGACGGCTATGACGCTGAGGCCGCGTTCACGACAGGGCAACCCCATGCGGGCAAGGATAATTTCTCCGTGCCTGCTGAGAATGTCGTTAACGGTTCCGGCGTCCTTTTCCCGGTTCCCTACGATAATGCTGACAACACCCATTCGCTTATCCATTTGTATCCGTTCCGGTGTCGCTGGCGTCGTTAGGTCCATACGGGCGTGGCTGTGAAGCATCGCATATGGTGGTCTTCCTTTCTTAAGGAAAGGGCAGGCCCTCTGGTTCAGATAATCCTTCCCGCAGGCTGCCCGTAGGATTACGGCGTCGTTACAGAGAGAGCTTGATGCCCTTGGCCTTCAGGGCCTTCAGGCGGTCGCTGCGGTCATAGTAGTGCGTGTGCAGCAGGTGATGCGATTCGTGTCCGCAGGGGCCTTCATGCAGGAAGCCGTCTTTGGCGTAGAGCTTCGTGATCATGGGGTTTTCCTGCGATTTGCGGATGGAGTATATCTTGCTGTCCGCGTCATAGACGGACTGCTGGCGTATGCCCACAAACTCCAGCGCAGAGGCGAACGCCTCGCGGGTGACGTTGAACCCGAGAACGGCGTATCCGCACGTGAATCCGGCCAGCTTGATGAAGCCGCGTCTGGTCATGGTTGCGATGTTTTTCACGGCTTCCTCCTACCCGACGCGCCGCTGCGTGAAGCGGCGGTTGATTTTGGCGATGGTGCTCTTGAACAGCGATGTCTGGAGCATGCCCGGCTCAAGGGGCTGCCCGCCGCCGTTTACGCAGCCGCCGGGGCAGGTCATCACTTCTATGAAATGATAGGGCGACTTGCCTGCGCGCACTTCTTCGCACAGCTTGGCTGCGTTTTGCAGACCGCTTACCACGGCTACCTTCACGGTGCCGAAGTTGGGCACATCAATGTCTGCGGCGTTAATGCCGTTGTGCGTGCGCACGACCTTGATGTCGGGATTGGACAGCTTGTCGCCGGAGAGCACTTCATACGCAAGGCGCAGGGCAGCTTCCATTACGCCACCGCTGGTGCCGAAGATGGTGGCCGCACCGGTAGACATGCCCAGTGCCGGGTCCGGCTCTTCGCTGGGCAGCGAGGCAAAGTCTATTCCGGCCTGCTTGATCATCCACGCCAGTTCACGGGTGTTGATGGTAGCGTCGATATCGCGGAATCCGCTTGCCTTCAGTTCCGGGCGCAGCCCTTCATATTTCTTGGCAACGCAGGGCATGATGGACACAGTGTACATCTTTTTGCCCTCAATGCCGGTCTGCTTGGCACCGTAGGTCTTGGCCAGAGGGCCGAGCATGCCTATGGGCGACTTGCAGGTGGAGAGGTGGTTGTTCAGGTCGGGGTAGTAGGTTTCGGCAAACTTGACCCAGCCGGGGCAGCAGGAGGTGAACTGCGGGAGGGGCATGTTGCCGGTCTTTACGCGCTGTAACAGTTCCGTGCCCTCTTCCATGATGGTGACGTCGGCGGTCCACTCGTTATCCCAGATAAGGTCGAAGCCGAGCTGACGCAGCGCGGAATGCATTTTGCCGCCCACGTATGCACCTGTGGGCATGCCGAAGCATTCGCCAAGCCCGTAGCGGACGGCGGGTGCAGGCATGGAGACGACGACGGTGTTCGGGTCTTTGAGCTTTTCGAAGATCTCGCCCACATACGAGACTTCTTCGTGAATCGCGCCGAAGGGACAGTTGGCAAGACACTGTCCGCAGTTGATGCAGGCCGCAGGATCAACGATGCCGCGTTCGCCGCTTTCGTACATCTCCTGAATGGCTCCGGTGGGGCAGTGCGCCTCACACTCGCCGCATCCCTGACAGGCTTCCTTGTCCACCTGGACAAAGAAGATGTCGGAAGGGTCGATGCCTTTCGGGGCGGAAATTTTGTAGCGCACCCCTTCCATGGTGACTTCCGAACCTTTTGCCGGGGGCTTCAGGCCGGACAGGTAAGCCGGGACTTTGCCCGTGTTTCCAGACATAACCAACTCCTTGATGTGGTTATTGCGCCAGTTCAATACACTTTTGACAGGACAGCCGAACATCACTGGCTTTGTCCGGCTGGGTTTTGTGTTACGTTTTTTAAAAAAATAACACAATAGGGGTATGGATAAAATTTTTAGTATGCAAAAAAGGAATACGTTTTGGCATTCCTGAAAGCTGGAATGACTGAAAGGCAGGGCAGTGCGCGGTGTTCCGTAAAGGCGCGGCAACGTATGTGCGGCGTGGGGCCACAGGGGGCTGCGGGCGGAAGCGGTGTTTTTCCCGTTACTTGTGCAGCGCGTATGCTACAAAAAAGGACGGGGAGCCATGCTCTTCCGTCCTTTTTTGTATTCCGCAACCTAGGGTGGGTTTTGTATGTCAGGTGCGTATGCTGTCTGCGGGGGTATTGTGTGCCCCGGCTCATTCCGGTGTGCATCGCGCCATGTGGTCTGCGGGTCTGGCTACGGGGCTGCCGGGACTGTCCAGACTGGCGTGACAGGTGGAATTACTGGGGGAGAGGTGTTCCGGCGGAGTCGGAAGGAGCGTGCTGCGCAGCCTCCATCTTTTCGCCGGCGGGGGTGGGGTCGTAACCCAGAATGGCGGGCAACGCGGTGCCGGTGTAACTGTTGCAGCCTTCCGGCGTGCATTCTACCGCTTCTATCACCTGCGCCTCCAGCATCCCTTCCGGTCCGGAGGCTTCTATGATCAGCATGCGCGAGGAAGAAGGTTCGTCCACGCTGGGTTTGAAGCGGTAGCGCACCAGCCAGTCCCGCATGCCGTCGCCGTTCCAGTCCAGCAGGGCGACAAGCTTATAGATATCTGTGCTGAATTCTCCCACCACCACAAGGGAGGATTCGTCGATGGTCACAGTCTCGCCGGATGAGGGCAGGCTGGCGTGGGTGACGGTATCCTGAACGGTTTCCCGTTCTTCTGCGGACCACATGTAGCGCAAGGACAGACGGTGGTAGATTTCCTTGCCGTACGATTCCGGGCGGTATTCACCGTCAGGCAGTTCGGTGCCGTGCAGAAGCAGCGGTGTATCGGGCACGGGGCGTCCCTGCGGGTCCAGAATTTTGCGTCTGACCAGTTCCGGGAGAAACCGCTTGGTAAAAACGGCAAAGTCCGCGCCGTCCATGACGGTGAGCGGTGCCTGAAGGGGAATGGCCGTGGCATTGACATCGGGCACTGCGGGAGCCTGACGTTGGGGAATGCAGCCGCCGAGAAGGACGGCAAGAGCCAAAAGAGAGCACAGGGCAAGGACGGCAAGGGGCCGACGGATGGGGGTATACATGCAGCGTATCCTGCGGAGGCGGTTGATTGTTGGGTTATCCGGCTTCTTTCAGCTTAAAGCGCAGGCGCAGCACGCCATCCGCATGGTCCTGCGAGATGATGGTGAACGTTCCTATTTCCGAGGTGTTCGCCACATGCTCTCCAATGCACGGGCAGGCATCGTAGTCGCCTATGCGGACGATGCGCACGGTGGAGACAGCGTTGTCGGGCAACCTGTCGAGGCTGTATACTTCGGCTGCCGTTCGCCTGTCCAGTATCTCCTCAGTCACGGCAAGGCCCGCCGCTATGTGTTCGTTCACCGCCTGTTCAAGCGCGCGCACCTCTTCTTCGCTCAGGGGGCGGGGAAAGTGGTAGTCGCATTTGGATTTCTTTTTGTTCAGGTGCGCAGAAAAGCAGCGTCCGCAACCGAACATGCGTACCATGGTCTGGTTGAGAATGTGCTCGGCGGAATGCATTCTCGGTTCGTAATCTTTGCTCATGTGGCTTCCGGAAATGAAAAAGGCGGCGCGTCAGCCAGAGTGCCGATGCGCCGCCGGAAGGTTGGCATTACAGGGCGGAGCGTTTTTCCAGCCGTTCCGCCAGATCAAGAAGGCGTTCGTGCACCGTCATAAGCGCGGGGAATACCCGGGGATTGTCCTGCACCCGCCGGAAGACCCACTGGGCAACGTAGATGTTGGCCGCATCATCCTGCATGGACACCCACTTATATTTGCGCAGGGCGTTGGCAAGCGATTCTTTGGTGCGCTCCCGCTGCATGATGGCCTGCTGGTAGGTCTTGCCTGCCGTATCCATGGCTTTTTTGGCATCCGCTATGGCGGCAGGGTCGCCGCCGTTGTCCGCCAGTTCCTGATACTGGTGGAGCGTGACCTGAAAGCGCTCGTTGGCGCTGAAAGCGGCGCGGGTGGCCATATGCAGGCTGTCCACCCGTACCATGGCATCTTCCATAATGGCGCAGGCGCGCAGCACGCCCGCCGTGGCCATGACCTTTTGCGCCAGCAGCAGGTGCATTTCCTTTATCTCGCGCCGGGTAAGGGGGCGTTCCTCGCCTTCCACATCACGCACAAGTTGTTTGGCTTCGGCTTCCACCGCGCTCATGAACTTATCCACATACAGCCGGTATAGGGCGTCTGCCATGGTGGGGGTAAGAATATAGCGCAGCACGGATTGTCTGCCCTTGCGCACATCATCACCGGACCATGAAAGGCCGGTCATATCCACCCCGTAGCGCATGTTCAGGTTCTTTGGGCCAAGGCTGATCACGCCGCCTTTTTCCGTGGCGGGCGATGCGTTGGCGGGGTAGTAGCCGCTGACGAGGTATTTTGCCAGGTCTTCAATGAAGAGCGGAAGGATGATGGAGTCGCTGTCCACCTTGGGCATGACAACGCCCACATGCGCATCGGCCGGCTGTGCCGCAGGCTGCCCCGTCTGAGCAGGCTGCTCTCCGGCGGGAGGCCGCTGGGCGGTAGCATTACCCGTGCTGTTGGTCGCATCTTCCGGAACGGCAAGGGCGTTATCCGGCTGTGCCGAGCCCGGCAGTTGCACGCGCATCTGCCCTTCATCCGGCGCTTCCTTACGCATGTTCTCGCGCATCACCCCTATGGCCGCCAAGGCTAGCAAGGCCACCAGAATAATGATGGTTAAGCGCTTCTTACCACCGGGTTTACCCCCCGGCTTTGCAGAGGTGTTCTTTTCTGCCACGGGAATCCCCTTTGCATCTGTGGCGGCAGTTCGTGGTCAGGCCTTACGGGCAGCCGGGGGCCTTCGCACGGAAGCCGCAGGTATGAAAGAAATATTTATCAGAGTAGCATTCCGCGCCCACGGTGTGAAGGGCTTTCTTGTACGCGGCGCGAAAGATGCTCTTCATGGGACTGCTCAGGCTGCGTGTCTGCGGTTTTTCCCGTCCAGTACAATGAGCACCACGGCCGCCAGCACCAGCATGCCGCCGAGATACCCGGAGGGAGAAAGCAACTCGTCCCACCACCACAGGGCGAGTATAGCTGCCAGCACCGGTTCTGCATTGGCTATAACCGCCACGCGGGTGGCTTCCAGACGCTTCAGCCCCTCGCAATAGGCGTAGTAGGCTCCGTAGGTGCAGACACCGCCCAGAACGGCTATGACAGTCACGCCCGTGACTGTGGGCGCGGAAAATGTAACCCACGGCCACAGCGCAAGCGCCCCAACGGGCAGACACCACATGTACAACGTGACGGAGGAATAATCCTTGAGATACGTCTTGCCAAAAATATAATGCAGTGAGTAGGTAAAACCCGAGAGCAGCCCGAACAGAATGCCCGAAGCCGTAACCGTGTGCCCGGCTCCCGAGCCGGAAAGGCAGACCAGAGCGGCACCTGTCATGGACAGTGCCAGCGCGAGCAGCTTGCCGTGGGTTATTGTCTCGCGGAAGAACACGCGGGAGAGCAGGGCCACCCACGCCGGGGCGGTGTACAGCAGAATGGAGGCCAGTGCGGCTCCCGCTCCCTGCACCGCAAGCTGGTATGAGCCGAAGAACAGGGCCACTCCCACAAGCCCGAAGAGCAGGAACACGGGCATGTCTTTGCGGCGAACCCGCGTGAGGTTGTGGCGGCGGGCGTGAATGGCAAAAAGCACGCCGCCGAGCGTGGCGCGCCAGAAAGCTATCTCCAGCGGTGCCATGTCCACGGCAAGGCCGAACTTTGCCACCGGTCCCAGCAGTGCCCACAGGGCGGCTGCCAGAAGAACGTATCCGTAACCAGCCAGTCTGTGCATGTGTTCTCCGTGAATGCTCCAACCTGCCGGTAACACGGCTAAAACGCAAGGCGTTTCTTGTTGCTGCCCACCATGCGCAAAGGGCGGGCAGCTGCGGGCAACATGTTTCCGGCTGCGGAAAATGTTCATGCCGGCGGGTGGATAAACAATGATGCCGCGATGCAGGGTGCAGGAAGCAAGGGGCAGGAGCAGGGAATGTTCCGGCCCGGTTTCCATCGTTTGCGGAACAATGCAGGCGTACGGTTTGAGCAGAGTGCGGTAACGCGCAGGCTTTCTTTCTTTTTTTCTTTCTTCAACGCGCTGATATGGCAGGATGTTTGATGATACGAGTCTTGTCTTTATTGCTAGCTCTTGCCTTGTGTGCGTGGGCCGGGACGGCGGGAGCCTTTGGCCCTGCGGATTGCCCGTGGGTTGCGGCGGACATGTCCTTTCGCGGAGCCGCAGTGGAACAGGGGCAGTGCCTGCTGACGCCGCAGGGGAGCAGTGCGGGTTCCCACTCGCTTCCTTCCACCTTTGACGCCCTGCTGGGAACGGAATTCGGTATTCCCGCTGAGGCGCTGGAACGGTTTTTCTTTTCCCGCAGAATAACGGACGAGGCCGTGGGCGGTCCTCTGCGGCTGCGGGTGTCGCTTTCCGGCGGAGAGGCGGCGCGGTATTTCGTGCTGCACGGCGTTTTGCGCCATGGCACGGCAGGGAGCATTGCCGGTATTGAAGGGGCTGGGCCGTGCCTTGCGGGAAAACCGGCTCCGGTATCGCCCCCTGCGGAGGGAAAGGAAGGACACGCCGCAGTGCGCCCGGGAGCAACTGCGCCGAGACCTGTCATTTCTGGAGCCGTGCCCCTGCCGCTGCCCTGCTGGCATGTGGCCGTGTGGCCCAACGGCAGATCGGTGACGCTGGTGGATTTTTTTACCCCCTTGCGGGCAACGCGGTTTGAACTGGAGTATGCCGGAGCCCGCGCCAAAGGGCGTTTTCTGCATGTGCTGGTGCTGCCGCAGCAGGGCGAGGCTGGCGTGACAGAGGCGCAGTACGCACGGCTGGCCCACATCTATATGGCTGCTTCGCAGCGGGCGGGCACATGGCTTGTACCGGCGTATGCCGGGGTGCTGGACAGCGGGATTGACCCCGGAGCGCACAGTCCGGCGGGATTTGATGTGCAACGGTGGGCGCACGCTGTACGCGAAGCCTACAGAGGTGCGCTGGCTGTCCGATAAGAGAGTATGTCTGCCCGGCATGCCCGCGCCCGTTGCCACGGTTGCTGATGCGGTATACAGCTTGGGCAGTAGATATTTCAACGGGATGGTGCCCAGGTGAAAGAAATATTCCGTCGTATGGCGCAACGGCCCGTGCCCGCCATGGAGTTGCTGCTGGCAACCTTTTTTGTCACGCTGCTCAATCTGGCTTCGCCGGTGTTTGTCATTCAGGTGCTGAACCGCTATGTCACCTTTGGGTTTGACGGCACGCTGGTCACGCTGACCGTGGGCATGCTGGTGGCGGTGGCCATGCTCTATGCCTTTACCCTCCTGCGGCCCCGCCTTGCCGCCGTGGTGATGGGTGATGCGGAAGAACGGCTTTCTGCCGCGTGCCACGAGATCATTCTGCGTATACGGGCACAGGCATTGGGGCCGGAGGTGGTGCGTGCGGCGCACGAGGTGCCTGCCCGCCTTGCCACGGTACGTTCCGCCCGTGAGCCCGGCATTGTGATGCAGGTGCTGGACGCCCCCTTTGCCGTGCTGTACCTGCTGGTCACCTTTCTGCTTTCTCCCCTGCTGGCCCTTGTGGGCGCACTGGGCATGGTGGCCGTGGGAGTTCTCGCCCATGCGGGCAACACGGGGCAGTCTGTCCATTTCAGAACACTGGAGCACGAAGAGGCGGAGCGCAGACGCATGAACGCCGCCGCCATAGACGGTGCGGACACGGTGCGCGTCTTCCGGGCCGCAGCCTTTGTGCGCAGGGCGTGGACGGAACGCACGCGCCGTGCTGAACCGCTGCGTCTGCGTCTGGCCTTTCTGCGCGAAGGAAGCAAAAGTTCTACCGCCACGGTGGTTCTGCTGCAAAGCGTGGCGGTATATGCCATAGGTGCCATGCAGGTGGTGAACGGCGACATCAGCGTGGGGGTGCTCATAGGCGCGAATATCCTCACCTCCCGTGCCGTGGGCGTTGCGGCCGGGTTCGCTTCCGCATTGGGACTATGCGCCCGTGCCCGGACAGCCCAGGCCGATCTGGACCGTTTTTTGGCTCTGCCGCAGGAGCCTGCCTCAGGCACGGCCAAGCAGAGCTTTAAGGGGCGGGTGGAATTTCGCGATGTGGGGTTCGGCTGGTCGGGGAGCCATTCCCCGCTGTTCGAATCGCTCAACGTGGTGATGGAACCGGGGATGCTCACCATTGTGCAGGGCCCCAACGGCAGCGGCAAAACCACCTTCGCCCGGATGCTCGCCGGGCTGGTTGAGCCGGGCAGGGGAGATATCGTTGCAGACGGCGTGACCCTGCGGCAGATAGCCCCTGACTGGTGGCGCGGGCAGATTCGGTACCTGCCGCAGGAACCCGCATTCATGCCCGCCACCATCCGCGAGAATATTCTCATGCCCCTGCTGGGGCGGCAGACGGCGGAGGCATCCGTCTCTGACGGCTCCCCTGTTCTTAAGGTTGATGCGGGATCCTTGCGGGATGGGCAGGAGAGGAAGGATGAAGCAGAACTCAATGCCGTTCTCAACACCGCCCTGAATGCCGCCGATCTGGCCTCTTACATTTTTTCTCTGCCCGCCGGGCTGGACACGGTGCTGGAAGATGCCGGAAGAACCCTTTCGGTAGGCATACGGCGCAGGCTGGCGCTGGCAAGGGCCATGGTCACGGACGGAAGGCTGGTTATTCTGGACGAACCCACGGAGGGGCTGGACGCGCAGGGCCGCAAGGCCGCACTGCGCTGTATTGTGCAGATGCTTCGTGAAGGGCGGACGGTGGTGGTTGTTTCCACAGACGCGGACCTTGAGCGCGTTGCCGGGCAGAAGCTTGACCTTGGCATAAAACCCAGACCGTTGGTGGCACGCCGTGCCCCGGCAGGCGGTAACGGGGCCGTTGTTGCGCCTGTTCCGTACCCTGCCTCGGAGAATGGAACCCCCGGTCCGGATGCCGGGACTCCGCTGGAAACCGTTTCCGGCATAGGCGCTCCGGCACAGGGCGGCACGCCGCCTGTTCCCCCGGCTGCGGCGGACAGGGATGTGGCCCGACAGGCCGGACAGATCGGACAGGCGGGACAGATCGGACAGGCGGGACAGATCGGACAGGCGGGACAGGCGGGACAGGCGGGCATGGGAAAGGATAGCACAGAAAAGAACAGCACCGGAAAGGCCGGGCCCGCAAAAGACAGCGCCGGGGACGAACCCGTGGGCACGGAAGAACCCGGTCAGGGCACGCAAGGGGAGACCCGTTCATGAGCAGCGTACAAGACACAGCGGGCCTCGGCACCACCCGGGTATTTCTGTGGATATGCATTGGCGGCTGCCTTGCCTTTCTGCTCTGGGCTGCCGTGGGCAGGCTGGATATTGTGAGCGTGGCAGAAGGGGAGGTGGTTCCTTCGTCCCTTGTGAAGCGGGTGCAGCATCTGGAAGGCGGCATTGTCAGCGAGATTCGGGTGCGTGAAGGCGAGGTGGTGCGGGAAGGACAGGAACTGGTGGTGTTGCAGGGGGTGCAGCAGGGCTCTTCCGTGGAGGAAATACGGGTTCGCCTTGCCTCCCTCACTGTGGACATGGTTCGCTTGCAGGCCATGGCGGACATGAGCCGGACACTGGTATTCCCGCCCGAGCTGGTACGGGAGCAGCCCGAAAAAGTGGCTGCCGCGCGCGAGCTCTTTGAGAGCATTATGAGTTCTGTGGCAGGCCAGTTGGCGGAACGTTCGCAACAGGTGGTGCAGACCGAGCACGAGGTGCGCAGTGTGCTGGTGCGCATTGCCAAGGACCGCGACGCACTGGTGCTGATGCGCAAGGAACTGGGCATTACTGAAGAGTTGTACCGTGATCAGCTTGCCACTGAGTTGCAGTATCTGAAGCTGCAACGTGAGGTGAACAATCTGGAAAGCCGCATAGAACAGGACAAGGCCAATCTTGCCCGGCTGCGCTCCCAGCAAGAGGAAGCCAAGGCGGCGCTTGAGCGGACCGAATCGGAATTTCGCCAGCGGGCACGCGAGGAGCAGCGCAAGGTGCAGCGGGAATATGAAGAGTTTGTCGAGCGGATGAAAAAATTTGAGGATACCCTTCTGCGCACCGTGCTGCGTTCGCCGGTGGACGGCGTGGTGAAGCAACTGGGAGTTGCTTCGCCCGGAGAAGTGGTGGAACCGGGGGGCACCGTGCTGGTGGTGGTTCCCTCTTCCGACAAGCTGGTGGTGGAGGCGCATCTGCCCATTCAGGATATCGGCTATGTGGCAACCGGGCAGGATGCGCGCATATCGCTGGCATCGGCCGATGCACGCCGTTTTGGCATGCTGGATGGCAAGGTGGTGCTGGTTTCGCCGGATGCCTTTGTGGACCGCGAGGGAAACACCTTCTACAAGGTGCGGGTAGAGACGGAACAGGCCTGCTTTGAACGCGGAGACGACACCTACTGTCTTTATCCCGGTATGCGGGTCATGTGCTCCATACACACAGGAACCCGGACCGTGCTGGAGTATATCCTCTCGCCGTTCATGACGTCGCTGTCGTTTTCATTGCAGGAGCGGTAAGGCGCTTCAATTCAGGCGAATCAGCCAGTTCAACCGGTTCAGTCAATTCAGTTTATCCGGTTTTGCCCGTCCTGCTCCTCGTGTTCGTCCGGTCATGTTGTGCCGGGCGTGCCGGAATTTTCTGTTTGCCGGGAGCGGCGGCAGTGTGCCCAACCTTTTCTTGGCGGGCACGGCGGCAATAATGCGGTTTGGATGATGCAGAAAAGCGCCCCCGCCCGGAGATGCCGGGCGGGGGCGCGTGTGGTTTTGGTGCTGTTCTGAACAGAGGTTCTATGTAGTTGAAGCGATGATAATATCCTCATGCGAGAGCGGGACGGATGGGTTGACAGTGGCAATGTGGGTTCCGTCTCCATCTGAGTTTTCGTAATAGAGTTTGCCGGAAGTCTGTTCGTAGACAAAGCCCGGCGTTGCGCTGAACGCGTCGCCTGTATATGGAGTGGAAACGGTGGCGAAGTGGCTGCTGCTCAGTTGGCCCATGTTCAGGTTGCCGAAGGCGCCCCCAAAGAACAGGAAGGAATCTTCGCCCTTGGTGAAGTCGGCTATGGTGTCGCCGCCTTCATTGGGATTATCATACTTGAAGACATCATTGCCCGCGCCGCCCACAAGGTAGTCCCGTCCCAGACCGCCTATAATGGTGTCATTGCCCGCGCCGCCCAGAATGGTGTCGTGCCCCGCCCCGCCATAGATAGAGTCGTTGCCGCCCATCCCGTTGAGCAGGTTGTTCAGCACGTTGCCGTAAATTGTATCGTTGTGCTGGCTGCCCTGTACGTTGCCGATGAGATAGAGTTCATCGAATTCATCGTTTTCGCCCGATGCATACCCTTCATCTAAATTGATATTGATGTACATTCCCACGGAGCGGTCCGATTCGCTGTAGTCCACCGTGTTCATGGCAGCTTCGCGCAGCAGGTTCTCGTAGATGGCAATGGTGGCATCTCCAATGCCGACGGCAAGGTCATTGGCGTAGCCATCGCCATTGAAGTCGCCGATGGTTACATCCGTGATGTTGTTCAGGTCCCGCAGCACATCAAGCTGCGGGAATACCGTTCCGCCACCCTGATTAAGGAAGACGGACACGGTGGTGGAGGTGGATGCCACGATATCCAGATAGTTGTCCCCGCCGGGAGAACCGGCGTTCATATGGGCCAGCGCAACAGAGTTGACCGGGCCGTCAAAGTCATCGAGAATAACATAAGGGCTGGATTCAAAGGTGGTTCCGTTGCCGAGGAATACCTTCACCTCACTGCCTATGGCGGCAACCAGATCAATCTTTCCATCGCCGTTCACATCGCCAAGGGCAATGTTGCTGACACTGCTTGCACCGGCCAGACTTACGCTGTCCCAGGTGGAGCCGTTGTAATGGTACACCCACAGATAACCGTCAGAGTCTATGGCGACCACTTCCTTATAATTGCTATCTGCGGCATTCAGCTCGGCCACTTCCAAGATGTCATGGGGCGATGTGCCCAGTTCATCAATCGGAAGGATGTTGTTCCAATTGCCATTAGAAACCCAAGAGAGATAAGCATCATGGCGCACAACCACATCCTTGCTGCCGTTGCCGTCCACATCGGCAACGACAAACATACTCATGTCGGGGAAGGGCCCCTCTATGAAGTCAGAAATTTTTGTAAACGATCCTGATCCGTTGTTCTGGTAGAGGTGTATTCCATCGGAACTGCCGACAAGGATATCCAGATCGCCGTCTCCGTCGATATCACTCACATCCATCACGCTGCCGCCCGACAGGGTGGGAAGGCTGTTGTCTATGAGATGGTTAGTGACCGTAGCAGTTCCGGTATTGGGGTTGAAGCTGACAGACTTCCACCCCAAAGTCGTGGAAGTGCCGGTGTCTACGAGAAAAACGGCATCGGCGCGTCCGTCTCCGTTAAGGTCTGCCGCCATGCCGTCAGTGATATCCGGAGAGCCGCCAAAGTCGTCCTGAAGATTCATGGTGAGTATCAGATCTGTCTGGGAAGAGTGACCTTCTTTGTACCCCCAGAGCATATCATTGCCCGCACCGCCGTTCAGAAGGTCCATGCCGCGCAGCCCTATGAGGGTGTCATCGCCGCCCAGTCCGTACAGCAGGTCTGTTCCATTGGTGCCGATAATTCTGTCTGGCCCCTGCGTGCCGAGTTTTATGGCGACATCTCCCTGCGTGGTGGGAGGAGGCGTTGTTCCCGGTACGGTATCGTTATTGTTGGTTGAGGGCGTTGTCGGAGGCTGTGAGGGAGGTGTCGGCAGCGGCGCATTCTGAAAGAAGGAGCCGAGCAGACCGGAATTGCCGCCCAGGCCGCCTCCGCCAAGGCCCCCACCTAAACCACCGCCAAGGCCTCCACCTAAACCACCGCCTAAACCGCCGCCCAGACCGCCCAGCAGGCCCTGCGCAGGGTTGCCGCCGATCAGTCCGAGCGATTGACCGCCGGTGCCGCCCAATCCGCCCAACCCGCCCGGGCCACCCAGACCACCCGGTCCGGTTGCTCCGCCCAATCCACCCGGGCCGCCCAGCCCTGTTTGTCCGCCCGGCAGGCCCGTGCCGCCTGTTGGGTCGCCCGTTCCCCCTGTTCCTGCATCGGGGCCAAGCCCCTGTCCGAATCCTTGCAGATCGCCTTCAGGAGGCAGGTCGCCGCCGGTCTGCAGGGGGCTTTCGCCAATATCCTCACCGGAACCGCCTTCACCGCCTGTTCCGGCTGCTCCTCCTGCTGCGTCGCCGCCACCGCCATCCGGGCCGCCGTCAGAGCTGCCTGCGCCATCACCGCCGCCTGCACCATCCTGCTGGCTGCCGCCTTCATCGCCGGGAGCCCCCTGCGTGGGCGGCTCGCCCTGCGAAGTGAGCGGAGCATTGGAGCGGATGGCCTCGAAAAAGCTTTGCGGCAGGGTGAACACCTGCCCCATGGGCTGGCCCGGGGCAAGCGGAACGCCGCCGGTGGGAAAGGTTATGAGCTGCTGGTTGCCGAACTGGTCGGAGATGAGGATGGAGCGGCCGCCGGTAAGGTCTTCTGCGCCGTGGATTTCCTGCCCGTTGGGGAGAATTTGCGAGACGGTAATGGTGCCGCGGATGCCGATGGTGGCAAGGGGAGATTCCAGACGCACACCGTCCGGGTTGTCTTCCGCAATCTGGCCGGTGGCCATGCGGTAGGTGCCCTGCGCCATTTTAAAAAGAAAGCCGCCCCCGGCCGGGGCATTGGGGTCGTAGACATAGGAGTCTACCGTGAGTTCGCTGGAAGGGCCCTGAGACAGAACGGTGTTGTCCGCAAAGCGAACCTCCACGGAGGCACCGTCTCCGGTTCTGATGATCTCGCCCTCAAACACATCGCTTCCGTTTTCAAGCACGCGTTCCGCACCGTTAAGCACGGCGACGACACGGCCGGAAAGGGCAACAACGCTTCCTACCTGTCCCATGGCTACCTCCTCCCCCTGCATACAGACGGGAACTTGTATACAGTGTACTTGCTTGCAGGGAATAAGGCAATACTCTACACGGCGCAGGGCGATTTACCGCCGGGCAGCCCTGAGCCCTTCTGCCGTATACAGGGCAAGGGCGGTCCATATGCAGACAAAGGAAACAAGGTGCACGGTGGTGAACTCTTCTTTGAAGACAAAAACACCCAGTAGAAAGGCGATGCTGGGGGCTGCGTATTGCAGCAGACCGAGCGTTGCCAGCCGTATGCGCCGGGCACCGAATGCGAAGCCCACCAGCGGCAGCGATGTTGTTATTCCCGCGCCCATGAGCAGCAGGGTCTGCGCCGTGCCGGTCTGCCCGAATACCCCCGTGCCCTGCACGTGCAGCATGATCAGGTAGCCGAGTGCCACGGGAGTGAGCAGCAGGGTTTCAAACATAAGGCCGGGAATGGATTCCACATGCACCACCTTGCGCAGCAGGCCGTACAGGCTGAACGAAAAGGCGAGGGTGAGCGCAACCCATGGCAGTTCGCCCAGATGCAGGAGCCGGTAAACAACGCCCGCGCCCGCCAGCAGGATAGCCGCTTTTTGCCACGGACGAAGCCTTTCGCGGAAGAAGACAAAGCCCAGCAGCACGTTGACCAGCGGGTTAATATAGTAGCCAAGGCTTGTTTCCAGCACCCGGCCGTTGTTCACAGCCCATATGTACAGCCACCAGTTTACGCCGATGAGGATGCTGCTGCATGTCATGGTGAGCTGGGTTTTTTTGGAGTGCAGAGCTGTGCGCAGTTCGTGCCATCTTCCGGTGCAGGTGAGCAGAATGCCCACAAAGACCACGGACCACGCAATACGGTGGCACAGGATTTCCGTTGCCGGCACATTGTGCAGCAACTGCCAGTAGAGGGGCAGCAGCCCCCATAAAACAAAGGCCCCGCCAGCGGCGGCTACGCCTGCCGTTGTATTTTTGTCTGTCATATACCCCATGACATGTGCTCCTGTGCCCCGGCGTATGGCGGGGGCAAAAAAAAAAGCCGGAACCCTGAGGTTCCGGCGGAAGGGTGAGTGTCGCGTTATGAGAAAGACCGCGCGAACAACGCCTCTATGGCCTGAACCCCGTTTTCATCAATGAATCGGGTTCCGGTCGCGGTGAAGTGGCGATGGGTTATCACGGGGGCTTCCACCTGTTCCCATTTGTTCTTTTCCCAATGGAACCAAGCGTTCCGGGTCTGGTCGAACACAAAGAGCAGCTTGTTGCAGATTTTGGCGAATTCCGCTCCCCATCCGGTGCCGCCCTTGACAGTGCCGTCTTCCTGGATATCGCCCACCACAAAAACCTCGTGCCCGCTGGAGACCTGCCAGCATATGGACTGCAGCACCTTGCGGAAGACGGGAGCGGTGGAATAGTTGCGGTTCATGAGCCGGGAAACATAGGTAAGGCTCACGTCCTTGAGGGCGAGTTCTTCGCTGGTGAGGACGCGCACGCCTCTGGTGCGGTCTATCTTGTGCCCTTCAAAGCTGTAATTCACTTCCTGAAGGCCGTACTTTTCGGCGGTTTCACCGAAGCAGGTTTCCGTTCCGCGGGCACCACCGCTGTACAGGATGCACTCTTTGGGATCAAGCATTCGTATTCCTCCGGCGTTGCAGAATGTTTCCCCGCCCACGGAAAGCACTGCGTCTGCACAGCATGCCGTTGCCGGGTATACGCATTATACTCAAAACACGATGGGTGTATAGTCCCAAAACGGGTGCGGTACCGGGTGGTTATCCGGCCTGAAGCTGCGGAATGGGATTATGCAGGGTGTGGACGATGCCTGTGCGGATGTGCGGCTCCACCTGCATGGTGCCGCTGCCCCGCAGCACCACAAGCCCGTAGGCGAGGGCAAGGTCCAGCTCCAGCCCTTGCTCCGGCATGGAGTGCGGGGGCGGAACGTCATCTGTTCCGCTTTCCGGAGACGGGCATAGCCGGAAGAGAAGCCGTCCGGTTTCGCCCTCCGCGGAGATGAGCGGATTGTGAATTTTCAGGGTGAGCATCCCGTTCTCCGTTGCGACGGATATGTTCAGTCTGGGCGGGTCTGCGCGAGGGACGGGGGCCTGATCGGGCTTTCCCCCTGAGTCTGCCCGGGCTGCACGTGCCCTATGCCCCTGCGCAAGGTGCCACAGGAGCAGGCTTATGAGCGCCTGCCTGATCATATGCGCCATATTTTCCGGTATGGGCGTGACCTCGTGCTGCGGCGCAAGGACGGTAATCTCCGCATCGCCGCCGGGGGCCACAAGCGCAAATTCACTTACAGCCCGCCCTGCCGCGCGGCGTGCCAGCCGTACCGAGTCCTCGGCCTTTTCTGTGGTGACGGAGGGATTTCCCGAATGCTCCAGTGCTGCGGCCAGCTTTTCCACGGCAGCAGCCATGCTGTCTCCCGCTGTCCGCATGGTTTCCAGCATGCGCAAAATGCCTCTGCGGTCGCAGTAGGCTCGTACGGAGTCCATGGTGCAGCCGCTGGCGCGCGCGGCTTCGGCATTGTCCGGCAGCGGTTCAGCGAGCCTTCTGCGTATGTTCTGGCTGTTTTGCAACACAGTTGCCACGCCGTTGGTTGCGGCGTGCACCGTGTGCAGTGCTGCGCCGAGCAGCGCGTTTGTCTCGCCCGTGCCGGACATGTACTGCTCCAGCCGCCAAAGGGAGTCGCGTGATGTGTAGCGGATAAAGGCGGCGTTCCCGCCCGCCAGCGAGACGGGATGAATGTGCAGATCGGTGCGGTGTGTTTCCCCTTTCAGGGTAACGGTACAGTTGGGCAGATGCAGCGGGGTCATGCGGGCCATTGCCTGCGTCAGCTGTGCGGGGGAAACGGGCAAGGAGGGGAAGACCGTGCGGAAATCCGCTCCGTTATGGGGCTGGGTATCCGTGTCTGCCCATGCGGCGGCGTGACTGTTCCACAGGAGCAGGCGGGCATCGCAGTCCACCAGAACAAGGCCTTCCGGTATGGTTTGAAAGGCTGCCTGCAGTTGCTCGGCCGTCATGCGGACCTCGTTCCCGCTGCGGACAAGTTCGCGCCGCAGTGAGGAGGTCTGCCGCCACGCCCGCCGGAGCAGGGCAAGGGTGGCTGTCAGGCACATGAGCAGCAGTACAGAGAGCAGCCACGGGAGAAGGTCTGCGGAAGAGGGGGGCATGCCGTGGGGCGTTCCCGTGGTGGGCAGAGCGGTGTACATGCGTGAGCTTAACGCGTGGAGGTGTTTTTGCGCAATGGAGGCGAAGAAAAAATCACCTTTCCGCGGAGCGGAAGGGGCGGCGCGCCGGCAGGTGCACCGTGCTGGTTGCGGCTAGTGGATGCGCATGCGGCGGACGGCATCCGCCAGACTGGCGTTCATCCAGTGCAGGTCGCCCACGGTGAGGGGATAGAGGCCCGGCGTGAGGGAGGCAAGCGTGTACCGTTCTCCTTCCGTGGTGAGTACCTCCAGCCAGCAGCGCCCCTGGCGCGGCGCAATGACGCGGAAGGCGGCAATGCCGGAAAACGGAATGCTCGTATGCTCGCTTGGGGTATCCATGCAGTAGTGGCCGCAGTGCAGCCCCCCATGGTCTATATGGATATAGCGGGTGCAGAAAACACCGTACATGAACCGCCACGATATCTGGTAGGCAAGAACGCCGCCCAGCAGTGCGGCGACAAAGCCTACCCAGTGGCTGCCCCCTTCGCGCAGTATTTCCAGAATGCCTATGGCACCTATGGCCAGCATGCCCAGCCCCACCAGCCCCATGAGCAGCAGAACCACCGTGCCCGGAGAGAGGGTCCATACCCATGAAAAGGAAGAACGTCCGCGTTCGTACCGGATGACGGAACCCGGAGGCGGCGACGGTGGGACTTCCGCAGTATCGGCAGGAAAGGGAAGGGTTGCCTCGCGGGTGAGTTCCAGACCTGCCTCGTCGTCCACAGGCAGGCCCGTTCGCGAGGCCAGAAGGTCGGCCAGCCGTGCAATTTCCTGCGGGGTGACAGAGGTGTCCAGCGTTTCAAAGCCCGAATCGCGCCGCACCACGTCCAGTGCGTAGCGGGGTTTGCCCGGTCTTTCATGGCGGAACTGGTCGCCGCGCTGAATTTCGCGCATGGAAACGCGGATGACAGGTATCTTGCGGGTTACGCGCAGGCAGGCAATGTCGCTGAACGGGATGACGTACATATCCGGCTGCTGCCGCCCCACGACGTAGAGAGCCTTATCCGTCAGGTTGATCTCAAAGCTGCGCCGCTGGCTGCGCACCATGAATGCCACCAGAAAAAAGGCGCAGGACGCTATGAGCATGATGACGAACTGCACCGGCTGGTGCACAAGCAGGGCGGCGGCAACGGCAAAGCCCGCTCCCAGCAGAACGCACGCACCAGTTGCTGCGGCGGGCACCGGACCGGGAACAAGGCGGATGACGGAACCGCTGTCTTCTGCAATACGTACAAGGCTCATAGGCAGTTACTCTATAGGCAAGCGGGCCGCAGGGCAATGAAAAGCCGTGGGGTGGGGCCGGTCGGTTATCATTTTCGCGGCGGGTCGTTCTTTTGTCTGGCGGATGGAAGACACTCGGTATATACGGTGTGCGCATCCGCTGACAGGAGCAAAAAGAGGAGTCTGCCCATGCTGCCCAACGTTCCCGTAATGAACATAGCCCATCGCGGTGCGCGTTCCGTATGCCCGGAAAACACCCTGCTGGCCGCCGGTATAGGTTTGGCCCATGGCGCGCATATGTGGGAGCTGGACGTAAGCATGACGGCGGACGGCGAACTGGTGATTGTGCACGATGACACGCTGGAACGCACGACTGACGTGGCACTTCGGCCGGAATTTGCTGCCCGTGCGCCGTGGCGCGTCTGCGATTTTACCCTTGCCGAACTGCGGACGCTGGACGCGGGGAGCTGGTTTTTGCAGACAGATCCCTTCGGGCAGATTGCTGCGGGGGGTGTGGATGCCAAAGACCGTGCCGCCTTTGCCGGACTGCGGGTGCCCACCCTGCGGGAAGGGTTGGAGTTTACCCGTGACGCGGACTGGTGCGTGAACGTGGAAATCAAGGACCACGAGCACCTCATTGGCCATGACACCATTGTGGAAGCCACATTGGAGCTTATCCGCGCCACGGACATGGCGGACAGGGTGCTGCTCTCCTCCTTCCAGCATCGTTATCTTATGGAAGCCGGACGCCGCATGCCGGGCATGCCGCTGGGCGTGCTGGTGGAGGAACCGCACGACATGGACCCGGTGGACCTTGTCCGCTCGCTCCGCGCGCACGCGTATCATCCGGAAACGGGGCTGTTCACGGAAGACGACGTGGCGCGTCTGCGCGATGCCGGATTTGGCGTGAATGTCTTCACCATCAACGATGCTGCGGAAATGGCCCGGCTTGTTGCATGGGGCGTAACCGGCCTGTTTACCGATTTTCCCCTGCTGTGCCGCAGCGTGCTGCAGGGAGAGACTGCGGAGTAACGGGGTCGCAGCATTCCGGACCATTTGGATTTTCTGCGTTTCTTCCAGCGCGTGTCTGCCCGGCTGACTGCCTTTTTTTCGACCTCATATCCGGTTGGTGAATCCATGCCCTTGCTGCCCATGGCGTCCATGGTGTCCGTGATGCCCCTGATGGGAGAGGCGGCGGCCCTGCTCACGGCCATTCTCTGGGGGCTTTCCGCCTGCATGCACACATCTGCGGCCCGTCTTGTCGGGTCGCTTTCGCTCAATCTTTTCCGGCTGCCGCTGTCGCTGCTCTTTTTTCTGGCGGGCATGCTGATTTTCGGAACGCCGTGGTCGCTACCGGAAGGAGCGGCGGGCTGGTTCATACTTTCCGGCGTGGTAGGGCTGGCATTCGGGGATGTGGTGTTTTACGCCAGTGCCGTGCGTCTGGGGGCGCGGCTCTCTGTGTTGCTGTGGGAACTCACCCCCGCTGCCACTGCTGTTCTGGCCTATTTTTTCCTTGGTGAAACCATAAGCCTGACCGGCATGGCGGGCATTGCGCTGACCATGCTCGGGGTGCTGTGGGTGCTGTTGGAAAAGCATGATGGCAGCATACCGGACCTGACTCCGCAGCGTTGGGTACAAGGGATATTCTTTGCGCTGGTTTCCGTGGCGGCGCAGAGCGTGAGCACCGTGTGCGCCCGCAACGCGCTGATTATGGGCGGCGATGTGCTTACCGGTGCCGCACTGCGCACGGGCAGCGCATCGCTTGCGCTCTGGATGTTTGTGCTGCTGGCGGGCAGGGCGGGGCATGTGGTGCGCACGCTGCGGGGCAGCCCGAAGGCCCTGCGGCTTATGCTGGCTGCCGGGATCATAGGTCCCACCGTGGGGGTGTGGCTTTCGCTCGTGGCGGTCAAGTACACCAAGGCGGGCATTGCGGCCACCATTATCGGGCTGGAGCCGCTGGTGGTTATCGCCCTGCTGGCCGTGTATGAACGCAAGCGGCCTTCTCCGCGGCTGGCCGTGGGGGCTGCTATCGCCTTTGCAGGCACGGCCATGCTTTTTCTGCGTTAGGCTGCGCCCTTTGCCTTGTCGTTCGGTTTTTCCGACTGGCAGGTTCGCGTTACGCGCTCAGGAAAGACCGGACAGATGAACCGCTCTTGTGAGCCGCCATCAGGAACCGCCATTGTGAGCCGCTATTGCCTGGGCAAGGCCTTGCCCGCAAGGGCTGTACGGGCGGCAGGCGTTTCGCAGGGCAGGTCGTCCTGATCTTCCACAGTCTCCACGCCCCGCTGGCGTTCGTATTCCGCACCCCATTGGCAGAGTTGCTTCAGAAGCGGAAGCACGGACTGCCCCATGGGCGTGAGGGAATATTCCACCTTGGGCGGTACCTCCGCATACACCTGACGGTGCACTATCCCGTCGTTTTCCAGCTCACGCAGTTGCTGGGTGAGCATTTTCTGCGTGATGCTGGGCATGGAGCGCTTCAGTTCGCTGAAGCGGCGGGTGCCGTCCTGCCCCAGCCGGTACAGGATTATGGGTTTCCATTTGCCGCCTATGAGGAGCAGGGTAAGCTCCATGGCGCAGAAGTATTCCTTGCCGGAACAGCGTTTCAACTGACATCCCATAACAGACTCCTCTCCGGGCGCTGCGGCTTCCGGCATACGGTTTGGTCCGGCATTGTCGCGGTGGGCGTAATGCCAGCGCAGAACCTACGCTTCTCTGTGGTATCTTTCAAGGGGGTATGGTATCATAAAGTATGCTAGGAAACATTTTCGTGCGTACTTGCTGATATGTTTGTTGTGTGGTCTATGGGCTTGGTGGATACGTTCAGTATCCGGAATGGAGCAAGTGCCATAGGAGTTTGATATGTCAAAGCGTATTGTGATTGTGCACGGAGCCCCCCGCAAGAAGGGCAACACCCGTGCAGTGACAAGGTTGGCTGCAGAGGCTGCACGCAGGGAAGGTGCCGTGGTGACGGAGATTGACGTTACCAAGCTGGCGTTCAGCACTCCCGGATGTATCGGCTGCGCTCAATGCCAGCAGTCGGATACCTATGAATGTACGCTGGGTGACGAACTTGCGCGGAGTGTGGCGACGCTGGCGGAGTACGATGTTATAGTGTTCTCGACCCCGTTGTACTGGTGGAGCTATTCTGCGCAGTTGAAGATGTTCATAGACAGGATGTATTCTCTGTGCAAATTCTCGGACGAGGAAGGAATCCGGTCTGTGGTGAGCGGAAAAACGCTTGCCCTTATAGCCACTGCAGGCGGGCCTATGCAGGATAATCTTGAGGTGCTGGAGAGTCAGCTGAGAAATCCTGCGGCCATGCTCGGATGTTCATTCGCCTCCTGTCTTTTCCCGGATGTGCGCATGGAAGCGGGGGACTTGAAAAACGACCCGTTGGCGGCGGAGAGGGCGCAAGCCTTCGGGCGGCTGCTGGCTTCCTGAACCTGTTTGCTGATATGGCTGTTGCAACCTGCGTGTGAAAAGGCGAATCGTGTGAGCAAGCCTTCACGAAACCACATGAGCATGGCAAGGTTGCACCCTGTGCAGCAGTATTGTCGGAACAGTGTCGCCGGGCGGCAACGCTTACGGCGGATACTCATGCCAACGAAGCAAACCCCCTGGAGGTTGTATGGAAACATTGCAGGCTATTCATACCCGTCGGTCCATCCGCCGTTATGCACCGGGCAAGGTGGGGCGGGACGTTGTGGAAGAACTGCTCCGGGCGGGCATGGCGGCCCCCAGCGCGGGCAACCAGCAGCCGTGGCGGTTTGTCGTTATTGAAGACAGGGCCGTGCTGGAGAGGATTCCGGCCATACATCCCTATGCGGTAATGGCCTCCAAGGCTTCCTGCGCCATTATGGTGTGCGGTGATCCGACGGCGGAGAAGTATCCCGGAAACTGGATGCTGGACTGCTCTGCCGCCATTCAGAACATTTTGCTGGCCCTGCATGACAAAGGGCTTGGCGGCGTGTGGTGCGGGTTGTGGCCCGTGGAGGAGCGCGTGGAGGCGTTTCGTGAACTGGTGGGGGTACCGGAGCACATTATTCCGCTAGCCCTTATTCCCGTGGGAGTTCCCGACCAGAATGCGGGCCCGCAGGACAGGTATGACGCCGCCAAAATCCATTGGAACAGGTGGTAGCCGTGCCCATAGTGACTATTGTCTCCAATCCGCTGTCTGCAGAACAACGGCGCGAATTGGTGCGCGACGTGACGGAAGCCTGCGCGCGGGTTATGCGATTGCCTGCGCAGACCATTGTGGTGGTGCTGGACGAAAAGCCGCCGGAGGCTATAGGTGTGGGCGGTGTGCTGCTGGCGGACCGCCCGCCGTCATGAGCCGGAACCAGCCTGAGTTTTTCTGAGCAGTTTCCGTCTGCTTGAGAACTGCATGACATGCTGCCGTGCTGCTTGCAGCGCGGGTACAGCCTTGCAGTGTGCCTGCTTTGTCCGTTAGGATTTTCATCCGTTGGGATTGCCTGTTACATCTACGGCCTGATGTTGCCCACTCAAAGGAGTATTCATGACCTCTCATGTTCGCGTTACCGCTGTGCTGATTGCGCTGCCCGGCAAGAGTGATGCCGTGAAGGCGGCTATTGAAACCGTTGTGCCCCATACCCGTAAAGAAGAAGGCTGCATACAGTATGACCCGCACCGCTGCACGACGGACAGCAATAAATTTCTCTTTTTTGAGGAATGGGTTTCGCAGGACCATCTGGATGCGCATCTGCACCAGCCGCACCTGTTGGCTTTTCGGGAAAAGGTAAGCGGTTTGCTGGCCCATGCGCCCGAAGTGCTGGTCTGGAAGCCGCTGTAAAGGGCGATTGCGCTGCCCAGCGCCATATGGACGCCCTGCGGAAAAGACTTGCGGAACAGCCGGATACCCGCAGGGAGCGGAACATGCCATTTCTATCGACCTGATATGCCTTGAATTATGCGGGGAAATTGCGTACTCCCTGCTGGCGGAGCGGTCTTTTGCGGACCGTGACGCAGACCACGCAAGGAGAATGCGATGAAGATACTCGCCATCGACAAGGTTCTGGAAAGCGCTACGCCGGAAGGCATAAAGACGAATTTTATGAAGGAAGTGGACCAGACGGTAAAGTTGTACCTTGCGGATGTGGTCCGCGAGATTTACTTCCGTCAGGACCGTTCCGGCACCGTGCTGGTTCTGGAAGCCCCCAGTCTGGAAGATGCCCGGAAGATGATTGAGACCCTGCCGCTGGTGCGGGAAAAGATGATCGATTTCGATCTGATTCCCCTTGGTCCTTTCATGCCGCTGGCACTGCTGCTGGAAAACGATCAGCCCAAGGCTTCTGCTGATTGCGGTTGCGGCTGCGGCTGCCATTAGGCATTTTGCGGCCAGTGCATCCGGGTGCTTGCCCGCCGTTTACCCGCCGTATTTCCGCTTCTGGGGGAATGCGGCGGTTTTTTCATGGCTGACGTTGTGGGCGGCTACATGCCGTCCGGCAGGGATTCGGAAGGATAGAGGTCTGTGGCGTTTTCAAACCGCGTGAACTGCCCGTTGTATTGCAGAGGGCAGGAGCCGACAGCACCGTTACGCTGTTTGCCGATGATGATTTCGGCGGCGTGGATGAGTGCCCGGTCTTCGCTCTTGTTGTACATGGCATCGCGGTAGATGAACATGATGACGTCTGCGTCCTGCTCAATGGCGCCGGATTCGCGCAGGTCGGAAAGCATGGGGCGTTTGTCCGCGCGCTCCTCAACCTTGCGGTTGAGCTGCGAGAGGGCAATGACAGGTATGTTCAGTTCTTTGGCGAGGGCTTTCAGGTTGCGCGAAATATCTGAGATTTCCAGCTCGCGGGAGTCGGTCTTGCGGCTGGAACGCATGAGCTGCAGGTAGTCCACCACCACCATGCCTACGCCCTTGCTCGCCTTAAGCCGCCGTGTGCGTGCGCGCAGGTCCAGCGTGCTGAGCGAGGGGGTATCATCAATGTAGATGGGCGCGTTGCCCAGCACGTCTGCCGCCCAGTGCAGGCGTTGCCAGTCTTCATCCGTAATGCCGCGCCCGGTACGCAGCTTGTTCAGCTCCACCCCGCCCACAGCGGCGATCATGCGGGTCATGAGCTGTTCCATGCCCATTTCCAGCGAGTAAAACACCACGGGAACCCCGCCCTGCAAAGCGGCGTTTGTGGCAAGGTTCAGCGTGAAGGCGGTTTTGCCCATGGAAGGGCGCGCTGCAATGATGATGAGGTCGGTGGGCTGCATCCCTGCCGTCATCCGGTCTACGGTATAGAATCCGGTGGTGACGCCTGTGACCAGATTTTTGCTGTCTATGCGCTTTTCAAGCTCCTGAAAGACGTTTTTCACCAGCGTCTTGGAGTCTATGAACGTTTGCCCGGCGGTGCGTTCTGAAATGGCGAAGACCGCCTGTTCCGATTCGTCCAGCAGGGCGTCCACGTCTGTGGACTGCTCGTAGCACTTGCTGATGATCTGGGAGCAGGAGGCGATGAGATTGCGCTGGAGCGACTTGTCGCGCACGATGGTGGCGTAGTGCTCGGCATTGGCTGCGCTGATGACGGAATTGGCGAGTTCGGCAAGATATACCGCGCCGCCCGCCATTTCCATCTGCCCCCTGTCCTTCAGGAACTGCCCCACGGTGAGCAGGTCTACAGGCTTGTTCTGCCTGTGCAGGTCCATTATGGCGGTGAAGATGGTGCGGTGTGCGGGGGCGTAGAAGTCTTCCTCGTTGATGATGTCAACAAGGGTATACAGGACATCGGAGCGCAAAAAAATGCCCCCCAGCACGGCCTGCTCGGCCTCCATGCTGTGGGGCGGGACATTGCGCAACATATCGTCCGAGTGCTGTGTCAGCGCCTCGGAGTAATCCATGTCTCCGCCCCAGGGGGCGGAGACATGGTCAGAACCGTTATTCAGCGGCTTCCTCTGCGGACTCATTGGCTACAGCGGGTGCCTCTTCGGCAATGCGGCCTTCGGGGGTTACCTTGACCAGCACTTCAGAGATGACGCCTGCGTGCAGGCGAATGCGTACGGGGTATTCACCCAGAACGCGTATGGGGGAATCCAGCAGGATGCGGCGACGATCCACATCAATGCCCTGCGCTGCCAGTGCTTCGGCAATATTGGCGGCGGTGACGGAGCCGTAGAGCTTGTCATTTTCGCCAACGCGGACCTGAATGGTGATTTCGGCTTTTTCCAGCTTGGAGCCGAGGGCCTGAGCTGCACCGCGGATGGCTTCCATTCTTTCCTGAAGCTTCTTGCGTTCCAGTTCAAACGCCTTGATGTTGCCGGCAGTGGCCATCATGGCAAAGCCCTTGGGAACAAGGAAGTTGCGTCCGTAACCGGGCTTTACTTCCACTATGTCGCCGAGAACACCAAGGTTCTCGACGTCTGCGCGAAGAATAATTTTCATTTCCCGCTCCTCCTACAGGGTGCTCTTTTTCTTTACGTCACTTGCGTGCGTGGAGGTGAAGATGAGCAGAGCCATCTGACGGGCGCGCTTGATTTCAGTGGTCAGCAGACGCTGATGATGCGAGCAGGTACCGGTAATGCGACGGGCAATGATCTTGCCGCGTTCAGTCACGAAATCGCGAAGGATGTCGGGACGCTTGTAGTTCAGCGGCAGATCGGAATCCGCGCAGAAGCGGCAGAACTTTCTCCGGGGGGTAAAACGTCTTTTGAAAGCCATTACGCTACCTCCTCCAGCTCTTCAGCCAGCTTCACGGTTACAAACTTGTAGATGCCTTCAGTGATGCGGATAATGCGCTCCAGCTCGGCAACGCCTGCGGGGGGCATGGCGTATTCGAGGCGCACGTAGTAACCGCGCATCTGCTTCTTGACGGGATAGGCAAGGTCGCGCATGCCCCAGTGGTCGGCGGCGAGCACGTTGCCTTCAACGCGTTCCACAACACCGGTGAGGGTGGCAAGCACGGTCTCACGGGCATCGGTGGCAAGCTCCGGGGAAAGGAGCAGCAGCGTTTCGAATTTTCTCATTCCTGTATCTCCTTGTGGTCTCTTGGCCCACCCGCACGAGGGGTGAGCAAGGCAGAACGAGATTGGTTAATGGAAGCCCGACCTCTTGTCAACAAAGAAAGTGGGCTGCGGCACGGCAAAAGCGCAGGGAAACAACCTTAGCACGTTGCAAACGGTGTGTCACCCTGACGCGGGGGCATCAGAAAAACGTTTTGGGATTCATGCCCAGAAGGCAGAATACTTCATAGGGTATGGTGCCCCACCATGCCGACAGGTCTTCCGGCGTGACAGGATTGTTGCCCCCGCCACCCAGAAGCCATGCCGTATCGCCGCTGCACACGGGCGGAAGGTCGGTCACGTCTACGGCGGTCATCTGCATGCAGACACGGCCCACAATGGGCGCGCGGTGGTCATGAATGACCATGCTCCCCCTGTTGGAGAGTCCACGGCTGTACGCATCGGCATATCCGGCGGCCACTATGGCCACCCGCATGTGGCGGGGGGCGGTAAAGGTGCGCCCGTAGCTGATGCTCGTGCCCTTTGGCAGGTCGTGCACCTGCAGAACCGGCGCGCTGACTTCCATGGCGGGAACGAGTGCCGCGCCGAGGTGTTCGCGCTTTGTGCCATGCAGGGGATTGGCGCCGTATAACGCTATGCCGGGACGTTGCAGGTCGTGGTGAGTTTCAGCATGAGCCAGCAGAGCGGCGGAGTTGGCTATGGTCGCTTCGAAGGCAAATCCTGACTCGCGCAGGCTGCGGATGATTTTGGTGAAGCATGCGTGCTGCGTGCGCGTGAAGTCATCCTTGTCCGGTTCGTCCGATGCGGCGAAGTGGGATGCGACCATGGAAAGGCGAACGCCGGGCAGGGTGCGCAGGGCGGTGATGAGTTCCGGCAGGTCGTTTTCTGAAAAGCCCAGCCGGGCCATGCCTGTATCGAACTTCAGCGCTACGGCTACAGGGCTTTCTGCACTCCCTGCCTGCGACAGGACCCGCAGATGGTCCAGTGAAAAAACAAAGGGGATGATGCGCTCCGCGTGGCAGGCGCGGGCTTCTTCCGCGTCTGTGGCGCCCAGAAGGGCAATGATGCGTCCATCAAATCCTCCGTAGCGCCCGCTACCCCCGTTATTCCTGTCGCCGTTACGCAGTTGCACGGCTTCTCCCACGGTGCCCACTGCCAGGGTGGCGGCACCTGCGGCGGCAAGGGCGCGGGAAACCGGCAGCAGGCCGTGTCCGTAAGCGTCTGATTTGATGATGGCGACAGGCGAGGGGGCCAGCTTGCCGAGCAGGCGGAAGTTGTCGCATATACGGTCTGTATGGACGCGGACAGACAGCTTATTATAGGATATGGTCATATACGCCTCCTGAGGCGGGTGCGGATGTCGGCTGGGACTGTTCCGTGTGCGGGTTCCCGTCGCTGTTGCGGCCCGGTTGGGGCCCGAAGGTGATAAAAGATGTCATTTGGCCGCTAAGTCCGCCATTTCGGGGCTTTCCCTGTGCAGCAAGCTGTGATACAAGCTGCCGTATCAAAGGGTACGCATGCTTCATACAGATTTGACCAAGGCAATTCAAGCAGATAGAGGGCTTTTTTGCTGCTCGTTCCCGCCCTCCGTCATGCCTCCTTTCCGGGGCGTGGCGGCTTTTTGTGCGTGCCTGATCCTGATTTTGGCCTGCCTTTTCCCTTCCGCGGCCTCTGCAACCAGCCTGTTCGTGCTCAATGAGGACGAAGAATCTGTGGTGTGGAGCCTGCACGCCGACAAAGTAACCAGCCTGAACGACAGTAAAGTGATGGAAGGAGAGGGGAATGTGGCCCTGCGGCAGGGCGACGACTACCTCAAGGCTGATTTTGTGCGCTATTTCGCCGCCACCAACTGGGTGCTTCTGCGGGGCAATGTGGAGGTGAAGCTGGGCGAAGACCTGATGGAGGCTGAAGAAGCTGAGTTTGACCTTGGCAACCGCATAGGCTGGCTGAAGAACGGCAAGGTCTTTGTGGATGGGCCCCATATGTATTTATCCGGGGAGCGGGTGAACAAGCATTGGGGGGATTTTTATTCCTTCAAGAATGCCAAGATAACCGCCTGTGACGGCGATGTGCCGGCATGGTCCGTTTCTGCCGGGTCTGCCACGATAGAACTGGATGGCTACTCGCAGTTGTGGGGAACCTCGTTCGCCATCAAGGACACCTCGGTCAGCTATGTTCCCTATTTTGTGCTGCCTATGAAGACATCGCGGCAGACCGGGTTCCTGTTTCCTGAATTCGGTTATTCCAAGCGGCTGGGCGTGTGGTACAGTCAGCCGTTCTACTGGGCTATAAACGAGTCCAGCGATCTGACCATTTCCGAGCAGTGGATAGAACGGCGCGGCATGATGTCCGGTGTGGAGTATCGGCACCAGTACACCCCCTATGACAAGGGCTGGTGGCGTCTTGATGCCATGTGGGACAACAGGCGGCATCGTGCGGAGGCCAACGAACCGAGAGGCTTGGATAATGATGGGCTGGTGCGTACCAACCCGGAACGGTTCTGGTTGCGTGGTATGTTTGACGGCAGCCTTGGTGACCCGCGCTGGAAGATGAAGATGGATTTGGATGTTGTTTCCGACCAGAACTATCTGCGCGAGTTCAAGCAGAGTTCCGCTGCCTACTACCCCACGCGCAAGACGCTGAACGAGCATTTCGGTCGCGACCTGCAGGAGATAGACCAGAACAGGACAAGCGAGATTCTGGTTTCCCGCGACTGGGAGCGGGTGGGTATTGCCTTTGGTGCGCGGTTTGAACAGAACCTGGATGTGGGCAACGGCAATATTACCTCCAGACGCAACACCACGCTGCAACGCCTGCCCCAGTTCGATATGTTCCTTTTCAAGGGCGGTCTGCCCGTGCAGTCGCCTGCCATTCCGATAGAATTCGAAGCGGAAGGACAGGCGGTGAATTTTTTCCGGCACAACGGCACCAGCGGCAGCCGGTTTGAAATTCATCCCAGCGTGAGCGTACCGCTGGTGAGCGAATACGGCACCATCATACCCAAAGCCGGTTGGCGGGTTACCCAGTACAACACCGACAAGGTGCAGCAACTGGATACTGACCGGGGGACGGGGCGGGGAACGCAGCGGGATATTCCGGATTTCAGCGTTGCCGCCTTTACGGAGCTTGCACGGACTTTTGAGGTGACTCCCGAAGGTTCCTTCCTGCCCACTGCCGACAATGTGGGCGAAAGCCGGTGGATGGCTGTTCGGCATAGTTTTCAGCCCCGCATTGAGTATTCTCACGTGCCCAATGTGAACCAGATGGATAATCCGTATTATGATGTGAATGACCGCATAGAGCCGGAGAACGAACTGCGGGTGTCACTGACCAACGTGCTCAGCCGCAAGGCGGCCACAGTGACCATGCTGGACGGGGAACATGCCTCTGCGCCTGCCCTTGAGTACTCTTATAAGGATGTGATGCGGTTTCGTCTGGATCAGGCATATGACTTCCGTGAGTCGGAACGCACCGACCATCTGGATGAGTACAAACGGCGGCCTTTGTCCGACACCATGGCGGAACTTTCATTCTCCCCCATGCAGTATGTGGATGTGACCAACAGGTCATTCTGGTCCCCCTATACGGGCAGCATTACCAGCCACGAGCATCTGCTGGGATTTTATCTGGATGATGTGGGGCGCATAGATACGGGGCTGGATTTCCGCGACAGGATTGACGAATACAAACGGCAGCGTGAAGACAGATTGCGCATCTTCAAGACGGAGGCCACACTCTCCTTCTTCAAGCCGTGGAGCTTCCGCACCCTGTATAGGGCTGACGTAGAAAAGGGAACCGATCTGGAAAAGACGGTGGAACTTGTTTACACGCATCAATGTTTTGAAATCATAGCCCAATTTTCCAGAACGCCGGACGATGACAGCGTGAACCTGTACGTCAAGATACCCGGTCTTACCTTCTAGCCGCCGGGCTGGGCGGGAGGAGGCGGGCAATCTGCTGCGTTGCCGCGAATCAATTTTTTCCAGAAGAAAACAACATCACCCCCTGCCCTTGTGTGCGGGCGAAGGGGAGATACTGCATGCAAGGAGCGGTTTTGTGCCCAGTGAGAACCCTTTGAAAGATCGCTATAAGCGGGAATTTGTGGAAGTGGTGTGTCCCAAGTGCAGGCGTACCCAGATAATCGCCGTTCCCGAGGAATCCATGCCCCGTTGCGAGGAATGCAAGAGGGATATGGTGATCAAGGAAGTCCTGACGGAAGGAAAGTACTGAAAAGGGCGGCCCGGGAGAATTTACCAACAGCCGTCTGCACGGGCATACGCAGCCATGTGCTTTGGGTGTGAGACATTGGCGGGGCTATGACTGTGCTGTATGGCCTCCTGTAGTGCTTTTGTACACGCGCTGTGCGTGTTTGGGTATGCCTTTCGGCGCGTCGGTCGGGTGCTGGCGCGTTAGTGTGCCGGACGGTGCAATGCCGGCGGATGGTTTTAGGGTGTTCCGCCCAGCGGAGGCCGGAATTGGGTCCGGCGTAGGGAATGCCGAGCATTCTCTGAACTTTAACGGGGTTTTGGAGGAAATGGTATGAAATTCCTTAAGATTCTTGTTCTTGCTCTGCTCGTGGCCGCTTTTGCCGCTCCGGCTTCTGCGGCAGATATTGAATTGGCCAAGAAGTCCACGATCAATGAAATTCTGAAGCGCGGCGAACTGCGTGTGGGATTTGATGCGGGATATCCGCCCTTTGAAATGACCGACAAGAACGGCAACTTCATCGGCTTTGACATTGATCTCGGCAAGGAACTGGCAAAGGCCATGGGCGTGAAGTATGTTCCCGTGAACACGGACTTTGACGGCATGATTCCCTCCCTGCTGGCAGACAAGTTTGACATCATCATCTCCGGTATGACGCTGACCCAGGAACGCAACCTGAAGGTGGGCTTTACCGACCCCTATATCATCATGGGACAGACCGTGCTGGTTAATGCCAAGCACAAGGGCACCGTTGCCAGCTATAAGGATCTGAACGATCCCAAGTTCATTGTGGTTTCCCGCATGGGCACCACCGGTGAGGAAGCCACCAAGCGTTTCCTGCCCAAGGCCACCTACAAGTCCTTTGAAAAGGAAGTGGACTGCGTTGTCGAAGTTCTTAACGGACGCGCAGATGCCTTTGTGTACGACCTGCCTGTGAACGAAGTGTTCCAGCGTCAGCAGGGTCAGGACAAGACCTACCTGCTGGCAGAGCCCTTCACCTTTGAGCCCATGGCCATAGGCGTGAAGCAGGGCGACCCTGATTTCATGAATTTCCTGAATAACTTCCTGCGTCAGCTGAAGAATGACGGCCGTTACGAGCGTATGTACGACAAGTGGCTGCGTTCCGATGCATGGCAGGAGCAGGTGCAGTAGCACCCAGCCCGAAGTAAAGAGGGCCGGACGGGAAAACCGTCCGGCCCTGTATGCGTGGATATGCCTGCGTATGCATGCGGTATGCCTGCGGTATGCCTGCGGTATGTATGTCTGATCCGGTGCGTTCCGTTTTTGGCTCTGCTCGCGATGCCCCAGAAGGGCGCGCGGCCGGAGCCGGAGCCGGAACCTTTTGTGCCGGTTCACCGGGCCTGTGGAAACGGGCCTAGATTGCTGAGACAGAGGATGTGACATGAGTCGGTATGTTGGTCTTGATCGCCCCAAGGGGCCGGGGTATTTCCTGTTCTGGAAAGCCGTTTTTGTTGCCATGTTGCTGGGATTTATCAGCTTTGTATATTACGCCTCCAGTGCTGTTGAGTACGTATGGAGGTGGGAACGTGTTCCGCAGTACTTTTGGCTGAAGGAAGACGTGGATGTGCGCGCCGAGGCGGAGGGTGAGCTGGTTGCCGTGCGGAAAGAAGCCGGGGCGGTGGTGCTTGTCATTGCTTCCGCAGGCCATGAGTACGTGCGCAGCCTTCCCGGTGATTCGGAATTACGGGTTGCACAGGGCGACTATGTGTACATGGGCGATTCCATTGCCGAGTATCATCACTCCAAACCCGGTGTGCTGCTTGAGGGCATGTGGATTACCCTGAAAGTGAGCATGCTGGCCATAGTGTTCGGTATTGTGCTGGGCGTGGCAACCGGGCTGTGCCGTATATCCGTGAATCCGGCCCTGCGCTGGACAGCCATTGTCTATATTGAGCTTATTCGCGGCTCGCCTCTGCTGGTGCAGATTTTTCTCTGGTATTTTGTGGCGGGCACGCTGATTAACGGAATTTTGCAGAGCGTGGGATTGGGTGCCATGCCACCCCTGTGGTACGGTGTGATGGCCCTTGCCATATTCACCGGGGCCTATGTGGCCGAAATTGTCCGCGCGGGTATTCAGTCCGTACACCGGGGGCAGATGGAAGCCGCCCGTTCTCTGGGGCTGGGGTACGGGCAGGCCATGCGCAGGATCATTTTGCCGCAGGCCTTCCGCCGCATACTGCCGCCGCTTGCGGGGCAGTTTATCAGCCTTGTAAAGGATTCCTCGCTGCTTGGGGTTATTGCCGTGCGCGAGTTGACCAAGAGTACCCGCGAGGTGGTGAGTTCTTCATTGCAGCCGTTTGAGCTGTGGATTCTGTGCGCTGTTTTGTATCTCGTGCTGACGTTTACGCTGTCGCTCCTGATCCAGCAGCTTGAGAGGAGAGCGTTGCGATGATTCGTGCCATCAATGTGAACAAGTTTTTTTACACCCCCGATGAACTGCATGCCCTGAAGGACGTGTCACTGCATGTGGCAGCCGGTGAGGTGGTTGTGGTTATCGGGCCTTCCGGTTCCGGCAAGTCAACTTTTCTGCGCTGCCTGAACCGGCTGGAATACGCTGACTCCGGCGAGATATTCGTGGAGGATCAGAATATTCTGGATCCGGCATGTGACATCAATAAGGTGCGCGCCGAAGTGGGCATGGTGTTTCAGTCGTTCAACCTTTTCCCGCACATGTCGGTGCTGGAAAATGTGGTTATGGCTCAGATGACCGTGCGCAAGCGCAGCCGCAAGGATGCGGAGGCGAAGGGCATGGAACTGCTGCGCAAGGTGGGCATTGCCGAAAAGCACGGCGTGTACCCGGACCAGCTTTCCGGCGGGCAGCAGCAGCGCGTGGCCATTGCCAGATCGCTGGCTATGGACCCCAAGGTGATGCTGTTTGATGAGCCGACCTCTGCCCTTGACCCGGAAATGGTGGGCGAGGTGCTGGACGTGATGCGTAATCTGGCCCGGGAAGGCATGACCATGGTGGTAGTGACACATGAGATGGGCTTTGCCCGCGAGGTGGCGGACCGGGTGGTCTTTATGGACGTAGGGCAGATTCTGGAAACGGGAACGCCTGAGCATTTCTTCACGGCACCGGGCCATGAGCGGACCAAGCTCTTTCTCAGCCAGATTCTGTAGCAGCTATGTATCCACTTTTTTCGTGCCCCCTGGCCCGGTAAAGTAACCGGATCAGGGGGCACTTTGTATTATCCGGGGGCTGCAAAATTATTTTTTTACCGGATGCCTGATTATCATGGGAAACGCTTGTGGCACGACAAAAAAGATGATTATGAGTAGGGTAGGAAGCTGAGTATTGTGTGATGCCGCAGGTGCAACCTGCGGGTGTGGTTCCGCATAACCCGACGACAGGAGGTGCATTATGTTGCCGATGTTCAAGAAGGTTTTGTACGCGACCGACCTTTCCCCCGCTGCCGGACACGCTTTTGGCTTTGCTCTCAGCACTGCCGAAAAGTTTGGTGCCCAGCTTACCGTGCTGCACGTATTGCCTGAACTGCCGCAGGAATACGGACTGCTCTCCGGCTTTGATATTGTGCCGGACATTGACAAGGACACCTGGGACCGCTTCAAGAAGAACAGCATTGAGAACGCGTACAAGCATTTGGAGACGCAGATGGCAGAAGCCTGCGCCGCCTTTGGCATGAAGCCCCTGCCCAAGGAACGGCTCATCATCCGCAACGGCAAGGCTGCTGAGGTGATTGTTTCTGAAGGCAGGCACGCTGACCTTGTGGTTATGGGCACGCAGGGACATGGCAGGATAGGCGGGCTGGTGATGGGCAGTGTGGCCCAGCATGTGCTGTCCAAGAGCGTGACCCCGGTGATGGTGGTGCGTCTGGAAGGATAGCCGACCATTCTTTTGTATGGCGGAGCGGTTTGAGCACATTGTTTCAAGCCTTTTCCCGGACAGGGTTCGGGAAAAGGCTTTATCGTTCACTATGCGGGTAGCCGAAAGGGTTGGCTGCTCAGGAACGGTGCAGCGTGGCGGCAACGGCTGAAGCCACGCGTTCGCCGTCCATGGCTGCGGAGATGATGCCCCCCGCGTATCCTGCGCCTTCTCCGCAGGGAAAGAGCCCCGGCGCGGCAGGGTGTTCCAGTGTTTCCGGGGAGCGGGGAATGCGCACGGGCGAGCTGGTGCGGGATTCTACGGCAAGTACCTTGGCTTCTTCCGAATCGTATCCTTTGTGCTTTTTTCCCAGCAGCGGCAGAGCCTTGCGCAGGCGCGAGGCTATTCCCTGCGGCAGCAGTTCGTGCAGAGGCGCGGTGTAAACGCCGGGAATATAGGATGTGCCCGGCAGTGTTGCGGATACTCGTCCCCGCACAAAATCGCCCACACGCTGTGCCGGTGCCTGCTGGGTTATGCCGTCGCCCGCAGCGAACATGGCTCTTTCTACCCCAGCCTGATACTCCAGCGCCGCCAGCGGGCCGTGCATTGCGTATTCGGCGATATCTTCGAGCCGTACTTCCACCACCAGACCGGCATTGGCAAACGGAGCGTTGCGCGCGGCAAGGCTCATGCCGTTCAGCACCAGTTCGCCCGGTGCCGTGGAGGCGGGGACGACGAAGCCGCCGGGACACATGCAGAAGGAAAAGACTCCGCGGTCTTCCACCTGCGCGGTTATCCGGTAGCTGGCGGGGGGCAGGTTGGGATGCCGTGGCGAATGGTGGTAAAAAATTTCGTCTATGAGTGCCTGCGGGTGCTCAATACGTACCCCGAGGGCAAAGGGTTTGGCTTCCACAGGAATGTTCCGGCGCACAAGCATATGAAAGATGTCGCGCGCCGAATGGCCCGTTGCCAGAATGACGGCGTGGGCGGGAATGGTTTCGCCCCCGGTGAGTCGTACGCCCGTAACCCTGCCGCCGTCCTGCAGCAGGTCGGTGACATGGGCGTCGAAATGCACTTCGCCACCCGCCTCCTGAATGGATTCGCGCATGCGCCGTACTATTCTGGGCAGCATGTTGGAACCAAGGTGGGGGTGCGCATCCACGCGGATGTCCGGCGATGCTCCGTGGGCGATGAACAGGTCCAGCATGCGGCCGACATTGCCCCGCTTTGTGGCGCGGGTGTAGAGCTTGCCGTCGGAATACGTGCCCGCACCGCCCTCGCCGAAACAGTAGTTGGAATGGGGGTTGACGAGTCCCTCGGTGTAAAGCTTTTTCAGGTCCTTGCGGCGGGCATTCACATCCTTGCCGCGTTCAAGGACGATGGGACGGATGCCGTGTTCCAGCAGCGTAAGCGCGGCGAAATAGCCAGCAGGTCCGGAACCCACGATGACGACACGGTGCGGTCCGGGGCGGACGGGGCGGAATGCGGAATGCAGGGCAGCTTCCGGCAGGCTGTGCGCAGCGGCGAGGCGGCTTGCCGGTGGTGTTGCCTGTTGCGCGGCGGTTTCCGTGATGCCTTTCCGGTTGTCCGTGGAGCCTGTTTGCGGACAGGGAGCGGTTGGCGCGGAGGAATCGTTGGCGGAGGCGGATGCCGCAGGAGAGGGCGGAAGCTGCTTTGCCGTTTGCCCTGCAGTTTCCTGCGCAGCGTGTGTGATGGATACCTGCAGCACGAAATGCGGACGGCGGGAGCGGGCGTCTATGGACCGGCGCACCACATCCACACGCAGATGGGGGGAATCCGTCATGCCGGCCATCTTAAGGGCCGCCTTACGTATGGCCTGCGGTTTGTGGATGTTGTCCGGGTCTACTTTTATGTCCACGAGAACGGGCTGCATTGTTGGTTCCGTTTGCGAAAGGTGAAGCAGGGCTGCGGGCATATCCGGCGGCGGCAGTACTATAATAGTACGCTGCCGATGTCACGTCAAAAGGAAGGGGGAGGCCACTAGGCGCGTGCCAGCACCACCCGGCAGAAGGGATATGCCGGGCGCCGTGCAACCCGCTGCGGAGGAGCATGTGTTGCTTCTGAAAGGGCTATTCCGCCCGACTGAGGAAGCTTTCAGCTTCCCGGCGGTAGGTTCCGTGCCGTATGGCGGGACCGAATCCGACACGGAAGAGCATGACCGGGGCGCGTCCTGCCGCAAGAGGAAAGAGCGCGGAGAGCACGTCTGAGGCTCTTTCCTGCAGGGCCCGATGCGCCTGCGAGAACATGTCCGATTCGCCGAGCATGGTGCGCAGCCGGAAGAGAGTGACCGCTGTCATGGGTTGAAGACGCATGTTCAGGTGCGTGACGGCAAGCCATATCCTCTCCAGCGCCCTGCCGCCCATGAAGAAATCGTCTATGCTCGTGGAAGGAACGCTCAGCAGGGCCGCCCCGCCCGAACGGCGTATGCCCATGGCCGAGACAAGGGGGACGATGCGGCCTATGCCCAGTGAATTGGCCACATGCACGGATTTCCAGCTTCGGGTGGCCTTGAGGAACAGGTTGCCGGGGGCACCTGCTTCCAGATTGGGCAGGGGCAGGCCATCGCGGCTCGTTTCTGCCTCTTCCTGTGTGAAGCGGACCATGTTCATGAAATGTTCGTGCAGGTCGCGCCGTTCCGTACGGATTCTGTCCGCATGGAAGATGGCGCGTGAAAGGCGTTGCAGATCACGCGGGGTGTTGACCCACTCCAGCCGGATGTCGCCGAGAGGCTGTGCGCATTGTTCCAGATACTGCCAGATGCCGTCCGGCACCTGCCGTGTGGAAAAGGGTTTGCGGTTGGTGTGCCTGCGCCAGATGGAATCCGCAAGCATATCTTCGCGGGCATCGGGGGCCGGAGCAAAGGAGAGGGTGGCCATGTGCCCCGTGCGGGCGTCAGGGGTTGTCTGCACCTCGCAGCGAAGACCGCAGGCACTGGCGGCGATGGACATGTTTTCCGCAGCCGCTCCGGCGGCGATGACTGTGGCAAGCTGGTGCGTGTTGAAGAATGAGGTGTCTGCCTGCATGTCTGCGCGCAGGAGGATGCTGTTTTCCCGTACGGTGAAGTGCCACGGTTGCACGTTGTCGCCGGAGGGTGCCTGTATGCCCGCCCCCAGCAGATAACGCAGGAGGGGCATATCGTCGGCAAGGTATGTCGAAAGCGGGGTGGAGGGAGGCGATTGCGGCGTACAGCCGGTTCTGCCGGATTTGGCAAGAACAAGCTTTTCAAAGAGCAGTGCCTTGAGCCGCTGAAGCGGCCAGCGATTGCCCGTGTGCAGCCGCCCCTTCCTCAGTTTTTTCAGGTAGGGGTCCATCTGCAGGTAGTAGGGGGCCGCCTTCAGTCCTTTTCTGTTCAGAATGAGCCGTGCGGCTTCTGTGGCGGCAAGGGCGGCACTCATCTGGCACCCCACGATAAGCGAAGGCCCCTTGCGCATGCGGAAATCTACCGCAGAACCGTCCAGATATCCGGCGTGCAGTGCCGCAGGGGCAAGGCCCAGGGCGAACCGCAGGTATTTCTGCTCCATGGGCAGATGGTCGTGCACATCAAAGTAGTCGTCAAAGCGCATGCCTTTTGGGGTGAAGACGAGCAGGGCTGAGCTGAACCCGAGGGGACCGGCGGTTATGACCGGTATGTTCAGCTCTCTTGCCCGGTTGAAGAGCCTGCGGCGCATGTCGAAGACAAAGAAGTCCAGACCGTCAATAACCACGTCTGCACCATGGAGAAATGTGTCCAGATTCTCTTCGGTGAGTCCCTGCGGGAACAGGGAAAGCTCCGCGAAGGGGTTGATAGCCAGCACATCTCCCGCCACGGTGTCCAGTTTGCTCTGCCCCCATGTATCGATCCGCGCGCCGTGCTGCCGGTTCATGTTCACGGGATTGTACACATCCATGTCGGCAAGGGAAAAAGCGCCTATGCCCAGACGCGCCAGTGTGACCACGTGCGCACTGCCCACGCCGCCGAGTCCGGGCACGGCAACGCGCGCTCTGCTCAGCCGTTCAAGTTCGGCTGCGTTCAGAAAGCCGATACTGCGTGAAAAAGCCTCTGCCGCGTAGGCAAAGCGGTTGTGGAATCCGTATTCTGCGGCCCTTGTTCGGTACTGGTCGCTATCCATGTGTTCTCCGGTTGCAGTAAACGGCAAATCCCGCTGAAGCCGGAAGCTCTGCGGGGGAAATTTCGTGGAGACTGCCGCCCGGTGGGGCGGGCATGCGGTTATTCATGCTCCTGCAGTCAATGCGCGTAAAAAAAAGCTTCTGGATAGTATTTTTTGATGTAGGCAACCTGCTCAGGTGTGAGGGACTGGAGGATTTCCGGGCGCTGTCTGAAGAAAAAGGCGGCATCATTTTGCGGGAGGGGGTTATTGCGTTCCACGCTGAACTGCATGCTCTCGTCAATGCCTGTGGAATGGATGCGGCTGAAGAAGGTATACAGGTCGGTTTCAAAATCGTGCTCGTGGAATGTGTTCTCCAGCCGTTCCCAGAACAGGTCGTAATTTATGCGCAAGGCCACGGCGGGAGCGCCCACATAGGAGTAGTGCCGCTCTTCCGCAAAGGGTTCGAACAGGAAGATGGCCTTGTAGAATTCCACATGCTTGGGATTGACGGTGATGAGGATGTCGTTCACGCCGATGAGCTTGGCGTATTGGAAGTAGGCTTTGCCCAGAAACATGAGCAGGTTGTTCCACCGGCTCTCTTTGCTGGTGGCCAATGCGCCTATCTCTGCAACCTTTCTGCCCTGCCTGCGCAGTTCATCCACTTCTTTTTTGTACAGGTTGTCCATGGGCAGCCCAAAAAGTTCGCTGTCCAGAACCTGTGTGAGGGTGGAAATGGGTTTGAGATACTGCTTGAAAACAAAGACGCAGGTGGTGGGCAGCATGCTGAAGATGCTGTACTGCATCTGCGAGGGGTGCGGCTCCAGTATGTAGCCGACCTCCCGGTACGCCTCGTAGACTATTCTGAAGGCTTCTGCATAATCGTTTAGATCTTCCGCAATCTTTATGCTCGGCCTGTCCATATCCGCAAGCTTGTTGTTCGCCAGCGACGATCTGCGAATACGTATGGTTCTTCGGCGTTCGATGTCTGCGCCCATATCGCTCCCTTGCTTTAGTTGAACAGGTTATCGAGCATTCTTACTCCGCCAGCACTTTCGGGGTCGAATCTTCCGGCAAACTGCACGCTGTCTGAAGAAATTACCCGGCAGACGTTGCATGAGAAGGCAATGGTTGTAGCTGTTTTGGGAACGGTGAAGACTATTTCGAAGTCCGTGGCCTTTCGGAGTTGCTGATAAATGGCACTGTCTATCTCCGGGAAGGATATGCGCATGCCGTCTTTGGATATGTCGCGGATGGTGACAGGATAGCTTCGTGATGTGTTGTCGGGAAAGTTTACAAGTGAAACGGCAGGAATTGACACTTGCACCCGTGGGGCTGTTCTCCTGTCATCACTATGTTTAGCCTCAGAGAGCAGATACGTGTGCAGGCGTTCCTTGATAATGTGCTGGGCGAAGGATTCTGAAGAATGGCCTTTTGAGTGCGCGTAGAATTGAAGAGAGCGAAACTCATCCTCAGAAAGAGTGACGCATAACTGTTTTAAATCACTCATGAGAAGGTGCTCCAGTGCTGTCCTGTGCATAGCGTGTTCCTGTTGCCGTATTAACTATGATGATCCTTGTTTTTGAAATGACGTTATGCTATATTTGTGCCAACACTCGAGTACTAAGGGGAAGCCATGGCCGGAACAAGACTTTTTGCAGACGTGCCAATGAAGCCATTGCCTGAGGTTGCACTGGAAGATGGATTTCAGAAGGTTACCTCTGCTTTGCGGCAGAGCGGAACGTTTTCTATCCCTGTGCGGACAGGGGAAGGGCATCTTGCAGGGCTGTCTGTCCGGAGCCTGCTGGATGCGCTGGATGACAGGCTTTCTGCCGTGCCTGCAGAGGTGTGCTCGCACGTGGTGCGGGTGCGTTCATCGGACCTTGTGGATTCTTTCTTTTCCCCGGAAGCATTCAAGGCCGATCAGGTATATGTCATAGAGGGAGAAGAAGGGACGCTGGGCTTTATTACCGCCGTTGAGCTTATGTCGTGGGTGCTGCGGGGTATTACCGGGCTGGCGAGGGATGTGGCGGATGCCGCGCGGCATGTGGTGCTTGGGGCATCGCAGACCGTATATCAGGCGCACAAGAGCCTTTTTGAATCCCAGAGACAGACCATTCTGGTTGTGGATGACGCGATGCGTCCTGTGGGAATGTTCAATGACAAGGACATCAGCGTGCTCATAGAGAAGGGCTGTGATGTTTGGAACACCCTGCTGGGAGAAGTTGCCGGACCCGTGGTGCAGATAGGGGGCGGTGTTCCTCTGGAGCAGGTCTGTGTGCGGTTTATGACCTCTGCGCTGGAGTGCATGGTGGTGACGGGAGAGGACGGCAGGGCGGAAGGACTGTTGTGGCGGGATGCCGTTATGCCGGAGTTGTTCGGGCGCGTCGGGGCCGGTGTTAGCGACTTTCCGCCTTGCGGGTCTGCGGAAGAAGGGCAGAAGGCCTTGCAGGCCGATTTTCTGGAACGGTTGCTGAGTTGTTCGTTCAAAAGTGGCATTGTGGGCACTGACGAATATCTTAACATCATCTATTTTAATTCCGCGGCCCGAAGTTTGCTTGGATGTACTGAAAAGTTGAGTCTGGGAAGTCAGGTGTGGGTGATAACGGAAGCCTGCAATATTTCGCGGGACGAACTGACCAACGCCCTGAACGGAGTGCGTGACGGGGGAGAGCAGACCATCAACTCCTGGCGGATGGAAGGAGGTGTTAAGCACTTCTTGCAATGCCGGGTGAACCGTGTGCCCAGCGCCAAGCATCTTGCAGGATATGTTATTTCTATTCAGGATGTTACATCGCAAAGAAATGCAGAGGCCGCAATACTCAAGCTGGCATATTATGACAGGCTTACCCAGTTGCCGAACCGGTTGCTTTTTGAGGAGCGGTTGCAGCAGGAGGTGCGGCGATGCAGGCGCAGCCGTTCCAAGTTTGCCATCATGATGGTGGACTTGGACGGGTTTAAAAAGGTGAATGACGGATTGGGGCATCTGCTGGGTGATGAACTGCTCCGGCAAGTGGGCGCCCGGCTTGGAGAAAATGTAAGAGATTCCGACACGGTGGCGCGGTTTGGCGGAGACGAGTTTGTCTTTCTGCTGCCGGAGGTGGAGGACTATGCCGCAGCGCTGAGAATTGCCACCAAAGTGCAGCAGGTGGTCTCTGCCCCGTACGACCTGAGCGGGACAGAGGTGACGGTTTTCGGTTCTGTAGGCATTGCCGTGTACCCGGATGATTCTGCCGATACCGAGGCATTGCTGCAACTGGCTGATGAGAGGATGTTTATTAACAAAAGGACGGGGGAGTTGGTCATGGTGCCGCTGCCCGGCTAACTGGCTATTGAAAAAGCCGCTTTCTGCCGGGCAGGGGAAAACAGGACGATGCAGGGCGCAAGGAATGTTCAGGCCTGCTTTTGGAGGGCGTGCTGCCAGGCATGCGCGACTGTCTGAAAACTTCTTTGCAACGCAGCGGATTCCCTTGTTTCAATGGCCGGTTAACCCCTTGTAAGGGAGGCGCAACGATGCCGCTTTCGAAGAAAGCTCTGGATATGATCCGCGAGAACAGGGTGGCATGCGTGGTGCTGGTGGGATTTCCCCTTGGCTGGCTGGCTGTTTCCCTTACGCTGTCGGGGAAAGCCGCCGGAGAGGGGGGATTGCCTTTATTTCTGTATTCCTACCTCTGTGTGCTGGCATGCCTTGCCGCGCTGGCATACTCCCAAAGACAAATCAGGGGAATGATCCTCGTCGATCCGCTGACCAACGTGTATAACAAGCGGTATTTTTTCCGCGCGCTGGATACGGAGTTTTCTCGCAGCAGGCGGGTGGACGCCCCGCTTGCCTTGATCCGCTGCTCACTTGTTAACGTGCAGTGGCTGGCGGACGAGCTGGGAAAGAGCCTTGAACTGGTGCATAGATTGTTTTGCGAGACGGTGGCTTCCACCATACGCGAAACGGACGTTTTTTCGCGGGTGGATGCCAATGCCTACACGCTGCTGCTTTCCAACACAGATGATGCGGGTGCGCAGGCTTTGGCCCGCAGGTTGGAAAATATGATCATGCGGGAGTACAGGAAGATGAAGCCGTCGCTGCCGGACGCGGTGGCCTTTGGCACGTGCTGCACCAGGCTCTGCGATTGCAGAACGCCCATAGAAGTGTATGACAAGGCTATCAGGGCGCATTCGCTGGCTGTGGCTTCGGAGCGCAACCGGATTATGAGTTGTACGGACGGGGTGGCGCAAAGCCGCGCGGAACAGGCCGTGCAGTAGCGGTGGCTGGCGGGTGGCGGCAAGCCGCTTCAAGGTTGGCAGGAGTGCACGCCAAGGGCATGTTCCGTTTCCGGCGGGGAACGGCTACATGATGCGGCGCGGCATGGGGAGAAGGGGGTGGGCGTCCTCGTCATTGACCTGAACGCCTATCATGAGTTCTTCCGCATCTTCTATATGCCTGGGCAGGCAGTCTACACAGGCGACGATGTCGCCTTCCAGAATCAGGGACACCTGAAAACTTTCTATTTCCCTGAACATGGCCGCATAAAGATGGCCTTTATCGCGCAGTTCCAGCAGCATGCCGCTGGTGGAGATGTTCCGGATGGTACCGGTAAGCACAATGACCTGATTTCCTTTGCGGGCTATGTGAGCCACGCAGGGGATGGCCGTGCTGTGCCGGGAGTATCTGCGCTTGTCGCCGGATTCTTCCGCGAGTTGTTCCGGTTGCGGACACATCTGGTCTACCAGCCGGGTGAACGGGGCGTTTTCGCTTGGCCGTGTGTTGATGCCCAGTTCAATCAACTGGCTGTATCCATGTTCCTTCATGGTGATGTTTCCTGTGCGGGTCGGAGTTAGTGGCTGCGCAGAGACAGGTTGTGCTTTTGCAACAGCTCGTAGAGGCGGGCCCGCGAAAGGCCCGAAAGCTGGCAGGCGGTAACAACCGAGGCGCAACTGGCATCCACCAGTTTTTTCAGGTACTGGTGCTCGATAGTGTTTATGGCTTCCTGCCGGACGCATTTCATGTCTGGGAAGCTGCCCAGTGATGAGGCGGAAACAAAGATGTCGCCGAGGTGCAGCCCCTGCTGGGGTTCTTCCTGCGGGGCGGCACGGTCCACGGCGTCCTGCATGGCCCGGTTCAGGCGCAGTTCCTGCGGCAGATGGTAGTAGTTCAGGCAGGTGTCATAAAAGGCCTTCTGAATGGCCACCTGAAGCACGTTTACCAGTTCCCGGATGTTGCCCGGCCAGTTGTACGAACGCAGGGCTTGCAGGAAATCTTCATCCATTTCCTTGGGGGGAATCTTGTGCTCACGGCAGATGGCTTCTGCATAGTGCCTTGTCAGAAGGTCTATGTCGCCCAGACGTTCGCGCAGGGCAGGCAGTTCAATGGTGAACGCCTGAACGCGGTAGTAGAGATCGTGCCGGAACGTGCCCTTGCGGACCATTTCTTTGAGGTCGCAGTTGGTTGCCGCCACCAGCCGGAAGTCGCTGAAGACCTCTTCGCTGGAACTCAGCGGGCGGAACTTTTTTTCCTGCAGTACCCTGAGAAGGGATTTTTGCGTGGCAAGGTCCAGATCGCCGATTTCGTCCAGAAACAAGGTGCCGCCGTCCGCGAGGTGGAAAAGCCCCTTCTTCTTCTGATCCGCGCCCGTGAAAGAGCCCTTGTCATGCCCGAAGAGCAGACTTTCTGCCAGTGATCCTGGCAGGTTGGTGCAGTCTACCACTATGTATCGCTTGTCGGCGCGGTCGCTGTTCTTGTGCAGCGCGCGGGCGAAGAGTTCCTTGCCGGTACCTGTCTCTCCGGTGATGAGGACGTTGCCCTTTGCCTTGCAGGCAAGGGCCAGCTTGTGCAGGCTGGTCATGAGGGCGGCACTGCTGCCGATGATTTCTTCGCGGGCAAGCGTGAGGTTTGCGCATTCCGGAATGCCGTGCCGGATGAGGTTGCGGACAACCTTTTCCAATCTTGCACGGGAAACAGGTTTGAGCAGATAGTCCTTGGCCCCTGCGGCAAAGGCATCTGTAATGATTTCACCGTCTCCCTCTCCGGACAGGATGACGATGCTGGACGCGGGAGACAGGGAGAGCAGCTTGGGAATGAATGTGATGCCGCTGCCTTCCGGCAGGTTCACATCCAGAAAGATGATGTCTGCCCGCTCTTCCTCCATGCGCTTGACCGCATCGTTAATCGATGTGGCGTACCGGCTGGAGTGTCCCATTTTTTTGAGATTCGCATCCAGTGACGTGCACAGGATGATGCTGTCGTCAATGATCAGAATATTCGCCATGTCCCTTCCCCGTTGTCCCGCCTTGCGGCGGAGCCCCCTTCGGTTTCGGTTACATGCCCCCCTCTGCTGAAGCACCCCGTCAACCAGAATCTGCATGAAAAGAATGATGAGAGCCTTGACCGTATGACGTAGCGCATTCTTTATTTTATGTCCATTGCGGATACGTGACAATTTGAAAAAAAGACGCAGTGCACATCTATCATATTGTATGTTGTCATTTTTTTTATGTTGTTCTGTCTCAATAATGTCTAGAGAGAAATCTCTTCCGATGCCACTCTTCTGTGTTGCTATGGAGCAACAGTGTCCGGCCATCTCGGCAACAGCGCAGTCCTGATGGATTGCGCCTTGTTGCCGGGATGGCCGGACTACGTTTAATAATCTGCGAGTGCTATGCTTCGCGACTGTCTCTGTGCCGCTTGAAGAAAAGCAGTGCGGCAAGGCCGATTCCGAACAGGAGCCATGTGGAGGGCTCCGGCGTGGGAACGGCGATGCGCTGGTACAGAACATCGTTTGCGCAGGTCACGGTAAGGCCCAGAATGAAGGTGTCTTCCAGGAAATTCCAGGAGTAGCCTTCGAAGAGAGAGAACAGCCACGAGGAAGTTACCGGAGTATCCACCCCCGCGCCCGCCGGAACCTGCCAGCCGCTGTAGGTGGCTGTGCCGATGGCAACTGCATCATAGCTGGAAAGGTCTATGGCTACGGGGTGACCCGTGCGGGGGGTGCCGCTGGGGGAACTGCTCATGATGTAGTCGTTGTTCACATAGGGAACCACAACGCTGTAGATGGTCCACTGATTACCGGACGTGGCCTGAATGATGATGTCCCAGTCGTTGTTGGCGCTTGGGTCCGTGTTGATGAAGATATTGCCGAAGTCCAGCTGGTTCCAGAGCTTTCCGTAGTCGGTGAGGTTCTTAAATTTGCTCCCCTGACGCAGGGCGTAGTCGCTCTGGTAGGTGATGCTCAGGTAATCAAGCCCGCCGTGCCCGCTAACTTCGCCGGACAGGATGTCGGGGATGCCGTGAACATCTTCGCCCGCTTTGGCGTTGAAACCGGGCCAGACCTTGCTGGTATCTGTAAACGATACCGTGCTCGCAAAGGCCGGAGCAGACAGGATAAGAAGGGCAATGAGTGCGGCACCGCATGCCAGTGTGTGTCTCAGTGTATGCATAAATAGTTTCCTCCCGGATTTCCTCTCAGAGTGCTTTTCAGACTGAATTGGGCATCTGTGAGCATTATGCGTGCCAAAGTCCTGTAACGGTGATTGTGCCGCTGTGGTGAAGGAAATGAAGGGGGTTATGTGTAAGGCAAACCGACAGTTGAGTCGGTGAGGGCAACAGTTTTCGGGCGGCATCTGCCATGTCGGCAAGGGGGGAGGCCACATAGGTCTTTGCCGTGATACGGGCATGCCTGAGAGTGGTCACTGCCGATGCGTCTGCCGATGTCCGGCTTTTCCGGACATGCTCCGCACGGCGTATCCCGGTCGGGGTGCCGGATGACGGTCCGGGCCGGAAGGTGGCCTGATTTCTGTGTTCCGGCTGATACGCCCCGGGGGGCCGCAAGGAGTGGTGTCCGGTTTTATCAGATTCTTCTGCCGGATATGAAATTATACATGAAGGCAGAAGGTTATGTGTCGTCTTCCGGATTGGGGCGTAAGCATTGCGGCTTTGCGCCCCTGTCTGTTTTTATCGGACTTTTCCTTTTTCTTTGGAACTGCGGGCGATGGGGGCATCTTGTATCACCCTGAAATATATCCTGATAAATGTATGGAAACCCTTTGGCATAGAACTGGCTACCAGCGGCACGTTGTTATGTCTCCCCGATGCAAACCTGTTGATACCGCGAGAAATGTTCATGTTGCAGCCGGTCATACTCTGTGGAGGAAACGGAACCCGTCTCTGGCCTCTGTCCAGAGTCAAATGCTCCAAGCCGTTTATTGAAGTAACGGAGGGCAGGGTGCTCTTTGCCGATACCCTTGCCCGATGCATGTCCATAGCCGGAGCGTTGCCGCCCCTGATTGTCTGTAACAATGACCATCGTTTTCTTGTTTCCGAGCAGATGCGCAACGGACAGGTGGCCGGGCGGCTTGTGCTGGAACCGTGCGGGCGGGATACGGCTCCTGCCGTGGCGGTGACGGCGCTTATGGCACTGGAGCAAGACCCGGTTCTGCTGGTGACCCCGGCTGACCACTGCATTGCCGATGCACACGCCTTTGCCCGAACCGTGGCAACGGCGGGGGAGCGGGCGGCGCAGGGGCGCATGGTATGTCTTGGGGTAACACCCACATGTGCGCATACCGGCTATGGGTATATCCGGACAGGCGAACAGGCTGCACCGGGCGTGCTGGCCGTGAACAGGTTTGTGGAAAAGCCCGATCCGGCCACTGCCGAGAGCTTTGTGGCATCCGGCGGCTATTTGTGGAACTGCGGTGTGTTCCTGTTCAGGGCATCCGTGTATCTGCAGGAACTGGAGCGGCATGCGCCGGAAATACTCAGGGAGTGCCGCGAGGCCGTGGCGGGCAGTTACAGCGATCTGGATTTTATCCGGCTGGGTGAAGAGGCGTTTCGCCGGTGCCCTGCGCGTTCCATCGACTATGCGGTTATGGAGCATGCGCAGGACATGGAGGTGGTGCCCTTTGACGGACAGTGGAGCGATTTGGGGTCGTGGGCTGCCCTGCATGCGGTGCAGCCGCGGGACGGCAACGGCAACGGCCTTTTTGGCGATGTGCTGGCGGAGGGGTGCAGCGGCAGCTATGTGCGTTCTTCTGACCGTCTTGTGGTGGGACTGGGGCTGAAGGACCTGACGGTGGTGGAGACCAAGGACGCCGTACTGGTGGCCGCCAACGATGCTCTGGACGACCTGAAGACCGCCATAGGGCAGCTTGACCGTGCGGGCCGCAGGGAAACGCAGGAACACACGGTGGTGTACAGGCCGTGGGGAAGCTTTGAGTCCATTGTGGCGGGTGACCGGTTTCAGGTGAAGCGGATTGTGGTGAAGCCGGGCGAGGTTCTCTCGCTGCAGAGGCATTTCCACAGGGCGGAGCACTGGGTTGTGGTTCGCGGAACAGCCCGCATTGTTAATGGAGATGAAGAGTTCATCCTGTGTGAGGATGAATCTACCTATATTCCGCTCGGTCATGTGCACCGGCTGGAGAATCCGGGGAAGATTCCGCTTGAGCTTATAGAAGTGCAGACAGGCAGCTACCTCGGCGAAGACGATATTGTCCGCCTGGAAGACAAATACAGCCGGACTGCCGGTTGAGTTTGCGGGCGGGACAGGGGGGAGTGATGGCGAGGGGAATGTGTGCCGCTTCGGTGGCAGATTTGGCCAGCGGACACGATGCGGAAGAATGGGACCGCTTTGTGGACGCATGCGCCGATGCTGTGAACTACCACAGGAGCCGGTGGCTTGCGCTTGTGGTGCGCGTGTTCGGGCATGCGGTGTATCCGCTATGGGTGCGCGACGGGGAAGGAAGCGTGCGCGGCGTGCTGCCCTTGGTGCATGTGCGCAGTATGGTTTTTGGCAGTTCCTTGAATTCGCTTCCGTTTTTTAACTACGGCGGGCTGTTGGCGCATGACGCGCAGGCGCGCGGGGCTTTGCTGGACAAGGCCCGCGAGCTGCTGGTGCATACACGGGCGGGGTTTGTGGAACTGCGGAATATGGGCTGGCGTATGGATGGCCTGCCAGCGAGCACGCACAAGGTGACCATGCGTCTTGCACTGCCCGGAACAGCGGATGCATTATGGAACGGCTTCAGCGCCAAGGTGCGTAATCAGATCCGCAAGGCCGAGAAGGTGGGGCTGGAATTTCGCAGCGGCGGCCCGGAACTGCTCGCCGCTTTTTATGACGTTTTTGCCAAGAATATGCGCGACCTGGGTACCCCTGTCTATTCCAGAAAGTTGTTTGAGGCTGTTCTGGATATGTTTGCGGACGAGTCGCGCGTGTTTTCCGTATGGCACGGCAATGCCTGCATCGCAGGCGGGGTGGGGGTGTGGCACCGGGGCGTGTTTGAGATTCCCTGGGCCTCTTCCCTGCGGGAATTCAACTCCCTGTGCCCGAACAATCTGTTGTATTGGGGTATGCTCAGGCATGCCTGCGAACTGGGTTGCACGGTGTTCGACTTTGGCCGGTCCACGCCGGACAAGGGAACATACCGCTTCAAGAAGCAGTGGGGAGCGGAACCGGTTCAACTGTACTGGCACTATCTGCTGGCAGAGGGCGCGCGCCTGCCCGGTGTGAATCCGGATAATCCCAAATACGACCTGCCCATACGAATTTGGAAGCGGCTGCCGGTTTCCGTGGCTACGTTCATGGGGCCGCATATTGTGAGGTGCATTCCGTGAGCAGGAAGATGCTGGCACCGGCCGGAATGCCGTTTACGCTTGCGGACATGGTTGCCGCTCTGGCCGCAGTGTTCAGCGGGGACGAGGCGTTGCGAGGCTTTGGCAGGGATGTGGAAGCGTTCAGCGGGCAGAAACATGTTTTTTTCTTTTCATCCGGCAGGGCGGCCATGAGCTGCGGGCTTACGGCGCTGCAAGCGCTGCATCCGCAGCGGGACGAGGTGCTGCTTCCCGCCTATACGTCCTATTCCGTACCGTCTGCCGTGGTGCATGCGGGGCTGAAGGTGCGCCTGTATGACCTTGACCCGCAGACCATGAGCCCGCAGCCGGAGAGCCTTGCGGCGGCCATAACCGGGAAAACACTGTGCATTGTGGTTTGCCATTTTTACGGCCTGCCTGCGGATATGCGGACGGTGCTGACCCTGGCGGCGGAGCGGGGCATTCCTGTTCTGGACGATGCGGCACAGGCGATGGGGGCCACAGCTTCCATCCATGACACCGAGGCCGCCAAAGGAGTTGCGAACGTCGGCAGCGGGCAGCGCAAGGCGGGAACAGCGGGTACGCTGGGCCTGTTCAGCATGAGCCGTGGCAAGACCATATCTGCCGTGGACGGGGGTATTCTGGTAACGGATGACGAGCGCCTTGCGCGGGCACTGACCGCTATGCCCCTGCGCAGCCCTTCCGTTCTACGGCAGATGAAGACCGCCATTATGGCGCTGGTGCTGTGCTTTTTTTTGCATCCGCGGCTGTACTGGATTCCTGCCGGGCTGCCGTGGCTCCGCCTTGGAGAGTCGCACTTTGCGCCGGAGTTTGCCGTGGCCGGACTTACGGCATTTCAGGCCGCGCTGGGCCGACGCATGCTGGCACGGTTGCCGGATATAAATGCCCGGCGCAGGGCCGTGGCTGCTTTATGGCGGTCACGCCTGAAAGGTGACGGTGCTGGTTGCATTGCGCCCCTGCCGGATACGGAACCGGTATGGCTGCGGGTTCCCGTTATGGAACAGGCGGAGGCGTTGCAGGAGTTCGGCATTGTGCGCGGCTACCCGCAAAGCCTGGACGCACTGGATGAGCTGAAACCGCACAGGCGCGGCAATGGCCCGTATCCCGGTGCCGCCCTGCTGGCGGAAAAACTCATGACCCTGCCCACCCACTGCTATGTCACGGAAGCTGCGGTGGACGAAGCGGTGCAGGCCATGCGCAAAGGACGGGCGGCATGATGACGGAAGTGTTGTTCTGGGTGTGCGCCCTGTTACTTGTGTATGTGTTTGCCGGGTATCCCGCCGTGCTGCATCTTGCCGGGCGTGTTTTGCCTCGCCGCAGTGTGCGGCAGCCGCATGACAGCGAGCCCCGCGTGGCGGTGATTGTGTCTGTGTATAACGAAGTGCGTGTCATAGAGGCGAAAATACGGAATTTTTTGGAACTGGAGTATCCGCCCGACAGGCTGGAGCTTGTTGTGGTTTCGGACGGCAGTACGGACGGAACGGACGATGTGGTTCGGGCATGCTCCGATGCGCGGGTGCGTCTGCTCGTGCAGCCCCGCAACATGGGCAAGACCGTGGCTCTGAACCGCGCTGTGGCTGAGACGGATGCCGAGATACTGCTGTTCACCGATGCCAACTCCATGCTGGATTCCGGCGCGGTGCGGCATCTGGTGGCGGAGTTCGCGGACCCCATGGTGGGACTGGCGAGCGGCACCACCATGTACACGGCGGCGGGCGGTGACGGAATGTACCGCCGTTACGAAGACATGCTCAAACGCATGGAGTCCCGCCTGTTCGGCATTGTGGGTGCTGACGGTGCCATCTACGCCATGCGCAGAGCGTTGTACGAGGCGCTGGACCCTGCGCTTATCAACGACCTGCTGCACCCCATACAGGTGGTACTGGCGGGCAGGCTGCCCGTGCAGTGCGAGGGGGCTTTCTGCACCGAGGAAACGCCGGGAACCGGCGGGAACGAATACCGGCGACAAAGACGCATCATGACGCAATCGTGGCTGGTGGTGCTGACCTGCGCCGGTGCGCTTGCCCGTGCGGGAAAGTGGGGCTTTCTCTGGCAGGTTGTGTCGCACAAGGTGCTGCGGTGGCTGGTTCTGCCGCTGATGGCTGCCATTTTTGCGCTGAATGTCCCGCTTGCCGCTGCATCGCCCCTGTATGGTGCGGTGTTGTTCATGCAGGGGCTGTTTTATGCCTGCGCCATTACGTTTCGCAATGCGGACAACGGGATGCTGAAGCTGCCGTATCTGTTTCTGCTTATGCATGCGAGCGGCGTGACGGGGCTGGTACGATGTCTGCGCGGTGAAACTGTTGTGCGATGGGCGCCCAGAGCGCAGTAGCAACGAGGAGGAATGCCTGTGTTCATGCCCGCCAGAAAATTGCTGGATATTCTGAGCCGGTCGGAAAGACGCACCGTTGTGCTGTTGCTGATGCTGCAGATGGCGGTTGCCGTCTTTGAGGTGATGGGGCTTGCCTCGGTCATGCCGCTTCTGGCGCTGGTGGGCGACCCCGGCATCATTCAGGAGAACCGCTGGGTAAATATGGCCTATGGAATGCTCGGCGCCGAGAGCGAAAAACAATTCATCATGTACTGCGGAATATTCTCGCTGGGCATGCTGCTGGTCTCCAATGCTGTCCGGTTTGCTGTGACGTGGGCAATGCTGCGGTTCACGCATATGACCAACTACACACTCTCGAAGCGCATGTTCAGGATGTATATTCTGCAACCGTACAGATTCTTTTTTGATCATAACTCAAGCGACATCATCAAGAACGTGCTGGGTGAGGTGGCATCCGTATGCTGTTATGTTCTGCAGAATGCCATGATCATACTCTCACGTTGCGCCATAGTCATTGCGATAATGATCTTTATGATCTTCATAAACCCGTTGGTTTCGCTGGCGGTGTTTGTGTGTTTTGGCGGAAGTTATGTTCTTGCCTATGTTCTTACGCGGCGTGTCATGGAGCGTGTCTCCAAAAAAAGACTGGAGGCAACGGAGCGCAGGTTCCGTATTGCCGGTGAAACATTCAGAAGCATCAAGGAAGTGAAGGCCGCGAACCGCGAACTGTTTTTTTATGACAAGTTTGCAGATGCTTCGGAATCATTTGCACGGCAGTGCACGGTAAACGAGGTGGTTGCCATGAGCCCGCGCTACAGCCTTGAGGTGGTGGCATACGGAGCCATGGTGGTACTTGTTATGGTGTTCTTCATATCTGGTTGGAACATAGGCCATATTCTGCCGCTTCTGGGGGTGTATGCGCTGGGGGGCATGAAGATGATGCCCGCGTTGCAGCAGGTGTTTGCGGGCATGACGAACATACGGTTCTATCTGCCCGCCCTGGACCTGCTGCACAGTGACTTCAGCCGCTTTAAGGTGGATGAAGCGGAACAGGAAGCCCATGCCGGTGCAGTTTCCTTTGAGCGGGAAATCCGGTTCGAGGATGTGTCGTTCGCCTACGCGCAGGAAGCCGGACCGGTGCTGGACGGGCTGAATATGATCATCGGCAGGAACAGGATGGTCGGCATTGTGGGGACGACCGGGGCGGGCAAGACCACCGCCATAGATATGCTGCTGGGGCTTCTTGCGCCGGACAGCGGCAGGCTTCTTGTGGACGGCGTTCCTATCGATACCGGGAACATCCGGGCATGGCGCAGGCATATAGGCTATGTGCCGCAGGTCATCAATCTTCTGGATGACTCCGTAAAGATGAACATAGCCCTTGGGGTGCCCGCATCAGAGGTGGATGAGGCGCGGTTGGTGAACGCAGCCAAGGCGGCCAGTATTCATGAGCATGTGATGCAGAACATGCCCGACGGGTACGATACGGTCATCGGCGAGCAGGGGGTGTGTCTTTCCGGCGGTCAGCGGCAGCGGATAGGCATTGCGAGGGCACTGTATCAGGGGGCCGATGTGCTTGTGCTTGATGAGGCCACCAGTGCCCTTGATGCTGATACGGAGCGCAAGGTCATGGAATCCATTGCCGGACTGGCCGGGGAGATGACCATTGTGATTATTGCGCACAGGCTGAGCACCCTTGAGAAGTGCGATACGATTTTTGTTTTTGAGAACGGCAAGGCCAGTCCGGTGGGGACCTATGCGGATTTATGCGCCCGTAACGGGCTGTTTACGGGGCGCGACCCCGTTGCAGAACGTATGGCGGATACGGCGGTTCCGGCTGCGGCCGACCTGCGGGGAGCGTGCTGATGATCAGCGAGACCCGGGGGCCTGTTGATACGGCGGTATCGGTGCGGCGGGCTGGCATACGCAGTAGTTGTTCGCTGACGGGCATAACCCTGCTGGCGGTTATGGCGTTGCCCAGACTGCACGAGATGGTGCCGTATCTGGTGTATGCGGACCCGGGCAAGTTGGTGATTCTGCTTTGTCTGTTCTGCATCCTCACATCCAAGGGGGCGGTGCGCGTGCCGTGGCGGCGGTTGCCGCAGGTGCGCCTGTATGTCCTCTTTGTCATCTGGCTGTTCATTTCTGCCACGATGGGGGTATGGCCCAGTGCCAGCATTGCCGGGGGTGTGTCGTTTCTGAAGAATATGGTGTTTTTTCTGCTGTTCATGAAAAGTATTGATAGCATGAACGACCTGTACAAGGTGGTTCGCGTGCTCCTGCTGGGCATGCTCGTGTTCAGCACGTCCATTATAGCCAGAGCGTCCATGGGCAGGGCTGATGCCGGAGGCTACACGCTGGACCCTAACGAGGGTGCTCTGCTTATCGCCGTGCTCATGCCGTTTCTCTATTACTTTTTCAGGGGGGAGCGGGGTTTCTTCCGCATGGCGTTTCTGTTCGGCATGGTTTTGGGGGCGGGAGCGGTGCTTTGTACAGGGTCACGTGGCGGAGTTATCGCGCTGTGTGTGGTGCTGAGCTACGCCTATCTTGTCGACAGCGGCATGTTTCTGAAAAAGATTCTGCTCATTGCCGTCACGGTTTCTGCCGTGTTTCTGTTCATGCCCGACGGTATACGGGAGCGGTTTGACCGGCTTGGAGACACGGAGCAGGACTACAACCTGACCCACAAGCACGGGCGCATGATGGTATGGGAGCGGGCCATGTCCCTCGTCGAGGAGAATCCGGTTTTCGGGGTGGGCATGCACAATTTTATCTTTGTGGAATCGGAGGTGAACAACCAGAGCAGGGGGGTGGTGACGCACAACTTCATCCTGCAGGTTGCGACAGAACTGGGTATTCCGGGAGCCCTGATTCTGCTGTCCATCTTCGCTGTGTCGTGGCGGCAGGCAAGGCGGATGCGGGCACAGGTGCGGCGCACGCCGAACAACATGCGGGCATATGCGCTGCTTTCCGGCCTTGAATGCGCGTGGCTCGCCTTTTTCATAGGCGGGCAGTTCTTATCCGTTGCCTTCAGCTCGCAGATCATTTTCATGGCCTCGTGCTCCACGCTTGTATGGAAATGTCACCTGCGCGGGGATTTCCGCGTGCCTGCGCAGCAAAGGAAGGCTGCCGATGCGTAATGTATGGCGACGTGTCGTCCATTCGCTGGGGCACCTTGGCGAGTCGGTCCGGTCGCAGTATGGCGGCGGGCTGCGCGGGTATTGTAAATTTGTCTATTACAGTTGCCTGAGGGTTAACAGGTTCTGCGTGTATGCGGTGCACCTGGCAGACATAGGAAAGGACGGGGCATTTAGCGTGAACGGATATGAATTTGCGGAACTGCATCCTGATGAACTGGATGTCTACAGGTCTGCAACACAGGGCCTTCCCAAGGAATTTTACACCGACCGTATGCACGAGGTCTCCGGTTGCCATGCGGTGCTGAAGAACGGAGAGATCGTCTACCTGCACTGGCTGTACTATGAGGGCGGCCACAGCCGTTTTCTGCGGATAGGCAGCCGTGTGGCGGAGATAGGGTATATTGTCACGCTTCCGGAACATCGCCGCAAGGGCATATGCTCCGCTGCGCTGGCGGAGGCATTCCGGCGTCTGCGCGGTCTGGGTGTGGAGAAGGTATGTACGGTGGTGCATTGGGACAATGTGGCTTCGCGAAAGGCCATGCAGCATTCCGGTATGGTTGAGGAGGCTCAGGTTCTCGCTCTGGGACCGTTCAACATGCGCACGCGGGCGGAGGTGTGATGTCCGGCATACTGATGCTTGCGGGCCGCGTGCCCTATCCTCTTGACGATGGATGGAAGCTGCGAACCTTTCATCTTCTCCGGGCACTGGCGTCCGGGAGCAGGCCTGTGGATATGGTTGTCTTCGGGGAACCCGGCCATTCCGGCTGCCCGGAGGTGCTGCAGGCCCTGTGCAGGGACGTTGTGGTGGTGCCCCGTGTGAAAGCGTACGCGGCATCGGACCTGCTGTGCGGCCTTGTGCTGCCCACGCCGTTTTCCGTGCTGAACTATGGCGATGCGGAGTTTGCCCGCGCTGTCCGGGAGCTTGCAGGGCGCAACGCGTATGATCTGGCACTGGTGGAGGATATCGTCATGGCGCAGTACGCGCCGCTTGTGAAAGGGGCCCGGCGGTTTCTGGATATGCACAATGTGGAATCCGACCTGATGGCCCGTTTTGCCGCAAACTGCGATAATATTTTCAAACGGGTATACGCATCCGTTACCGCTGCCAAGCTGGGAAGGTATGAGCAGCGCACGGCAGAGGGCTTTGATGCGGTTTTTGTCTGCTCGGCGGAAGACAGGGCATTACTTGAACGCAACGGAATCCGGGTGCCGGTTCATGTGGTGCCCAACGGTGTGGACTGCGCCCTGCATGCACGTAACGGAAGCGACAGGGAGCCGATGAGCCTCGTTTTTGTGGGCAGCATGGATTATCACGCAAACATTTCCGGCGTGGAGTATTTCCATGCGCAGGTGCTGCCCCTGCTGCGGGAACGGCATCCTGACCTTACGGTGTATGTTGTGGGCAAGAACCCGCCCGACCGCATCCGTGCCATGGGGGGCAAGGGGGTTGTGGTCACGGGGGCTGTGGACGATGTGCGCCCTTACCTGCACAGGGCGGCTGTTTCCATAGTGCCTCTGCTTGTGGGCGGCGGAACGCGGCTGAAGATTCTGGAAGCCATGGCGGCGGGAGTGCCGGTGGTATCGACCTCGCTGGGGGCGGAAGGGATTGGGGCGGTGCATGGCCGCGACATTCTTATCGGCGATACGGCCCGGTCTTTTGCAGACGCTGTTTCAACACTTCTGGGCAATCCTGCGGAAGGAGAGCGCCTTGCCCTTATGGGGCGGGAGTTTGTCCGGCAACGGTTTGACTGGAGCGTTGTGGGGCAGACGTTGCGCCATGTTGTGGAACAGGCGTGCGGAGGTGCCGCATGAGCGGGACCGCCGATACAAATGGTTATGCCGGCAAGCTTGGCACCGGCGATGAGACGGGCGCTGCCGGTACGGGCAGGCCGCTGCGGGTTCTGTTTATCAGCTATTACATTGATGATCCGTCCGTGCCCGGGTTTGCGCCCAAGTACGCATTGCTTTCTGAACGCTGGAGGGGCGATGTGCTGCATCTGGCGCCCGCCTATGCGGAGTGCGGAGCCGGCAACTTTGTCTTTCGCGGGTGTGCCTATCACCGGGGCAGCGTTTTGCTGCGCCAGTGGCGGTATCTGCTGTTCTGCCTGCGGCATGCGCGCAGGCACGGCACGTATGATCTTGTCATCAGTTATGATCCTATGATCTGCGGCCTCATCAGCCTGCTGGTAAAGCGTATGGTCGGGGCAAAGCTGCTGGTGGAGGTGAATACCGACCATTTCTACCGGCCGGAAGCAGAACGGGAAAGCCTGAAGGCGCGCGTCATGCGATGGGTCAAAACAGGCATGATGCGGTTGAGCTTTGCAGGAGCGGACGCTGTAAAGTTCATTAACTCCCGGCTTGCGGAAGACTACGGACATCGGTTCGGTCGTCTGCGTCCGGGCAGGGCAGGCGGGCCTGTGTGTGACTCCTTTTTTTCCTTTATTGGCACGCAGGCGTTTGGACCGGATGCAGCCGCTGAGGGCAGAGTCATTCTTACGGTGGGGCATCCGTATTGGGTTAAGGGCGTGGATGTGCTCATCCGCGCGTTCAACAGAATAGCCCCGCTGTACCCGGACGTGCGGCTCAAGATCATCGGCATGTGCCCGGACCTTGCTGCGTATCAGTCAATGGTGGGCGATGCGGCCCGTGTGGAATTTCTGCCGGGCATCTCACACAGGGAAATCGTTCCCTATTTCCAGCAGTGCCTGTTCTACGTGCTGGCATCGCGCACGGAATCCATGGGCCGCGTGATGATTGAGGCCATGGCGTGCGGCAAGGCCGTGGTGGGCGCACGGGTGGGCGGTGTGCCCGATGTGATTGCGGACGGCGAGACAGGTCTTCTGTTCCGCAGTGAGGATGACGCGGACCTTGCCAGCAAGATGGCGATGCTGCTCGACGACCCTGCCCTGTGCAGGCGCATGGGGGAAGCGGGCCTGCATCGGTGCGGCACGGAATTTACCCCGGAACGCTATACGGAGCGTTACTTCTGGTTTGCGGACCGCATTCTGGCGCGCGGCGGGGAGGGGGCATGAGGAAAGCAAGGCCGACCGCAGGAATGGCATCTTCCATTGTGCATATGAGCTTTTCCGGCGATTTCGGCGGGCGTGAGAAGGTGGCCGCCAGCCTGCACAGGGCAACGTACAGGGCAGGATACGATTGCCGTCTGTATATGGTGGTGGAAGAGCGCGTGGGAGCCACGGGCAATGCCAACCTCTTCCGTTCGCTGGGGGACGACACGGCCCGCATGCGATTTTTCAGAACCGGTTCACGGTTTTCGGTGCGTCTGCTCATGGAGTTGCGGCGGAAGCTGCAGGAAGACGGCGTGCGGCTTGTGCACTGCCATTGCTACAAATCCCTGTTCTACGCGCTGCTGCTGCGCGAGTGCGGACTGGCGGATATTGCCGTGGTGTATACCCTGCATGGCCTGGTTCTGCGGCCGGGGTGGATATCTTCGTTTATCCGGCTGGTGCAGCATGTGGGGCTGCGCCTGTGCGACGGCGTGGTGGGATGCTCGGAAGAGATTCTCCGGGCGCACGTATCGGACAGTGCCGGAGACCGGGCGACTGCCATTATCAACGCCATTGAGTGCCCTGCGGAATACGCTGACATTGCTGCGCGGCGTGCCGCAGCAAGAGAAAGGCTGATGGAACGGTTCGGCCTTTGCGGGAACAGGCCCGTGGTGATTAACGTGGGCAGGCTGTGCCCGCAGAAGAATTTCCCCCTCTACCTCCGGCTGGTGGCCCGCGATGTGGAGCGCAACGGGGGCGAACCCGGTGCGCACTATCTGCTGCTGGGCAACGGTGCGCTGGAGACGGAACTGAAGGAAGAGGCAAGGCGGCTCGGCGTGGAACGGCACGTGGTCTTCACGGGCTTTGTGGCCGAGATGGATCAGGTGTTTACCGGAGCCGACCTGCTTGTGCAGACCTCGATATGGGAGGGAACGCCCATGTGCCTGCTGGAGGCGCAGTCGTACGGGCTTCCTGCGGTTGTGCCGGACGTGGGCGGCAACGGTGCCGTGGTTGCGGACGGAGAGAACGGTGCCCTGTACCCCGTGGGAGACATGGACGCCCTTGCCGTCCGGGTGGATGCGTATCTTGCGGATGCACCTCTGCGGGAAAGGCATGGGCAGGCGGCGCATATGAACGTGCGTACGCGGTTTGACATGGAAAGCTGGGTGCGCCGCCACGTGGACTTTTACAACCGGCTGGGCGCGCTCGTGCCCGCAGGGAGGACCGCATGAGCCAGTCATCCGTTCCTGCTTCTCCCCTGCGGATACTGCATGTGGTGTATTCCTTCGGGATAGGCGGCTCCGAGACCGTGGCCCGGGAGGTGGCCCTGCGGCTTGGCGAGCAGGGGCATGCGAACATGGTTGTGGCACTGGAGCATGACGGTCCGCTTTCCGGGGAATTCAGGTCGGCGGGTATTGCCGCGCACGCCCTGAACCGGGGGGAGGGGAGCATGTTGGGAGCCATGTACCGGCTCTTCAGGCTGGTCAGGGAATTCCGGCCCCACGCGCTCCATACCCACCACATGTACATGCTGTTTCATGCTGTTCCCGCCGCCGTGCTGACCCGCACGCCCATAGTGCACACCGAGCACGAATTCTGGTCGCTTGATACCGCCAAAGGGCGCCTGCTCATGCCTTTTCTGGCGCGGTTTTGCCGCTGGATTACCGCCGTGAACGACGAAACCCGTCTGTTCATGGAACAGCGGCTTGGTCTGCCCGGAAAATCGCTGGTTACCGTGGGTAACGGCATAGATATAAGGCGATTCTCCGGAACTGGCGCGCTGCGCCGGGCGGATTTGGGGTTGGGAGATGATGACCGGGTTGCCGTTATCGTAGCCCGGCTGGAGCCGGTGAAGAACCACCAGATGTTGCTGCGGGCATGGCAGCAGGTGGTGCGCGAGGTGGCGGGGGCGAAGCTGCTGGTGGCAGGCACGGGCAGCCTTGCAGAGCCATTGCGTGACGATGCAGCCGCCTTGGGTCTGGCGGACAGTGTGTATTTTCTCGGTCCCCGGCGAGATGTGCACGAGATTCTGCCGTTGGCGGATGTGGCGGTGCTTTCCTCGTGCGATGAGGGCCTGCCCCTGTTTCTGCTGGAGGCCATGGCCGCAGGGTTGCCTGTGGTTTCCACACGGGTGGGCGGAGTGCCCAGACTCATCAGCGAGGGGGAGAACGGACATATGGTTGCAGAGGGCGATGAACAGGCTCTGGCACGGGCTGTCGCCGGATTGCTGAAAGACCCTTCGCGTGCCTCGCGGATGGGAATGGCCGGTCGCAGGCGTGTGGAAGCCGCCTATGATCTGGATGCCGCAGTGGGGAGATATCTCGATTTGTACCGGGGAGGAAAACTGTGACGGCGGACGTTGCACAGGAACAGGAGAGAATGCCGTGCGGGAAACGGTAAAGAAAGCTGTCCGTCTGCTTTTTGCCCTGACGGTGCTGCCGCTGGTGCTGCTGAACCGCGTACTCGCGGGAGGCTCCGGGGTGCTTTCACCGGGGTGTACACAGGTGCTTGCCCTGCTGCCCGGCGTGGTGGGGCGGTATGCACGGGCCGAGTTTTACGGAGCGGTTCTGCGCTCGTGCCATCGGTCCGTGGCGCTGGATTTCGGTGTACTGCTTCCCTATGCGGACGTTTCCATCGGGGAAGGGGTCTATATCGGCCCGTACAGCATCATCGCGGAATCGGTCATCGGCAAGGATAGCATAATCGGCAGCTATGTTTCCGTTATCGGAGGAAGAAGGAATCATGTTTTCGATGATGTGGATACCCCCATTCGCCTGCAGGGACGCAGGCACGAGGTAGTGCACATTGGCGAGGACAGCTGGATAGGCAACAAGGCCGTTATTATGGCCAATGTGGGCCGCAAGTGCGTTATCGGAGCAGGCAGTGTGGTTGTAAACGACATACCGGACTATGCGGTTGCGGTGGGAAATCCTGCCCGCGTTGTCAGAGACAGGCGCAATATACCGGAACAGGAGAGCGTTGCATGAAATCGTTTTTTTCGGACAAGCGGGTCATGGTCACAGGCTGCTGCGGCACTGTGGGCAAGGAACTGGTTACACATCTTGTCCACACATACGGGGTGGGGGAGCTCATCGGGCTGGATAACAACGAGAGCGAACTGTTTTTTGCCGAACAGGAGTGGAACGGGCGTGGCGGCATGACCTTCTTTCTTTCGGATATCCGCGACCAGCAGGACCTTAAGGCCAAGATGGAGGATGTGGATATCGTCTTTCATGCCGCTGCCTTCAAGCATGTGGGACTGTGTGAGCGTGCGCCCATGCAGGCCGTGCAGAACAATATTGTGGGCGTGCAGAACATTATTGAGGCGGCAACAGCTTGCCGGGTGGACCGCGTGATTTTTACCAGTTCGGACAAGGCGGTGAACCCCACCAACGTTATGGGCACATCCAAGCTCATGGGGGAGCGGCTTATGACGGCGGCAAACAGCAACGCACGCAACGGGGTGACGCGGTTTGCGTCCACCCGGTTTGGCAACGTGCTTGGCTCGCGCGGGTCAGTCATTCCCATCTTCCGGGAGCAGATCCGGCGGGGCGGTCCCGTTACTGTTACCGATAATTCCATGACCCGTTTCATTATGAGCATTCAGGAGGCGGCTGAGCTGGTGATCGACTCTTCCACTGATGTGCGGGGAGGAGAAGTTTTTATCACCAAGATGCCGGTCATACGCATACGGGACCTTGCGGAGGTGATGATCAGGGAACTGGCTCCGAGGTATGGGCACGACCCGGACAGCGTGGAGATAGCCATTATCGGCTCCAAGCCCGGTGAGAAGATGTATGAGGAATTGATGAGTCTGGAAGAAACGCGACGTACGCTGGAATTGGAACGCTATTTTGTGGTTTTGCCGGCGTTCAGGAATTACTACAAGGAAATACAGTATAATTACAATGGATTGCTGCGTGAGTCCGTGGCTGAGCCGTATCATTCCGGCAATGAGGCCCCGCTGACGCAGGAAGCCCTGCGGCAGTTTTTGCTGGCGCATGACCTGTTGGCCGAATAGCCGCGCAACAACCGGGGGGAGTGATGAACGTTTTGATTCTGGGTGGTGACGGATACCTTGGCTGGCCTACGGCCATGCATCTTTCCGCGCACGGGCACACTGTTGCCGTGGTGGATAACTACCTGCGCAGAAATATCTGCCGTGAGGTGAATGCGCAGGCACTCTATCCCGTGCCCAACCTGCATGAGCGGGTGAGGTTGTGGGAGAGTCTTTCGGGTCACAGGATACAGACCTATTTTGGCGATCTGGCCCAATGGGATGTGACAGCGGACGTTTTTCGCGATTTTCAGCCGGAGGTGGTGGTGCACTACGCGGAGCAGCCCTCTGCGCCGTATTCCATGCTGGACAGGCGTTCCGCTACGTTGACGCTGAACAACAATTTGCAGGTAACGGCCAATATGGTGTTCGCCGTGCGCGAGTTCTGCCCGGATGCACACATCGTGAAGCTGGGAACCATGGGCGAGTACGGCACGCCGAACATAGACATTGAGGAAGGCTGGCTGGACGTGGAGCACAAGGGGCGCAGCCACCGGTTTATGTACCCCCGGCAGGCATCGAGCCTGTACCACACCACCAAGATTATGGATACGGATCTGCTGTGGTTCTACGTGCGTACGTGGGGCATACGGGTGACTGACCTGATGCAGGGGCCGGTGTACGGCGTGTTTACGCAAGAGACGGGGCATGATGCGGGATTGCTGCCTTTCTTCAATTATGACGAGCTGTTCGGAACGGTGCTGAACCGGTTTGTGGTGCAGGCTGTGGCGGGATACCCGCTCACCGTATACGGGCAGGGCGGGCAGACGCGGGGATATTTGAACCTGCGGGATACGCTGAGCTGTGTGCGGCTGGCGATGGAGAATCCGGCGGAGAGGGGAGAATTGAAGATATTTAACCAGTTTACGGAGACTTTTTCTGTGAACCAACTGGCGGAGATGGTGTGCCGGGTGGGTAAGGATATGGGGCTTGGGGTTACTGTTCAGAATTTGCCGAATCCGCGCAAGGAGCTTGAAAAACATTATTATAATCCGGCACATACGGGATTGATTGGGCTTGGTCTTGAGCCGACGCTGCTGACGGACGAGGTGCTTGGGGAGCTGATGGAGTTTGTTCTGTCGCACCGGGAGAGAATTGATAAAAGTGTTATTTTCCGGGGGGTTAAGTGGGCGTGACCGGGGATTGAGTCGGGCGGAGACGGACGAGCCGGACGAATATGGACGAGATGTGGACGAAGCCCGGAAGAAGCGGCGGACAGCCTGTGCGGGGAAGGCGAGCGGCAGGCGGAAGGGCGGCGCGGCGTGCCTTCCGGGGGCGGATACCGATGTTGGTGGGGCCGTAAGCACTGATGTTTTTGGGGAACGCTTTGTTGCAGCACAAAGGAGATGTCATGTCTGTTCTTGTTTCCGTGATCATGCCTGCCTACAACAGTGAGCGGTTTATTGAGAAGGCGATTCTCAGCGTTGTTGCCGAGCAGGGAATGGATGATCTGGAACTGCTTGTGGTGGACGATTGGTCTTCAGACACGACATGGGAACTTGTTTCTGAGATGCAAAGGACGTACCCGAATATATGGATCATGCGAAATGTGAGAAGAAAAGGGCCTGCCGGGGGGAGAAATACCGGACTTATGAATGCCAACGGAAAGTATATAAGCTTTCTTGATTCAGATGATGTATGGCTTCCCGGGCATCTCAAAAAGAGCATAGAATATTGCGAGCGAGATGGGGTTGATATCGTTTTTAATGATTTCTCCGTGGTTGATTATGAAACTGGAGAGCATCTTTTTAATTGGTTTGAAAGGAAGCCGCTTTTTCAGGCAATGGACAGGCGGCATGTTTCCGGATGCCTTTATGTGCTTGAAGGTGATGTGGTGAAAGTGCTGCTGAATGAATCGTTCATTCATATGCAGGCTTTGGTTGCCAAAGCGTCTGCCTTTGAAGGCATGTATTTTGATGAAGAAATGTTCTCTGTTGACGATTTGGATTTTTGTGTTCGGCTGAGCAGAAGAGGCGGGCATGTTATGGCCTGCGCCAATGATGTTACCGGAATATACAACAGGCACGCAGGCGGCATAACGGCTGCATCGCTGGATAGAAGTATCTGCTGTGTGGAGAATCATATCAAGCTGTTTGAGTCGTATATGCGTGATGAGGATTTTGCTCGGTACAGGAAGACGCTCCGGAAGCGTCTTGTTCAGGAGTATATGGAGCATGCGTACTGGATGCGGAAAAAGGGGAGGTTGGGTGATGCCGCCCGGTCTGCCCTGAGTGCTATGCGGTATGGTGCTGGTCTGGAGCCTGTGCGGGAGTTGTGCAAGGTGGGTTATTCTTCACTACAGAGCGCGTTGAGCGGTGGACGATAGGAACGGGGGCTGGGAACGGCGTGGCGTTGTGCCTTTGCCGTGCCCGCTGCCGGGGAAAGGAGCAGGTATGGTGGTGTATCGGTTTGTTGGTGCATGGGCGGCGCGTTTGCAGTGTGCGGTGTTGCTGACCGCTGTGCTCCTGTCCGTTTTTCCGGTGGTGGCGGGGGCAGCAGATGGCGTGTTTTCCGTGCGGGGCATAGGTGGCGGCGGCGGCATCTTTTCTCCTTCCGTGTCGCCGTTTGACAGGGATTTCATGCTGGTGGGCAGCGACATGAGCGGCGTGTACTACTCCCACGACGGGGGAGAGAACTGGTCGCTGGTGCGCAGCGACAATATAAAGGATGTCGCCGGCTCCGCGCCGCCCGCCTATTTTCATGACCGGGTGTACTGGTATTCGCGGCTTTCGCCCATGGTGAGCGTGGATAAGGGCAAGGCGTGGAGCAATGTGCCGTGGCCGTGGAAACCGCGCAGGCATATTGTGGGCATGACCGCCGTGACCCCTGTGCGTGCCATGCCAGGCCAGCCAGACCGGACAGACCAGCCAGATCGGACAGGCCAGCCAGACAGGACAGAAAGGGCAGACTGGGCAGCCGTGCCGGGCGGTAAGCGGTATCTTTTTGTGGCCACCCGCGAGGACCTGTGGCGTTGCGATATTGATAAAGACAGATGGGACATGGTGCTGGAAGGGGACTGCCTGCCGCCCATAGTGCTGGGCGACGTGCTGATGGTTATGAGCGGCGGCCGCATGATGCGCTCTGATGACGCGGGGGATACGTGGCATCCGGTTAATGCGCCGATAGAAAGCGAGGGAGAGATGCAGGCGCTTGCCGGGTCGCATGACGGTGAACATGCCCTGCTGCTGGCCACGGTGAAGGACAGGGGGGTGTTCCGCTCCGTGGATTACGGGGCGGGCTGGCAACAGGTGGCGGAGTACGCGCATCAGGTCATTATCCAGATACCGGGCGGGCAGACCCGTGTGGCGTGGATGATGGAGATTGACGGCATACGCGGCAAGCGGCTGTGGAAATCCGCTGACGGCGGAAGTCGCTGGGCGGAGGTTTTCCGGTATTCCGGGTTGCGGCAGAACGTTACCTATTCATGGGTGCAGACACAGATGCGGTGGGGGTATTTTTTTACCAACAACGGATTCTATGCCTCCATGGCGGACCCGGACGTGGCGCTGGTGACGACGCAGGGTGATTTTTACATGACACGGGACGGCGGAGACTCGTGGAAGTTTTTGATAAACCGGCCCATGGGCCTGCTCGCGGACGGGAAGACCCCCCGGTTTGCGAGTGTGGGGCTGGAGATGACGACCTGTTTTCAGTATCTGGTCGACCCGTGGGAGCCTGAGAGGCACTATGTGGCGTTTACGGACATAGGGTTCATTCGCTCTGAGGACGGGGGCAGGACGTGGAGTTATGCCGCCAAAGGTTCCCCGTGGCCCAATACGTTTTACCGGGTGCGGTTTGACCCGCAGGTGCCGGGAAAGATGTATGCCGCAGCCGCCAACAGGCACGATATTCCCAATTGGTCGCAGCTTGCTGGGTGGAACAAGGCGTGGAACATAGGCGGGGTGGTTGTCTCGTCCGATTTTGGCACCACATGGGCACCCCTGAAAGGATTGCCCGAACTGCCGTGCACGGATGTGATTATCCATATGGATGCCCTGACCGGCAGCCGCGTGCTGTATGCGACCGTCTACGGGGCCGGCGTGTTTGTCTCGCGTGACGGCGGCGTGGTGTGGCAGAACATTACCGCCAATATGGACCCCAAGAATATGCATGCGCTGCGGCTTTGGCGTAATCCGCAAAACGGGAACCTGTTTTGCCTTGTGACAGCCAAGCGCGATGTGGTGGGCGGCAAGAATGTGATGACCCCCGGCGGACTGTGGAAGTCGGAGAATGACGGGCTTTCGTGGACCAATCTCATGCAGGGCACGCCGGTTATCTGGCCCACGGCATTTGTGGTGGACCCTGCGGATGAAGGCCGCATCTTTGTGGCTGTGGCCAGTGTGCCGGGGAACAAACCCCATTTTGGCGGCGTGTGGCGCACAGAGGACGGGGGCAGGCGGTGGGCGCATGTGTTCAAGGCCTCAGACACCCGCTGGAGTTATGACAGGATGATGGCGGTGGCCCTGCATCCCGACGATGCCTCTCTTGTCTATTTGGGAGGGGCGCAGACGGGATTGTGGATATCGCGCGACCGGGGCGGGACGTGGCGTAATGCGGAGTCGTTTCCGTTTGCCAGCGTGCAGGGGATAGACTTTCATCCCGCCGATGCCTCGCAGATGTTCCTGACCACCTTCGGGGCGGGTGCGTGGGTGGGGCCGCATCTGCCTGAATGATGCACGGACGGGGTTGAGTGCGCGAGTCCGGCGTGTTGCGGGGAACGCAGGCGATGGAATGCGGCTGGCGGGCGGCGAAAGGAGACGGGCGTGGGAGAGAGTTGGGAAGGTACGCGGGCAGCCATTGCGGCTGACCTGTTCCGATACGGCGGAGCGCGGGGCATGGGGGGGCTGTGGCGGACCATGCGTCGGGAACCCGGCCTGCGGCTGATGGTTTACAAGCGGCTTGCCGTGTGGAGCCGCAGGGATTTTCTGCCGCTGTACGGAGTGTTCCGGTACCTCTTTGGGGCCTTGTGCCGCAGGTGCTGTGTGGAGATGTGTGTGAACATGCGGGTGGGCGTGGGCATATATATAAGCCACTGTCACGGCATAACGCTGCACGGGGAGAGTGTGCTGGGGGATAACGTGAATATTAGCCAGAACGTGACGCTGGGGCAGGCGAACCGGGGCGGGCACATGGGGGTGCCCACAATCGGCAGCCGTGTGTATGTGGGACCGGGGGCGGTGGTGGCGGGCAAGGTGGCGGTGGGCAGCAACGTGCTTATCTCCGCCAACAGTCTGGTGACCAGAGATGTGCCCGATAATGCCGTTGTGCTGGGGGTTCCGGCGCAGGTGGTTTCGGACAAGGGAGCCGCCGGGTATGTGGAACATATGGTCTGAAGAGGGAAAGGGGGCGGGAGCAGTATGCGAAAAGAATTTTTGAACTACATAAACAATTTTAGAGGTATAGCCATATTGTACATTGTGCTTGGTCATTGTCTTTCTGCCTTTGACTGGAGTGCGAACCGGGTGGTTGCGGACGTGGTGCACGTGGTGTTCACGAACGGAACGGTGTTGTTCGTTTTTATTGCTGGCTATCTCTTTCAGTACCTTTCTTACAAATACAACTACGGCAAGTATTTGAAGTCAAAATTTTTGAATGTGGGTATGCCGTATGTGATCATGTCTGTTCCCGGAGTACTCTATTTTACTCTTTTCGCTCAGCGTGCAGGAATGGAATATGTGAACGAATGGCCATGGCTGCTGCGGGTGGTGGAATTTTATCTTGTGGGGGCACAGCTTGTGCCGTTCTGGTTCATTCCCATGATTTTTATCCACTTCTTCCTTTCTCCATTTTATATACATGGCGACAGGCGTGGCTGGCTGTATTACCTGCTCCCGCTATTTTTTATCATCGGCCTTTTTGTGTGGCGGGGTGGTCCGTATCAGTTGCAGTCGTATCTGCATTATGCCTTTGTGTACTTTTTTGGCATGTTCCTGTGCAGGTATCGAGAGCGCTTTAATCCTATTCTCAGCAGGGGAGATGTGCTGCTGCTACTGTTTTTTACAGTGACGGCGCTGGGGCTTCTTGAATACGGCTCTGATTTTCAGAGTATGTACGCCAAGCGGTTGAATTTTGTGCAGCATATTGTGCAGTGTCCTTTCTACATCGGGCTGCTGGTCCGTTTTGAACATGTTATCGGCAAGAGGATGGACCTGTTTGCCACCATGAGCTTCGGCATCTTTTTTGTGCACAGCTATTTGATAAGCGTCTTCAAGCTTGTGGTGAATCGGGCCGGGGGTGGGGCAACGGAGGGGAGCGTCTTTTTGCTCATGCTGTTTTATGCGGCGATTCTGGGCACGAGCATGCTCTTTGTCATGAGCGTTAAACGCATTTTCGGCAAACACAGCCGGATGGTGTGCGGCAGCTGACCGGAGGCTTGTGTGAGCGGCAACGATACCCCCTTGGTGACGGTGATTATGCCCGCCTACAACGCCGGGGCGTTTATAGGCGAGAGCATCGCCAGCGTGCTTGCGCAGCAGGAGGTCTCTTTTGAACTGCTGGTTGTGGACGACTGCTCGACCGATGACACGTCTGCTCGGGTGGCGGCGTTTGACGATGCGCGTATCCGGCTGGTGCGCATGGCTGTAAACGGCGGGGTGAGCGCGGCGACCAACAGGGGGATGCAGCTTGCACGGGGCAGCTATTATGCCCGTCTGGATGCGGATGACCTGATGCTGCCGGGGCGGCTTGCCCGGCAGGCAGCGTTTATGGAGGCTCATCCGCAGACGGGGTGCTGCGGCGGCGCGGTGGAGGTGTTCGGCGAGGGGCTGGAACCGTACCGGGTGGCATATCCGCAGAGCGATTCGGCCATTCGGTGTGCCATGCTGTTCGGCAATCCTTATGCGCATTCTTCGCTTATGGTGCGCATGGATGCGGTGCGGCAGACCGGGGTTATGTACGACGAAACACTGCGTCAGGCCGAGGATTACGATTTTATAGAGCGGCTGTCGCACGGCACGGGGCTTGCGAACCTGCCTGAGGTGCTTGTCCGGTACCGCAGGCATGCAGGGCAGGTGACGGAACAGCAGGGGCGCGCCATGCGGGAAAAGCGCGGGGTGGTGCGCAGCCGGTATTCGCGGCGCGTGTTTCCCGGACTGCTGCCGGAACAGGTGCTCCTGCACGATATTCTGGCGGAGACGGATACGCCTGTGGACAGCGTGGCCGTGCCGGAAATCGGAGAACTTTTGCAGTATTACGCCCGCACGGGCGCGGAGCGTTTTGGGATTGAACGGCGCGATCTGGAGCGGACGGTTGCCGTGAAGTGGCTGAATGTGTGCCACCGAGCCGGATTGGGCGCGCGCGGGGTGTGGGGCTATTTTGCCTCTCCTCTGCGGCGGCTGGGACCGCCCAAGTATGCCGGGGAGGCGGCTCTGGTGGCGAAATGGCTGCGCAGGGCTGTTGCGGGGTGGAAGCAGGAGGCGGCGCATGAGCGGGTCTGAGAAGCTTGCAACGTCATATTTTTGGAACGGCGCGCGGGAGTTGCAGGCTTCCCGGGCTGAACGTCTGGTCTGGGCAGACAATACGCGCGGCATGGCGATTGTTCTTGTGGTGCTGGGGCATGCGTTCATCCCGGAGGCGGCCAAGGCTGTCATTTACGGTTTTCATATGCATCTGTTCTTTTTTCTCTCCGGGGCTTTTTTTTCGCCCGGTCGTTCCTTCATGCAATTTACTGTGAACAAGGCGCGTACGCTCATGCTGCCCTACCTGTTCTTCGGGCTGGTGGCATGGGGGATATGGATTTTACGGGTAACGGTGCTGCACGGGGGAGAGCCGGGGGCGTATCTTTTTCAACCGCTCCGGGATTTGCTCATGCTGGGGCAGTACTGGTTTTTGCCTGTGCTGTTTGTGGTTTCGCTTCTGTTCCGGCAGTTGTACCCTTGGGTGAGCATAACGGTTCTGCCGGTGCTGGTTGCCGGGTGCGCCCTGCTGCACCATCTTTTTGAGGGGTATGCCCTTGTGCCGTATGCCGGTACCTTGGTGCACGCCATGAACGCGCTGGGGTTCTATGCTGCCGGGTATGTTTACCGCAGCTACGGATTGCAGGTGCGCGCGGCTGTTGCGGTGGCAGCCGCTGTGGTTTTTGCGCTGTCATTTCACTGGGGGTATCCTGCCTACGGCATGGAAACCATAGGCCATGTGGACAACTACGCCTATGCCTACCTGCTGGCCTTTTGCGGCATTCTGCTGGCCATATTCGCAGGCGGCTGCATGCCCCGTAACGCAGTGTTTTCCTTTCTTGGGGCCAACAGCCTGCTCATATACCTGCTGCACGGGTATCCCGGTGCCATTTCTTCCCGCCTGTTCGCTTTGCTGGGCATAACCCCCGCTCTGCTGCCTCCCATGGGATTCGGGCTGCTGCAGACCGTGGTGAATCTGCTGCTGCTCACGCCCGCCCTTATCGTGGTGAACCGCTATATGCCGTGGACACTGGGAAGGAGCGGGGGACGGCAATGAGCCATTCCGGCGCAGGGTACGGCTGGAGAATGCTCATTGCGGGCGTGTTGCTGCTTCTGGTGACGAGTGCAGCCGCAGGGACGCGTCTGGCAGCTGATAATCGCGCGTGGGAGACATTGGCTGCGGCGTGCGGCGTGTACAGGCACAGGTCGGTGGTGTTGTTCGGAGATTCCCTGATGGCGCAGATGTCGCTGGCCCGGCACTTCGGGCTTGCTCCGTACAGGAACCGTTCCGTTTCCGGGCGGCTTGCCGTGGATGCGCTGCCGGACCTTGTGAAGGCAGCGGCAGAAGCCACGGATATAGTTATTTTGCTGGGTACCAACGATCTGGGGACCGGTGTTTCGCCGGAGGAAACGGTAGCCGCCGTGGAACGGCTGGGACTGGCGGCACGTCATGCCGGTTGCAGGGTGGTGGTGTGCAGCGTGCTGCCTGTTTCCGGTGAGCATCTGGCCACCCGTTCGCCGCAGGTGCTGGAGCAGGTGAACAGAGAATTAGCCGCCATGTGCGGGCGGAACGGATTACTTTTTGCGGAGATAGCGCCCTGTTTTGCGGACGGGCAAGGCCGCCTGCGGAAGGAATTTTCGTCAGACGGGTTACACCTTAGCCCGCCCGGACAGGCACTGCTTGCCGTGATGGTGCGACGGGCCGTGGGCATGGAATATGCGGACGGTGCACTACCGGAAACGCTTTGCGGCAGGTCTAACGACAAGTGACGGGTTCCGGTGCCTGTTTAAGCGTATTGCCTGTGAAACGGAACAGGCCGTTCTGCCGCCGGAGCGGGCCTGAAGGTGATGAGGGCAGCGGTTAAGACAGTGATGCAGGCGGCGCAAAAGCGCAGGGTCCGCAGGGTAGGGAATCTGTCATGTGGTGGAAGACGGCGGAGGATGACAATGGGGAAGCTTGGGGAGTTGGGGAGACTTGTGTGCAGAGGGGAGGTGCCCTTCATTCTGAGGCGGGTACGGAACCGTATGTATGCCGTATGGCATATGGAGCTGCTGGAAGCGGCCCGGACAGAACCTCTTGGTGTCCGTGTGCCGGAGGGCATGACCATACGGGACGCCGGGGCGGAGGATGTGCCCGCCATAGCCCGTATATGGCCTGAATCGTTTATGCCGTCCGGCTTGCGGCATGCCGATGCGGCGTCTGTGATAACCAAGCATATGAATGAGGCTATGGGCTGTTATGTGCTTGAGGATTCGGGCCGGGTGGTGAGCGTGCTGTTTATCAAGGATGCGTATGCATGGAACCGGGAACCGGCGATTGAGATAGCCAAGTGCGCAACCGATGACGCATGCCGGGGACAGGGGTTGATCGGCTACCTGATACGGCATGCCGTGAGTGCGGCAGGAGAGGGATGCAGGGTTTTTGCGCAGGTGATGAAAGGAAACCATGCATCTGTACGGTCTTTTGCAAAGGCGGGGTTCAGGTCCGCCGGTGTGCTTGAATCGCGGTATCTTCTGGGGCTTACGAGGTACAGAATAGTGCCGTGATGACACAGCGGGCGTGACGGCACGGCCACTGTCCGTTTTCTTATGGCACTTTATTGTTTCGGAGCAGGCGGGCAACGGAGAGGGAGAGGGTATGCTGAGGGAATATATTCGCAGAGGATACAGGACGCTGCTTCCTCTTCTGTACGCACGGCGCAACTACAAATTTTTTATGGCCGGTTCTTTTGCCGATCTGGACAACAGGATCAGGCGTCAGGTTCTGGCAAGCAACATGCTGAATGCCGTGCTGCGGCCCATTTTGATTCCGCCGCCTTTCGGAAAGAAGGTACTTGTTATTGCGCCGCATCAGGACGATGAGGCCATAGGCTGCGGCGGGGCTGTTCTGGCGCATCTGAACGCAGGCGGACATGCGCGGACGGTGGTGGTGCAGGATGGCTGCGGCGCGGAGCACGCACTGGGCATGACAAGGGAGGAGCTTATGAATATCCGCGAGCGGGAATCCATGGAATGCGCGCGGCGTATGGGATGCGATGAGCCGGAATTTTTGCGTTTTCCCGCCGTGGACGGGCAGACGGCAGGGCGGGTGGCGGACCGGTTGTCGGCTGTTCTGAAGGTGTACGCGCCTGATGCCATTTTTGCCCCCTCTGTGCTCGATAATAATCTGGAGCATGCGTATACCGCCAAGGCACTTGCCATGGCGCTGGAAGCAACGCCGGTGAAGGCGCAGGTGTATTCCTACGAGGTGTGGGGGTTGTGCATTCCCAGCACCGCTGTGAACATAGACCGTTTTATTGACGGCAAGATGGACCTGATTGCCTGCTTTGCCAGCCAGACGCGCAACAATGACTACGCCCATGCGTTCAGGGGACTTGCCATGTACCATGCGTTGCAGTTCGGCGCGGTAGATGTGCGCCATGTTGAGCGGTTTTTCGCGCAGCCGGCAGATGAGTATGTCGGTTTTGTCCATTCTGTCATGACGGAGAGGGCGGATTACGTCTGATTAAGCCTGATTGATGCTGCGTCGTATGGATATTTCGTGCGGTTTTCAGGGTGTGCGAACAGTGACGGCAAGGGGGAACTGGTAATGAGACCGGCAGTGATTATGGTTTCCGGGCGGGCGTGGGGGAGTTATCTTGCCATCATGCGGAGCCTTGGCAGAAGAGGCGTTCCTGTCCATGTTGTATCATGGGGGGTGGAGCAGGATATTCTTCGTGCCAGCCGGTATTACACAGCCGGGGTTGCCTTGCCCGCAGCATCGGGGGCGGACAGGCTGGCTGCACTGACGGAGTATGCGCAGCGCATAGGTGCGGAGGGGCGACCGGTGCTCTATTACTGCACCGATGAGGACGCCGCGTTTGCTGCGGACAACAGGCAGGCACTGGATGCCCGGTTCATTGTGCTGATGGGCGATGCGGACGGTTGTCGTATGTTGATGGGTAAGGACACGGTTGATGCGCTGGCACGCAGGAGCGGATTGCAGGTGCCCGGCACATGGCATGTGTCTGCGACGGAAGCACTTGACGCGTATGCGGGTGAATTCCGGTATCCCGTGGTGCTCAAGCCCTGCAACTGGAATTCCGGCGGGGGGGTGTCCATCAAGGCGGATATCATATTTTCATGGGAGGCGTTGCGGGAGCGCGCAGCGGCTGTACTGCACGGCGGGGGCGAAGTGGTGGTGCAGGACTATATTGAGGGCGGCGATGAGAGTGTGGAGTTTTTTCTGTTTTACAGGAGCCTTGATGGCGCACGGCTGCATGGCTGCACCGGGAGAAAGCTGCGGCAGTTTCCGCCCGGAGCGGGAATTATGGCCTTGGGGATGACCGATGCCATAGCGGATTTGCGAAGCGCGGGGGAAGCATTTATCTCAGCCGTGGACTACCGGGGGCTTGGCGGGGTGGAGTTCAAGCGCGGGAACGGCGGGTTGTATTTTATCGAGATGAGTACGCGGAGCGAAATGTTTCATAAGATAGCCATGGATGCAGGGGTTGATCTGCCGTGGATTGCTTATGCGGATGCGTGCGGTATTGACGCGGGGAACATTTCTGAACAGCGTGACGGCGTTTTGTACGTGAATGAGGTGCCGTATCTGCTGGTGGTTGCCCGGAAGCCTTCTTATTTTTTGCAGGATTGCCGACGGATGCTGAAAGGGCCGTTGCGGCTGGGCATGTTTGCTGCGGACGACGTAAAACCGTTTTTCCTGAAGATTGCTTCCAGCCTGCGCCGGGTGATGAACCGGACGCCGGGCAGATAACACGCAGGGCGGTGAGCATGTGATACCCCGTTGTCCGGAAGGATGGCGGGTTTTTTGTTTGTATGAGGAAGCGTGCCGAGGAGCCGCTCGGGAATGCGGCGGTGCAGGCGGGGGGGGAGGATTACCGGATAAGCGCGGTATGTGAATGTGTGTCGGGAAGTTTTACAAACAGCAGGGGGAGCGGTGCTGCCCGCTCCCCCGGATAAACCTCGCCGAACTAAGGCGTTGCTGTTTTACTGTGCCATTCTTTTGCGGAAGGCGATGAGGCCCAGAAGCCCGAGGCCGAAGATGAGGAAGGTGGAGGGCTCGGGGGTGACCATCAGGGAGACGTTGCCGCCTACGGAGATGCCCACATCGAAGAAGCCGTCACCCATTACGAACGTATTCAGAAGCAGGTTGTTGTTAAGGTCGAAGACCAAGAAGGCCTGATACAGGGGGTTGGCGGCCAGGAACTCTTCAAGGTCGCCGAAGGAGGCGTGGGAGAAGAGGTTGGTGCCGGGGTTGGAGGCGGCGAATTCAAAGATCATGTCTGTGGCACCAGAGAACAGGTTGCCGCCGAGGTCGGGCTGTGCGCCGTCACCCTTGCCGTATTCAAAGCTCATGTCCATCAGCAGCTGGGAACCGGCGATATTGTTATGGTCGCCATAGTACAGCTGCATGGAGCCGGTGGTGTACATGTAGTTGAGGGAGGACACGCCCAAGGGATTGCCGATACCGGGAACCACGTTATAGACGTAGCCGCCGAGGTCGGTGCTGTGGAAGAAGAACGAGCCGTCTACAAAGGGGTTGCCGTTGTTGTTTATGATCTGGATGGTGGCGAGGTAGGAGGAAAGTGAGAAGGTGTCGCCGTCATTCAGGATGCCGTCGCCTCCCAGATTCTGGGTGACGGTGCCTTCGCCCACAACGGTGAGCAGTTCAACGCCTGTGTAGGTGGAGCCGCCCGCGCCGCTGAGGTCGAGTGTCCAGTCCTGTACATATGCCGAAGCAGGAACGGTAAGGGCAAACACCAGAAGTGTTGCTGCCAGGAGGGAGAAAATCTTTTTCATGGTCGTATCCTTAGTTTTGGGTTTTCAACGAAGTTCGACCTGTCTATAGCAAGTGGCGTGCCAGTGTGTATTTATTTGGTATATAAGTGATTTTTTGTTGAATTTGGCGAAATGACCCTGTGTTTGTAAAGTTTGCCGACGAGTTTGGCAGCGGGGTTTACACTACCAGTAGTGCCAGCTTTGGGTGGCGAGAACGTGGGCGCAGAGCAGGCCGTTTGTCACCGCATGGGCGAGCACGCACTGCGTGGTGCTTTTTGTGAACCGGTAGAGCAGGTTGTAGGCGGCTCCGGCCATGATGCCCGCCACGAGGAAGGTGTGTTCCAGCCCGAAGAGCAGGGTTGTGGCGGCAAAACTGAAGGCTGTGAAGGTGCCCTGCGGCACGGCGAGAAAATTGCGGGAGATGAGGTAGCGGGAGAGGAACGAACGCCAGAAGAGTTCCTCGAACAGCGGAACCACAAGGGTGGCGCCCGTGACGCGGAGGAGGGTCATGGCTGCGCGTTCTGTCGGATGGGTGTACAGGTCCGGACGGAAGCCTTCTGCGGGGGCGGCGCCGAAGGGTACCCAGCCCAGCGGCAGCCAGAGCAGGAAGACGATGATGCCGCACAGCAGCGAGGCAAGGGTGCCGCGCATGGTGCGCAGGTCTGCGGCGGCGATTTCTGTGTAGTATTTGCGGAACAGCACCATGAGCAGAACGGGCAGGCCTATCTGTAATGGATAGAGTGCCTGCTTTTCCTGCGGGGCAAGGGCGAACCGTTCTCCCAGCAGGGCCACGGTTTCCGGAAAGGCGATGAAGAGCATGTAGGCGGCGAAGGGCAGCGTGCGTGCGAGCACGGGCAAGTGATCTGCGGACATGGCTATTCCTGCGGGGCTGAGGTTACTGAGACTTTGGACTTGAAGACGCCGGAGGAGGGCTGCGGGGAGGTGTCTATGAAGACATCCACGATGAGGCCCGTGACCAGCCCGGCGGGGGTGTCTGCGGCAATGAGCACCTCTATGACCTTGGCATCCACGCGCTCTGTGGGGGATTCTGTGAGCAGCCCCTTGGTGCCCATCATGGGCGTGACGCGCAGCACGGTGCCGGTGAATTTTTTGTCACCGAAGGCGTCGCAGGTGAAATAGGCCTGCTGGCCGGGAAGGACGGTGTTGAAATCGGCTTCGTCCACCTCTGCACGGATGTTCAGGGTGGAGATGTCGCCCACGCGCAGGACGGGGCTGGGGAAGAAGATGGAGACGTTCTCGCCGGGGTGGCGGTAACGGCGCAGCACTGTGCCGTCCAGCGGGGAGCGCAGTTGCGTGGACAGCAGGGCGGCCTGCGCTTCTGCGACCTTGCTGCGGGAAGCCTGCAGGCGCGCGTGGGCCATGAGGATGTCTTCCCTGCGCGAGAGGTTGAGGGTGACAAGGTGGCGCTGCATTGCCTCTTCATGCTCACGCTGGGCGACCTTGTATTCCGTGACGGCGCGGTCCAGTTCTTCCGGTGCGATGATCTGCTGGTGCAGCAGGGTTTGCCTGCGCATCATTTCGGTGCGGGCGTTGTCCATGAGGGTGCGCATGCGCTGGACGACAATCCATGATGCTGACTTTTCCTCCTGCCGGGCTCCGGAAACGACCTTATCATACTCTGCCTGCATGGCCTCCTGCTCGGCAAGGGCCGTATCCAGCCGCGCCTTGTGCTCGTCGGACTTGAGCTGGGCCACCACCTGACCGCGGCGCACCGGATCTGCCTCATGCACGAGAACATCGGCCACGATGCCGCTGTATTCGAAGGCCAGATCGATTTCTTCTGACGCGGGTTCCACCCTGCCGACACCGCAGACCCACGGAGAGGGAGGCGCGAGCGGCGGGGCGGCCTGCATGGCGGGCGTGGCATTGTGCACTGAGGGCAGGTAGCGGGAAAGCATGTCCGGGGCAGCCATGTGGATGCCCGCTGCGGCCAGTGCCAGCAGGATGAGGAGGAGCAATGCGGTTCTCATGGTGCGTTGTCCTTTATCTGTCCGTCTTCTATCAGGGCCACGCGGGTGGCGAATGTGCGGATGCGCTGGTCGTGGGTGACGATGACCACGGCCTTGCGGTGCTCGCGGCAGAGGGTGCGCATGAGTTCCATGACACGCTGACCGTTTTCCGAGTCCAGTGCGGCGGTGGGTTCGTCCGCGAGGATGATGTTCGGCTCGCCCACCAGTGCGCGGGCAATGGCGAGCCGCTGCTTCTGCCCGCCGCTCAGGGTGTCCGGGTAGAGTCCGGTTTTTCCGGATAGCCCCACGGAGTCGAGGCAGGCCAAGGCAGCCGCCTTTGCCTTGCCGCCCGTGATGTTGCGCAGGCGCAGGGTGACGAGCAGGTTGTCCAGCACGGTCAGCGCGGGAAAGAGGTTATATTCCTGAAAGATGAAGCCGATGTGGCGCAGCCGTACGCGGGCCATCTGGTGCCTGTTCATGGTGGTGACCTCTTCGCCCGCGATCATGACCGAGCCGGAGGTGGGAGCCAGAATGCAGCCCATGATGGAGAGCAGGGTGGTCTTGCCGCTGCCGGACGGCCCCATGAGCAGGAGGATTTCGCCCGCCGAGGCGTGCACCGAAACGTTGCGCAGGGCGTGGAATTCCGACGGCGGCGCACCGAAGGTTTTGTGTATGCCGTGCAGGCGTATGAGCGGGGGGTGGTTCATCAGCGGCCCCTGAACACGATGGCGGGGTCTATGTGCAGCACCTTATTGATGGAGACGCAGGCGGAGGTGACGCACATGACGACGGTGAGAAGGAACATGCCGGTGGCCAGTTCGGCCGGAATGAGAATGGGCATGGCCGTGTAGCCGCTTATGGCCGCCAGTATGACCGATATGCCCATGCCGAAGCCGTAGCCGAAGAAGGCGCTTATGAGTGCCTGAGCCAGAATGATGCGGTAGATGAAACTGTCCGGGGCCCCCATGGCCTTGATGGTGGCAAATTCACTCAGGTGGTCCATGGTGGTGGCGTAGAGGGTCTGGGCGACCACCACCGTACCCACCACCAGCCCCAGAAAGGCGGCAATGAGCATGCCCGTGCCTGCGCCGGTGTTGAACATCCAGTACAACTGCGTTTTCTTGCGGAATTCCGGCGTGGTGTAGACATCATGCTGGGGGAAAAGGGTTGCCACCTGCTGCCTGACGGCATCGGCAGGCACTTCCGGGCTGAGGCGGAGCAGGATGTAGGTCATTTCATCCGGTTCCATGCGGGAGATGGTCCGGGCGTTTTCAAAGGTGGTGAACACGTACGGGGACGTGGTGAAAGAGCGTATGCCGCGTGTGAAGCCCACCACCCTGGCTTTGCGGTTGTTAATCTCCACATACTGGCCCAGTTGTGAGATGCCGAGCTGACGCATGTAGAGCTGGTCCATGATGATGCCCCCCTCCAGCGAGAGCGATTCTGCGCCGCCCTGCACCAGCCCCCATGGACCGCCGAGGCCTTTGGCGGTTTCGTACCCGATGATCTGTATGGATTCCTGCCCGCCGTCCGGCTTTTTCCAGTCCGCAAAGCGGATGAGAAAGCGGGCGGTTTCCTCCACCTGCGGCAGCGCGCGTGCCCTGTACAGGAGCCGTTCCTTGAGCGGCTGGGCGATATCGAAATTTTTCACGCCCCGCGAGGCAATCCACATGTCGGCCCCTGAATGATCGATGACGGCGGAGATGGTGGTTGTGAAGCCTATGAACAGCCCGATCTGAACGGTGACAAGCAGCACGGCAAAGGCGACCCCGGTGAGCGTGACGCCGAGCCGGAGTTTGTCGTGGAAGAGGTTCTGCCGGGCGATGGTCAGTATCATGCGGCGGGAACCGTCCGGGCGTGGGATGGGCGGCCTGTCCGCAGGAGGTAGACAGGAGCCGTGCGGCATGGCCCGGCAACGGGTGCGCAACGGGCAGGCTGTGCGGAGGGCTGCCGCAGAGGGGGGCCGGTGTGGGCGTGGCAGGTGCGCATGATGGACTCCTTGGAGATGCGTGTTGCCAGCGGCATGCAAAAATCGTGTGCTTTTGCCCAGTTATTATAGTGTCTGATATTATTGTGAAATTATTAGACATTTTTGGTGTCCGGTGCAGCCGGATAGGGCTGGATGAGGCGGGGTCTGATCTGGCCGGACACGGGAAACGGCTGTTCTCGGAAAAGTGTCCGGAAAATCCGGACCATGCTGGGAGGCACCGGGTCGTGCCGGGAGTATAGACTTTCTTTAACACGCCCTAATTGCCGTAGAAGTACTCCGTTCCGGGCCTTGGCACGCTTCTGGCTATTCTGGCGAAGCGAATGGGGGAGTGAATTATATCCGCTGCAGTCCGGCAGTTCTTCACCGTGTAATGGAGGAACCGTATCGTGCCAGAAAAGTTGATGAAAGTATTGCCGCTGGTGGCCTGCTTCATATTTGTGGTCATGCTGTCTGCGTGTAACGGGGGGGATTTGGAGGCCATGGTAGCCGAGGGCGACCGGTATATGGCTGAGCAGAACTATCAGGGGGCCATTGTCATATACAAGACCGTGCTCGAGAAGGACCCCGGGCGCATGGCTGCCCGGCTGGGGCTGGGCAGGGCGTATCTGATGTCCGGAAAAATCGAACTGGCCGAGACGAACCTTGAAAAGTACCGCAAGCAGAATCCTTACGACAAGTCCGTGCTCATAGACATGGCGCGGCTGCATGCCTCCATGGGCCGGAATCTTTCCGCGCAGGAGAGTCTGAAGGAGTATCTTGAGGCATTTCCTGATTCTGCGGAAGGGCATGAAGCCAAGGGCATTCTGGACATGAACGACAAGGATCCCGTTTCTGCCGAAGCGGAGTTGCAGCGGGCGCTGCAGATTGAGCCTGGTCGGGTGAGTGCCTCCGTTGCGCTTGCCAAGCTCTATGCCGAGCAGAAGCGGTTTGACGAAGCTACGCCCATTGTGCGCTTGGTGCTGGAAAAAGACCCGGTGAACAAGGGTGCCCTGTATCTGGACGCGAGCATAGGGGCCGCTACGGGAAATGAAGACCGCATGATGAAGGCGTATTCCACGCTGGCGGAAAACTATCCCAACGAGGCGGTTGCCGAATATATGGTGGCCAAGGGTATGCTTTCCCGCAAGGAGTATGAAAGTGCCGACACCCTTGGGCAGACCATGATCGGCAAATACCCCGCCGAACCCTACGGGCTGAAAATCCGGGGGCTGGTCTCCTTCTTCCGGGGGGAATACGCCTCTGCCATTACCTACTTTGGCAGCGCACTGAACAAGCGCCGCGATGTGGAAAGCTTTTTTTATCTGGGCCTGAGCCACTATGGTTCGGGCAACCTTGAATCGGCTCTGACGGAATTGCGCATGGCGGCTGACGGTGCCCCCGGGGACACGCGGTCGCTGGAGATGATCAGCCTTATCTATCTGCAGCAGGGCCGTATTGCGGAGAGCATTGCCGAAGCGGAAAAGGTTATTGAGCTTAACCCGGATAACGCCGTGGCGCGTACCATACTCAGCGATGCACTGATCGCTTCCGGCAACAGTGAAAAGGCGTTGCAGGAACTGGAGCGCGTGACGGAACTGAAGCCGGAGGATTATAGCGCATCCATCAAGAAGGGGCTGCTGCACATGTCCATGGGCGATATGGACGGAACGGAAGATGCCCTGCAGGCTGCCCTGAACAGCGCGCCGGACAACACCCGGCCCCGTCTGGTGCTTGCCTCCTTTTACCTGCGCTCGGGGAACCGGGCCAAAGCCATGCAGACCCTTGAACAGGGGCTGGACGGTTCGCCGGATGATGCCTCGCTGTATATTCCCATGGCCCGTATGCTGCTTCTTGAAAACAAGCGGCAGGAGGCGGTTGGGCTGCTGGCCAAGGCCAAGGCGGCCGACCCTGCGGACCCGGCTGCCTATGCCACTATGGCGACCATACGCCTTGCGGAAAATGACGCGACGGGAGCCATAGCCGAGTACGACACGCTGCTGGCCAACAGGCCGGAGTATGCCGATGCGCTGCTGCAGAAGGCCGCCATTCTGGAGGCCATGAGCAGGCAGAAGGATGCCGATGCCTCTTACGCAGCCGCCCTGCCCAGAGGCGGAGTGAAGGCGCATTTCGGCTATGCCGCCAGCCTGGCCAGACGGGGCGATGCCGAGGGGGCGCTGGAGATTGTGGAGCGTGGGCTTGCGCAGGTTCCGCTGGAATCGCGGCTGGTGGGCCTGAAAGCCGACCTGCTGCTGCGGCTGAAACGATTTGATGATGTGCTGGCCCTGTGCCGGGATATGGAGATGCGCCAGAGCGGTTCTTCCGTGGGGCTGGAAATCCGCACCCGGCTCATGATGGGCGACGCCAAGGGTGCCCAGCGTGTGGCGCGCCAGCTTTGCGAGTTCTCACCCCGCAACCCGGAAGGGTATCAGGCCCTTGCCAATGTGTATCTTGCCTCCGGTCAGTTTAACGACGCCGTTGCCGCGCTTGAGGAAGGTGTGGATAAGGCGGGGCCGGAACCGGGACTCTTTCTTGCCCTTGGCAAACTGCACGCAGGCAAGGGCGACATGGATAAGTCCATTGCCTATCTGGACGCAGCCCTTAAGCGCGACCCCAAGTTTGTGGTGGGGCATACCGCCAAGGGAGATGTGCTGATGGCGCAGGGCAAGCGCGACAAAGCCATAGAGAGCTACACCAAGGCTCTTGAGATTGCGGATGCCTTTGTCCCCGCACTGAACAACCTGGCCATGGTGTACGCGGATATGCCCGGTAAGGCCGCAGAGTCGCTGCGGCTTGCCTACACGGCCTATTCCCGCGCGCCATGGGACCCTTCTGTGCTGGATACCTTTGGCTATTCATTCATCCGCAACGGCAAACACGAGGAGGCGGTGAAGGTACTTGAAAAGGCCGTGGAGCTTGCCTCCAATAATCCCACGGTGCTCTATCATCTCGGACTTGCATACAGCGAGGCCGGCAACGCGGGGCGTGCGCGCGAAGTGTTGCAGGAGTGCCTTAAGCATGCAGGTCCCAAAGAGGCAGAGGCCGCCAACGCCCTGCTCAAATCTCTGTAGGAACGAAACCGGGAGGCGGTTATGACGACATTTGCGGCCATGGCATTTCTCAGGGACAGCGTCATATACATTGCTGCGCTGCTGCTGTGTATTCTGCTGGCAATGCCCGATTCGCGGTTTCCCCATATGCTCATGGAGGCCAACGGCCAGCAACTGCTGATGCTCGGTGCGATCATTCTGGTCACCTCCTGCGCCGTGCAGGTGATGCAGCGTGTGGCCGGAGAGTTCATTTCCTCCCGCATTGTCGGCACGGGACTGAGTGTCATCATTGCCATAAACCTGCTGCTGGTTCTGCACTCCACGACCGGCATGTTTGAGGGGCTTGAAAAGGCGGCGGTCATACTCGTGTGCCTGTTTGCCGTGTTCAAGCTGCTGTGGCAGCTGGCCGGACAGTACTGGCGGCTTATTCCGGGACTGGTGAGCCGCGTGGTGCTGGTGGGCAACGGCGAACTCTTTAACGAAATGCGCACGCTCATCGCCAACTCCAACGGGCGTTTTGTCCTGCGGGACGTGATTGAATGCCAGCCGCTGCTGGACGCATGCGGGCGTTCGCTGCGGGTGGGGTCGCGGGATATCCTGCACAAGGCGCGGGAGGTGAAGGCGGATACGGTGGTGGTTTCTCTTGCCGAGCGGCGCGGGGCCTTTCCCCTGCAGGACATGCTGGACTGCAAGCTGAGCGGTATGGCTGTGCTGGATGCCCAGCAGTTTTATGAACTGGTCAACCGCAAGCTGATGCTGGAGAAGATAACGCCCAGCTGGTTCATCTTTGCCAGCGGGTTCCGGATAAACGGGTTCCGGCGTGGCGTGAAGCGGGGACTGGATATTGTTATGGCGCTTACAGGGCTGATTATCACAGCACCCTTCCTGCCGTTCATCGCGCTGGCCATTAAACTGGAATCGCCGGGTGACGTGCTGTTCCGGCAGATACGTACGGGATATGCGGACCGGGAGTTTGTGATCTTTAAGTTCCGCACCATGCGGCATGACGCGGAAAAGCATTCCGGCGCGGTCTGGGCCAAGGAAAATGACCCGCGCATAACCCGCCTGGGCCGTTTTTTGCGCAAGACCCGGATTGACGAGATTCCCCAGCTTATCAACGTGCTTACAGGCGATATGAGCATTGTGGGGCCGCGCCCGGAGCGCCCGGAATTTATCCGCACGCTGCGGGAGAAGGTGCCCTACTATTCGGAGCGGCATTTTGTGAAGCCGGGCATAACGGGCTGGGCGCAGGTGTGCTACCCCTACGGGTCTTCCGTGGAGGATGCGCTGGAGAAGCTGCGCTACGACCTCTACTACATTAAGAATTATTCGCTGGCGTTCGATTTTCTGATCATTTTCAAGACGGTGGGCGTGGTCATAAACAAGATGGGGCGGTGACGGGTGCGCTGCCGTGCGGCGCGGAAATGACCAGCCCCGCATGTTGCCTGATCAGCCTGAGAAGATGGATTTTTTAACAGTACGTTGGTTCGCAAGGAGGGTTTGCCGTGAAGAATGTGCTACTGGCGCTGATGTGCCTGCTGATGCTGCCCGTGAGCGCTCTGGCCGCCGACTACGTGATTGGCGAGGGCGATGTGGTGGGGGTGAGCGTGTGGGGAGAGCAGGACCTGACCACGCATGTGAAGGTGCGGCCCGACGGCAAGATTTCGCTGCCCGGTATTAACGATGTGCAGGCGGCGGGGCTTACGCCGGAACAGTTGCGGGAGTTGCTGACCGGGGGACTGACCACCCTGCTTAAGGACCCCATTGTGAGCGTGAGCCTTATCGACAGCCGCAACAGCAACGTGTTTGTGGTAGGCGGGGGAGTGGAATCGCGCGTTTTTCATATGGAAAGCCGCACCACGCTGCTGCAACTGCTTGCATCGCTCGGCTCGCTGCAAGCTGCCGACCTGCACGCCTCCTATGTCTATCGCGATGGCAAGAAGGTTATGACCGGATTCCATGAGCTGTTCAGCAAGGGACAGTTTGAGCAGGACATACAGCTTGAGGCGGGCGATACCGTGTATCTTCCCCTGAAGACAGAGGTGAACGTGTTTGTGGTGGGTGCTGTGAACAACCCCAAGGCCATATTTTGCCGCGAAGGACTGACCCTGCTGGATGCCATACTCGAAGCGGGGAGTTTTTCCAAGTATGCGGATGAAAACAAGACGGTTGTTGTGCGCAAGGAAGGCGATGAGAAGCGCTTTATTGACGTTAAGGCCAAGGACCTGGTCAACAAGGGTGATCTTGCCCAGAACCTGCCGCTTCAGGCCGGTGACTACATTATCGTGAAAGAGAGCTACTTCTAGCATGAACGCCCATCACGCTGCCGATGCAGGCTACGAAGAGGGACGGCAGACGCTGGATGTGGCGCGCTATGTCTCGCTTGTGTTTGAGCGCAAGGGGCTGTTCGCCATCATTGCCCTGACCGTGATGACGCTGGGTGTCATTGCCAGCTACGTGCTGCCCAAGCGGTACGAGGCCAAGAGCACCGTGTTTATTGAACAGAACGTGGTGAATGATCTTGTAAAGGGCATAGCTGTTACCCCCTCCATGGACAACAAGGTCAAGGCGATCAAGATAACCATGCTCAGCCGGACCATGCTGCTTAAGGTCGTCAACGAACTGGATCTGGATGCCGGCATTATGGACAACAAGGGGCTGGAAGCCCTTGTGGCGGGATTGCAGAAGACCATTGATGTGCGCATGGACGAGGGCAAGGGCGTGTTTGTGATCTCCTTCCGCAACGAGGATTCGAGACGGGCGGCGGATGTGGTGAACACGCTCACGCGGCTGTATATTGAGGACAATACCTCTTCCAAGCGGCAGGAATCGTACGAGGCGACAAAGTTTCTTGCCGACCAGATTGAGGTATTCAAGAGACGTATCGACGACGCGGAAGCCGCCATTGACAAGTACAAGACCGAGTTCGGGAAGTATCTTTCCAAGGACGAGGTGACGCTGCGTAACGAGATTGCGCAGATGGAGGAGCGGCTGAGCCTGATGCAGTCGCAGATAAACGGGTTGCAGGCCAGCCGCAGGGTTCTGGCGGGCAATACGCCGCTTCGGAGGCAATTGCTGGCGCAGGAGGAGCTGCTGAACGCGCAGATGGCCCGGTATACCGAGAATCATCCCGAGGTGCTGCGGGCAAAGGGGCTTATTGAAGCCACCCGGCGGCAGCTTGCCTCGGAAGGAGAGGCGGACCGCAGGGCGGTGTATGTGACCCCGGAATACCAGCAGGTGAAGGTGGAGCTGGAGGCACTGGAGATGGCCCGCAAGAACCTTGAGGCAAGCCTTGCCGACAACAGGGAAGTGCTGCTCATGATTCCCGCCAAGCGGACGGAACTGGCGGAACTGGGGCGCAAGCGGGACAACGAGGTGCTGATATACGAAAAGCTGGTGGCCCGCTACGGACAGTCTGAAGTTTCCAAGGAAATGGAGCTGCAGAACAAGTCGGTGAACTTTCGGGTGCTTGATCCGGCTGTTCCGGCATCGCAGCATGTGAGCCCCAACAGGCCGCTTATCATACTGGCGGGCATTGTGCTGGGAATAGGCCTTGGGGCCGGACTTATTCTGCTGAAGGATTTTCTCAATCCGTCCATCAAGTCGCCGGAGAGCATCAAGCAGATGGGCATTCCTGTCTTTGCGGTGGTCCCCGTTATCGGGAACGTGGCGGAGGAACTGGGCAGAAGGCGCAGGGATGTTACTATCTGCCTTGTTTCCGGTGTCTATTTTTTGATGATTGTTACCGTGCTCGGGCTGGAAGTGCTGCATGTGAATGTTATTGACGCTGCCATCAGTTCCATTCGCAAACTCGTCTGACCCCAAGGGGATTATCTATGAGCAGAATTGAGGAAGCCTTAAGCAGGGCTGCCGAACGCAGGCTGGAGATGGCCGGGGCGGCTTCCGGAATAGAGGCCGGTGCGGTGCCGGTGATGGCACAGGTGCCGCGTGTTTCTTCCTTTGCCAAAACCTTTACGCATTTTGAGGAAGAGGTGCCGGAACGCCTGAAGCACCAGCACATGCTGGTAACGCTGAACGACCCTGCCGGACATGCTGCGGAAGAGTATCGCAAGCTCAAGGAAAGCATTGTCAACATAAGCAAGAAGAAGGGGTTCCGGAATACGCTCATGATTACCAGTTCTTCCGTGGGCGAGGGCAAGAGCGTGACCTCCGTCAATCTGGCCATAAGCCTTGCGCAGGAGATGGATTTTACCGTGCTGTTGATTGACGCGGATTTGCGCAGGCCCACCTGCCATACCCTGCTGAACCTGGATAACGAGAAAGGGCTTTCTGATTTTCTGCTGGGGGCGACGGACGTTTCTTCGTTGATCTGCAAGACCGGCGTGGGCAAGCTCAGCTTTATGCCTGCGGGCAAGGCCACGCCTAATCCCGGGGAGCTTCTGGCCTCTAACCGCATGGTGAGCCTGCTGGAAGAGGTGAAGCACCGTTACCCCGACCGGTTTGTGCTCATAGACACGCCGCCCGCGCTTCCCTTTGCCGAAACCCGTTCCCTGAGCCGTATGGTGGACGGCGCGGTGCTGGTTATCCGCGAGGGGGCCTCTTCGCAGAAGGATATTGCCGAAACCGTTGAGGCACTGCGCGAGACGTCTATTTACGGCACGGTGCTGAATCAGGCTTCTAATCGCAACTGGATGAAAAAACACGGGTATTACTACGACCGGTATTACTCCGCAGCGCGGTAGGGCGAGGGGTGAACGTGTATCTCGATCATTTCGGTTTTACGACCAAGCCCTTTGAACTGCTGCCCAACCCGGCGTTTCTGTATATGAGCCGGACGCATACCAAGGCGCTGACCTATCTGCGCTACGGCATATCGGAGCGCAGCGGATTCATTCTGCTGACCGGCGAGGTGGGGTCCGGCAAGACGACGCTGATAAGGGAGCTGATAGGGAGTCATCTGAAGGGACTGAGGCTTGCCAAGGTTTTTAATACCCGGGTGGATTCCACGCAGCTTCTGGGCATGATTGTGGAGGATTTTGGGCTGAACGCGGAGGGAAGGGACAAGACAGCCCTTATCCGCATGCTGAACGATTTTCTTATAGAGCAGTATGCGCAGGGCAACCGCTGCGTGCTCATCATCGACGAGGCGCAGAACCTGAGTGTGGAGCTACTGGAAGAGGTGCGGCTGCTCTCCAATCTGGAAACGGAGCAGGGGAAGCTGTTGCAGATTGTGCTTGTGGGGCAGCCCGAGCTGAAGGAGACCCTTAAGAGCCTGGAACTGCTGCAACTGCGCCAGAGGATACAGGTTTTTTGTCATCTGGGAACCATATCGGCCGAGGAGATACGCGAATACATTCTGTGCAGGCTGGAGCGCGCCGGAAACCGCACCGCCGTGGTTCTTTCTGACGAGGTGCTGGAGATTATTCACCGCGTTACGCGCGGAACGCCGAGGCTGGTGAACATTCTCATGGAGTATATCCTGCTGGATGCCTTTGGCAACGGAACGGCCGAGGTGAGCGTGGCGGCTGTTCAGGAGATTGTGGATGATCTGGATTTTGAGCGGCAGTTCTGGGGCGGGGAAGACGTACAGGGCGCGGCCGGCAGGAAAGAGGCGGTGCCCGTGGCGGACGGGGGTAAGGGCAGGCCTGCGGGAGCCAATGCGCTGACGAGCCTTTTCCGGCGCATGGAGGCGCGGGTGAAGGGGCTGGAGACGCAGATATTGAAGATGGACCCGGCAGCCGTGCAGACGCTGGCAGAGCGCATTACAGCGCTTGAGGCGCAACTGGCAAAGCAGCGCGACATGAGCGAATCTGCACTGGAAGTGGCCCGGGCCGCTCTTGCGCGGGAAGTCCAGCCCAGAAGGGAACCGGAGGCGAAACCCGTTCCGCACCGGCGGCGCAACTGGGCCGTGCGTCTGCTGCTGGGAGAGGAGTAGGAGGCACGGGACAGAATTGGTGGTTGCGGAAATTCTGGAGAGCGGATACCCATGAATGTATTTATGCGGAATGAAATATTCATAACACTCCAGAAAGAAAGCGACCGGATATGAGCCGATTACATCTATCAGTGCTTGTGTTTCTCTGCCTTGCGGTGACGGGCCGGTATGCCTTTGCGGGCGAATTGCGGATTACGCCGAAAATGAGTGCCGGAACCGAATACTCGGACAACGTGGAGGAGAGGCGGAACGGGAAGGGGGATTTCATTCTCTCGGCCACGCCGGGAGCCGAGGTGACGTATGACTCCTCGCGTCTGGAGTTTTCTGCCAAGGGATCCATGGAGTTCCGCGAGTACGCCAAGGGCGTGAAGGACAGTGAGACGCTGGGGCAGCTTGATGCCCGCATGAAACTGGAAGCACTGAAAAATTTCATGTTCTTTGAAGTGAGCGACTCCTACGCGCAGGTGTATTCGGATGCCGCCCGAGGTGAGGTGCAGGAGGGGGACAACAGTTCGGGGGATGTGACGGACCGGAACCGGTTTACCTTCTCCCCCTACGTGGAAACGGACCTGCTCAAGCGGACGCGCCTGAAATCGGGGTATCAGTACGACAGGTACGACTACTCTGCGGATGCAAGCACGGGCAAGGCGATTCACATGCTGTTCGGCAACGTGGAGCATGAACTGACCGACCGCTGGAATGCGGAAACCCGGCTGAGCTACGCGCACCACAACCCGGACAAGGGCGACCCGTGGCTGGATGTGTATAAGCTGCTGCTCGGCACCAGCTATGAATATGCGGAAGATTCCAAGGTGTTTTTGCTGGCGGGACCTTCTCACATGATACGCGAGGGAGGCGGCAGCTCAAGCGACCCTTCATGGGAAGCAGGCGTGAAGCACGCGCTGGAAAAGGGGATGGCGCTTTCGCTGACAACCAGCCGGGATCTTGAGGAGGATGCGGAGTCCAGCACGCCCCGAGACCGCATACGCCACACGGTGCGTTTTGACCACGAACTCAAGCGCGCCACATGGTACGCACAGGTGAGCTACGGCGATTACGAGAACGGCAACAGCGCCGCGCGGACCGCGGTGTGGTCGCCGGGGGTTGGAACCACCTACCAGCTGACAGAACGATTGATGCTTTCCGGGGGGCTTTCCTCAACCATGGAGGATGCACCCGGTGACAATACAACGCGGTTTTACGGCAATGCCGGTCTCCGCTACCAGCTTTCGGAAACCTTCGCCGGGCGTTTGATGTACCGGTATAAACTGGTCGATACAGGCGGCAGCAGCGATGACTATCAGGTCAATCGGCTCGGACTGTATCTGGACGCCAGCTTCTGAGGTGAAGGGGATGCGGATGAAAGCGGAACAAGCGCGGGATGACGCCATGAGGCGTGAAAAGGTGCCGTAACAGGGGCAGCGACCGGCATCGCTGTCCATAGCACGGGCGCGCAATGCGCCTGCGGATGGCAGTGATGATCAATGCCCTTACCATTGACGTGGAAGACTACTTTCAGGTCAACGCGTTTGAGCCTGTGGTTTCCCGGAGCAACTGGGACGCCTATCCCCTGCGGGTGGTGGATAACACCACGCGCGTTCTGGATATTCTTGACGAAACCGGCGTGAAGGGCACTTTTTTTGTGCTGGGCTGGGTGGCGGAACGCACCCCGGAATTGGTGCGCGCCATTGCGGACAGGGGGCATGAGGTTGCCTGCCACGGCTACGGGCACGAGCTGGTGTTCCGCATCGGCCCTGATCGGTTCCGGCGGGATATACGCATCTCGAAAGCCTTGCTGGAAGACGCCTGCGGCAAGCCCGTGCGGGGCTACAGGGCACCCAGCTATTCCATTACGGCCCAGTCTCTCTGGGCGTTTGAAATTCTTGCCGAAACCGGCTTTTCCTACGATTCCAGCATTTTTCCCATACACCACGACGTGTACGGCATTCCCGGCGCGCGGCGCTGCCCGCACCGCATAGAGACTGCCGCAGGAAGCATTCTCGAATTTCCCCTTACCACCGTGCCGTTCTCTGTGGCGGGCAGGCAGTTCAATGTGCCTGTCGCCGGAGGGGGCTATTTCCGTCTGCTGCCGGTATCGCTGGTCTGCGCCGGACTGCGGGCGGTGAACGGAAGGGAGGGGATGCCTGCCGTGTTTTATCTGCATCCGTGGGAGTTTGACCCGGAACAGCCGCGTATTCCGGGGGCGGGGCTTAAATCCCGGTTCCGGCATTACGTGAACCTGAGCCGGACAGCGGACAAATTCCGCAAGCTGCTTTCCCGGTTTTCGTTCGCGCCCATGGGTGAGGTTTTGGATGGGCTGCCGGGGCTTGATGCGGAGGTGGCCGCGCCATTTGGAGTGTCCGGGCCGGAAAAGCTGACGCCGACAGGGCAGGAAGTATGATCGGGCCTGCAGGGCTGGAAAATATGGTCAGGCCCGCAGGGCTGGAAAATATGGTCAGACCCGCAGGGCCGGAGAATGTGGTCAGACCCGCAGGGCTGGATAATATGGTCAGACCGGCCGGAACGGAAGGGGGGGGCCGGAGCAGGCAGGCGTGCAATCTGAGCGGCTGCAGGCCGCAGTGAGGCAAAGGCGGAGGAGGGGGACGGCATGGGCCGGGGCTGTGCAAGCAGCCGTAGAACATGAACGCCGGATCGGTAATACAATGCTGTTGGAAGAATCGTTGCGCAAGTACAGAATGGGCATGGCCCTGCTTGCGATATGTGTGGGGGCTGCCTACTGGCCCGTGGGAGAGAGGCTGGTGACTCAATGGTACATTGATCCCAATTATTCCCATGGATTTTTTGTTCCGCTCATCGCCTGCTGGTTTCTGTACCGGGACTGGGAAGGCGTGAAAGCCTGCCCGGTGGAACCTTCGCTGAGCGGCCTTGCGGTGATGCTGGCTGCAACGGTGATGCTGGTGATGGGGTTTCTTTCCACAGAATACTTCACCATGCGTTTTTCCTTTGTGGTGATGCTGGCGGGGGTGGTGCTGTATCTGTTCGGCCGCAACGTGTTCGGCAGGATGCGTATGCCCATTCTGTATCTGCTCCTTATGATTCCCATACCCTACATTGTGTATGACGCGGCGGCATTTCCGCTGAAGCTGCTGGTGGCCAATGCCTCTGTCTCTGCGCTCAAGCTGGTGGGCATGACCGTGGTGCGGGAGGGGAACATCATCATGTTTCCCAACCTGGTGCTGGAGGTGGCGGACGCGTGCAGCGGGCTGCGCTCGCTGATGACCCTTGTCACCCTTTCGGTAACGGGCGCGTTTCTGGTGCTGCGCAGGCCCCTCATGCGCATAGTGCTTGTGGCGGCGGCTGTTCCCTTTGCCGTGATTACCAACATGGCACGGGTGATTGTGACCGGCATTCTGGCGGAGAAGGTAAGCCCGGAGCTTGCCGAGGGCGTGTTTCATGAAATGGCCGGGCTTGGCGTGTTCATTATGGCGCTGGTGCTGACGGGAATGCTGGCCTTTATCCTGCGGCGGCTGGAGGTGCGTGATGCAGCGTAGACTGTTGATTGCCTGTGCCCTGCTGCTCATGCTCGGCGGGCTGACGAATTTTCATGAAAACCTGAATGTTCCGCTTGCGCGGCCGCTCAAGGAGTTTCCGCAGCAGGTGAACGGCTGGCGGCAGGTGCAGGATGTGACCTTCAGCGAGGGGATTCTGGGCGTGCTGCGGGCCACGGACTATCTTTTCCGGGACTATGTGGACGCGGGGGGGCGCAGGATGAACCTGTATATCGGGTTTCATGACGGCGGGCCCAAGTCCGGTCCCATCCATTCTCCGCGCAACTGCCTGCCGGGGTCCGGCTGGCAGCTTGAGTCGCAGCGTCCCGTGACCGTAAGCGGGCCGGACGGCGAGGTGGAAGTGGTGCGGGCGGAGTACAGCAAGGACGGGGAGACAACGGTGTTCTACTACTGGTTCAGCGTGCGGGACCGCGTGGTGACGGACGAGTATTCCCTGAAGCTCATGGAGTTGTTCAGTTCCCTGACCATGCGGCGCAAGGATTCATCCTTCATACGTGTTGCCATGGACCAGAGCGTGGAGATGGACGGGGACGGGGCAGCATTCAAACTGTTTTTCCGGGAGTTTTATCCGTTGATACGGGAATTTCTGCCTTCGTAGGGCATGGGAGGGAGTATGGCAGATATTTTTCATATCACAGTGCTGGTATTGCTGACAGTCTACCCCGCGTACCGGCTGTTCAGGAACCGAAGTGTCTCTTCAGCGGCCATGCTGGTTGCCTTCTGGTGTTCCGCCCTTGTGCTGGGGCTGGACGGACAGGCCGTTCGCAGTCCTGAAGCGTTCTTGCTCTGGAAGGGGGCGGGGCTGTACGCGGAAGCACTGCTCTGCCCGGTCTGGATAGCCTTCAGCCTGTGCTACGCGCGGCGGTTTTCCCTGCGGGAGATTTCCATAACCCAGCGGGCGGCGTTTGTGCTTTCGTTCATTCCTGCGGCCATTGTGGCCGTGTATCCTGTGCGTGCCTTTCTCTTTGCGCCGGATTTTGCCTATGAGAAAGTGCTGTTTCTTGAGCCGCTGGCCTTCTTCTTTTACCTGCAGATTATGTTGTTTCTGGCCATAGCCCTGTTCAATCTGGAAGCCACCATAGCCAATGCCTCGCACGGCGTGCGCTGGAAGGTGAAATTTGCCGTGGTGGGCGCGGGTGCAATGGCCATGAGTTTTATCCTGTACTTCAGCCAGAGCCTGTTGTTCCGCAGTCTGGATATGGGGTTCATGACGGTGCGGCTCGGCGCGCTGGCTTTTGGGGCGTTGCTTGTGGCCTATTCCGAGGTGGAGCGCGGGGCTGAGGAGCGCATTGTCATTTCCCGGTCGCTTACCTACCGTTCGTTTGTGCTGCTGCTTGCCGCCCTGTTCCTTGTGGGGGTGGGCATCATGGGCGAGGGGATGAAGCTGTTCGGCAAGAGTTTTAACCAGTACATGCTCACGGGGATGGGGTTTGCCGCCTGCGTGGCGCTGGTGCTGCTGGTGCTTTCCGAAGGGTTGCGGCGCAAGCTGCGGGTGCTGGTGCAACGGAATTTTTACGGCGAGAAATACGACTACCGGGTGGAGTGGGATGCCTTTACAGAGCGGATAAGTTCCGCCCGGTCGCGGGACGAACTGTTCAAGAACATTCTCATCGCCTTTTGCGAGACGTTTGGCGTGGTGGGCGGGGCCGTTTTCATGCGTGGCCGCCACAGCAGGAACTTTCTGCCCGTCTGTTTTCATGAAATGGACTCTGCGGAAACGCTTTTTTGCAGCGACGGCAAGCTGGCTGTGCGCATGGCGCAGGAGCGGGCAGTGCTGGACCTGCGCCGTGAGGGTACGGATTTTGACGCAGGCGAAGCCCGTTTTCTGAAAGATGTTGAGGCGCGGTTCATCATTCCCGCGTGCGCGGGCGACCAGATGCTGGCGCTTATTGTTCTGGGGCGGCCCATCAATATGGCCGAGCAGTACGATGAGGAAGACATGGCGCTGATGGGCGCGCTGTCCAGACAGGTGGCTGTGGTGTTCAAGAATCTGCGGCTGGGTGATGAGCTGGCGGAAGCCCGCGACATGGAAGCCTTTGGCAAGGTGGCGGCCTTTCTGCTCCACGACCTGAAGAATCAGGTCTATCCGCTGGGGCTGCTCACGGAGAACGCGCGGGAATACATTAACGAGCCGGAGTTCCAGAAAGACATGCTTGATTCGCTGGAGGGAGTGGTTGCGCGGATGAAGGCGCTCATTCGCCAGTTGACGCATATTCCCGCCAACCCTGCACTGGACATGCGCCCCGTGGACCTGATGGAACTGGCGCGGGACACCGCTGAAAGCATGCCGGAGAATACGGTGCGCTTTTTTGGTGAGCCGGTTATTGTGCAGGCGGATGCGGAAGAGATGCGCAAGGTGCTGCTGAACCTTTACCTGAACGCATTTGAGGCGGGAACGGGCGCGCCGTTTGATGTACATGTGGGATGCGAGACGCAGCCGTATGTGAAGGTGGTGGATTACGGCAGGGGTATTGATGAATCTGTGCTGCGCGACGGGCTGTTTGTGCCCTTCCGGACGACCAAGGAGAAGGGGCTGGGGATAGGGCTGTATCAGAGCAAGCAGATTGTGGAGGCGCACGGCGGAACGCTGAATGTGACCAATGTTGCCGGCAAGGGCGCGACGTTTTGGGTTAATTTGCCCCGCTGAACGGGGGTTGCGAAGGTGAACGGGGTTGTTCCTGATGAACAAACTGCTGATTGTGGATGACAACGAGGAAGTGCGGCGGCAGCTCAAGTGGGGGCTTTCCCGGGGCAATTATGAACTGTTGCTCGCCCGTAACGGCGAGGAAGCGCTGAAGATGTTTAAGAAGTCATCGCCGCGCGTGGTGACGCTGGACCTTGGACTGCCGCCCGATGAGAACGGCGTGTCCGAGGGATTGCGCTGCCTGAGCGAGATGCTGCGTTATAACCCGCTGGCCAAGGTTATTGTCATTACGGGCAACGAGGAGCATGGGGCGGCACTGGAAGCCGTGACCTACGGCGCGTATGACTATTACAAGAAGCCCATTGATCTTTCAGAGCTTAAGGTCATTGTGGAACGGGCTTTTCATCTGCAGCGGCTTGAGGAGGAAAACCGTTCCCTGCGGGGAAGTTCCGGCAACGGCATAGTGGGCGACTGCCAGTCCATGCAGATGGTGTTTGAGCAGATTCGCAAGGTGGCAAATTCTGATGTGCCGGTGCTGATAACCGGAGAATCCGGCACGGGCAAGGAACTGGTGGCAAAGGCCATTCATCACCGGAGTGCCCGCGCGCGCCACGAGATGGTGAGCATAAACTGCGGGGCCATACCGGAAAATCTGCTTGAGTCTGAACTCTTCGGCTATGAAAAGGGGGCATATACCGGCGCGGTGAAAACCACCAAGGGCAAGGTGGAGTTTGCCGACAAGGGAACGCTGTTCTTAGATGAAATAGGGGAGATGCCGCTTTCGCTTCAGGTAAAGCTGCTGCGCTTTTTGCAGGAAATGGTCATAACGCGGGTGGGCGGGCGTGAAGACATAAAGGTGGATACCCGCATCATTGCCGCCACCAACATAAACATAGAATCGGCCATGGCGGATAACCGCTTCCGGGAAGACCTCTACTACCGCATAGGGGTGGTGAACATTGTTCTGCCGCCGCTGCGGGACAGGGGAAGCGACCTGATGCTGCTGGCGAATTATTTTCTCAAATCCGTAAGCGGCGGTTCGGGTGCCCGTCGGTTTGGTGAAGAGGCCGTGATGAGCATTCTGAATCACGACTGGCCGGGCAATATCCGGGAGCTGGAAAACCGGGTGAAGCGGGCGGTGATTATGGCCTCCGGCGCGGAGATTCTGCCTGAAGACCTTGGCCTGAAGGTGGGCGGCAACTACCGGCGCAGACTGGCTGAGGAGGATGTGACGCTCAAGGAGGCGCGCAATATGCTGGAGCGCGACATTGTGGAGCAGGCGCTTGAGCGGTATAGCGGCAACATAGTCAAGGCCGCGCAGGCCATTGGCGTGAGCCGTCCCACCTTTTACGACCTTATGAACAAGCATAACCTGAAGTCTGAGGGGCGGTAGTCGTATTCAGCCGGGTATCGGGGAAAGGCGGTCCGTATCGCGTTTTTTTGGGGCATCCGTAAAGGATGCCCTTTTTTATTAAAGGATTTTTGGGGGGTTAGAGATCGGGTAAGCCGGGTGAACCGGGTGAACCGGGTGAGCTGGGCGAACCGGGCAAATCGGGCGAACCGGGCGAATCGGGCAAATCGGGTGAGTCGGTTGAATCATGGGGTCGGGCGGCGCGGGTGCTGCGGATGCCGCGGGTGCCGCAGTCTGCGCCACAGGGTGATGTAGACGGCGGCGTTTATCACGACCACCAGCGCGGCAAGGACATACTGGATTTCGCGGGTGAGTCCTTCCGGATAGATGACGGCCAGAAGATATTGCTCCAGAAAGCCCGTTGTGTAGCCGGCTTCTCCCGCGCGGCGCAGCAGAGTGTTTTCCAGATCGGTCAGGGGGCAGTACCAGCCCATGGCTTCGACCAGAAATCCCCACACTGCGGCGGGAATGTGGAGCAGGGCGAGGCGCGGGCGGCGCAGGACCGCAAGGCCGCCGAGCACGACCACCCCTATGAAAAGAAGGTGCACCAGAAGCACGAGGTTGGCGGCAAGGAGATACATGGTCTTTTTTCTGCCATGCGGTGCGGGGAGTTGCAACCGTGGCCGATTACGTTAGGTTATGGCCCGTTACGGTTGGTGCGGGCCTGCCATGGTCTGCCATGGTTCGATATGCTCTGCCATGCTCTGTCATGCTCTGCTATATCACCGGGGATTTCTTGCCGGTATGACCGTCCGGCGTGCGCGGCAGGAGGACGTGTTCTGCCTCGTCCGGCTCTATGCGTGCATGGGCGTTTGTCCTCGATCTGCCTGTGTTGGCGGCAAGTTATCGGAAGCCGCCCGGAGTATCAGGCTGTCCGGAACATGGGGCCGCCGTGTGTGCCGGATGAAAAAAGGCACCCCCTTGCGGAGGTGCCTCTGGCGCAGAAAATTGAGTGAGGAGGATATGGCCGTTCCATGAATTCGGTCTGTCGCTCCATATTCCCCAGGCAGTTGGAGGAAGCCTTGGGTATGGATGTTCCGTTCTACAAAGCCTTGCAGTGTCCTGCCGTTAGCCGCCGAGCAGATTCAGGGCGAGCCGGGGCAGGGTGTTTGCCTGCGAAAGCATGGCTATTGCGGACTGAGCGAGAATTTGCTGGCGCACAAATTCGGTCATTTCAGTCGATACGTCCACGTCGGAGATCCGGGATTCGGCAGCCTGCAGGTTTTCGGCCTGTATCTGCAGGTTGGAGATGGTGTTCTCCAGCCGGTTTTGTATGGCGCCGAGAGCGGCCCGGATCTTGTCCTTGGAGATGATGGCGTTTTCCAATCCTTCCAACGCTGCCTGCGCGGCAGACTGCGTGGAAATGGTGTAGCCCTTGTTTGTGGCAGTGGCCTGAGAGCCTATGCCCAGTGCGGAGGCGGTGGCAGTGCCGATCTTGATGTAGTAGTAGTCTTCCGCACTGTCGTTCTTGGTACCGAAGTGGATCTTCATCTTGCCGGTAGCCTGAAGGGCGCTGCCGGAGTGCGTGTCGCTGGACAGGTGACCGTTCAGCAGGTGTACGCCGTTGAAGTCCGTGGAGTTGGCGATTCGGGTGATTTCCGATGCCATGGCCTGATATTCGGAGTCGATGATCAGACGCTGGTCGGAAGTGTAGGTACCCGTTGCCGCCTGTTCTGCAAGCTCCTTCATGCGGATGAGTTTTTCGTCGATAACCCCGAGCGCGCCGTCGGCGGTCTGGATCAGCGAGATGGCATCGTTTGCATTGCGCACGCCCTGATTGAGCGAGGCAATGTCCGCACGCATGAGTTCGCGGATGGCGAGGCCCGCCGCATCGTCCGCCGCATTGCCGACACGCAGGCCGGAAGAGAGGCGACGGATGGACGTGGAAAGACCGCTGTATGACGAGCCCAGGTTACGGGCTGCGTTCATGGCCATCATATTGTGGTTGATGATAAGACTCATGACCATTCCTCCTTGAATAGGTCACGACTTCCTTGCCGTTACGGGGGATACGGTCAGTTGCGAAAGCCTCCTTCTGACCACAGATTCTCCCCTCCCCACTCGCATGCCCTATCGGCGCAGTATGCAGAGAGCTTTAGGGTGCGCGGCATGTTTTTTGGGTTCCTTATGGTTTGTTTACATAACATGCCGTTATTATTTCTTAAAAAATAATAACATGGTGCGATTTTGCGCATGATAATAAAAGCCCCCGCCGGGGCCTTGTGCCTGTCTGCGCGACAGGGACAGGCCGGGGTGGCGGGGGCGATGCGATTGAAACGGACTTGCGAGGTTCCGTCCGCAAGCGGGAGGGGTGGGGAGTTATTCCTCCCAATTAAGGGTTCGTTCCACGGCCTTTTTCCATCCGGTATACATGGTGCGGCGTTTTGCATCCGCCATGTTCGGCGTCCACGCCTTGTCCTGTTCCCAGTTGTTGTACAGCTCTTCGCGCCCGGACCAGAAACCGCAGGCGATGCCTGCCGCGTAGGCTGCGCCGAGGCAGGTGGTTTCTGCCACCTTGGGCCGCACCACGGGCACGTCCAGAATGTCTGACTGGAACTGCATGAGCAGTTCGTTGACAACCATGCCGCCGTCTACCTTGAGGGTTTTTAAGGGGACACCGGAGTCTTTGTTCATGGCTTCCACGATGTCTTTGGTCTGGTAGGCGGTGGCTTCCAGCACGGCGCGGGCGATATGGTTGCGGTTTATGTAGCGGGTGAGGCCCACCATGACGCCGCGCGCATCCGGCCGCCAGTAGGGGGCGAACAGACCGGAGAACGCCGGCACGATGTACATGCCGCCGGTGTCTTCCACCTCGCGGGCGAGCTTTTCCACCTGCGGGGCGGAATCGAACATGCGCAGGTTGTCGCGCAGCCATTGTACCAGCGCGCCCGCAATGGCGATGGAGCCTTCCAGGCAGTAGGAGGGCTTTCTGCCGCTGAACTGGTAGGCGAGGGTGGTGATGAGCCCGTGCCGGGACTGGATGGGTTCGTGCCCGGTGTGCATGAGCAGGAAGCACCCTGTGCCGTAAGTGTTTTTTGCCTCGCCGGGGGCGAAGCAGGTTTGGCCCACCAACGCTGCCTGCTGGTCGCCCACGGCACCGCAGACAGGGATGCGCGCGCCCAGCGGGCCGTTTTCTGACGTGGGGCCCCATGTCTGGGCATCGGAGGAGGGCACGATACGCGGCAGCCCGTGGCGCGGGATGCCCATGATGCCGAGGATTTCGTCATCCCATTGCAGGCTTTTCAGGTCCATGAGCATGGTCCGGCTGGCATTGGTGACATCGGTAACGTGCGCGCCGCCCTTGGGACCGCCCGTGAGCCACCAGATGAGCCATGTCTCTATGGTGCCGAACAGGATGTCTCCCTTTTCCGCCGCCGAGCGGGCTTTCGGTTCGTTATCCAGAATCCAGCGGATTTTGGGGCCGGAAAAATAGGTGGCGATGGGCAGGCCCGTGCGTGCCCGGAAGCGGTCCTGTCCGCCTTCTGCAGCCAGTTGCTTGCACAGTTCGTGGGTACGGGTGCACTGCCAGACAATGGCGTTGTGGAAGGGCTTGCCGGTGGTTTTGTCCCACACCACGGTGGTTTCGCGCTGGTTGGTGATGCCTATGGCGGCCAGTTCCGAGCCTTGTATGCCGGACTTGGCCAGCGCGCCCCGGATGACTTCCTGCGTGTTGGCCCAGATTTCCATGGGGTCATGTTCCACCCAGCCCGGTTTGGGGTATATCTGGCGGTGTTCCTTCTGGTCCATGCCCACGATTCTGCCGTGCTGGTCGAAAATGATGAACCTGCTGCTTGTGGTGCCGGAATCCACCGCTCCGATGTATTGTGCCATGCCTTCCTCCTTGCGTGCGTTGCCCTTTGCCGGACGGTGCGGCCGCAGCCGCGATGTGCGACTATCCCAAATATTGTATCCAGATATTGTGCCCGGTTACTCTGCCCGGAACCGTGAACGATGACAATATGCGCGTGCCGCAGCGCATGTTCGTGCGGCCTGGTGGTCCAAGGTCGCGCCGGTGTGCCTGAGTGAGCCTTGGTTCATCATAGTGCCCATGAGTCAGGCAGGGGCGCAAGGCCCAGTGCCGCTTCCAGCAGCCGGGTGAACAGGACGGCCTGCGGCAGGGCAGGTTGTGACAGCCTGCTCCGCTCCTGCCCGAACTGCATCTGGCAATAGGTGCAGGCGGTTGCCACCACATCTGCCCCGGCATCGCGGGCATTTTCCAGCTTTTTGCGCATGAGGGCATCGGAAATGGCGTCATCGCGTCCGCGCAGGGGATGCCCGCAGCACTCCACCCGTAAATCCCAGTCCAAGGTCTGCGCACCCGTGGCAGAGAGCACCCGTTCGAACACGGAAGGGGCCAGCGGGTCGTCAAATTCCGTGACGTTGCCGGGGCGCAGGGCGTGGCAGCCGTAATGGCAGGCCACGCGCAGCCCGCTGAGGGGGGTGCGGGTCATTTCCCGCAGGCGGGATGCGCCCACGTCTTTATCCAGCACGGTGAGCAGGTGGTGCACCTCTGTGTGCGCGGGCACGGCAAGGCCTTCCCGGCCCAGCAGGTTGCCCACGGCGGCAGCAAGGCGGGCATCTGAGGCCATGCGCGACTGCGCGTATCTGAGGTTGCCGAAGCAGCATTTGCACGGGGTGACGATGGGCAGGCCCGCTTTGGCCGCAACGGCGAAGTTGCGCACGGCGGAATAGATGGAGGCCATGGGGTTTTCGTGGCGGATGGGCCAGCCGCAGCAGGCGAATTCTACCGGGACCAGCTCTATGCCCAGCGCGGTGCATACGGTGTGGACCGATGCGCCGTATTCCGGCAGGTGGTGAGGGATTTTGCATCCCGGAAAATAGGCGTACCTCATGCGGGGGTTCCTGTGCTGGGGTCTGAGGTTCCTGTATGCGCCGCAGGTGCCGTATTCGGCTCAAGGGCGGTGCCCGGATTTGTCACGGTAGCTGCGGTTGCCACTGTAGCTGCGGTTGAAGTGGTTGCCATGGTCGGCCCGGTCGGCCCGGTCCCGCCGTCAACAGGCGGTATGCGCACCGGGGAGACGGCGGGCAGCGGGCAGGAGGTGAGGCGGCGTTCCTTGAACCGTTCCGTGGCGATCTGCCGCAGCTCGAAAAGGATGTCGGCCACGGGGACATCCTGCGGGCAGTGTTCCTGACATTTGTAGCAGGTGGTGCAGCTCCAGACCATGCGCACGCCCAGCGCCTCGTCCTTGAGGCCCATGCGCAGCAGGTTCATGATCTGCTGGGGCATGAGGTCCAGATCTTTGGCCGGGGCTTCGCACACCGCCACCACGGGGCAGACGCTGGTGCAGGTGGTGCACTGCACGCAGCCCCAGAAGGATTCTGCGCGGTCTGCCAGACCGTCGCCCTTTTCCTGCTCGAAGCGCGATTTGCCCTGTGCGCCGAGCACGTTGGCCCATTGCGCTGCTGAACATTGGCGTATGGTGGTGTTCGGGCCGTCCAGTTCCTCCTTTTTGAGCGAGGACTTGGAGGCGAGCCACAGATCCTGAAGATTGATGCCGGAAGGGCAGATATCTGTGCAGCGCAGGCATTCCGTACAGATGCGGCTGCCCTCTGCAAAGGCGTCTGTGGCGGCGGGAAGGAGTGAGCCTTCCGTATATCTGCGCAGGGAGAGGAGTTTTTCCGAAGGCAGGATGTTGGGGTTGCCCACGACCGTGTAGGCCGGGGCAACGCTGCAATGCAGGCTGCATTCGCCGCAGCGGGTGCAGGCTTCCAGCCCTAGCCTGCGTTGTGCGCCCGAAGGAGAGGGCGGGGAGACAGGGGAGGGCGGGGAAGCTGTGGCAGCAGCCGGGGCTTTGGTCGGGATATCAGGCGGGGTATCAGTCGGGATATCAGCCGGGATATCAGCCGGGCCTGCCGCGTTGCGCGAACCCTGCCGCGCCACAAGATTGAGGGGCGTGGCAATGGGGTGCAGGAATTTGCCGTAGGGCATGCACGCCAGCGCAAGCAGGGCGAGGCCCACATGCAGATACCACAGCAACTGGTCGGCCCGGGCGTTGTTCAGCGGGGCGGCCGCAGGGGAAACGGCGGTGGCGAGGGCGCGGGAGACAAAGGCGGAGGCGGTTTCTGCGTGGCAGTAGACGCAGTTGTTCTCGTTCAGCTGGGCACCCTGTTCCAGCAGGGCGGGGTCTGTGGAGGCGGGAGGTGTGAAGATTACTCCGTTTACGGTGGACCAGTAGGCGCGCAGGGCGGCGAGTTCCGTTTCGTCCTGCGGCAGGAAGTATTCGTCCGTCATGCGGGTGAAGACGTGGGGGGAGATGATTTTGACGGCTTCCAGCGCAAAGCCGGACCCGACGATGCCCGCCACGGCGGCGAGGAGGAGCCAGTCCTGCACGCGGCTGAGGCGGCGCAGGGCGGGAGTGCGCAGCCTGCGCAGCACTGCGAGGCCCGCACCGCACAGGACCATGGCCCCGAAGAGGTTGCGCAGCCACTGCCACGGGTCCAGCGTGGATTCATATCCGGCGATGTAGGGATAGGAGATGATGTCGTCCAGCGCGTGGAATACCAGCAGGCCGGTGAAGCCGGAAAGGATGAGGGTGTGCGCCAGCCAGCGGTAAGGGCTTGTGCGTGCGGTGCGCCACAGGAGCAGTACGTCTGTGACGGCGGCGGCGAGTGAGCGGGCGGCGGAGCGCGCTGCGCGGCCCATGCGCCCCGCAAGACCGGGTGGCGGGTTGTGCGCCGTCTGCGCCGATTCGGCGCGGGTTTTGCCGGGCGGGGCGAAGAGGCGAGCCCGGTGGCGCGCATAGCGGCGAATGAGGCCCGCGATGCATATGGCGCAGACCAGTGCAAGGAGGATGCTGAAGGTGCTCATTCCCGGACCCCCTCTTCAGTTATCGGGCTGCCGCTGGTGCGGCTGTTTTTGGGCCGATTACGGGTTTGTTCTGAATATGGGCCGGAGGTTATTCCGGCTTCGCATATGTTCTTGTGTATGTCCCTGCTCAGATCATGTTCAGATAATGTTCAGGTCATGTTCCGATCATGTTCCGATAATGTCCAGCTGACCTGCGCCTGTTCAGATGTTCAGAGGCGTCCGGTAAGGGCTTCCACCGCGTTGTACGCCGTGGCAATGGCGATGCCCGCGCCGCACTTCATGCGTGTCCAGTCGTGGTGCGCGAGAATGGCTCCGGCGGCGTAGAGGTTTTCGTGCAGCACCGTGCCGTCTGCGCCGAGGGGGCGCTGGGCCGCGTCTGTTTCTATGCCCGCCATGCTCACGGCATGGCCGCGTGGGTCGAAAAAGTCTGTTCTGTGCCACTGGGCGCGCTGCTGCGGCTGCGTGACGGGGATGGCGAAGACCGGTTCGTGGATGGATGCACGGTCTGCCCGCAGTCCCTTGCCGAAAAAGCGCCCGGAAGCGAGGATGGCGTTTCGCGCCCGTACCGTGCGGGTTTCCTGCCCGGTACCTACGTGGAAGGTGAAGATGCCTTCACTGTCCCTTTCTGCCCCCAGCACGAGCTTTTGCGAGAAGGTGCACACCCCGCGCGGGGCGAGGCCCCTGTCGAAGGTGGCCCGCAGGCGCGGTCCGGTGATGGAGGGGGGCAGGGTGGGGATTTCGAAGACGTGCTTGCCGGTCATCTCTTCCAGCATGGTCACGGTGCGCAGGGGGTCGTTAAGCCCCAGCACGGCGGGAAAGCCGATGTATTCCACATCCCGCGCGTGTTCTTTCACGGAGGCGGCAAGTTCGGCGCAGCGCTCCGGCGAGCTGAGGGTCCATGCCATGTGCTCCGGGTACAGCTCGCCCATGGAGCCGGGAAATTCCACCCGGAGCGTTTTCAGGTGCGGCCAGCGGGGGCCCTGCACTTCCTGAATCTGGCGGGCGCTGTATCCCTTGAGGCCGTGAAAATCCACCAGCAGCGTGGGGGCCTTGTCGCGCAGGGCCAGAGTGCCCTTCCATGCCGTCTGCGGCACGCGGTAGGTGCGTTTGACCGTGCCTGCGGGGGTGAGGATGCATGCGTTGCGGTCATCATAGCCCATGTAGGGCAGCTTCTGGCCGGCCAGAAAGGCGGTGAAGTCATCTATGGCGGCGCGGATGCGCTCACGCGGGATGCGGGCGTAGGGATGGTGCGGCACGGCCTGCGTGACGGCCTCTACGGCGGCCCATGGGTCGTCCCACACGCGGCCTTCGGACACGGGATGCACGGCCATGAGGTCCAGAAAGCCGGTGCTGAAATCTATGCCGCCGGTGGCACCCGTCTGGGCCACGCGCAGGCCGCGTTCCGCCGCGAACAGGGTGGCGGCCATGCCCGCAAAGCCCGCGCCGAGCACCATGACATCATAGAGGGTTTCGTACCTGTTCATGCCCGCTCTCCCGTTGAGTCCGCAGAGGGGCTTTCTGCCTCGCACGCGCCGGACCCGTCCGGATGGTGCAGTTCCATGTCCATCATGCCGCAGTACAGGGCTTCCTGCAGGTCTGCCTGCATGGCGGGCAGGCCCCACAGGATGGGGGAGAAACCGCGCCAGCGCCGTTCCACAAAGCTTTTCAGTTCTGCCATGCCCTGCGTGCCGGAAACACACTGCCTGTCGTACAGGTGGCTGGTGACGCGCAGCCCGCAGAACCCGCCCTGACACGGCCCCTTGCCCACGCGGCTGCGCAGCCCGATGGCGTTGAGCATGGAGCGACCGCGGTTGGGGCCTACGGTGTTGATGATGTCGTCCACCACGCTGCGCGAGACCATTTCGCACTCGCAGAGTATCTGGTCGTGGGCGTCGCGGGTGCCGAGCCATGTGCGGGCGGTGAGGCCCGGTTCTGTCCACATGCCCATGGAGGAGGCGGGGAGCGGCGTGGTGCGGGTGAGGCACGGGGCGGTAACACCCAGCTTGCGGCATACGAGGTCTGCTGTTTTTTCTGCCATGAGCCGGTAGGTAGTGAGCTTGCCGCCGGTGATGGTGACGAAATTGGCGATGTTGTCCCGCTCGTGGTCTATGAGGCTGAACCCCCGGCTTACGTTGCGCGCGTCTGAGGCGTCGCCCGCAAGGACCAGCGGGCGCACTCCGGCGTAGGCGCGGATGTAGCGGGTGGTTTCCAGCACGGGGACCATGGCGCGCGCATCACCGATGATGCTGTCTGCCTCCGGTACGGTGGGGCGGGCGAGGTCCGGGTCGTGGATGGTCACGGAGGTGGTGCCCAGCACGGAGACCGTGCCGCCGGGGACGAGGATGTCTGAATCCGAAGGTTTGCGCAGCCGGTTCACCACCCGCGAGGTGAGGCGGTTCTGCGTGATGAGCAGGCTGCCGGAAGAGTAGAGCAGGGGGATGGACGCCCCGGCCATGCGGGCTATGTTGCCCGCCCATGCGCCGGAAGCGTTTACGATACATCGGGCTTCTGCCAGCAGGGGTTCGCCTGTGGTGTCGTCTGTGAGTTCCACGGCGCGGATGAGGCCGGATTCCACACGGAATCCGGTGACGCGGGTGTGGCAGCGGTAGGTGCTGCCCATGGTCACGGCATGGGCGATGTTGTCCAGCGAGAGCATGAAGGGATCTACAGCGGCATCGTTTACGGCGTAGGCGGCGATGAGTCTTTCGGTGAGCACCGGTTCCATGTGGCGGGCCTGCTGCGTTTCCAGAGGCGTGCAGGGAATGGCGCTGCGGGCGCACATGGATTCAAAGTCGGCTATGTAGCGTTCGTCATCGCCCTGAACGGCCACGAACAGGCCGCCTGTGTCGTCAATGCACTGCGGGGCAAGCTGCTTGAGCAGATCGCCTTCCTCGCGGCATTCCACGGCGGCTTCCGCATCGGACGCCACATAACGCGCCCCGCTGTGCAGCAGGCCGTGGTTGGCTCCGGAAGCGCCGGAGTTGATGTCGCGTTTTTCCACCAGCAGGCAGGTGAGCCCGCGTAGGGCAAGGTCGCGCGCAAGCCCGCACCCTGTGGCCCCGCCGCCGATGATGAGCACGTCCGTTCCGATTGTCTTCATGTCTGTTCCGTGCCGGGGTGTTTCCGGCGGTTGCCGATTCTGCGGGTCGTATTATGCCGCTCTGCCCGGAATTGTTTAACGAACGGTGCGGTCTGATTGATACGGAATCCGGAGAAAGGCGTTCGTTTTCGAAAAAAATGCTAATGGTATCCAACATGGGCATGGCCGCGGGGCAGGCTTGTTCTTGTCTGCTAAACCCCGGAGCGCCGGTTGTTGTTGTCGGTCGTTGCCGATTGTTGCCGGTATCGTTCCGCATGTCTTTCCGCAGGCAGGGAAGGCCCGTGGAACATGAGAGAGTGGCCTTTTTCCCCTGGCTCCGGCATTGCCGTTTTGCCCCCTCTTCTCCTGCACGGAGACTGTCTTGAGCGGACGATGAAATTTGCTTTTTTCCTTGTAGCAAAAAACCGAACGTGATATCAATTTGAAACGAAAAAAATATCATTCGGTGACCGAATTGAGTTGAATAGTAGCGCAATCGCTTTGTAGAGTCATCAGTTTTTTCGAATGTGAAAGTGAAGGCGTTGTTTTCTTTTCGGAAACGAACATAAGAGGCCGAAAGTGATGAAGGCGGAAGCCGGACACGGGGAAACGTCTCCCGATGAGGTAGACAGGAGAGATGCGGTGAACGAGCCGGACGAAGCCGATGTGACCACTGCGTCCGGCGCAACGGGCGAGTTGGCGGAAGCACGCCATGAGGCAGTGCGTTCGCGGCATGGCAAGGTTCTGGATTTGGTGCGCGAGAACGGGTTTATGTCCATAGGTGCTCTTGCGGAACGCTTTGGCGTGACGCCGCAGACCATGCGGCGGGATATTAATATTTTGAGCAGGCAGGGGCTTGTGCAGCGGCACCACGGGGGTGCCGGACCCATTCTGAGCACCGAGAACATGGACTATCTGGAACGGCGGGTGCTCTGCCTGCAGGAAAAGCGCGAAATAGCCAAGCTGGTGGCGAGGCAGATAGGGCCGCGCTCCTCGCTCTTCATCAATATAGGGACGACGACGGAAGAGGTGGCCAAGGCACTGTTCAAGCATGAACGGCTGCGCGTGATCACCAACAACCTGAATGTGGCCCAGATTCTGTGCAAGAACGCCTCCATAGAGGTTATTGTTTCCGGCGGCTTGGTGCGGCACAAGGACTGCGGCATTGTGGGCGAGGCGACCATAGATTTTATCCGCCAGTTCAAGGTGGATTACGGTATTATAGGCATAAGCAGTATTGATATGGACGGTACCCTGCTGGATTTTGATTACCGCGAGGTGCGCGCGGCGCGGGCGATAATGGAAAATTCACGCAAGGTGTTTCTGGTGACGGACCACACCAAGTTCGGGCGCAACGCCATGGTGCGGCTGGGCAGTATAGAGGAGGTGGACGCCGTTTTTACGGACAGGCGGCCCCCCGACGAACTGGTGGAGATTATCCGGCGGGCCAATGTGGCACTGCATGTGGCAAAATAGCCGCGACTGGCAGCCGGTGTGGGGACTAGGTGATTCATCCGGAGTAGGAGTGGTATGGGTCTGGAACTGAAGGGTGTTTCGAAACTGGTAGGGCAGGAGGTGCATCTGCGGGATATTTCCCTGCGCCTTGAACCGGGGCAACGCTATGTTGTGCTGGGCAGGACGCTGGCGGGAAAGACATCGCTGCTGCGCATAATGGCCGGGCTGGACCGTCCCACCAAGGGAACGGTGCTGGCGGGTGGCAAGGACGTGACAGGTGTTTCGGTACGCGAGCGCGATATAGGCATGGTGTACCAGCAGTTCATCAATTATCCGTCACTGACCATCTATGACAACATAGCCTCTCCGCTGAAGATTCATGGCGTGGCCCGGGCGGAGGTGGAAAAGCGGGTGCAGGAAGTGGCAGCCATGCTGCACATAGAGCACCTGCTGGGGCGGCTGCCCGCAGAGCTCTCCGGGGGTCAGCAGCAGCGCACAGCCATTGCGCGGGCACTGGTGAAAAATGTGGACCTGCTGTTGCTGGACGAGCCGCTGGTGAACCTTGACTACAAACTGCGTGAGGAGCTGCGCGAGGAACTGCAGAAGATTTTCGGCCAGCGCGAATCGGTAGTGGTGTACACCACCACCGAACCTACCGAGGCCCTGATGCTGGGCGGTAATGTGATCGTCATGCACGAGGGGCGCGTTCTGCAGGTGGGACCCACCGCGCAGGTGTATCAGAATCCCGTTTCCATGAAAGTTGCGGAAGTGTTCAGCGATCCGCCCATCAATTTTATCCCCGTGTCCGTGGACGCACAGTGCGCCCGGTTCGGGGATGAATTGTGTTTTCCCCTCACAGAGGACATGGCGGGGCTGGGGAGCGGCGAATACGTGTTCGGCATACGGTCCAACAAGTTCACCCTGAAGCGCCCGGAGAAGGATTTTCTGACCATGACGGGCAAGGTGGGGCTGGCGGAAATAAACGGCTCGGAAACGTTCATTCACTTCCGGCACGGGGGAAAGACGTTTGTCGTGCAGGATGAAGGCGTGCACATGCATGAGGTGGGACGCCACGTGGATGTGTATGCGCATCCCGGTGATTTCTATGTCTTCAGCACGGCGGGCGAACTGCTCGTTGCACCCAAGCACGACCGATAGCGGAGAAGGATGCCATGGCCCGTATAGATTTGCATGAGATACGACACAGCTACAAGCCGAACCCCAAGTGCGACGACGATTTTGCGCTTAAACGGGTGCACACCACGTGGGAGGATGGCGGCGCCTATGCCCTGCTCGGTCCTTCCGGGTGCGGCAAGACGACCATGCTGAACATTATTTCCGGACTGCTCAAGCCTTCGCACGGGAGCATTCTGTATGACGGGAAGGATGTTTCTTCCCTGCAGCCGGAACAGCGCAACATTGCACAGGTGTTTCAGTTTCCCGTTCTGTATGACACCATGACGGTGTACGACAATCTTGCCTTTCCCCTGCGCAACAGGGGCGTGGGCAAGACCGAGGTGGATGCGCGGGTGCGCCACATAGCGCAGACGCTGGAACTTTCTGCCGATCTGGGCAAGCGCGCCGCAGGGCTTTCTGCCGACGCCAAGCAGAAGATATCGCTCGGTCGCGGGCTGGTGCGCAGCGATGTGGCGGCCATTCTCTTTGACGAGCCGCTGACCGTGATAGACCCGCACCTGAAGTGGGATTTGCGCCGCAAGCTCAAGGAGATTCACAAGGAATTCAACCTGACCATGATTTATGTGACCCACGATCAGGTGGAGGCAATGACCTTTGCCGACCGTATCGTGGTGATGTACGAGGGCGAGATAGTGCAGACGGGCACGCCGGAGGAGTTGTTTGAACGGCCGGAGCATGTGTTCGTGGGCTATTTCATAGGCAGCCCGGGAATGAACTTTTTGCCCTGCACGGTCAGCGGGGACAACGCAGTGGCGGGCGAAGCTGCCATTGCGCTGGCACCGGGGTACGGCGCACGCGCCGCTGCGCTGGGGCGTGAATTCAAGCTGGGCATACGGCCCATGTATCTCGGCGTGCATGCCACAAGAGGCGAGTGCGGCGAGAACCCCTGTCTGCAAGGGCGCGTGACCGGTGTGGAGGATCAGGGTTTCTGCCGCATTGTGACTGTGCAGTTCGGCGGGCATGAGATGAAGGCACGGGTGAACGACGAGCGCACGGTGCCGGATGGCGCCTGCTGGATGACTTTTCCGGCGGATAAGGTGCGGCTGTATTACAATGAACGGCTGGTGGGCTAGGGAGGCGGCATGAATAAATGGGAAAACAACAGGGCGTGGTTCCTTATCCTGCCTGTCTTCGTGATTGTGGCCTTTAGTGCCGTTATTCCGCTTATGACGGTGGTGAACTATTCCGTTCAGGAGATTTTTGGCCCCGGGCAGCGCATGTTTGTGGGCACGGAGTGGTTTGCGGAAACCCTTGCCGACAAGCGCCTGCATGACGCGCTGGGGCGGCAGTTGCTGTTCTCCGGGCTGGTGCTGCTTATTGAGATGCCGCTGGGTGTGGGCATTGCGCTGACCATGCCCAAGAAGGGATGGGCGTCTTCTGCCTGTCTGGTTGTGCTGGCACTGCCGCTGCTTATTCCGTGGAACGTGATAGGCACCATTTGGATTATCTTTACGAGGCCGGATATAGGACTCTTCGGGGCGGCGTTCCATAATCTGGGCATACCGTTTGACCATACGGCGAGCCCACTGGATGCGTGGATAACGCTTATGCTCATGGAGGTGTGGCACTGGACGCCGCTTGTGGCCCTGCTGGCCTATGCCGGACTGCGCGCCATACCGGAAGCCTATTATCAGGCGGCCAAGATTGACGGTGCATCGGCATGGGCGGTGTTCCGCTACATTCAGTTGCCCAAGATGCGCGGGGTGCTGACCATTGCGCTGCTGCTGCGGTTCATGGACAGCTTCCTCATTTACGCGGAACCGTTTGTTCTTACGGGGGGCGGCCCCGGCAACGCGACCACCTTCCTGTCCATTTATCTGGTCAAGATAGCGGTGGGGCAGTTTGACCTTGGTCCCGCTGCCGCGTTCTCGCTCATCTACTTCCTCATTGTCCTGCTGTTCTGCTGGCTGTTTTATCAGGCCCTGCAGGCCGTGGGCACGGGAGACAAGAAATGAAGATACGCAAACGTTACTTTGTGCTTATCATCTATCTGGTGCTGCTGTTCCTGCCCATCTACTGGATGCTGAACATGTCGCTGCGCACCAACGCGGATATTCTGGGCAGCCTGTCCATGTATCCCAAGGAGCCCACGCTGGAGAACTACCTGAAGATATTCCGCGATCCTTCATGGTATTCCGGCTACATAAACTCCATTATCTATGTTTCCATGAACACGGTTATCTCTCTGGTTACGGCGCTTCCCGCCGCCTATGCCTTTTCGCGCTACCGGTTCATCGGCGACAAGCATGTGTTCTTCTGGCTGCTGACCAACCGTATGGCGCCGCCCGCGGTGTTTCTGCTGCCCTTCTTCCAGCTGTATTCCACCTTTAACCTCATTGACACGCACATAGCGGTGGCGCTGGCCCACTGCCTGTTCAACGTGCCGCTGGCGGTGTGGATACTGGAAGGGTTTATGTCCGGCGTGCCGAGAGAGATTGACGAGACAGCCTTTATTGACGGGTACAGTTTTCCCCGGTTTTTCATCCGGGTGTTTGTGCCCCTCATCCGGGCGGGCATAGGCGTTACCGCCTTCTTCTGCTTCATGTTCAGTTGGGTGGAACTGCTGCTTGCACGTACGCTCACCACCACGGCGGCAAAGCCCATCGCTGCAACCATGACCCGCACAGTGAGTGCCACGGGGCTTGACTGGGGTCTGCTCGCCGCGGCGGGTATGCTGACCATAGTGCCCGGTGCGCTGGTCATCTGGTTCGTGCGCAACCATCTTGCCAAGGGCTTTGCCCTGGGACGCGTGTAGGAGGCGGACATGAACATGGAATGGATGGCGTGGACGCCGATTACGGCTGCGTTCTTTTCGGTTATTGTGGTCATGCTCATCGGCATGACCATATGGGAGATTGTTTCTCCCAACGTGGCGCGCAAGGGGTTTTTGCCCATTGTGACCACGCGGGGAGACAGGTTGTTCATCGGTCTGCTGGGAAGCGCCTATATTCATCTGGCATGGCTGGGACTTACGGGTTTTCCGCTGTGGATGGCAACGGTGCTGGCGGTGGGCTTTATTATCTCCGTCATCCGATGGGGGTAGCCGGAGAGAGCAGGGTGCCCTGAAACCGGGCGGCAGAAGGTGCTGCTGCGTTGCCGCAGTGTGCAATGCCTGAGTTGTGGTGTGGCGGATTGCCTTGCTCTGCCGGAGACAGACTGCGGAGACGGTCTGTTTTGCAGGTGACCCTGATGGGGCATACAGCGGTTTTTTTGGGGTGAAGATGCCGGAGAGCTTTTTCCGGCGGAACATGGTACGGAGTTTGTGGAGTTCTTTGTCTTTTGAACACGGAGGTATGTATGAAACTGAGGCGTGTGTTCTTGGTGGGAACGCTTATTGCGGCGCTCCTCGGCCTCGCTGGCATCGCAGTTGCCGATGATGCCCAGTATAAGGCTGCTGCAAAGAAATGGATCGATCAGGAATTTCAGCCTTCCACGCTGAGCAAAGACGATCAGATGAAGGAAATGGAGTGGTTCATCAATGCCGCCAAGCCCTTCCGCGGCATGGAAATCAAGGTGGTTTCCGAAACCATTCCCACCCATGAGTACGAATCCAAGGTGCTCGCCAAGGCGTTTTACGAAATCACGGGCATTAAGGTCACGCATGACCTGATTCAGGAAGGCGACGTGATTGAGAAGTTGCAGGTGCAGATGCAGTCCGGCGAGAACGTGTTTGACGCCTATGTCAACGACTCGGACCTCATAGGCACGCACTTCCGCTCCGGCCACGTGGTGAACCTCACCGACTGGATGACGGGAGAAGGCAAGGACGCAACCCTGCCTACGCTGGATATCGACGACTTTATCGGCAAGTCGTTCACCACCGGACCTGACGGCAAGCTGTATCAGCTGCCCGACCAGCAGTTCGCAAACCTGTATTGGTTCCGTTACGACTGGTTCCAGCGCCCCGAACTGAAGAAGGCGTTTAAGGAACTGTATGGCTATGAACTGGGCGTGCCCGTGAACTGGTCCGCCTATGAAGACATTGCCGAGTTCTTCTCTAAGCATGTGAAGGAAGTGGACGGCGTTGCCGTGTACGGTCACATGGACTACGGCAAGAAGGCTCCCGACCTTGGCTGGCGTTTCACCGACGCATGGCTCTCTATGGCCGGTGCCGGTGACAAGGGACTGCCCAACGGCAAGCCCGTGGACGAATGGGGCATTCGTGTTGACGGTTGCCGTCCTGTGGGCGCAAGCGTTTCCCGCGGTGGCGCGACCAACGGCCCCGCCGCCAAGTACGCCCTGCGCAAGTACATGGAATGGCTGCGTCTGTATGCTCCTCCCGGCGCGCTTGGCATGGACTTCTACCAGTCTCTGCCCAGCCTTGCCAAGGGTAACGTGGCTCAGCAGATATTCTGGTACACTGCGTTTACCGCTTCCATGGTGGAAGAAGGCACGCCTGTCGTGAATGCCGATGGCACCCCCAAGTGGCGCATGGCTCCTTCGCCGCGCGGACCTTACTGGGAAGAAGGCCAGAAGCTCGGGTATCAGGACTGCGGTTCGTGGACCCTGCTGAAGAGCACCCCTGTGGACCGCCGCAAGGCCGCATGGCTGTTTGCACAGTTCTGCGTTGCCAAGACCACCTCGCTGAAGAAGACCCATGTGGGCCTTACCCCCATCCGCGACAGCGACATACGGCATGAATCCTTCACCGAACGCGCACCCAAGCTGGGCGGTCTGGTGGAATTCTACCGCAGCCCCGCACGCGTTTCGTGGACGCCCACCGGAACCAACGTGCCGGATTATCCCAAGCTGGCACAGCTATGGTGGCAGAACATAGGTGAAGCCGTGGCCGGTGAAGTGACTGTGGAAACCGCCATGGACAACCTTGCCCGCGAACAGGACAAGATTCTTGCCCGCCTTGAGCGTTCCAACACGCTGGGCGAGTGCGGTCCCAAGCTGAACCCCGAACGGGACGAAGAGTACTGGCTGAGCCAGCCCGGCGCTCCCAAGCCCAAGCTGGCGAACGAAAAGCCGCAGGGCGAAACCATCGACTACGACACGCTTATTCAGGCGTGGAAGGAAGGCCGCGCACGCTAGTGTGGTCTTGATGGTGTGATGTGCATACGAAGGGGCGTCCCGCCGGGGCGCCCCTTTTCTTGTGATGGTGCGGACATATTCGTGGATAGGCCGAAGAACGCCTGACGGCCTGTGAAAAGCGGGTTTTCAGCAGGCCGTCAGGCGAAAATGGTTCGGCGGATGCGGATCAGGCGCGTATGAACGCAGCCCGAGCAGGCGGGTTAGCCCCGCATCTTCTTCAGGGCGTCCAGCGCGGCATGCGGTATGGCCAGCTTTTTGTCCGCCTGTGCAAAGTCGGCAGGCCAGAGCTTGGCGGCGGTGTTGATGTGGCCCAGAATGTTCGCGGCGTCTTCTTCGGAGTAGTCCAGATCGTCGGCGAGATCGGTGATGCTAAACTTGTATGACTTCTTGCCGCCGGGCGAGGTTGCGTTTCGGGTGCCCAGAATCAAGTAGTCCAGTACGTAGTTAACATCTCTAGGGTCGACCATGTGATTTCCTCTCGAATTGCAGTCTTTTTCATTGGGCATGCGGCGTGCGGCAGGACCGGGGCGGGACTGTGGTGAGCCCGTGTGCGGGGTGCTGCGCGGTTTGCCAGCATGCGTATGCATCATGTTGCCAGAATTCCCGCAAGTTGCAAAGCAAAGCAAGCGGTAACCGTGATATGGGAGAAAACGTCCCCTCATCCGGCATGCCAGCACAGCGTGAGCGCAAATTCAATGCTCTGCAAGGGGGTTTTCTGACCGATGCCTGTGCGCGGTGCATGGCACCCGCACGGCGTGAGGCTTCCTACCACGGCGGTACATGAAAGGCAAAGGGGAAACGCCCGCCGCGCCCCGGAAAATGTGCGCCGGAGGGCTTTTTGCTTGCTGCCGGACGGTCGGGGAGGGAGTGCGGTGTTTGTATTTGGGGAGTGAGTATATACTGTTTACGAGATGGAAGATGATGGAGCATGCAGACGCACGCAAAAGAAATGCACTTTTGTGCAAGAGACTGCACAGTCGTTTCAGGTATGGGGGCAGGGGTGTTCATGAATGTGTTATTCATGGTTCTTAAAAATTGTAAGCTCCACCCCGTTGAAAATGCTTTGATTATACCATGCTAAGGGTGAATGTGGAGTGCTGCTGGAGTATTGTTTAGCGCAAGGAATTGTTCTCCCGTAAAATTTTCATGTACATTTTCCATGTTTGTGTTTATCTGGGGATAGAAACTAACCCCCCCTTAAGAGGTGCCATAATGAACACGAACCCGTATTTTGATCAGGCGATGGCTATGGTGCAGGCGCAGGCTGGCGTGAAGCAGATGACCCCCGCCGAGATGATTGCAATGGTTAAGGATTTGGCTGAAGGTTTGGCAAAACTTTCCGGCAGCGAAGTTGCAGAGTGTGTGTGCGAAGAGGCTGCAGAAGGCCCGGTTGTTGATCCCAAAAAGGCCATTAAGCAGAACTCCATTATTTGCGTGGAGTGCGGAAAGTCCTTCAAGATTTTGGGCAAGAAGCATCTTGCTACACACGGACTTACGCCTAATGAATATCGCGAGAAGCACGGCTACAAAAAGGGTACTGCCCTTGTTTGTAAAAGTCTTGCCAAGCAGCGCAAGGAAAAGATGGCTTCCATGAGGATTTGGGAAAAGGTGGAAAGCCGCGGCAAGAAGAGCACGGCCAAGCCCGCAAAGGCTGAAAAGTAAGCGGAGATTTACATCCCCGGCAGCGGTTGCTGCTTTGCCGGAATGTTCACCGCGAGTACGGGAACATGAACAGGCAGGTGGCACCCGGCTATGGCTGAGGTTTCAGCCATGATGATACTGCATGAAATATCCCCCGCCACGCGATGTGCATGGCGGGGGATTGCTTTTGGATGCTGCGGGCGGGCGCGGCAGATGGGGTGCCCTGCTACGCGAATTCCTGCTCTGTTCTGCGGATGATTTCTTCCTGATGGTCGGCATCCAGATCCACGAAGTAGTCGCTGTATCCCGCCACGCGGACGAGCAGGTTGCGGTATTCATCCGGGGTGGTCTGCGCCTTGCGCAGAGTGGCGGTATCTACCACGTTGAACTGAATGTGGTGCCCGTTCATGGCAAAGTAGGTGCGGATAAGCTGGGCAAGTTTGTCCAGATCGCCCTCGCCTGCAAGGACGGCAGGCAGGAAACGCTGGTTGAGCAGAGTGCCGCCGGATTTGATCTGGTCCATCTTGCTCAGGGACTTGATGACCGCCGTGGGGCCTTGTCTGTCTGCTCCGTGGGAGGGCGAGGTGCCGTCTGACTCCGGCAGGTGGGCGAGGCGTCCGTTCGGTGTGGCACCCAGCATTTTGCCGAAATAGACATGGCACGTGGTGGAGAGCATATTCAGGTGGTAGACGGTGCCCTTGGTGTTCGGCTTGCCGTCTATGGCGGCGAACAGGGAATCGTACACCCGGCGCATCAGGTTGTCTGCCCTGTCGTCATCATTGCCGAAGAAGGGGGTTTTGTTCCACAGGCGCAGGCGCAGTGCCTCCTTGCCCCTGAAGTTAGCGGCGAGGGCGGTGAGCAACTCGTCCATGGAAACTAAGGGAAGCTTGGAGGCCTCGGCATCTGCAGTGGCGGTATCTGTGCCGAACACATGGGTTTTCAGGGCGGAAAGGCTGTCCGTTACCGTGCCTATGCCGCAGCACTGGATGTAGTTGGTGTTGTAGCGCGGGCCGCCGTTGTAGTAGTCCTGTCCCTGTTCTATGCAGTCGTGGATGACCACGGACAGGAACGGGGCAGGGGAATGCAGGGCGTACATGCGCTCTATGTAGTTGTTTACGCGGATTTTCAGGTCCACCACGTATTCCAGTTGGCGGGTGAAGGCGGCGTACAGGTCGTCAAAGGTGGCGAAGTGGCGCGGGTCGCCCGTCTGCGGGCCGACCTGCATGCCTGTGAGCGGGTCTGTGCCGTTGTTCAGGGTTATTTCCAGCACCTTGGGCACGTTCAGGTAGCCGGTGAGGATGTAGGCTTCCTTCCCGAAGCTGCCTGTTTCTATGCAGCCGCTGGTGCCGCCTTCGCGGGCGTCTTCCACGGTCTTGCCCACGCGGATCTGCTGCATGACCACGGTATCTGTATTGAAAACGCTGGGATAGCCGTAGCCGTTGCGGATGACCCGCGCCGCAGCCTTGAGGAAGCGTTGCGGGGTCTGGCTGCTTATGTGCACGCTGGGCTGGGGTTGCAGCAGGTGGAGTTCGTCCGCCACTTCCAGAATGAGGAAGGAGACCTCGTTCACGCCGTCGGTGCCGTCGCGCCGCAGTCCGCCGAGGTTGATCTGGGTGAAGTCGTTGTAAGTGCCGCTTTCTTTGGCGGTGACGCCCACCTTGGGCGGGGCGGGGTGGTTGTTCACCTTTATCCAGAAGCAGGCGAGGAGTTCCTTTGCGCTGTCACGGGTGAGGGTGCCGTGTGCCAGTTCTGCCTCGTAAAAGGGCGCGAGGTGTTGGTCCAGATGACCGGGGCTCATGGCGTCCCAGCCGTTCAGTTCGGTAATGGTGCCCAGATGGACGAACCAGTACATTTGCAGCGCCTCGTGGAAGGTGCGCGGGGCATGGGCGGGCACACGGCGGCAGACCTGCGCCATGTGGAGCAGTTCCGCCCTGCGGTGGTGATCTTGTTCTGCCTGCGCCATGGATTCCGCGAGGGCGGCGTGGCGTTCTGCAAAGATGATGACGGCATCGCAGGCGATATCCATTGCCCGGAGCTGCTCGGCGCGTTCCGGGGCAAGGGGGTCGTTCAGGTAGTCCAGACGGGCGATGCGGTCTGCTATGCGGGCTTTGTAGTCCAGCATGCCCGTGCTGTAGATGGTGCCGTCCAGCGCGGTGTGGCCCGGAGCGCGTTGTTCCATGAATTCGGTGAACAGGCCGGATTCATAGGCGTTTTTCCATTCCTGCGGCACGTTGCCGAAGACCCGGTCGCGCATGGAACGCCCCTTCCAGTAAGGAACGACCTCGCGCTCATAGGTGGCGATGTCTGTTTCGGAAACGCTGTAGCGGGCCATCTCGCGGCTGTTCAGGATGCGCAGGTCTTTTGCCGAATGGCAGGTGAGTTCCGGGAAGGTGGGCACCACCTTGGGCGCGGGACCGCGCTCGCCCACGATGAGCTCGTGCGCGCCTATGTAGATGGTCTTGCGCTCGCACAGGTGGCGGAAAAACAGCGCACGCAGCACGGGCAGGGAATGTTTGCCGTAGTGTTCCCTGTAAAATTCGGTCTCCAGCAGGGCGCGTTCTATGGAGATGGCGGGCTTTGCCCCGAAGCTCTCCTTGCGCAGGTTCCAAATGCGTTGGTTCATGTCAGCCTCCGGTATGCACTGTGAGTCCGAATTGCCTGAGAATGTCTACCGCGTGCCGCACCCGTTGCGGGTCGGACGGGGGAATGTCTGAGCCGGGATAGGCCTTGCCCAGCTTGGCGTACTTGGCTTTTGCCGCGCTGTGATAAGGGAGCACGTCTACGGAACGGGTGCCGGGCGTTGCGTCAGGCGTTCTCTCGGACAGCGCGGCGATGAACGCGCCTGTGGCACGCAGGTTGGCATCGTCATCGTTTATGCCGGGAATAAGGGGGAGACGCAGCCGCAGGGGGTGCCCGTATTCCGCAAGGGTGGTGATGTTGGTCAGGATGCGCTTGTTGGAAACGCCCGTGAACCGTCTGTGCGTGGCATCATCCATATGCTTGATGTCTATGAGGAAGAGGTCTGTCTCTTTGGCGATATGGAGCAGCAGGGAGGTCTCCGCAAAGGCACTGGTATCCACGGCGCGGTGGATGCCGCGTCTGCCGCAGGCGCGCAGGAGTTCCAGCAGAAAGCCGGGTTGGGCCAGCGGTTCTCCGCCGGAAAAGGTGACGCCGCCCTCAGAGCAGTCGTAGAAAGGGCGGTCCTTTTCTATGGCTTCCAGCACCTGTTCCACGGACTGTTCGTTGCCTGTTGCCTCGTGCGCAAGGGCGGGGCAGACCTGCTCGCAGGTGGTGCACAGGCTGCACGCGGCATGGTCCCTTGCGGGGCCTGACGCGGTCATGCGCAGGGCGTTGCCCGGACAGGCGGCGATGCACGCCCCGCAACCCACGCACCGTTCCGGCATGGTGACCATGACGGCGGGGTGGTCCATGCCTTCCGGATTGTGGCACCATACGCAACGCAGGGGGCAGCCCTTGAGAAACACGCAGGTGCGCAGATTCGGCCCGTCGTGAATGGCGTAGCGTTTTATGGCGAATATGGTGCCGCCGGTGCGGGCGGGGCAGGGTCCTGTCATGATGTGCTCTGTTTTCAGGAATTGTTCCCAATAATATTTCACAAATAGGCGGCAGGTGCAACGGCTAATACGCGCACGGGTGGTTCAGCACAGGCAGGGCGTGTTATCCGCTGAATGCGCTGGCTACGCCGGATACGCTGCGGGTGTCAGGACCGGAAGATGAAGTACACGGCCCCGAGCAGGCACAGGCTGGCCCACAGGTAGTCCAGCTTGAGGGGCTGATCCATGTACCAGATGGAAAAGGGCGCGAACACGGCCAGAGCAAGCACTTCCTGCATGATTTTAAGCTGCGGCAGGGTGAAGGTGCCGTAGCCGATGCGGTTTGCCGGGACCTGAATCATGTACTCGAAGAAGGCTATGCCCCAACTGGCCAGGGCTGCCACATACCATGCCCGGCCTGCCATGTTTTTGAGGTGGGCATACCATGCGAAGGTCATAAAAATGTTGGAGAGCAGGAGAAGACCGACGGTGCGCAGTGCAACGGAGTCCATGGGTGACCTCTGGATGAGGAAGAATAGTCGGCACCCTGTGCGGATTCCGCTGATTCTGCTGCGCCTGCCGACAGGAGTTGTGTCAGGCGGTGCCGAAGCTGCCGCGGCTGCCGGAACTGCCGGAGCTGTCTAAGCTGGCGGAGCTGCCGGGATGCCGGGCATGGCGGACACGCCAGGACATGACGGGCAGAGATCGCACGGAAGAAGGCAGGGGTGACGACAGCGCATCCATATGCTCTTCCGCAGTGCATCGCAAGCGGGATTTTGCGCCGTGTACACACGGGGTTTTCGCCTTGGCTGACCGTGCATTCCGGTCATGCGGGCGGGCCAGAGTACGTCAAGGTCACGTCAAGGTCAGGGTACAGGTCAGTCTTCCATCTGCAAATAGGCTTCCATGATGACCTTGAGGCCGAAGCCGGGGAAGTTTACCCGGTATTTATCCGGCGGGACGTGCTGCACAAGCTTGCCGCGTCCGAAAATCTTGTGCGTGCAGAAGCCCAGCCGGCGGGGGCTGGGGCTGGCGGGTTTAGGTATGCAGTCGTCTGCCGTGGCAAAGGGGATGCCGTCTTCGTCCGTTTGCATGCCTGAAGCCGAAGCGGCATCTGCGAAAGTGCTGCGCTTCTGCATGGCGGTGGCAGCCGAAGCAGGCATGGCTGCGTCCGGGGCTTGCGGGGCGCAGGAACCGAGGCGCATGGTCCGCTGCTGCGGGTATTCGCGGCGGGCAAGGCCGCCGGTGTAGTTCTCCTTCCATTCCTCATAGAGGTGCACGGGCAGGTCGCGCACAAAGGGGCTGGGGCTGGCCGGTTCGTTGCCGCCGCCACCACGGCTGTAGATAGAGGACGGAACGAACAGGCCCAGATATTCGCGGGCACGGGTGCAGGCCACGTACATGAGCCTTCTTTCTTCTTCAAGGTCCTCGGCTTTTTGCAGGGCCTGTTTGGAGGGGAAGCGTTCTTCCACAAGGTCGATGATGAGCACGGCGTCCCATTCCAGCCCCTTGGCGGAATGCACGGTGGAGAGGGTGATATGGTTCTCGGCCTGCGCCGCTTCCGGGTTGGGGTCTTCCAGCGACAGGTCGGAGACGAAGAGGTCCAGTTCGCGGTAGGTGGCGGCAATCTGCACCAGTTGGTCCAGCCCGTGTTCCCGGCGTGGGTAGTCGTCCGGGTAGAGGGCCATGAGCCGGGGGCGGTAGTGTTCCAGCACCTCTTCCAGTACCTCGGCCGGTTGCAGCCGCTGGCGGCGCAGGGTGTCTACCAGTTCCAGATCCTTACGGAAATTCGGATACTTTTTGAGGGCCTTATCCAGTTCCGCCACGTTCTGCATGCGCGAGGCCTCGTATATCTTCAGGCCCGTCTTGGGGCCTATGCCCTTGACGTTGGCAGCCAGCCGCTGAAAGGCGGGCAGGTCCAGCGGGTTGAGCATGAGGCGTACGTAGCTCATGACATCTTTGACGTGCGCGGCGTCTGAGTATTTGAGGCCGCCGTATTTTCTGAACGGTATACCCGCTTTGCCGAGCTGCATTTCCACATGGTAGGACTGGTAGCCCGCCCGGAACAGCACGGCGATTTCGCCCGGTTGGTAGAGGCTGCGCAGTTCCGCTATCTTGTTCACCACCAGATTGGCCTGCGTGAGGTCGGAGAGGGGTTTGACCAGTTGCGGCAGCGAGCCGCCGGTGCGGCTGGTGAACAGGGATTTGTGGAAGGCTGCCGGGGCATCTTCCAGAATGGCGTTGGTGAGGTTGAGCACGGGCTGGACGGAGCGGTAGTTCTCTTCCAGCTTGATGAGTTTTGTTCCGGGAAACATGTTGGGGAACTGCAGGATGTTCTGCACATTGGCCCCCCGGAAGGCGTAGATGGACTGGGCATCGTCACCCACGGCCATGACGTTGCGGTGACCGCCCGCCAGAAGCTGCACCAGCCGGGACTGGACGAGGTTGGTATCCTGATACTCGTCCACCATGATGTAGCGGAACCGCTGGCGGTAGAATTCCAGCAGGTCGGCGCGGGTGGAGAGCAGGTGTTCCAGTTCAAAGAGCAGGTCGTCGTAATCCAGCAGGCCATGTTCCTGTTTGTAGGCGGCGTAGCTCTGCGCAATGGCTTCTATGTCGTTCCGGTAGGCGGCAAGGTGAAAGGCCTCGCGTTGCAGGATATCGCCTATGTCGCGTTCCTTGTTGCGGGACTTGGAGAGCATGCCCATGACGGTGGCGGTTTTGGGGAAGGACTTGTCGCCCTTGCCCGCGCCGAGCAGGTCTTTGCAGTATTTGAGGGCTTCTGCGGCGTCTGCCGCGTCCATGATGGAAAGACCGTTTTCGCGTCCCGCCGGGGGGTGCTGGCGCAGCACGGAGTAGGCGAACGCGTGGAAGGTGCCGCCGGAAACCGCCCCTATGCCGCGCCCGAGAAGGGTTTCTGCGCGGTGCAGCATCTCTTGCGATGCCTTGCGGGTGAAGGTGAGCAGCAGTATTTCGTAGGCCGGAACGCCCTGTTCCACCATGTTGGCCAGACGGTAGACAATGGTTCTGGTCTTGCCCGAGCCTGCGCCTGCGATGCACAGGACGGGGCCTTCGAGAGTCATGGCCGCTTCGTATTGGGCGGGGTTCAGTTCCTTTTTAAAATCAATCATGTACCGACCCTGAAGATTGCAGCGCCATGGCGGTCTGCTGCGTTGATGCGAACTGTTTGCGGGGCCTGAATCGTATGCGCGGAGTGCATTGCGTCCTCCTGCCATGGCCTGCGGCGCGCTGCTTTTTCCGGTCAGCGCACCGTGGCGGGAGAGGAGGGCGCAGGTGCTGCTGGGGCTGTTTTTTCAGCAGCCGGTTCTGCGGCGGCAAGGCCGAAGTGGTGCAGCACCAGACGGCCCACATCGCGCACCCGTTCTGCCTGCATGGCTGGTCCAAAGGTTGGTCCACTGTCAGGCTGCATGTCAGGCCGCATATTTGGCCGCATATTTGGCTCACTGTTTGGCTGCTGCATGTCTGGTGGAGTGCTATCATAAAAGAAGACATCGTGCACCGTGTGGGTTCCGGTGCGTCCGTGCAGGCTGAAGACATCGCGCCGGTTGAATTTGGCCTTCAGGTCGAAGCCGGGGTTCGGCTCGCAGACCAGATCGGGTGCGAACGGCTGCATGGGGCCGGGGTAGAGGCTTGCGGCATCGTGCACGGCGGCGAGGACGGGGGTGCCATTGTGCCGCAGAGACAGCAGTGCCTGACGGATGCGTTCGCGCAGGGGGGCGGCATTGTCTGCGGAAACCTGCCCGCGTGCGAAGCGGGCGGCGGTATGCAGGTAGATGCGTCCGGGGTCCAGCGCAAAGGCGCGGGTGGAGGGCAGGATGCCGGAGGCGTCCAGTTCGTCGCTGGCTTCCGGCGGCAGGGCGGTGTGCAGCAGTCCTTCTGCGCGGAGAAAGGCGTTCAGGTCCACCTCGGTTATCAGGTGAGTGAAGCCGTGGTCTGCGAGGACGATCAGCCGTTTGGGGTCCGGCAGGGCATCGAACCGTTCCAGCAGGGCGGCGATGGTGCTGTCCCATTCCATGAGCAGGGAGAGGCACTGCTGATGCAACGCATGGGCGGGGTCGTTGACGGCATCGAACAGGAAGTGGAACAGGCGGTCCGTTTCTGTAAGCACCAGCACGAAAAGGTTCCACGCGAGGTCGGGCCACAGCAGGTCCAGCGCGGCGCGGCGCGAGGCGAGGGTTTTGCGCAGTTCTTCCAGCAACGCAAGCGGGTTGTCTGCGGCGCGGGTGGTATCTGCCTCCAGCAGGTAGCCGCGCTGGCGCAGGGCACCCGCCAGCATGGGCGGGAACACGGCGCGGGAAAGATCGTGCGCAACGAAGCCGGAAACCATCATGCCCCTCAGGGGACGGGCGGGGTAGGTGTTCGGCAGGTTGACGACGCGCGCAGTCAGTCCGGCGGCTCCCAGCCTGTCGAAGATGGTGGGGGTTTGCACGTGCTCCAGACTGCACAGGGCCATTTCGTAGGTGCGGGCGTGGATGCGGGTGAAGCCGAATATGCCGTGCTCTTCCGGCCCGGTGGCGGTGAAGAAGCTGGTCCAGTTGACGGGAGAGAGTTCCGGCAGTTCTGCGCGGATGGCGCGGGCCTTTTCCGTGAGCCGCGCAAGGGCGGGAAAACGGCCCGTGGCGGCGAGAGTGCGGGCAAGGGAGAGGGGGAGCCCGTCCAGCCCGAGCACGACAAGGCGGCCGGGGGCGTTCTGCCTGCCGGAGGAGGGCGCGTGCGGAGGGGAGGATTGCTGCGGAAACGGTGAAGAGGAGGATGACATGGGCAAGGGTGTAGCAAATGCGCGGGCAAAGTTCCAGCGTGGGAAAATGACGCGATTTTTCTGCCCAATCCACTGATATTGTATGACAATTGACGCATTGCTTCAGGGGTGGTAGTATCTTGCAGGGCGGGGATATTGCGTTGCGGGCCGGAGGCTGTCCGGCGCGTTGGCGTGGCCATGAAACCAGTCGGGCGGAGGATTGTGAACAATGGGGATGCACGATTGCGAGATTTTCGGGCACATGCTGTACAGTCCGGATTTGAGTTATAACGAGTTGTACGCGCTGGAAGCGAATCTAATTGATGAGCTGCGTGAAGCGCTGGAGCAGGCGGGCGCAGAGCATGTGGACCTGACGGCGCAGGGCGATGCGCTGCGGATGCAGTGCGTGCTGGTCCGGTATGAGGAGGCGGCGTTTCATTCGTTATGCGATGCGGTGGCGGCGTTTTTGCCCAAGTCTGTGCAGGGGCGGCTGCTGTGCGTGCATAAGGATTTGCATGTGGTGCATTTGTATTGTTTTTTTGAAAACGGATGGAAGGAGGCGGCCATGGATATTTCCATGAGGGCCTGCCACACGGACTGCACCTTGCCCGGCCCGCAGGAATGATTGCCGCTATCCGCCGGGCGGGATTCAGGATTTTTTTCTGCGCCTGCCGAAGATGGTTGACGCGACCCTGCGCTCCATACTACGAAGCCTGACTCCCCGTGCCCGGGTGGTGGAATTGGTAGACACAAGAGACTTAAAATCTCTCGGCCTTCGGGCTGTACGGGTTCAAGTCCCGTCCTGGGTACCAAGGAATAACAAAGGCTTATGATCAAATTGGTCGTAAGCCTTTTTGTTTCATGGACTTTCACCATATTCCCCCGTTCTAACATTTCCACTGAGCTTTGAGGGCGATCTTCATCCGGGTTTACGAGATAATTCGATTTTTTGAATGTCTCTTTCGGTGGGGTTCAATCCCCGCGGGTGCGGGGAACACATCTGCGGACGTGAGAGAGCACGCTGGTATCGCGGATCATCCCCGCGGGTGCGGGGAACACCGGGGGTTTGCCAGCTTCAGGCCCATGTACGCCGGATCATCCCCGCGGGTGCGGGGAACACTGACACAGCAAGACGGAGCCGGGACCATTAAACGGATCATCCCCGCGGGTGCGGGGAACACTGCTCAATGCGTACAGGCAACATGCGGCCCCACGGATCATCCCCGCGGGTGCGGGGAACACACAGATTGGTAAATTTCTGGAGCATGTTCGGACGGATCATCCCCGCGGGTGCGGGGAACACCTCGCTCATCTGTTTTTTTGCAGACTCCAACTCGGATCATCCCCGCGGGTGCGGGGAACACTTTTGTGCTCCGTTTACGGCAACAACAGCGGCCGGATCATCCCCGCGGGTGCGGGGAACACAAAGGACCATGCCAGCGCTTCCACGCCATCATCGGATCATCCCCGCGGGTGCGGGGAACACCTGTATAGCCCGTCATGCCCCCCTTGCTGTTCCGGATCATCCCCGCGGGTGCGGGGAACACATATAACTGCAAACACTCAGAGCATAAGTGTTCGGATCATCCCCGCGGGTGCGGGGAACACTCCATGCAATCGGCCATTGCCTTGTAATACCGCGGATCATCCCCGCGGGTGCGGGGAACACAAGCGCGCACACTGTCGTTCCCTGTTGACACGCGGATCATCCCCGCGGGTGCGGGGAACACATCGAAAAACGTGCTGACCGTCCATCTGTGCCCGGATCATCCCCGCGGGTGCGGGGAACACAGTCTCCGAAAAACCGCATTGTGTGCCGCAACCGGATCATCCCCGCGGGTGCGGGGAACACAGCTGGATGACCTGCTGCATAAGGGCGGATGGCGGATCATCCCCGCGGGTGCGGGGAACACCCATTATACGATTGTATGGCCAGCAACAGCCGCGGATCATCCCCGCGGGTGCGGGGAACACCATTGAGTACCCGGTTTTTAAAGAGCATTTTGCGGATCATCCCCGCGGGTGCGGGGAACACTCCATGCAATCGGCCATTGCCTTGTAATACCGCGGATCATCCCCGCGGGTGCGGGGAACACTTGCCTTCCGCCGTGCGGTATCTGGTGCGACCCGGATCATCCCCGCGGGTGCGGGGAACACATACGATACTTATGTTTTGGTCAATTATCGGACGGATCATCCCCGCGGGTGCGGGGAACACGTGGAGTTGGACTAGATCAATGGCGGAGAGTTCGGATCATCCCCGCGGGTGCGGGGAACACCCGCCTTATCGATGGCTTTACTCACATCCATGCGGATCATCCCCGCGGGTGCGGGGAACACCTGATTCTGCAACCCCGATTCCTGAACAAATACGGATCATCCCCGCGGGTGCGGGGAACACATATTTGGTAACGCCAATAAGCTCGGCAACATCGGATCATCCCCGCGGGTGCGGGGAACACTGAAGCGTATCGCGTGATAACCGGGGCATGTTCGGATCATCCCCGCGGGTGCGGGGAACACTATACCCCCGCGCCGAGGCTGCGGAAAAACAACGGATCATCCCCGCGGGTGCGGGGAACACATACCTCGCTAAAATGGAGCTTATTCCACCTGCGGATCATCCCCGCGGGTGCGGGGAACACCCGTGCCCGGCGTCGGAGATGTGGGCAAGGGCCGGATCATCCCCGCGGGTGCGGGGAACACTTTTTTGCTTTTGCCTTCAACCCCTTATCTACCGGATCATCCCCGCGGGTGCGGGGAACACTACCGAGATCATGTATTGGCCGTTTGGATCATCGGATCATCCCCGCGGGTGCGGGGAACACGTCCATACAATACCGTCTGACGAGGTCATAGCCGGATCATCCCCGCGGGTGCGGGGAACACTTTGTGGCGACGGGCCAACGCTGGAGGAAGACCGGATCATCCCCGCGGGTGCGGGGAACACTTCTGGCACATCTGTATCCCGATGTCCCTAACCGGATCATCCCCGCGGGTGCGGGGAACACGCTGGATTGACGAAGTTGACGGGCAGTATGTTCGGATCATCCCCGCGGGTGCGGGGAACACACAACCGCAGCGAGACAGGAAACCAAGAGGCGCGGATCATCCCCGCGGGTGCGGGGAACACAAAACTGCGCTTGCTAAGTATGGCGTGAGTAGCGGATCATCCCCGCGGGTGCGGGGAACACTACTACGCAGACGCGAGAGGAGAGCATTGCGACGGATCATCCCCGCGGGTGCGGGGAACACCCTTTTCCCATATGGGGCAAGGCTCATCGATCCGGATCATCCCCGCGGGTGCGGGGAACACGGTAACGCCTTCGTCTCTGGACGCTGGTGCAACGGATCATCCCCGCGGGTGCGGGGAACACCAACGCGCGTTCTTCCTCGGTTTGGGCAAGCTCGGATCATCCCCGCGGGTGCGGGGAACACAGGGTCAGTTGTCATTAGCATTGCCATTACTACGGATCATCCCCGCGGGTGCGGGGAACACAAAAGGCTTCTGACTCCTGACCCTTGAGCCTGCGGATCATCCCCGCGGGTGCGGGGAACACACGGGAGCGGTGGCGCTGGTGGTGATTGTGGGCGGATCATCCCCGCGGGTGCGGGGAACACAATGGACACGGCCCGGAGGCAAGCTGAATTTGCGGATCATCCCCGCGGGTGCGGGGAACACATCGATGAAGCTCATCGTGCAAGTTCTGATTACGGATCATCCCCGCGGGTGCGGGGAACACATGAGCCGGAAGTCAATAAGTTTCAGATTTCTCGGATCATCCCCGCGGGTGCGGGGAACACTCTACCGCCGCAAAAGTGAAGTATAACTAACGCGGATCATCCCCGCGGGTGCGGGGAACACAGGGTCTTCTTGTGCGCACCGAGACTCTTTGTCGGATCATCCCCGCGGGTGCGGGGAACACCGGCCAATGTGACTCAGGAATTTCTGGATGCCCGGATCATCCCCGCGGGTGCGGGGAACACTGTGGATCCTCGGTGGCCCATACAAATTCGATCGGATCATCCCCGCGGGTGCGGGGAACACGCCACCAACACCATCGGTCGCAAGTCCGAGGCGGATCATCCCCGCGGGTGCGGGGAACACCACGGCCCTTCGGTACGGTCGCGGGTGTACACCGGATCATCCCCGCGGGTGCGGGGAACACAGCTTTCAAGGGAGGGGGCGGCGGATTTTTTGCGGATCATCCCCGCGGGTGCGGGGAACACCTCATTTTTGGATTTTATACCAAATACGGCCTCGGATCATCCCCGCGGGTGCGGGGAACACTTCAGCGCCTGATATTTGGTGGTCTTGCTCTGCGGATCATCCCCGCGGGTGCGGGGAACACATTTCGCTGTTTACATCCCCATTGATTCCGTTCGGATCATCCCCGCGGGTGCGGGGAACACGAGTAGATGAAATCATCTCATATGCACGGGCACGGATCATCCCCGCGGGTGCGGGGAACACCTACGTACCAAGGACCACTCCCCATCTCTGTACGGATCATCCCCGCGGGTGCGGGGAACACACGACTGGCACACGCCGGAGGCTGTTGGGGCGCGGATCATCCCCGCGGGTGCGGGGAACACGCTATCTCCCGCTCCTTCAGATCAACGTAGTCCGGATCATCCCCGCGGGTGCGGGGAACACACTCCCGCAGCCGGGCAAGCAGAGTGGTAAACCGGATCATCCCCGCGGGTGCGGGGAACACAGGGTCTCTCAACCATGGCTCACCACAACCCGCGGATCATCCCCGCGGGTGCGGGGAACACTCCATTTCTAACGCACGGAAATACTACGCAAAAAATGAAGAGATTAAAACTACCAGTTTGTCTCTCTGTAATTGTCAAAGATCATTGTATATTTTTTACAGGCCAATTATTTCTGGAGAAGGAAAGAATGAAACCAGAGGAGTTCCATCAAAATCAACAGGATGGCGTCTGTTTGCTCCCAGTGTAAGGAAGTCGAAGCCGGATTCGGTCTGTGCCCGCCACACCATGACGGCATTTCCTTCTCCAATGCCCACTTCTACGTTCTTCCAGACCATTTCGCGGACCTTGACAGAAAATGACCCCACGTAGACTCCGGCCCTGATTTCCAGCATCCAAACGGCTAAACGCCCGCGCAGACGGGGAGGCACGTTTTCAACCACGATGACCGTCATCGCCAATTCCCTCCTCATCTAGTATTGCGGGGGCAACCACTCCCTCAATTTTGGGAGGCGTGATCTCGCCTGCTGCCAGCACCTCTTCAATTGTGGGGATGATGCGTTGCAGCAGTTTTGTTTTTCTGAACATATCGCGGCAGGCCAGCCGAACTGCCTGATCCGGTTTGTCCGGCTTTTCCGCTGCAATGCGAAACGCCAGCGGAACCACCGTTTCAAACTTGAAAAGGTCAGCCACGTCATACACAAAGCTCTGCGGTTTGCCGGTATGCAGAAATCCAATTGCAGGGGCATATCCCGCAGCAAGGATTCCGGCCTCGCACACACCATACAGGCATGCCGTGGCTGCACTGACACAACGGTTGGGCACATCGCCAGAGTCCCAGTCTTTGGGGTCATACTTCCGGCCTTTCCAAGGCACCCGGTATTGCTTGGCAAAGAGTGTATACAGGGCGCGAACCCGTGCTCCCTCCAGCCCCCGCAGTTGGTCAACGCTACGTTTTTCCGGTGCCTGTTCCTGAAAACGCATGGCATACATGCGCCTAACCACTTTAAGGCGGGCCGTTTCATCCAGAGCCAGCTTGGCCTGATAAAGCAGCTTGTCGCTCCTGGCTCCCCCCGGCTGGCCGGAGGCGTATAACCGCACTCCGGCCTCGCCGGTCCAGACAAGGAGTGTGCCCGCACGTGCGGCAAGCACAACGGCAGCATGGCTGACACGCGTGCCCGGTTCCAGAAGAATACAGGCCACGGAGCCCACGGGGATGTGTGTGCGCACCCCCGTGGCATCCACCAGCACAAACGCACCGTCCAGCACGTCCAGATTGCCCTTTTCCAGAAAGATCATGGATAACCTTTCCTTGATGGGTATGGGTTTCAGGGCGGGCAGCATGGTCATAGCCTGCGCACCAGCAGCAGACCGCAGCCAAAGCCTTTAGCCGGCCCCACGCCTTGGAACAGCACGCGCAACAGCTTTTGCGGGTCTTCTACCTGCGCCGTGCCCTGCATATCCATGATGCCCAGACTGATAGTGTGGGAGCGACCGGCGTGCGGGTTGCGCTTGATAAACCGCTCCACACGGCAGCCGTCCACCTGCACGCAGCCGGGATCGATGCTCAGGCCCAGTTCCTGCTGACGCTTCAGCAGCCATTCCATACCGGCTGACTGCGCAAGCCCGGCACGGACGGGAAGGTCGGAAGCGTCTATGCCCGGCTGCCGCTCCTGCAGGCGGATGCGTGCATCCTGCATCACGTCAAATCGGCGTTGCTTGCCATCTATATTGCGTTTTACCACCGCGTTGGCGCGCAGGGAAAAGGCAATGCCCTCTCCCTGCTGCAACTTGGGGGCGTAGGGCTTGATTTGCGTTGTCCACCATCCTTCCGCGTCATGCGGCTGGCGGTGAGAAACGGTGAGGAATGTGTGGGGATCATCCTGCTCGCGGAACAGGAAATCCCGCTTTCTGTCCGGCCTGTCGGCGAACAGATTCCAGAGAAGCCTGTGCGTGTCGTACAAGCCCGATCTGGCCGCATGCCGGGGATCAAGCACAAGTTTACTTATCCACATAAGATACCTCCGCATCGGCAGGCATTTCAGCGTGGTGTGCGCTGTCTGCTACGCGGGAAACCAGCAGCACACGGACAGGGCGTTTTGCAAACTGCCTGCGCCCGTGGTGCAGGGGCATGTCGCGGTGCATCTCCATGCCTCCTGCCGCGTCAGCCAGATCGCCCAGATCAGCCAGATCATCCAGATCGCCCAGATCAGCAGGCAGGTCTGGCAGGCCCTCTGCATCCGGCAGGCCATCCGATTCCAGCAGCTCATCTGCATCCATATGTATGCGATACGGGTCGGAATGGCGAAGAGTTGCAGAAACAGGTTCATACACGAGGTACGCGGCAAGCGCCGCCTGCGGGGTTGCATGCTCACCCACCTGCGGGGCAAGCGGCAGGGCAGGCGGGCACGATTTGCGCCCGAGCCACAGCGTCCAGTGAGGGGTTTTTAGCGCCTGCGCCAGTTGCTGCAGCGTATGCGGGGCCGAATCGCTCCGTTGCCACAGGCAGACCGTGAACAGGGCATCCATAAGGTATTCCCGGCGGGAGAGGATGGTGTTCGGCTCCGTGAGCAGCAGTTCATCCCGGCGGCAGAAGAGCTGGCGCTTACCTCTGGTTCCCGGTGCCTGAATGGTGTGATAATCCAGCAGCACCTTGCCGGGGGAGTGTTCCCGAACGGCCATGCCATACGCTTTATGCAATTCTGCCAGCCGTGCTTCCTCGTCCCGTCTGATGCCCAGAGCGGCGGCCAGCAGCCCGATTACGGCAGAGCGCGTGGGCATGGTGGCCGTGGGGCGTATTGCCCCCACTGCCACTGTGCCGTATGCCTGCAAAGGGCCGTAGAGTTGAAAGGTCAGATACTGTGCCATGGCTTTATCCCACCATAAACGCCGCAAGGTCCTTAAGGCTGCCGCTGCCGGTGAGAATGTTCAGTTCTGCGCACTCCGTTTTCTGGCCGTATGCCTTGTTCATGTGTGCACGGGTGTCTGTCAGGCGCGTAATGGCATCCTGCAGGACATCATCCTTGGAGTTTACACCGGTCAGATAGGCCACGGAAAGGTTGCGGGGCTGCTCGTTGCCGCGTTCCGCCAGAATGTATGAGGCATAGGCGTGGGAACCGAAGCTGTTCTGCTTGCCCGTGGGGCTTACCTGCGCCACGGCCTGCAGCAGGGCGGTGAGTGCCCGGTTGGTCAGTTCCGCATCGTCCTGCAGGTTCTGCTGCAGCAGGTCACGGTCTATGCACAGGTACAGGTAGAAGACGCCCGCGCCGAACTCCGATACTCCCATGTGGCCCGCGCCGCTGTCGTCGCGGTTCAGGTCGTCCACCGCCGTGAAAAAGTCGTCTGCCACGGTCACGGCATGCACGGTCATGGCATGGGCCACCTGCACAGCCGCATCCATATTGTAATCCTTTTCAGCCGCCAGCATGCGCCCGAACATGGCGATATCGACCGCCTTTATGTTGGTGCGCAACAAGTTTACCTGTTTTTCTTCCGGTGCCTTGCGGTTTTGGCGGCAGGCTTCCACCTGCGCGGAAATGGCGGCTATTTCTTCCTGTGAAAAATGGGCGAGCTGCTCTATCTCCAGAGATTCCAGAAGCTTTCTGCGTGAGTCATCGGTATCGACGTCCTTTTTGGGGTCGTATGCAGACTTGTTCTTGCCGAACACACCGGCAATGGTGCGGGCAATGGCAACGGCTTCCTTTTCCTCCAGCATGGCGTGGCCGCTTGCGGCTTTTCCTGCCAGCACATCCTGCAAGGTGCAGCCTTTTGTCAGTGCAGTGAATATATGCCGTCCCATCTCCTTGGTGCGAACACCCATATGTTCCGAACCGAGGTTCTGGAAGATGTCAGACGTGCGCCACGCCCGCTTGAGGCATTGGGAAGAGACGCGCAGACGGGTGGTGTTGCCCATGACAACCCGTTTGGGGCTGCCGAGGTCGTCGCGGTTCAGGTTAGAAGCGGGGTAGCTGGTAAGCACATGCAACTGTATGAACTTGCTCATTTCTTATCTCCTTTTGCGGGGCGTTGTTCAGGGGCAACGTAATAGGCAAGGGCCCAACGTTTGCGGGTATCTTCCGTCCACCAGAAGCCGCTTTCCGTCAGGCTGGTCAGATTGACCGTATCATCCATAAAGCGCACCAACCGGATACATGCGGTGTACAGTTCATCCCGGTCAGTAATGGCCAGCAGCCGTTGCATGCGCAGATCAACCATGCTTCTGCCGCCCGTTCCGGGCTTTTCCGCCTGCATGGCGGCCAGTGCTTCCGGGATGGTGCGCTTATCCAGTTTGCACACATGTGCCAGTATGCCCACAGGCAGAGCCAAGCTTTCCATTTCATCTTCCACAAGACGAATGCCGCTTTCTCGCAGCAGGCCGGGCAGAAAATTGCGCTGGTATGCGCGCGAAACGAGCACATCAAGCGGACTGCGGGCCCGGCGTAGCTCCGCCCGCATGCCCCGGTTCTGCTTAAGCCCTTCCCACCATGTGTGCAGAAAGCCTTTGAACGTGTCGTTTTTAAGAAATGCTCCGAATGCACTCACGCGTTGCCTCCCTTGTTGCCGGTTCCCAATTCCTTATTGCAGAGGCCCCGGTTGAACCGGCGCATCTGGTTAAGTGCTCCGTAAATGCGGGGTGCCTCTACGCTGCTGAAGGTTCCGCTTTCTGCCTGTTCCGCGAATAGGACCTCTGCGGTGTTCAGTATGGTTGTTGCCCATTCCTTGCGCAGGGTAGGGGCAAGCGCGTCCTGCTCTACCGGGTCGCCCTTCTGCAAAGGCATCACGAATCGGGCCACCAATGCATGGAACACCGATTCCGTGCGGGACCAGAACGCCATGGAAGCGGCGGACAACAGTGTTTGGTCCGTCTTGGCGTTGCGGCCGCCATCTGCAAACAAGGCATCCTTGACGGCCTTGAGCATATTGGATCGAATCCTGTCCGCCACGGAGAGCCACAAGCCTACCTCTTCCCGCAGGATTGCCGCTTCGGCATCTTCCAGCGGGTAAAAAGGCATTTCGCCCTCGCACCATTGCATGGGTTCCATGTTGTTCATGTCATAGCCGAACACGCTTATCCGCATGGTCGCCTTCTCCGTCAGATCGCGGACCTGCTGAATGCACAGGGCGGGCAACAGCTTTTTCTTGCTGTCTGCCGGCAAGCCGTAGAGCAGGCCCAACCACTGGTTGTAGGCGGTGCCATCCGCGCTGCCTTTGACAGACAGAGGCGGTTTGTCCTGCCCGGGGTCGTGGTAGGGCGTGAGGGGGTGACGCCACGCCCCTTCGTAGTTGTTGCCGTAGTTTTTGACCCCCATCTGCCGGATGACGGTTGTGGTGGCAGTGCCGCAGATATCGCAGCCGATCGGCTGGACGGATGTTTCACTGTGCAGCCGGATACGGCGCGGCATGCCCCAGAAGGCGTGCAGGGGGTGCCCGTGTTCCGGCAAGCATGCTGTGCCCTTTTCTTTGCTTATGCGTGTGGGCACGGTCCACGGAAGCACGCGGCCCAGTCCGTCCGGTGTGGTGGGCATGCGCCATTCATCGGAACTGGCTACCAGCACGTTGTTCCACACGGTTTCCCAAAGGGTATTGCCCAGCACCAGCGTGGAAAGAGGCCCGCCGCCGCGGAGAGAGGTGCGGTAACCTACCCCGCCGGTCGGAGCGAAAGCCTGCATGGTGAACAGGGCCATGGCGGCACAGGTGGGGCACAGGCTTTCTATGCGTCCCCGTTTGACGAAGAAGTCCGTATCCTTTTTAAGGGCGTTCTCGCCGGGGGAGTCTATGAGCAGGGCAGCGATGCCGACGACGTTTTCTTCTTCCGGCGTCAGGGTGAGGTCCTGCATGAAGAGGGGGCGTTCCCCCAGCAGGAAAAAGTGGGGAAAGAACGGCTCCATGGCCGCGCGCAAGGTTTCGGGTTGCGGCGGTGTTTTCCGCCATGCCTGTTTATCCTTATTGCTGTGGGGCGGGATCATGGTCTGCACGCAGCCCACAAGGAATTCCAGCATGGCCCCTCCAAAGTCCGGTCGCGGCACATCCAGCGCCACCGGAGCAGGGGTTGCTGTCAGTTCCCACGGGGCAATGCGTGTGCGCCCCCCATCAGACAGGATAACGGGCAGCCATTGGTCAGACAGGAGATTGAACGTCTTCATGGCATACTCCGATACATGGTTTTCGATTTAGGACGGTACAAGAAAACCCGCTGACTAGCCAGATTGAAATGCTCTCTGGCTAGTCAACTCAGAGCGAAATCAGTTCGGGATACGTAATGGAATGATGCAGATCACAATGCCATCCTCATCAAGCATGATGAGAATAATCGTAATCCGCGGGCGGCGACGCGTCATGTCAACCTCCTCGGTTGAGGGTTATTGACTGCGCGTAGCCTTGTGGGGTAAAGTCAAAATCCTACTAATGACGTGTACCCGCAAGGTTACGCGGCTGCCCCTTAGGCCCACCTTGTGGTCTGGGGGCATTTTTATTGGGCAGGGTCCATGTTTCTGGGTATAGAATAACCCTTGCAGAGTGTTTGTCAATTACTTCTTCATTACTAACTTATCTTTTTTATTAATGCGAATATTTTTCTATTTCTTTTAGGTGGCTATGAAAAGAAATCCCCGCTTGCGCGGGGAACGGAAGATGATTCCGACATACTTGTTCATAACTAACGGATCATCCCCGCATGTGCAGGGAACATGTAGTCGGCTGGTTCCTCTTTTGTAAGGATACTCGTCGGTTGCTCAAAATGCAAGCTCTAGAAGGACTCCCGCCGCTACACTTGGGCCGTTTTAATGGGTTCCACGGCCTTCCAGTCCGTATTGGTGTGAGCCACCTCCCAGAGGGTGTACCCCTGCTGCATGTTGAGCCAGAGTTCCGGTGAGGTGTTCAGAGCGCGGGACAGGCGCAACGCAATGTCCGGTGTGATGGAGGCGCGTTCGTTCACAATAGCGGAAAGCGTTTTGCGGGAAATGCCCAAACGCTGCGCCAGAGCGGTGATGGTGAGGCCCAGCGGCTCCATGTGCATCCGGTGCAGGATTCCGCCGGGATGCGTGGGTTTTCTGGTGCGGGTACGCATGGCGTTCCTCCTAATGGTAGTCCTGATAGTTTACAATATGGGCATCGCCGTTTTCAAACCGGAAGGTCAGTCGCCAATTGCCGGAGACTTTTACTGACCAGTGGCCCTCACGTTTTCCTTTCAGTGGGTGAAGGGCAGAACCGGGGTAGTTCATGTCTCCGATCTCTCGAGCGTTGTCCAGGCGGTCCAGAATATCCAGCAGCTTGCGGACGTGCTTTTGCTGTACGCCTTTGGTAATTCCGTCGAAGAACAGGTCTTCAAGTCCGCTGTGTGCGAAGCTCCGTATCATGGAGTGAGTGTAACCATGTTGGTTACGCCTTGTCAAGGATGCTTCCGGCTGGGGGTGGTTCAGGACGCCCTTTCAGTATTCAGGATTGATAATAGTTAGGCCTGTGCTGTCCGTATACTCCACCTGTTGTTCCGCCCATGCTATCCAGCCCTCTCCAACCTGCCGCAGAACCAGCGGCACGCACCACTTGCCCTTGTCCGGCATGCGCTCCAAGAGCGCGGCAAGCTGAACGGTCACGTCGGGCGGGAGCGTGGACGGCGTGACCTTGTGCAGGCCTACCGAGACTTCAGACATCCGACATGCAGCGGCCATACCGGGGGCTTCCGCCCAAAGATGCAGGCGGGTGCCATCCCAGCGCAGCAAGCGTAGTTGAACGGTCTCCTCCCCCAGTCGGGTGAGCACCTTCTCGTCTGTTTCCCAGCCTCTCCCGACAGCCCCGATGGAATAACCGGCTTCCAGCTTCAAGGCATTATACCGGGCCATATCACGTTTCCCCATGCGTGTGGGGAGGTGCTTCTCATCGGCTTTCAGCAGTGCCTGCGGCGCAAAGGCCGAGTCGTCATACGTCGATTCCACCAGTCTGCGTGCGTCATCGGGGAGAGAGAGGTGCTGTGTCTCTTCCAGCAATCTGGCTGTACGCCAGAGCGGGGCCTGCACGGGATAGACAAACTGGGCCTTGCCCAGCACTGAGGCATACCAGTCGCTTGTGGCGTTTGTCTGTGCCTGCGGAGCCAAGACACGCATGCGGGGGGATTCCAGTCCGGCAGGCCGGGAACGCTTGTGGCGGTGACAGCGGCCACCGCGCTGAATGAGCAATTCCATGGGGGCAAGGTCGGATGCCAGAAGATCAAAATCCAGATCAAGGCTTTGCTCAACAACCTGTGTGGCTATCAGTATTTTGCCGCGCCTGTCTTCCGGCGTGCTCTCTTTGCCGAACAGGGCCATCACCCGTTCTTCAATGGCTTGGCGGTCTGCCATGGCGAACCGGGCATGGAAGAGAATGATGTCTTCTTCCGGGACGCCATATTGCGTACGCAGGTGCTGATACGCTTCTCCCGCCTGATCCACCGTGTTGCGTATCCAGCAGGTGCAACCGCCAAAAGTGCGGGTTTCTATGAGCGCGTTATAGAGGGCGTTTTCGTCTGTGGTCATCTCTACACGGATTATTGCATGCCGGGTGGCCGGGATATCTTGCTCCCTGGTGCCCTGCCGGTCCACTGCCGTGGCCAGAGGAAAAAAGCCGGAATGCAGGGATGGGGGTGGATATCCCGCTCCTTCACAGAACGCGGCGGCAAGATTGGCGCGCATGCTCCGGGTGAGCGTGGCGGAAAGAAGAATGGCACTGCCCCCGAGGGCTGCATGAAAACGGAGGAGGGTCTGGAGCAATGATCCGGTGTATTCGTCGTAGGCATGCACCTCGTCTACCACCAGCACGTTGCGGGCCAGTCCGAGCAGGCGCAGGCACTGGTGCCGGGCCGGGAGCACGGCCATGAGGGCCTGATCTATTGTGCCCACGCCGCACTGGGACAGCAGTGCCTTTTTTCGGGAATCGGCAAGCCATGTGGCACAGTAGGAGCGCCCATCGGTCTGCGGATCAATGGATGGAGATGTGCCGGCATCGGGAACGCTGGCCATGAACAGTTCGGAAAGATTGCGGGCGCCGTGCGCCAGCATCAGGGATATGGGGGCGGGCTGGCCGCTGCCTTCATCTTCTGCAAACAGTGCCCGGTAGGACTGGGCCAGCCGTGCATACATGCCGTTGGCCGTGGCCATGGTGGGCAGGCCGATGTAGAATCCTTCCGCCTCGCCCATGTGCATGAGCCCGTGACAGCAGAGCAGAGCTGCTTCCGTTTTGCCGCCCCCGGTCATGTCTTCAAATATATGCAGCTGGGGACCGGCGTGTTGCAGGGCATAGTGCAGGGCATGGGTTTGCAGCGGGCTGGGCCGGGCGTCTGCATGAAGATGGGGAAGCAGCCGGGTAAAGTCGCGCTCCGGTTGGGCGGGCGACGCCAGCAAGCCGGATTCACATACGGCGCGCTGCGCATGGGGCAGTGCCACTTCTTCCCAGTATGTTTTTAGCGGCATCGGTTCTGTGCAGAAAGGAAACCAGCGCGTGTTGGAACCAAGCCAGTCTGCTGCCACCATGAGTCCTGCATGGAGCCACGAGAGAGCGCAGAAGCTCTGCTCATCTTCCGGAATCGCCATGGGTTCCATCAGCAAACCGACAACCTCGGAGGCAAAGCTGGCTGCGTGTTCTGCCGAGCGGCGGAAGTGCCGTATGGAGCCGGACTCTTCCTGCGGAGAGCCGTGATGCCCGAATGTTGCGGCAATGAGGGGGTGCATGGTGTGCGCCGCTTCTTCGGAAAAGGCGGAGTGATGGTTCTCCAGTTTCTGGCGGACAACACTCATGTAGAGCGATTGCCCCAGCGCGGTATGGTGCGTGTTGCCGCCAAGGCCGGAAGGCGGGGCGTTTGTAAGCATGGCCCGAGCCGCTGCCTGCTGCTCCTGAAAGAGCGACGCAAATTTGCCTATGTCGTGCAGGGCTGCGAGTGTGCGAAGGAGTGCGCGGATGCTGGTTGCAGGTAACCCGGAGAGGTGCGTGATGCGCCGCAGCAGGAGAGGGGAGTGGTAAAGGAGTCTGTCGTAGACGGCTGCAACATCCAACAGGTGATAGGGCAGCAGGTGGATGAACGGGGCAGTGTTCTTGTCAAATTTTGCCCAGTAGCCGAAATAGGGCTGTTCCGTGTTGCATGGGGGCATCTCTGCTTATCCTCGTAAGGCTGTGCCGGAGCGGGCAACAGCTATGGTCGATGGACCGTTTGCACAACGTGCTATGCGTGGCGGAGCTAACCATAAATAGGCATTCATATAGAGCCGGTTTAACAATGCCGTAGCCATGCCTATCATCTCCACGGGCAAGCAGCAAATTCTCCCGCTGTTGTGGAGGAGGCTGAGCGTCTTTGCGGAGTCATAGGTGAAGCTGGCTGGAACGTGTACAGCAGAAACAGACGCCGGGTGCGCGGCTCGCCACACGGTGCACCGGGCAGGTGCCAGGCGACATGAGTACGATACAGACTATGCTTACGACCTGACGCAGGGGCGCACAGGATGATGACTGCCGTACTTGCGGGCTACGAAGGAGACGCACATGCCGGGCAGGGAAGATGTTTTAATAGCATACTTCAAGATTGTTATAATATTTATGCCCCTGCCTGTCGTCCTAAAGCCGATTTAAAAGAATCCAAATCAAGCATGCATTCCTCAAATAAACCATACCCCATGAAGGATGAGGTTGCGAATTTGACATCTGCATATTGCTGGAGAGCCATGTAGGCTTGGTTAAATGCATCAGAATTTAATTCATTTCTCAAAACTTTTGAAGCCGGGTCGTGATTGGCAAGGAGTAATATATATATCGGTCTTCCTGACAACTCGGGAACCGCATTCTTGTTGCCGTTTTTTGAAAAGAGTACAAGTCCTAACTCCCGTTTTTGGTTGAACTGCTCGCAAATTGTTATTTTAATTTCCTCGCAATCACCAGGCTCTCGAAGGCATGCTACTGTTTTTTCCATATGTTCGACAATTCCAGAAGAACCAGACAGTGCACTGTCGGAATATTTAACTTCAATAATAGCAAGCTTTTGTGAAGGACTTTCAATAAATTTTCTTGCACTTGATGTACTAGGCCAATAAATTGCCATGGCATCGAATTTTGTAGAAATAGTATTAACAGTCTTTTCAAATTCAACATCAACAATGAAATAGTCAGTTAAATTTGATACACGAGAATAGCTATTTTCTCTTGATACTAATTGCTGAAATTCTCTTTCAGGTTTCATGTTTTTAGAGAAGTGAATATCCATTTCTAATTTTAAAAACTGAAAATCATTTACCCATCTTTGTGCATCATTCATACTCGATACGTCATAGGGCAAGTTAACAAAATAAGATGGATCTTTGAGATAATTCTTGTCAAAATCCATTTTATACGAATTAGTATTATTATTCCTTTTTATCCCAACAAGCTTGCCTCCTCTGTAGTATATATGGATTTCATTGTCCCTAATTTGTAAATCTAACGTATGGTCGTCGCGCACTCTTTTTAATACAGGAGTGAGATTGCCGTTTTTTAAGTCAGTAATAAATTCAGGTGACAATTTCCTTCCCATTTCTAACTCCTTATTGTGTATCTAAAATAGCACAGAGAGATAATTTTCAGAAATACGCTATAAGTATACTTATATGTCAAGCTGCACAAAAATGCTAGCTCTATTTTGTGGCAGCGTCGATAGGGTGCTTCTTTCATCCTTGTCCATTAGTCCATCAGGAATGACCATTTTGGTATTCGAATCAATGCTTACGGTACAATCAACATGCGACCAATCGTGCTGGGAACGAATGATAGCACGATGTTATTCCGGAAAAAAACGCACTGACGCGTGACAGTCTCCACAAAAGCAGGGCAACGGAAGCTATTCCGTTGCCCTGAAAGCAGTCTCCGTGTGAGCGGTGTCTATTCCGGCAGTTTGGGCCTGCCTCCTTCAATCTGGTTCCATGCGGCGTCTAGGCCGTTGAAGTTTTCGTTAAGGAACGCCTTGAATACCGTGGGATTTTTGCGTTTACCGACAAGCCGGGATGCAAGGGCAATCCTCCCCCCTTTAGGCTGCCCGAAAAGGAGAGGCTATACAGCCGGTCTTAGTTGCTGCGGAGTTCCGCAATGAGCGACCCCAGCACCTGCATTTGTGCGGAGAGTTCTGTAACGGCATGCTCGGACTGCCGCATGGCGCCGGAGGTTTCGCCGGAAATGCGGCTTATGTCTTCAATGCTGCGGCTTATCTCCTCGCTGGCAGCGGACTGCTGCTCAGAAGCCGTGGCAATGGACCGTACCTGATCACTGGCGGTATCTACCAGCGTCACAATGTTCTGCAGCACATCGCCGGATTCGTTGGCAAGGGTAGTGGCCTCTTCAATCTGGCGGGTGGTGCGCTCCACATTGTCTATGTTCTTTCTGGTGCTCTGCTGAATATCGTGTATGGCGGTGCCCACTTCCTTGGTGGCATTCATGGTCTTTTCCGCCAGCTTGCGCACCTCGTCCGCCACCACGGCGAATCCCCGCCCCGCATCTCCCGCGCGGGCGGCTTCAATGGCGGCGTTCAGCGCCAGCAGGTTGGTCTGGTCCGCAATGTCAGAAATCACGTTCATAATCTGCCCTATGCCCTCCGCCTGTGAGCCAAGGGTAGACATATCGCCTCTCATCTCCGCAGCCTGCGTATGCACCGCAGACATGCCGTGCACCACACGCTGCACAATGGCCGCGCCTTCCTGCGCCTTGCTGCGGGCAAATTCCGATGAGCTTGCCGCCTCGGCCGCATTACGCGTTACCTCCAGCACGGTGGCGTTCAGTTCTTCCATGGCGGTGGCTGTCTCTGTCACCCGCTGTGCCTGCACCTCTGCACCGCGGCTGGACTGCTCCACCTGTGCGGAAAGCTGCTCTGCGGCAGAGGCCGTATTTTCCGCAATGCCCTGTAATCTGTCGGCGGCTTCCAGCATGGCTTCTGTTTTTATTTCAGCCGCCTGCCCAGCCTGCGCGGCTGTTTCCATGGCCTCATGGGCCTTGCGGGCCTGTTCCGTGGCTTCTGCGGACTGCCGGTCTGCCTCCGCGATGCGCTCCTTCAGCGTGCCCACCATGGACCGGATGGCATCGCCCAGCTGGCCTACCTCATCCCGCTGCCGCACATCCAGAGACATATCCAGATTCCCCTGTGCCACGCCTCCGGCAAACCGGACCACGCTGGAAAGGGGGCCGGTGATGACCCGCGTGAGCACCACACCCAGCGCAACAGCCAGCACCACGCACAGGACGGATACGATGACGATGATCATTTCCGCGCGCTGGGCTTTTTCTTCCGCCTCTTTTCCAAAATCTTCAGCCACACGCACGTTCAGGTCGATGAGGGCGTTCACCAGCCGCACGGCCTCGTCGTAGGAGGTTCTGGCCCCGCCCTGACTCAGCATATAGGCCAGATCACGTTCGCCGTCGCGCAGTTGGTCCATCACTTCGGCGGAGCGGGTTTTCCACTCCTGCCATGTGGGAACAAGCTGCTCCCAGAGCTGCTCTTCTTCCTCGGTTTTGGGCAGTGGGGCATAGCGTTCCCAGCCCCGCTGGGCGTTGGCCCATGCGGTATCCAGCATGCGGAACTGCTTGGCCGCTTCCGTGGGATTATCCAGCGTTTCCTGAATGAGCAGGGTACGCTCCACGCGCTGAATGGCTGTTTGCGCCTCGCTCATGGAACCAAGCCCGACAATGCCGGGCAGCCGCACCGTGGCAATTTCCGCCATGGACCGCTCGGTCTGTTTCAGTCCCAGAAAGCCGGTAACGCCCACGGCAAGGGCCAGTATGGCCGTGAACAGAAATCCCCCCAGCATTTTCACGCCGATTCGAATATTCTTCATGGTTTTCTCCATTGAGTGTGTATCGCGCAGGCGCGGACCGGGGCAGCCATCCGGGAGCCGGATGTTCTGCGCCGGTCCCGCCCGGGCGGGAGGTGCGCAAATGCATTGTACGGAGAAAGGCAGACGGCACGAAGCCGTGCGCTGCATGCGCCTGCCGAAGGAATGCCGGATGCGCCCGTGCAGGCGGAAATATGGATGGCGGCAGCGGCTTTGGGCATTCAGGGGCGCGCTCTCCCGCAGCAGGCCCCTGTGCGTATCCGTTCCGGTTGTCCGCCTCCGCCGCACGGGCGTGGAACTGCGGCTTACTCCGTCAGGCCCAGAATACGGCTTGCGTTGCCGTACATGACCTTGTGGCGCACCTCGTCCGTAAGCGGGAAGGAGGTGTAAGCATCCAGGGCGTCCTTCAGTTCGATGAACGGATGGGCACTGGCAAAGACCACCTTGTCCTGAATGATGGTGCTCATGGCCTGAGCAAACACGTCTGCCATGGGCGCGCGCTCGTATTCGGAAAAGTCCATGTACACGTTGGCGTTGCGCAGGCAGGCGTATACGGCTTCATTCACATAGGGGTAGCCGCCGTGGCTCATGATGAGGGTCAGTTCCGGAAAATCGCGGGCCACCTGATCCACGTGGCGCGGGTCTGCGTAGTCCATGATGGCTCCGGCAACCTGCGGGGGCGGAGCCATGGTGATGAACACAGGCACGTTCAGTTCTGCGCACTTGGTGTACACCGGGTAATAGCGGGCTTCACACGCGGGAATATGGGCAAGGTAGGGGTCAATGGCTATGCCCTTCATGCCGTGTTCCTCCACGGCGCGCACCACGTCGCGCACGGCGGCCATCTTTTTGTGCGGATCTACGCCCCAGAAGCCCACAAACTTGTCGGGATAGGCTTTGCAGAAATCCAGTACGCTGCCGTTGTTGGCGGAAGTGCCGTACGTGGTTTCGCAGTCGCGGCCGGTAATGACGGCCAGTGCCACGTTGCGGCGGTCCAGATCGGCCACGATTTCTTCCAGCGGCTGCGGCTGGCGGGCGTCAAAGCCGATGGCCTTGCACGCTTCCTTGAACATGGCGCTGTTTTTTATGCCGTTAATGATCTCCGGTGTATTGGGGCGGAATCTGAAGTCGATGATTTTCATGGACAAAGTCTCCCATATCCGTGCCGAAAGCCGCTCCGGCACGGGTTTGTGTGGGCCGCCGGGACATGTGTCCCGGCGGCGTATGGTATTGAGCAACTACTTTCCGACGAAGAAGAGAGGCACTTCCGGAATGTAGGTGATGATGAGAAGCACCACGAGCATGAGCAGCATCATGGGAATGACGGACTGCGCCAGATTGGACAGCTTGGCCTTGGAAACGCCGCTGGCCACGAAGAGGTTCACGCCCACCGGCGGCGTGATGAAGCCGATGGCAAGGTTCACCACCATGATGATGCCGAAGTGGAGCGGGTCTACGCCTGCCCCGATGACGATGGGCAGCAGGATGGGCGTAAGGATGACGATGGCGGCCAGCGCTTCCATGAAGATGCCCACGATGAGCAGCAGCACGTTGATGAGCATGAGGATGACCAGCTTGTTTTCCGTAACGCCGAGAATGGCGCGGGCAATGGTGCCGGGCACGTCTTCAATGGTCATGATGTTGCCGAACAGGGTGGCCATGGCCATAAGCACGATGATGGTGGCCGATGTTTCCGCAGCCTCCACACAGCAGCTGATGACCTTGCGGGGGGTGAGCTCGCGGTAGACGAACACGCCCACGATGAGCCCGTAGCAGGCGGCCACGGCGGCGGCTTCTGTGGGGGTCATAAGGCCGCCGTAAATGCCGCCGAGCACGATGACGGGCACCATGAGCGCCCACTTGGCGTCCCAGAAAGCCCGCCCGAAGGTAACGATGGTGCGCTGGCGCTTTTCGCCATGCCAGCCGCGTGCTCTGGAAAAGAAGTAGGCATAGCCCATAAGCACAAGCCCGGTCATCACGCCGGGCACAATGCCGCCGAGGAAAAGGTCGCCGATGGAGACCTGCGCGGATATGCCGTACACCACAAACGGGTTGCTGGGCGGTATCATAACCCCTATGGCGCCTGCCGCCGCGACCAGTGCGCCTGCAAAGTACTTGTCGTAGCCGCGCTGCACCATGGCGGGTACGGTCAGCGCGCCTATGGCTGCCACCGTGGCGGGGCCGGAGCCGCTTATGGCGCCGAAGAACATGCAGGTTGCCACGGTTACCAGCGCCATGCCGCCGTACAGCCCGCCGAGCATCTCGTCAGCCAGTGCCAGCAGGCGCTCGGAAAGGCCGCCCGCTCCCATGAACACCCCTGCGGCGATGAAGAAGGGAATGGCCATGATGGGAAAGCTGTCAATGGAGGTGAAGGCTGTTTGCGCAAGGTACTGGATGGGCAGGGTGTCTGCGCAGATAACCGTGGCCAGCGTGGAAAGGCCAAGGGAAATGGCAATGGGAACCCCTATGATGCACAGCGCGGCGAAGTAGCCGAACAGGGCGGGAAGCGGTTCCATGTATTCCGTGATCACAATGGGCGAAATAACCAGCCCCACGCAGGCAAGGGCTATGGCGGTGTCTTTCAGGCCGCAGGCGCGTACCTGCGCGGAAAGGTCCTGCAGCAGGCGCAGGCTCATCAGGCCGAATCCCACCGGCAGCACCAGATACGGTATGATGAAAGGAATCCGCAGAGCCGTGGTGTGCTGGGGGAACATCATCAGCCGCTCTATCTGCGACCAGCCGGTCCAGCAGATGGTGAGCGTAAGCGTGAGGAAGAACGTGTTCACCATCACCCAGCTTACATTCTGCCAGCGTGCGGAAAGCTTGTCATGCAGGATGTCTATGCGGATGGAACTGCGTTTTTTGATGGCAACGGAGAGCGCCAGATAGGTTATCCAGATAAAGATGTATCTGGACAATTCTTCAGTCCAGACCGCAGCTCCCGAACCGCTTGTGAAATGCGTGAGCACATAGCGGTAGGCGGTCTGGAAGGTGATAAAGGCGATGATGGACAGCAGGCCGGCCACGAGAAATATCTTCTCGAAGTTGTTGTCCAGCCAGAGCCATGCCTTTTTCAGGGCAGATGCGTCGGTCGTATCGTTAATGGGCATTGTGTTGCAGATAATTTCCTGGCTCATAAAGCCTCCCTCAACCCGGATAGGCCGGGACCGTGTTCCTGTGTCTGTCCACGCAGGCCGGTGGCTGCCGCATTGCGGGCATAACGCCGCCGGTTAGCCGGGACGGGCACCCCTTTCCCGCTCATGCCGGGAATCTGTTATCTCTTACCCGCCCCGGCAGCGGGGCGGGCAGGAACAAGGCTGCCCGCTTTTCCGGAGAAAAGCGGGCAGGGGGGCTACTTTTGGGTTTCGTTGATGAGTTCCAGAAGCCGTGCGGGAACCTGAGAAGCGAACTGTGCACGCACGGGTTCGGTCAGTTCCTTCAGCTTGGTGCGTTCCGCTTCGTCAAGAATGCTGATTTCTATACCCTTTTCGCGGAAGGCGTCCCATGCGAGCTTTTCAAGGCGCACGGTTTCTGCGCGCTGCCAGATCAGGGCTTCACGGGCGGCTTCGCGGATAATGGTCTGATGCTCGGCGGACAGGCTGTCCCACTTCTTCTTGTTCATGAGCAGCAGGTGCATGGAGTAGTTGTGGTTGGAATCCATGGCATACTTGAGCACTTCTGTGTGCTTGGCATCGTTCAGCAGGGAGAAGGTGTTGCCTTCCGCATCCACGGTGCCCTGCTGCAGGGCGGTGTAGGTTTCTCCCCATGCCACGGGGGCGGGGTTCATGCCCAGAGCCTTGGCCACGGCCACTTCAACAGGGGAATCGGTGGTGCGGGTCTTCAGCCCGGCCAGATCGGCAACGGTCTTTATGGGCTTCTTGGTGCTGACAAAGTTGCGGTAGCCGTATTCGCTGAACATGATGGTGGTCAGGCCTATCTCATTGGCCACCTTTTCCAGTTCCTGTCCAAGCTCGCCTTCGTCCAGCGCCTTGTAGAGGTTTTCCTGATACTTCGGGGAGGTGATGTAGGGCAGGTCAATGGCCATGAATGCCTTGCTGAAGCTCGCCATGTTGGGCGAGGAACTGGAAGACATGTCCAGCGTGCCGGCCTGTGCCGCTTCGGTGGTCACGCGGTCGCTGCCGAGCTGGGCGTTGCCGAAAATCTGGATGCGGAGCTGCTTGTCGCTCTTGGCTTCCACCAGTTCCTTGAACTTTTCGTAGCCCACGGTGACGTTGTTGCCGGGAGCCATGGGATGGCCGAGACGCAGGGTAACGGGCTTGGCGGCGTCTGCCGGGGTGCTTGTGCCGAAAAGGGCAATGGCACCGAAAAGGGCAATGGCTGCGAATACGAGGCTCTTCTTCATTTTTCCTCCAAAAATCGGGTGTTGTGACCAGAATCTCAAGGTGTGCACCACCCTGATGTATGCACCGGTCGCTTGTGTCGATTGTGTATGAGCAGGATGTATGCCAAAAATTTTAGGTGCTAATTTCTGGAATACGGCGAGTGGTGTCAATAAAATCAGTTCGTTAGTGCGCTTGTGCGACCGGGGTGGCGTTGGGGACGGGGCGAGGTGTCGCAAGTATGCATCTAAAAGGAATCGCTCCTGAAAGCCATTTCTGTATGGGATAATTTTCACAAGAGGTATCAATATAAAGGGACGGCAATGCCGATGCGGTGTCGCAAACGCAGCACATCTGGAGCGCATGTCGCATTTTTGCGACGCAAATGCGAGGAAAAAATGCTGTCTGATCCCATGTGATGCAAAGCTGCAACATTCCCGTAACGGGATTTTTTTCACAACCAAATTTTTTGCGAGAGGAGGTAGCCAATTCTTTATTTTTCAGCGTGTTGCGATGTTTGGCACAAACCGTGCTCACAGGGTTTTCAAAGCGGGCGGGAGTTCCGCAAGGCACAAGCCCCGCAGTACACGCACCAGCCTGACACACGCGTAAACCGCACAGGGCATGGTGGCAAACTGGGCGCAGAGTCCAAGCTTCGTAACACCAAAAATAGTCCAGGAGTATTCGCATGACAAGAATCACGTGTGCGTGCATGTCGCCGCAGGAACAGCGTCTGCATGATAAGATCGCGGGCAAGGAAGACAAATTCCGCAAGACGCACAGCCGCGTCTTTAAGCTGCTTGAGCGTTTTGACGGCCAGAAGCCGCGCATAGACATTGAACGCGCTCTGTATTTCACCCAGTCCATGAAGCAGACTGAGGGCCAGCCGCTGGTACTGCGCTGGGCCAAGGCGCTTAAGCACATTGCTGAAAACATGACCGTCTATGTGCAGGAAGACCAGCTGATTCTTGGCCGTGCAGGCTGCGACGGACGCTATGGTATTCTGTATCCCGAACTGGACGGCGACTTCCTTGACATTGCCGTGCGCGACCTGCCCACGCGCAAGCAGTCTCCCGCCACCATCACCCCCGAAGACGCCAAGATCGTCATCGAAGAAATCGCACCGTTCTGGAAAGGCAAGACCTACCACGAGGCGCTGAACGCCGCCCTGCCCCCGGAAGTGCACAAGCTCACCTACGATGATCCGCAGGGGCTGACCTCGCGTTTCATCGTCAACGAAACCTCTTCCTTCCGTTCATCCATCCAGTGGGTGCACGACTATGAAAAGATTCTCAAGCGCGGTTTCAACGGCATCCGTCAGGAGGCACTGGACAAGCTGGCAACGCTGGACCCGCTGAGCCCCGTGGACAGCTGCGAGAAGAAGCCCTTCCTCGAAGCCGTGGTCATTGTGTGCGAAGCCATTGTGCTGTGGGCCAAGCGTCACGCCGTGGTCGCCCGCGAAGCAGCCGCAAAGGAAGCCGATCCCGCGCGCAAGCAGGAGCTGCTGCTTATGGCAGACATGGCCGAGCATGTGCCCGGCAACCCCGCCCGCAACTTCTATGAAGCCGTGCAGAGCCAGTGGTTCACCCAGATGTTCTCGCGCATAGAGCAGAAGACCGGCACCACCATTTCCAACGGCCGCATGGACCAGTACTTCTATCCTTTCTACATCAAGGATATTGAAGCAGGCGTGCTGACCGAAGACAAGGCCATGGAACTGCTTGAGTGCATGTGGGTGGGCATGGCCGAATTCATCGACATGTACATCTCTCCCACCGGCGGCGCCTTCAACGAAGGGTACGCACACTGGGAAGCAGTGACCGTGGGCGGCCAGACTCCGGACGGACGCGACGCCACCAACGAACTGACTCACCTTATCCTCAAGTCCAAGCGCGAATTCCCGCTGCATTACCCGGACCTTGCGGCGCGTATCCATTCCCGTTCGCCGGAAGCCTACCTGTGGGACGTGGCGGAAACCATCAAGGACGGTTCCGGTTTCCCCAAGCTGATTAACGATGAAGAAATCGTGCCCCTCTACGTTTCCAAGGGCGCGACCTTTGAAGAGGCGCTGGACTACGCCGTTTCCGGCTGCACCGAAGCGCGTATGCCCAACCGCGATACCTACACCTCCGGCGGGGCCTACATCAACTTTGCCGCCGCTGTGGAAATGGTGCTGCGCAACGGCCGTATGAAGAAGTTCGGCGACGAGCAGCTGGGTATGGAAACCGGCGACCCCAGAAACTTTGCCACGTGGGATGAGTTCTGGAACGCCTATGTGCAGCAGCACCTGCTGTTCCTCAGAACCGCCTTTGTGCAGCAGTACCTCATCAACAACATCCGTGCCCGCCACTTTGCGCAGCCCATGGGTTCCGCCATGCACGACCTGTGCATGAAGCACTGCATGGACCTGCACCAGACTCATATTCCGGAAGGCATCAACCTCGGCTACTTCGAGTTCATGGGCCTGGGCACGGTGGTGGACTCCCTTTCGGCCATTAAGAAGCTTGTGTTTGAAGACAAGAAGCTGACCATGGACGAGATTCTCTCCGCCATCGACAACGACTTCGAAGGCTGCGAGGACGTGCATGCCATGCTGCGCTCCGCTCCCTGCTACGGCAACAACGACGAGTATGCAGACGCCATAGGCCGCGAGCTGGACCGCATTTCCGTGGAATACGGCGGCAAATACAGCAAGGAACTGGGCATTCACAACGACCTGCGTTACGTGCCCTTCACCTCGCATGTGCCCTTCGGCAAGGTGGTTTCCGCCACGCCCAACGGACGCAAGGGCTTTACCCCCCTGTCCGACGGCTCCTCCGCCTCTCATGGTGCAGACGTGAACGGCCCCACCGCCATTCTGCTCTCCAACTACAACACCAAGAACATGAGCAAGCGCGACCGCGCGGCACGCATGCTGAACATCAAGTTCACCCCCAAGAGCCTTGAGGGTGAGCAGGGAACGGAAAAGCTGGTGTCGTTCATCCGCACCTTCTGCGACCTGAAGCTGTGGCATGTGCAGTTCAACGTCATTAACCGCGACACGCTCATTGCTGCCAAGAAGGACCCGCAGAAGTACCGCAACCTCATCGTGCGTATTGCGGGCTACAGCGCCTACTTTGTGGACCTGTCGCCCGACTTGCAGAATGACCTTATCGCACGCACCGAGCATGAAGCGATAGCATAACCTCCTCCGCCATCCGGTAACTCCCGGCAACACACGGCAAGCGGGGCGGGCCGATAACGGCCCGTCCCGCGCTGCCTGATGGAGCAGGGGGTGCGCGTTGCCCCGCCCCGGAGTCCCAACCATTCTCAGCCAGCCAGAGGGAAGCATGAGCGTTCTTGAAGACAAGAAGAAACGAGGCATAGTATTCAATATTCAGAAATACTCGGTGCATGACGGGCCGGGCATACGCACCATCGTGTTCCTGAAGGGCTGCCCCCTTGCCTGCCGCTGGTGCAGCAACCCGGAATCGCAGCAGCGGGAGCCGGAACTGGCGTATCACACCGGGCGGTGCCTCACCTTTGCCAAGTGTACGCGCTGCCTGCAGGCCTGCCTGCGGGGTGCCATCATACGCGAACCGGACGATACCCTGCGCATAGACCGCGCGCTGTGCGAGGGCTGCCCCAAGCATTGTGCCGAAGCCTGCCCCGCGCAGGGCCTCATCGTCTACGGGCAGGAACGCACTGTGGATGATGTGCTCAAGGTGGTGGAGCAGGACGCGGCCTTTTATACCCGTTCCAGCGGCGGCCTTACCCTTTCCGGCGGCGAGCCGCTCATGCAGGCCGAATATGTGCTTGCCCTGCTGCGCGAGGCACGCAGGCGCAGAATAAAGACCGCCGTGGAAACCTGCGGCATGGTGCCGTGGAAGACCATGGAGGCCGCGGCTCCCTATCTGAATTACATCCTCTACGACATCAAGCATATGGACAGCGCCATGCATGAGGAGCATACCGGATGCCCCAACGCGCTGATTCTGGACAATTTCCGCAAGCTGATGGAACTGGTGCCCGATACCCCCGTGCTTGCCCGTACCCCCATCATTCCCGGTTTTAACGACACGGAAGAAGCAGTGGCAGCCATTGCGGAATTTCTGCGGCCGTACCCTGCGGTGCGGTATGAGATGCTGCCCTATCACCGGCTGGGAACGCAGAAGTATGTGTTCCTTGACCGTACGCCGCCCATGGCGGATGTGACGCTGGGCAAGGATGTCATGCCCAGGCTGGTTGCTGTTGCACGGGGCATTCTGGGCGACAGGGTCGAGGCAGCGCACGCCTAGTCTGCCGCAGCCGGAGACAGCACGGGCGGGCGAACGTGCCTGCGAGCCTGCCCGTGCTCCGGCAGCAGGGCATATGTGACGAAGGGAGAGGCGGCCCGCAAGGGTTGCCTTTTTCCAACACCCGTGACAAGGGAGCCTGACGAGGGAGCCCCATGGTACACCGTTCCGCGAACATTCTTGCCAAACATTTCGAGAGCATTCTCGATGCCCTGCCCGACGGGGTGTTTATCTCCGATGCCTCAGGCGTGGCGTTGCGGGTGAACCGCATGTATGAGCAGCTTACCGGGCTGAAGCAGGACTACGTGCAGGGCAAGCAGGTGCGCACGCTGGTGGAGGAGGGGGTTTTCGACCGGGTGCTCAATCCGGAGATCGTGCGAACGGGAAGGCCCGCCACCCATGTGCAGCAGTTGCAGGACGGTAAGCGGCTGGTGCTTTCCGGTTTTCCCGTGTTCAACGAGGCAGGGGACCTGCGGCTTGTGGTCACTTTTGTCCGCGACATTACCATGATTACGCGGATAAATGAGCAGATGGAGGAGCAGCGCCAGCTCATCGACCAGTTCCACAAGCAGATGGCCTATCTTGCCAACGAGCAGAACCGCGCCCTTGCTCCCGTGTTCGAAAGCCACGCCATGCGCGCGGTGGTGGACATGCTGGAGACCGTGGCACCCACGGATGCCTCCATTCTCATTCTGGGAGAAACAGGAGTGGGCAAGGACGTGTTTGCCCGTCTTACCCACGCCAAAAGCGCCCGCAAGGATAAGATTTTTCTTAAGGTGGACTGCGGCGGCATTTCGGAAACCCTTACGGAGTCGGAGATGTTCGGGTATATGCCCGGCGCGTTTACGGGGGCTTCCAGTAAGGGCAAGGCCGGGTTCTTTGAACTGGCGGAAGGCGGTACGGTCTTTCTGGATGAAATAGGCGAATTGCCCCTTTCCATGCAGACAAGGCTGCTGCGGGTGCTGCAGGACCGCGAGATCATGCGCGTGGGCGGAACCCGCCCCACCAAGGTGGATGTGCGCATTATCGCCGCCACCAACAAGAATCTGGCGGAATGCGTGGAGGCGGGCACCTTCCGGCGCGACCTCTACTATCGGCTGAACGTGGCGGAGGTGACCATTCCCGCCCTGCGGGACCGTGCGGAAGACATCCGCCCTCTGGTTGAGCATTTCCTGCGTCATTATTCCACCAAGTACCACAAGAGTCTGGCCATGATGGAGGTTGTGCACGGCATCCTTTCCGGGTACCAGTGGCCCGGCAACGTGCGCGAACTGCAGAACATGGTGCACGGTCTGGTCATCACCCACAAGGGGCCGCTCATCTCCCCCCGGGATCTGCCATCGCACATCGTGGAGGACAATGCGCGGGAACAGTCCTATGCCGACCTCATCCTCGGGGGCGGAAGACCGCTGAAAAGCATTGTTGCCGAAATGGAGCGCGATCTGCTGCGGCAGGCCATTGAGTTTCACGGCTCGGTGCAGAAGGTGGCGGAGGTGTTTCAGGTGGACCGCAGCACCATCTTCCGCAAAATTCAGAAAGCGGACTCATGAATTTGTGAGAACCCGCGAAGCATGAATGGTGGCGATTCCCGAATTTCCGGCAGGGCAGGCCGGCAGTCGGGAGCTGCTTCTGTTTTTTCCGTATATCCCCCCGGAACACATTACTCTGCAAACGGATACATGCATGTTTGAAACCGGACTTTCCCTTACCACCTATGCGCTTGCCTTCGGAACCGTTTTTCTGGGTGCCCTTGCACAGGGCGTGGCGGGATTCGGCCTTGCCCTTATCATCGGGCCGCTGCTGGTGCTGATAAGCCCTGTTTTCCTGCCCGGCCCGGTGGTTTTGCTTGTGGCCGTCATCACATCCGTAATGGCCATACGGGGACGCAGCAATATTGAGCCGCGCAACGTGCGCCGCACCATAGGCGGGTATCTTGCCGGTACTGTTGTTGCTGCCATGCTGCTGAGCAACCTGCCCCCGCGGGAGACAGGTCTGCTGCTCGGCGGGTTGATTCTTGCGGCTGTGGGCATGAGCGTTTCCGGCATTTCGCTGCCCGCCACGGGGCGGGTGCTGTTTTCCGCAGGGATATTCGGGGGCCTTATGGGCACTGTGAGCGGCGTGGGGTTGCCGCCCGTGGCCCTTGTGTTGCAGAACGAGCCGGGGCCGAGGCTGCGCGGCACCCTTGCCTGTGTGGGGTTTATCTCCATCCTCATGGCGGTGGTCGCCCTTTCGCTGGTGGGCCGTATAGGACAGACCGAACTGCTGCTTGCCGCCATGCTGACACCGGCGGTGCTGCTTGGCTATATGGCATCCATTCCCGTTGCCGCATACTGTGATGCGGGCTACACCCGTCCCGCCGTTTTTCTGCTCTCTGCCGTCAGCGCGGTTACGCTTATCGTGCGGAGCGTGTAGCTCCTGAATCCGCACTGTGCTCGGACATTCCGCAAGCTCCTTCCGGACCGCATGCCGGCACCACGGTACCCTCCCCATTCTTAGTGGCCTGAAAAGCAAAGGCTGTGCAGCCGTTCTGATTTTCCGGGCGGGAGAGATGCTCCCGGTCTTCATGTGGGGGCGCATCCCCTGTTGGCAAAACATTCCCCTAGGTGGAATGTTTTTGTTGTTTTGCAGGGGGCGACGGGAGTGTCGCTCTTTCGGCCCGCAGAAGCATCCCGTATGTGTCGCCATGGAAGGGCGTTTCGCTAAGAGCGCGGTGATTCCCTCTGCACTGTGCTGATACCATTCATTTTTCTTTGGACAGCTTCCGGTTTTTCAGGGCGCGCAGGTCATCGGGTGGGGATGCCTGTATTTGATAATGCGACAGGTGTGACCTGTTGGCGCATGTCCATGGCAGGAGGCGGCCAACCGGGGTGTATGGGGCAGCTGAATAATTTATCTGACGAAGTATGAAAAATTACATGGTGTTATGATTTAGATTCCCCTTATGGGGAAAGTGGAAAAAGGTGTTGACTTTTCCCTGCGGGGAAGGGGGTATTTTCATAAAACGCAGGCCGGATGCCGCATGTTTCTGCCCTGCGGGGCAGGGAGCGGCCAAAGGTTTGCCACCCGTCTGCCAAGGCACTATGCAGAGATGCCGCCGGGTGCGCCTGTGCCGGGGCGTGTCTTCTGCCGCACGGGCAATGGCACAATGTTGTGCTTTGTGCGGCATGAATGTGGGCGGCCCTGATGTGGACGGAAGGGGACGGAAAGGATTTTTCAACAGTCAGGTGGGGCTGCTGCCGGAGCAGGCCTGATGGCCTGATGGCATGTGGTTTTGGTTTCTTCCGCCATGCCTGTTGCCGGAGTAATCCGGGCAGCGGGGGCGGTGGTGAAGCGGCCCGGTGACATACCGGAAAGGGCAGAACCATGCGAGAGCATATAGTTGATACGATACGAAGCGCAGGGGTAGTGGGAGCTGGCGGAGCCGGTCTGCCTACCCATGTGAAGGCCGCTGCAACGGTGGATACCGTTCTGGTAAACGGGGCTTCCTGTGAGCCGTTGCTGGCGAGTGACCCGTATCTTCTTGAGTCGGAAGTGGAAACCGTGGTGCGCGGGCTGGAAGCCGTGATGGAATGCACCGGCGCGAGTCGCGGTGTCATCTGCCTGAAGGCGAAGCACGGCAAGGCGATGGAAGCGGTAAAGGCCGCCGTTGCGAAAGCGGCAGGCGGCAGGCTGGACGTTTTTGCGCTGAAGGATTTCTATCCGGCCGGTGATGAGCATGTGCTGGTGCATGAGGTGCTGGGACGTACTGTGCCGGAACGCGGCATTCCCCTGCAGGTGGGGGCCGTGGTGAGCAACGTGGAGACCCTGTTTAATGTTGCCCGGGCCATGCAGGGTGCGCCTGTTACCCATCGGTATCTCACGGTGACGGGAGCGGTGCGTAATCCCATGGTGGTGAAGGTGCCCGTGGGCACGCCCGTGGCCGATGTCATTGCCTTTGCCGGCGGGGCCGCCATTTCCGAGTACCGCATTGTGGACGGTGGCCCCATGATGGGCCGCGTGCTGCCGGAGGGTAACCCGTCCGTGACCAAGACCACCAGCGGGCTGCTTCTGCTGCCGTCGGACCATACCGTGGTGGCGGGCAAGAGCATGGACCCGGTCCGGCTGCGCCGCATAACCAATACCGTGTGCTGCCAGTGTACCCGCTGTACCGATCTGTGTCCCAGAAACCTGCTGGGGCACACCCTGCACCCGCACCGGCTTATGCGCATCCCGGATACGCTGGTGGCTAGCAGTCCGGTTGCCAGAGAGGCGTTGCTTTGTTCCGAATGCGGGCTGTGCGAGAAGTTTGCCTGCCCCATGCAGGTATCTCCCAGAGAGGTCAACGCCCAGATCAAGAAGGTGCTCATGGCGGCCGGTGTGAAATGGGAATCCGCCGGGGAGGAATTGCGGGGGAATGCCTTCCGCGTTGTCCGGCAGGTGCCCACCTCGCGGTTGCTGCAGAGGCTTGATCTTGAGCGGTATGACGCGCATCCGGCCTATGCCGGGGAATTTACACCCTCTGTTGTGCGCATTCGTCTGGGGCAGCATATCGGCGCACCCGCGCAATGCGTGGTGGCAACGGGCGACCGCGTACGCTGCGGGGACCTGATAGGCGAGATTCCGGAAAAGGCCATGGGAGCCCGGGTTCACGCCAGCATGGACGGCGTGGTGGAAGCCATCTGCGATGGCGTGGTAACAATCAGGGCTTGATAGGAGCAGGTGAAGGATATGAATCTTCGCACCATCGGTTGTGTGGAACTGAACAGCGTGGCTTTGGGCATGCTGGCGGCGGATGCCATGGTAAAGGCGGCTGCCGTGGAAATAGTGATTGCCCGTCCTACCTGTCCCGGGCGGTATCTTGTGATTGTGACCGGCGATACGGGAGCGGTGGAGAGTTCCGTGAAGGCGGGGCGTGCTGCGGGGGGCGACCTGATGGTGGACTGGTTCACCATTCCCAGCGTGCATCCTGACGTTATTCCGGCTCTCAGCGGCACAACGCAGACCGGCCCCATAGGCGCGCTGGGCATTATCGAAACCTGTACCGCCGCCTCCTGCATTCTTGCGGCCGATGCCGCAGCCAAGTCTGCGCTGGTGTCGCTGATTGAAATTCGCATTGCCGCAGGGCTGGCAGGCAAGGCCTTTGTGGTGATGACGGGCGATGTGGCCTCTGTGGAATCTGCCGTGCAGTCCGGTGTGGCTGGCGTGGGTGATGCCGGTCCGGTACTGAGCCATGTGGTTATTCCGTCTCCCAGTCCGGGACTGAAGGCCCAGTTGCTGTAATACGGGACAGGGTATCATGACGTAATCGGCGGGGAGGAGGAGCACATTGCTCCCTCTCCCCGCCGTTTTCTGTCTGCACGCTAACGTCCGGCCGCAGGCATCTATTCCCGCAGAGCAAGGCGCAGCCAGTTTTCCGCTATGGTGCGGCAGAAACGCTCAGACTGCTCCGCAAGGACGGGGAGGTCCGCACGCAGGTTGCGGAAGAAGGCTTCATCGTACTGTGCGGTTTTGGCGTTCGCGGGGCGGTGGCGGAACAGCCGTATCCAGTTGTCGGCTATGGCGGCGTCTGCCTCCAGATGGAACTGGAATCCGTAGGAGGCGTTGCCCACGCGGAAGCACTGGTTGGGGCATTGGTCCCCGCGGACAAGCAGGGTGGCGGTCTGCGGCAGGCCGAAGGCATCCTCATGGTAGGACATGAGGGGAGGGATGGCATCCACGCCGTGGAAGACGGAATCAAGCCGTGCCGCGTCAGTGGGGGTAAAGCGGATGAAGCCGAACTCGGGCGCGTCCATGGTCCGCAGGGTGCCGCCCCACGCCCGCGCAAGCAACTGGCTGCCGAGGCATATGCCTGCCACAGGTTTGCGGGCAGCATCGAAGGCACGCATAAGGTGCAGAAGCGCGGGGAAATGCGGCGAGCCCGCATCATCACCGGCATGCTGCGCACCGCCCAGCACCACCAGCCCGTCCCATTCTTCCGGTGTTTGCGGGAGCCCGTGCGCCTCTGCTGCTCCTTTGGTTTTGCCGGGCATGACGGTGGCAAGCCGTGCTCCCGCCCGTTCCAGAGATTTGCAGAAATTGCCGCCGGGGGCGTCTTCATCGTGCTGCACGACGAGGATGCGCGGTGCAGGCGGGCCTGAAGAAGGCTCTACCGCCACGCAGGTTTCGTAATAGGGCGTGCCCAGCCCCACCAAACTGGCAAGGTCTCGGGTGAGCCGGTTCAGGCCGTGCCCCGCCTTCATCCAGCCGCCGCGTTCCGCCACCAGCACATCGGGGCGCTGCCCTTGCTGCGTGCGCAGGGTGGCGCGTATGGCTCCCACCGCACTGCGCACGGTGACGGTATCCCCTTGCGCAAGGCCCTGCCGGGCAGCTTCCGCCGGAGCGAGAATGACCACCGGCAGAGGGGTGTGTTCCGTCATGGTGCGTTCCGAACAGATGGCACCGTGCGGCGCGATGGTGAGCAGGCGGAAGGGATAGGCCGGGTCGGTCTTTTCCAGCAACTCCGGGGAAAATTCCGTCATGAACTGATAGTTGCCGGAAGGGGTGGCAAAGGTTTTATCCGCATAGGGGACCATGGGCGCGGGATAGCGGAAGGCGGCGTTGGCAAGGGCATCCAGATCGCAGCCGTGCGCCCGGAGCGGTGCGCAGAGGTCGTGCAGCCAGTCCCTGACCGGGCGGCGGAACCGTTCTGCAAAGGGAAAGCGGACGGCCAGATCGTGGAACATGTGAAATTCTGACCGGCACAGGCCCACGGGGGCTATGGCCTGATTTACTGCCCCCACGTAGTTGTGGCCGTAGCTGGCCATGACATCCTGTTCTTCCAGAAAGGTGGTGGCGGGCAGGAACACATGGGCATGGTCGGCCGTATCGTCCATGAAATGACCTGAATAGACGACAAATTCCGCCTGCGAGAAGGCCTGCGCCACCTTGCCGGAGTTGGGCGCCATGCACACGGGGTTGGATGCCGTGACGTAAATCATGCGGATGGGCGGCTCGTGGGCGTTCAGGATATCTTCGCCGATGGTGGGCATGCGCAGGGACCGGCGGGGCGGATTGAGGCTGTCTCCCCAATAGTGCTGGTCGTAGGGCCCGTATTCCTCAAACCCCTGGCTCACGCCGCCCCCGGCAATGCCTATGTTGCCGGAAATGGCTCCCAGCGCGTCTATGGCGCGCAGCGAATAGTGGGCGTGTTCATGGCGGTGCAGGCCCCAGCCCAGAAGTATGGAGGTGGGCTTCTGCCGCATGAGGGTTTCTGCCAGAAGTTGCGCGTCTGCAACCGGAACGCCGCTGCGCTGGCACAGGTCTTCCACGCTGAACTGGGCAAGGATACCCAGATATTCCGGTGCGCCCGCACTGTGCTGCGCAAGGAAGGTGCGGTCTTCCGCCCCGGCGGCAAGGATGAGCTTGGCGGCGGCCATGGCAAGAAAGGCGTCTGTGCCTGCCTTGGGGCGGATGTGGCGGGTGGCCAGCGGCACGGTTTTGCTGTGTGCCGGATCCACCACAATGACGCTGCCGCCGCGTTTGCGGATGTCGTGGATGACGGGCACAAGGCTGATGTTGGTGGAGACGGGATTGCGCGCCCACAGAATCATGGAGGCGCTGTTGTAGTGGTCCAGCGGGTCGTGGGAGACGCGTTCGCCGAAGTCCAGATTTTGCGAGGCCTGCCCCGTGCCGCCGCACAGGGAGCCGCGCGTGGTGGTAACGCCGCCGAAGAGGTTGAAGAAGTATCTGTTCAGCAGTTTAAGGGCCGTGCGTTCGCCGTAGCCCTGATAATACAGGATGGCTTCCGGGCCGGAGGCATCGCGTATGGCGGTCATGCGCAGGGCGATAAGGTCAAGGACCTCGTCCCATGTGGCGCGTCGCCACGGGGCCTTTGTGCTGGGCCTGACCATGGGGTGGGTTACGCGCTCCGGGCTGTAGACCCGGTGGACATAGCGGGCGCATTTCACGCAGGCGGCCCCGCGCGTGAGGGGGTGGCCGGGGTCGCCGGAAAGCCGTATGAGGCGGCCGTCTTCTACCGTGGCGGTAAGCCCGCATGTGTTGGGACAGTCTCTGGTGCAGGTGGTGATGATATGCCTGCGTTCACCCATGGTGCTGCCTCCTGCGTGTACGGAAGGGCTGTGTTCGGCACGCTTTTTCAGCCGGTGCGGGGGCGCTGTGTGCCTGTTGCTGAGCGGGCAGCCGCTGTGCCGGGAATGGGCTAATAGACCTTGCGGCGCGAGAATCCCTGCCCCAGCACAGAGAACGTGTTTTCCACGATGAAAAAGGCGTTGGGGTCGCGCGTGAAGGTGATCTCTTCCAGTTTTTTGAGCTGGATGTTGTTTATCACGGTCATGAGCACATCGCGGTTTTGCCCTGTATAGGCTCCTTTGCCTTCAAGGAAGGTGCCGGACCGGTTCAGTTGGTCGCGTATGTCGTCGTAGATGGCCTTGGCGTGGTCAGAGATGATGAAGACCACCTTGCGCTGGTTGAACAGGGATATCACCGAGTCTATGGTGGTGGAGGCGATGAACACGTTGATGATGGACGCCACCACAAGGTCCGGCTTGAGCACCGAAAGCGAGAGCGAGAACAGCAGCAGGTTGAAGGCGAAAAAGGTTTTGCCCACACCGATGTTATATTTCTGGTTCAGCATAACGGCAACTATGTCCATGCCGCCGCCTGAACCAAGAGAACGCAGGATGAGCCCGCTGCCAAGACCGCCCATAACGCCCGCGGCAACAGTGGCGTAAAATTCGTTTTCAATATTGATGGGTATGTTCAGCACCTGATACGCCACTGTGGAAAAGCACATGGCGTACAGGCTGTACAGACAGAACCGTTTGCTTATTTTGAACCAGCCGAGGGCGAAGAGCGGCAGGTTAAGCAGAAAGAACCATAGGGAGGGGTCAAGCAGTTCCGTAAAGTAGTAGACAATGGAACCAAGCCCGAAAATCCCGCCGGGAATAAACCCATGCACGTAGGCAATGGATTTGATGCTTACTGCATAGATGCAGGAGCCCAGAGTGATAATGAAAATGTTCCACGGAATGGAATAGGTGAAGTCACGGTTCATTGTTCTGCTTTGGTTTGCCTAGCTTACAGGGTTTGCACGGTAAGCACAGTGTGTACGGTTCGTGCGGATTGAAGTGGAGGCACACCCCGGTGCGTGGCACAGATGCGTCATTTACGCCGGATAGTCAACTGGTGAACGCAGGGTACTCAATTTGGTGCCGACAAGGCTCCGTACAGTTCTTCAGGACAGCCCGCTGAAAAGCGTTTGGGATGATCATCCGGGACCATCTGCCATGCGCATTATTCCGGTACATGGGGGTGCTGCATGGCACAATACCATCATTTACCGAATAATGCCAACCGCAGGCAGGCACAGGCCCCGCCCGCCCGCCCCCGGTAGCGCATTCTCCCGCCTGTAACGGAAAAACGGCAGGCGCCGCATGGCCGCCTGCCGTGATATGTTGTCCGGCTGTTAAAAAGCGATGGTTCCTGAACGGCGGAACGTTATTTGGAGAAAGCCAGCGGGAGCAGGTCTTCTATTCTTTCTGCCGTGTGCACGGTTATCTTCCGCAGCAGTTCCGCCGGAACGTCTTCCAGATCCTTCACGTTCTGGCGGGGAATGATCACGTGCCCCAGCCCGCGCGCTACGCCGGCGAGAATCTTCTCCTTTATGCCACCCACGGGCAGCACCCTGCCGCGCAGTGTGATTTCGCCTGTCATGCACAGATCGCTGTTCACCGACTTGCCGGTAAGGGCGGATATGAGTGCGATCATCAGCGTTACGCCTGCCGAAGGGCCGTCCTTGGGAGTGGCTCCGGCGGGAACATGGATGTGGATATCCAGCTTTTCCAGAAAATCCGGGTCCACGCCGAGTTCGCCCGCGTGGGCGCGCGCGTAGCTGAGCGCCGCCTGTGCGGATTCCTTCATAACCTCGCCGAGCTGCCCGGTGAGGGTAAGCTTGCCCTTTCCGGTCATGGTGGTCACTTCTATGTGCAGAATCTCACCGCCGAAGGGGGTCCATGCAAGGCCCATGGCCACGCCGGGCATGAGTTCCTTGTCGCCTTCCTCTTCCAGATAGCGGGGCACGCCGAGCAGGCCCTGCAGGTTTTTGACCGAGACCTTGAAGGGGCCCTTGGCGCCCTCTGCCTTTTTGCGTGCAAGCTTGCGGCAGATGGTGCCGATTTCCCGTTCCAGATTTCTCAGGCCCGCCTCGCGGGTGTATTCCTGAATGACCTTGGTGATGACCGAATCCGGGATGACGGTTTCTTCCACGGTAAGGCCGTTCTCTTCTGTCTGGCGGGGAATAAGGTACTTCCGCGCTATGCTGGCCTTTTCCTGCATGGTGTAGCCGGGAATCTGGATGATCTCCATGCGGTCGCGCAGGGGCGCGGGAATGGTGTCCAGCTGGTTGGCCGTGCAGATGAACATGACCTTGGAAAGATCAAAGGGCACGTTCAGGTAATGGTCCGAGAAGGAGAAGTTCTGTTCAGGGTCCAGCACCTCCAGCAGGGCGGAGGACGGATCGCCCCGGAAATCCGAACCCAGCTTGTCTATCTCGTCCAGCATGATGACCGGGTTGCGTGTGCCCAGTTGCTTAATAATCTGGATGATGCGGCCCGGCATGGCGCCTATGTAGGTGCGCCTGTGGCCGCGGATTTCTGCCTCGTCGCGCATGCCGCCCAGAGAAACACGGCTGAACTTGCGGCCCAGCGCACGGGCTATGGAGCGGCCCAGCGAGGTTTTGCCCACACCGGGAGGGCCCGCGAAGCACAGGATAGGCCCCTTGGACTTGGGGTTGAGCTTGCGCACGGAAAGATATTCCAGAATGCGGTCCTTCACCTTGGCAAGCCCGTAGTGGTCTTCATTGAGGATGGCTTCTGCCACGGGAATATCCAGTCTGTCGCGGGACATCTTCTTCCACGGCAATTCGCCGAACCATTCCAGATAGGTGCGCACAACCGAGGCTTCAGACGCATCGGGGTGCATGGAGGCAAGCCGCCGCAACTGTTTGTCCGCCTCTTTGCGTACGTCCTTGGGCAGGCCCGCCTTGTCCAGCATGCGGGCAAGGTCTTCAAGGTCGTCGTCGCCGGAGTCGCCCTCACCCAGTTCACGCCGTATGGCCTTGAGCTGTTCGCGCAGGTAATAGTCTTTCTGCGCTTTGTCCATGCCCTCGCGGGCCATGGTCTGAATCTTGGCCTGCATGGCGGCCACTTCGGTTTCCTTGACCAGCTGCGTGTTCACAAGGTGCAGGCGTTCCAGCGGGTCGGTGCATTCCAGAATCTTCTGGGCCTCCTGCACCTTCATGCGCAGGTTTGCGGCGATAAGGTCGGCCAGCCTGCCGGGATCGTTCACGCTGTTCAGCACCGCCATGATGTCGGACGTGGCCACGCCGCGCAGGGAGAGAATGCGCTCGCTCTGTTCGCGGGCGGCGCGCATCATGGCTTCCTGCTCCACGTTCAGCATCTCCACTTCCGGCTCGTGAACAGCCTCCACCTCTGCCATCAGGAAAGGCGTTTCGGATACAAAACGGCGTACCACGGCACGGCTTATGCCCTGTACAAGCACCTTGAGCCTGCCGTCGGGCATTTTGAGCATGCGCATGATCATGACCACGGTGCCTGTGGTGTGCAGGTCATCCGGCCCAGGATCTTCCGTGGATTCTTCCTTCTGGGTGGTGATCATCAGGTAGCGGCTGCCGTTCAGCGCGGCGTCCACGGCCTGTACGGATTTTTCTCTGCCCACGAACAGGGGGAGAATCATGTAATTGAAGACCACAATGTCGCGCACCGGCAGCACCGGCAGTTCGGAAGGAAACTCCGGCAGCGCGCCTTCCATGTCGTCCTGCAGGGCCTGGGGCACCTCGTCTTCCAGTTCATGCTCCGTTGCGCTGTCTGCGCGCTGAATGGGGCTGTCTGCGTTCTGCGCTTTTTGCACTGGCGCGCTGTCTGCGCTCTGTGCTGAGGTATCGTCGGATTCGTTGTCCGATCCGGAGGAGAGAGGGGAAAGCGGGGAATGTGGGGAGAGTGTATCATCGCTCATATGTGGTGCTCCGTTGGTGCTGATCTGGTAAAAGTGTCATCATGCGCGGATGATGAACCGGGCGGAACCGCCTGAGGAAGGGGAGCCTGCCATGGAAAGATTGCCGGAAGAATGGTCGGGCGGGGGGCAGGGGACGCATTGTACTTTTGTAACCCGGCTGTATGGCGGGCCTTCGTGCAGCAGGTCTTGCAGGGCGCGCAGGGAATCTTCCGGGCCAAAGGCTTCCAGTTCCACCGTGCCGTCCGGCAGGTTGCGGACCCAGCCTTCCAGATGCAGGGCGCGCGCCGCGTCGCGGGTCCAGTACCGGAAACCGACCCCCTGAACGATACCGGAGATAATGCATCGGCATCCCGTGTTCATGGTTCCCCTCCGTGCGCGGGCGGAAATGGTTACAGATGTCCTTCATCCCGCAGGCTGTAATGCGTGTCTTCCGTGACGATAATGTGGTCCAGCACCCGTATGCCCAGCGTTTTGCCGGACTGCACGAGCTGTCGCGTTATCTCGATATCCGGCGTGGAGGGAAACGGATTCCCGCCCGGGTGGTTGTGCACCACCACAAGGGAGCTTGCCTTGTGCCCCAGCGCCTTTTCCATGAGGTCGCGCGGGTAAATCATGGTGGTGTTCACCGTGCCGGTTGTAACCCGCTCCCACGCGAGCAGGCGATTCTGGTTATCCAGAAAGGCCGCCCAGAATTCCTCATGGGCAAGGTTACCCAGCCGCGCGCGGGCCATGTTCACGATATCCGAAGGCCCGGAGAGCACGGCGCGTTCGCGGGCGGGGGATTCATGACACCGGGCCATCAGTTCCCGCAGGAGCATCCAGTGCGCCTGCAACGAAGGACCGAATCCCGGCACGGCACGCAGCTCGGACGGGCGGGCGTTCAGCACGCCGTGCAGAGTGCGGAACCTGAACAGCAATTCCTTGGCAAGGGGTTTTGTATCTCTGCGCAGCAGAACGGTTCCCAATACCAGTTCAAGAACCTCGTAGTCCGCAAGCTGTGTCGCATCCTTGCGGAGTTTTTCCCGTAGCCGGTCCCTGTGACCGTGGTAGTGCGGTTTGCTGTCCATGATAAGCAGTTCATAGCGTGAAGCAAGCGGAAGCACGAGAAAAAAGTGGTCCGCTTCAGGAAAAAAAGGTCTGAATCAGCGAAAATGCGTGGAAGAACGGCTTTGTGAAGGCTTTCTCGGGTCGGAAGGGGGGCTGAACAGGGCTATCAGGCCGGCAACGAGCAGTTCCATGGCTTGTTCCGGCCTGCGTTCGCCGGTTTTTATGCCCTTGTCCGCCTCCAGCGCCAGATCCCATATGCGGCACAGGCGTGCGCGCCCCAGCGAACGGGCCAGCCGTTCCTTGGCCTGCTTCACGTTGCCGGGCAGAAAGGCCTGCTCGCCTGCCAGCAACTGCCACAACAGCCTCGCTTCGCGCAGGAGCATGGCAAGGAAGGGGAAGACCATCTCCTCACCGCCTGCCTGACTGTGCATGACCTTGTGCCACACCTTGTGCAGGGAGGCGTTGCCGCCGGTCTGTCCTGAACCGGCGTTTTGCAGGGCGTTTATGAAGGCGAAGACATCCATTTCCGGTTCGTGGGAAAGGTCGGCGGCTATCTCTGCCGTTATGGTGCGCGAATCGCCGGCGGCAAGAGCCAGCTTTTCCAGTTCGCGGGTTGCTGCGGTGGCGTCCGGGGGAAGCTTGTGCGAAAGGGTTTGCAGCACGGGCGGAAGAATGGTCACGCCATTGCGGGTTGCCCATGCGGAGGCGAATCCGCGCATGGTCTGCGGGGTGAGGCCGGGGGATGTCCATATCCAGCCCTGCTTGTCGGCGAAGGTCCAGCATTGCAGGGATGAGACAGCCTTTGCCACCTTGGGACCGCCTTTTTCAAAGGGAACCTCCATGCACAGAAAAGCCCACGCCAGCGGGTTGAAGCGGCCCAGCGTCTGGCTCAGCTTTTTCCAGTCATCCGTGGCAAGGTTCTGGGCGTTGCGGACCACAAGGCACTTGGGAGCGGCGAACAATCCTTGCAGGGTCAGGTTTTCCCAGAAGACGGCGGGCAGCCCTTCATCTCCCCAGTAGGCATGACGCTGCCAGGGCCCTTCTGCCGCAGGATGGGCGGCGAGGAGCGATTCCACCTGTTCCTTGATGAGCTGCGCATCGGGGCAGACGCAGATGCTGAATCCGGGGCGTGTGGTGTGGGGCATGTCGTTGGGAGCCTGCGGCTGTTGGATGGTTATGGTCTTTCTCTTCTGAGGTTGGCAGAATGTTCGGCAAAGGGTGCATGACCGTTGTGCTGTGGCGGCACGTCTGATTGCCGTCTGCGGAAGGTGGTCTTGCGCGGCAGGAAAACGGCCTGAAAGCGTTGGCTTTCAGGCCGAATATATACCATGCCGTGCCGGGGGTCCAGCCATGGCCGTGTGACCGTCAAAATCCGTCAAAATCCGCCAAGGTCCGGCTAAATCCGGCAACGGCCGGCAAATCCGTCAAAGTCTGGCAAACTCCGGCAAAGTCGCCAATATCAGATTATGCCGGGTGATGCCGGGTGATATTTGGTGACCGGCTGCGCGTTCTTTGTCAGAAGCTGTGACGCATGCGGTCAGCCACGCGCTGCACCAGCAGGGACGCCGCATCGGTACCGGCCTCTTCCGCGTTTTTGGAATCATACGTCCGGGAGAGGTATTCCTTGCCGGACCGCCACACCACGCTGTTGGTTGTTCCGCTGTAGACAATGGCCTCAAAACCCAGCGTGGCCGAGTAGAGCAGGGTGGTGTCGCTGGCATCGCGTGTGTGGCTGCGCAGCCGGAATTCGCTGATGATGATGCGCATGGAGTAGTCCGAGGGGCTTGTATCCACCCACCGGGCCAGATTGCGCTTATGTACTTCATCGCGCATGAGCGAGCGCAGCCGGTGCGGAAGCCACGGGTACATGGTGGGGTTTTCTACCTCCACCATGCGCAGCGTGGACGAAGGATCGCCGAAAATGCCCTTTTCCTTGCCCGCAAACTGGTAGCCCGCGCAGCCAGAAAGCAACGCCAGCGACGACAGGACAGTCAGCAGCAGGACGGCCAGCAGAGCGAAGGACCGGCGGGCCATGGGAGCCGCAGGGCGTATGGTGTCAGTTGGCAACCACATTGACGAGTTTCCCGGGAATGACGATGACCTTGCGCACGGTCATCCCTTCCACATGCTTGGCTACGTTTTCATCGCGCAGGGCGAGTTCCTGCACGGCCTGCTGTCCGGCATCGGAGGGAACCTCCAGCCGGGCGCGGACCTTGCCGTTCACCTGCACCACCACGGTTACCACATCCTTGACCAGTGCGTCATCACGGAATGCGGGCCACGGCTGCAGCGCAAGACGACCTGTATGGCCGAGAATCTGCCACAGTTCCTCGCACAGGTGCGGGGTAATGGGCGACATGACAGCAAGCACCGTGGCAATGGCGGAAGAGAGCACGGCGGGGCCGTTTTCTTCTTCACGCAGGGCATCCTTGTGCTGGTAAAGATCGTTCACCAGTTCCATGGCGGCGGAAATGGCGGTGTTGAACTGGAACCGCAGGCGGATGTCGTCCCCCGCCTTCTTCACCGTGGCGTGCTCCTTGTGGCGGATGGCCTTTGCGTTTTCGCCTGTGCACTGAGCCGCCGTGGAGGAGCAGGGAGCCACAGGGGTGAGCACGTCCTGCAACTCTTCCACCAGCCGCCAGATGCGTTTGACAAAGCGGTTGGCTCCTTCAATGCCCGAGTCGGACCAGTCGAAGTCGCGCTCCGGGGGAGCGGCGAAGAGGCAGAAAAGGCGCACCGTGTCTGCACCGTATCGGGCGATCATTTCCGTGGGGTCCACCACGTTGCCCTTGGACTTGGACATTTTTGTGCCGTCCATGAGCACCATGCCCTGCGTGAGCAGGTTGCGGAACGGCTCGTCAAAATTCAGGAATCCGCAGTCGCGCAGCGCCTTGGTGAAGAAGCGCGCGTAGAGCAGATGCAGAATGGCGTGTTCCACGCCGCCGATGTACTGGTCCACGGGTGACCAGTAGGAAAGCGCTTCCGGTGTGAAGGGGGCCGTATCCAGACGTGCGTCCGTGTAGCGCGCGAAGTACCATGAAGACTCCACAAAGGTGTCCATGGTGTCGGTTTCGCGGCGGGCCTTCTGCCCGCACTTGGGGCACTCGCAGGCGTAGAATTCCGGGCTGTCCACAAGGGGGGAGCGTCCGTCCGGATGAGTCTGGATATCCAGCGGCAGCACGATGGGAAGGTTTTCTTCCTTTTCCGGAACAATGCCGCACGTATCGCAGTAGACCATGGGGATGGGGCTGCCCCAGTACCGCTGGCGCGAGATGTTCCAGTCGCGCAGGCGGTAGTTTGTGGTGCGCTTGCCGCGCCCGCTCTCCTGCAGCCAGTCGGCCACGCGGGCCTTGCCGTCTTCATTGGGGGTGCCGTCAAACTGTCCGGAATTGACCATGCATCCGGAGCCGGTATAGGCCTCGGTCATGGCTTTGGGGTCCAGAGCCGGGCCTTCCGGCTGGATGACGACCTGCACCGGCAGGTTGTACTTGCGGGCGAACTCGAAATCGCGCTGGTCGTGGGCGGGAACCGCCATCACCGCACCCGTGCCGTAGCTTACAAGCACGAAGTTGGCGACATACACGGGGATTTTCGCTCCGTTCAGGGGATTGATGCAGTATGCGCCGGTGAAGACGCCTTCTTTTTCCAGCGTCTCGGAGGTGCGCTCAATGCGGTCCATGTTGCGGATGCGGTCCACAAATGCCCGCACGGCAGCGGCTTCCGGCTTGCCTGCGATGAGCTTTTCCACCAGCGGATGCTCCGGGGCAAGGCTCATGAACGTGGCTCCGAACACGGTATCCGGCCGGGTGGTAAATACGGTTATGGCGTCTTCGCCGTCCGCCACGTCAAAGGTTATCTCCGCACCTACGGACTTGCCTATCCAGTTTTCCTGCATGGAGATAACGCGTTCCGGCCAGCCGCCTTTGAGCTTTTCGAGGTCGGCCAGCAATTCTTCGGCGTAGTCGGTTATCTTCAGGAACCACTGGGCCAGTTCCTTTTGTTCTACCACGGCATCGCAGCGCCAGCACAGGCCGTCTTCCACCTGTTCGTTGGCGAGCACGGTGTTGCAGGTGGGGCACCAGTTCTGAGGCTGCTTTTTGCGGTAGAGCAGGCCTTTTTCAAAGAAACGCAGGATGAAGAGTTGCTCCCAGCGGTAATACTCCCTGTCGCAGGTGGCGAGTTCGCGCTGCCAGTCGTAGGAGTAGCCCAGCCGCTTTAACTGGGTGCGCATGTTGTCAATGTTGGCGTACGTCCATTTGGCGGGGTGGATGTTGTGCTTGATGGCGGCGTTTTCCGCCGGCAGCCCGAAGGCATCCCAGCCCATGGGGTGCATGACGTTGCATCCTTCCATACGCTTGAAGCGTGCCACCACGTCGCCTATGGAATAGTTGCGCACGTGGCCCATGTGAATGTTCCCGGAAGGATAGGGGAACATTTCCAGCACGTAATACTTTTCCTTGTCCGAATTGTGGTCGCTGTGAAAGTCGCCGTTTTCATCCCAAATGCGCTGCCATTTGGTTTCTATGGCCTGCGGATCGTACTTCATTCCCAACAGTTCCTTTTGGTTGCCCGTTATCAAGGTGCGCCGGGAGCGCGATGCGCAGGACGGGTATGCCTGCTGAATCCTGCTTCCGCGCCCGTTTGCCGCGCGTGCGGGCCGGACGGTATCCGGCCTTTGCGGCGGCCTGTCAGAATTTCTTTTCCAGCGAGCCGTCCTGCAAGGCTTTGGCGGCGGCATCCAGAATGCCGTTGATAAAGCCGCGGGCCTTTTCATCGCCGAACTGCTTCGCCAGTTCAACGGCCTCGTTGATGGCCACCTTGGGCGGCACGTCATCGCGGTAGATCATTTCGTACATGGCGAGGCGCAGAAGGGTGATTTCTATCTTGCCTATGCGCTCCACACGCCAGTGCTTGGCAAAGCGGGTAATCACATCGTCAAGGGCGCGGTGGTTGCTCCACACGCCTTCGATGATCTCCCACGCAAATCCGTCCGGGTTTGCGGGGTCTATGGGCTTGTCCGCATTGTCCGGCGAGCCGGCATACGCCTCGCCCAATGCTTCCAGCGTGAGGGCGGGAGAGAAGTTCAGCCCGTAAAGAACCTGAAATGCCTGTGCCCGCGCAAGTCTGCGGGGCTGGGGTTTTCCTTTGGACATGGGGTTATATCTGCTCCAGCACACGGATGGTTTCGAGCATGGCCGATGCGGCTTCCACACCCTTGTTGCCCGCCTTGGAACCGGCGCGTTCTATGGCCTGATCCAGCGTGTCGCAGGTGAGCAGGCCAAAGCCCACGGGAATGCCGGAATCCATGGATACCTGAGCAAGGCCCTTGGCTGCCTCGTTACAGACAAAGTCAAAATGGGGGGTGGCGCCGCGTATCACCGCGCCCAGCGCGACGATGCCGTGAAACGCGCCGGAACGTGCCAGCTTCTGCGCGGCTATGGGCATTTCGAATGCGCCGGGCAGGCGGACAATGGTCAGGTCTTCGCGGGAAGCGCCGTGCCGCACAAGGTAGTCCACCGCGCCGCCCACAAGGCGGTCCACGATAAAGTCGTTGAATCGGGTGGCGATAATGGCCACCTTCATGCCCTTGGCGTCAAACTGGCCTTCAATGGTCCGTATATGGTGCATACTCGGTTCTCCTTATGGGAACGGTGTTCCCGTGGCGTATCGGTCCGGTACTATAGAACACGCTCCCGCCCCTGAAAAGTCTTAAAATCAGGGGAGGGAGCATGGGGGTAATTGTATTGGCGCAACGGCCTACTTACGGAAGCCTTCGTCCAGATGTTCCAGTATGTGGCCCATCTTGTCCTTTTTGGTCCGCAGATATTCCGCGTTGAATTCGCAGGCGTTCATCTCTATGGGAATGCGCTCCACCACTTCGATGCCGTATCCTTCTATACCCACGATTTTCTTGGGGTTGTTGGTCATCATGCGCATTTTGCGCACGCCAAGGTCCACCAGCATCTGCGCACCGATGCCGTAGTCGCGCAGGTCGGCCTTAAAGCCGAGCTTCTTGTTCGCTTCCACGGTATCGTAGCCCTGATCCTGCAAGGCATAGGCGCGGATTTTGTTGGCAAGGCCTATGCCGCGTCCTTCCTGACGCATGTAAAGCAGCACGCCCTTTTCCGCCTGCGAGATGGTGCACATGGCGTTGGCGAGCTGGTCGCCGCAATCGCAGCGGACAGAGCCGAGCACATCGCCGGTAAGGCATTCGCTGTGCACGCGCACGAGCACCGGCTCGTCGCCCTTTATCTCGCCCTTCACAAGGGCAATGTGGGTGGAGGGTTCCAGCTCGTTTTCATAGGCAATGACCTTGAACTCGCCCCACTTGGTGGGCATTTTCGCCTCAGCCACGCGCTTTACGGAAAGTTGGTCGGGCTGCATGCGGTAGCGGATGAGATCGCGTATGGTGGCGATCTTCATATCGTGTTTCTTGGCGAATTCGATGAGGTCGGGCATGCGGGCCATTTCGCCGTCGTCCTTGATGATTTCGCAGATAACGGCCGCAGGCTTGAGACCGGCAAGGCGCGAGAGGTCCACCGAGCCTTCGGTCTGTCCGGCGCGGACCAGCACGCCGCCCTTCTGGGCGCGCAGGGGGAAGATATGGCCGGGGGTGACTATGTCTTCCGGCACCACATCGTCCTTAACCGCCGTGAGGATGGTGGTTGCCCGGTCAGAGGCGGAAATGCCCGTGGTAACGCCATGGCGCGCTTCAATGGACACGGTGAAATTGGTGCCGAATTTGGAACCGTTGCGCCGTGCCATAAGCGGCAGTTGCAGCTTATCCACCCAATCGGGCGAAAGGGCAAGGCAGATGAGGCCGCGCCCGTGCATGGCCATGAAGTTGATGACTTCCGGGGTTATGTGCTCGGCGGCGATGGTCAGGTCGCCTTCGTTCTCGCGGTCTTCGTCGTCCACAAGAATGAGCATCCGGCCTTTCCGTATTTCCTCAATGGCCTCTTCGGCAGTGCAGATGGGCATGTTGGTACCTCGTGAATGTTTCTCTGATGCGCCGCAGTGCGGTGGGCATGGCCCGCTGCGCGCCGGCGCGGCGCAAAAATGTATCAGAATCCGTGCTTGCGCAGGAACTCTTCCGTTATGACTCCGGACGCGGTGCCTGCGCCCTGCGTGCCGTGCGCGGCGGGGGTTCCCTGCCATGCGCCCAGCATGCGCTGAACATATTTGCCGATGACGTCGGTTTCCAGATTCACCCTGTATCCCGTCGTCCATGCGGCTATGGTGGTTACCTTCTGCGTTTCCGGGATGATGTTCACCTCTAGAAAATCAGGGCCGCAATCATTGACCGTAAGGCTGATGCCGTCAAGAGCTACGGAGCCTTTAGCGATGATTTGGGGGCCGAACTGGGCGGGAAAGGCCAGCCGGTAGACTTTGGAAAGTCCTGCGGGACGTACGGAAACCACCTGTGCCACGCAGTCCACATGCCCGCTTACAATATGGCCGCCCAGTCGGTCGCCCACGGCAAGGGCGCGTTCCAGATTGACCAGACTGCCGGTGCGCAGGTCGCCCAGATTGGTAAGGCGCATGCTTTCCGCCGAGGCGTAGACCGAGAACCAGTCCGGTCCGAAGGTTTCCACCGTCAGGCATACGCCGTTCACGGCAATGGATTCCCCAGGCACAAAGTCCGCAAGGGGGCACAGCGGGCGCACGGTAAGCCGGGTCTCCCTGCCCATGCCTTGTACGGCGCGAATCTCTCCCTGTCCGAGCACTAGTCCTGTGAACATAGTTCTTCCCGGCGGCGCAGGGTGATGATCACATCGTCGCCGCTTTTTTCCGTTGCAGTCATGCGCAGGCCCAGCACTTCTTCCATGGTGGCGGGGTTGCGTCCGTCAAACAGGCCGGGAGCCTTGGAATCCGCCATGATCTTGGGGGCCATGTGCAGCTGGAATTCCTGCGCCAGTCCCAGTTCCAGCATGGTAAGGGCAAGCTTGCCGCCTCCCTCGCACAGGGTGTACAGGCAGCCGTGGTGGCTGCGCAGCCACGCAAGGCCGTGTGCTATGTCGCGCGCGCCGTGTGTGGTGTCTGCCGTGGAGGGCAGTGCCATTACCGTGCAGCCGCGTTCGCGCAGTACCTCTGCGGCGCGGCTTTGGGCCGCATCGTCCGTGGTCCAGAAAACGGTCTGTTCCGGCCTCTCCCGCAGCAGTTTGAACGATTCTGGCACGTTGGGCAACTGCGAAGTGATGACCACCGCCAGCGGCTGCTGCAACGCGCCGTCCGTCTCATCCAGACGGCAGGTGAGCTGGGGGTCGTCCTTGCGGAAGGTGGTGCCGCCCACAATGACGGCTCCCACCCGGCGGCGCAGCTCATGCACGCGGGCTCTGGATTCCGGGCCGCTTATCCAGCGCGAGTTGCCGCTTCTGGTGGCTATTTTGCCGTCCAGCGTGGAAGCCAGCTTAAGAATGGTATAGGGCAGGGGGGTCGCCACCCATGTCAGAAAATCCGTTATCTGGTCGCGGCATTCCTGTTCCAGAATGCCGGTTTCCACATGCACGCCGTGCCCGCGAAGAAAATCTGCTCCGCCGGCCGCCTTTGGGTTGGGGTCGCAAAAGCCCACCACCACGTTCCGTATGCCCGCTTCCAGAATGGCCTGTGTGCAGGGAGGGGTTTTGCCGTGGTGGTTGCAGGGCTCCAGCGTGACCACCAGCGTGCATTCTGCGGGGTCCACGTTGTTGCGGGCGGCATCGCGCAGGCATTCCACCTCTGCGTGGGGCTGCCCGCAGGCGGTGTGCCAGCCGCGGGCCACAACGGCTCCTTGGTGCACCAGCACGGCTCCCACCGTGGGATTGGGCGCGGCATGCCAGCGGCCCTTTTCGGCAAGGGCCATGGCCTCGCGCATGAACGGTTCCATGGGGTGACCCATCAGCATCCTCTTCTGGTATAATCAAGCTTTTTGAACAGTACGCCGGATTCCGCAACCATGTCGGCGGCAAGAGGGTCGTCGTACCCTTCCGTGTAATAGACCGCCTTCACGCCGCAGTTGAGCAGCATCTTGGTGCAGATGAGGCAGGGCATGGTGGTGCAGTAAATTTCGGCCCCGGCCAGCGAAACACCGTGCACGGCGGCCTGAATGATCACGTTCTGTTCCGCGTGCAGTCCCCGGCATATCTCGTGCCGCTGACCGGAGGGAATGCCCAGTTGCTCGCGCAGGCAGCCCGTGTCCAGACAGTGGGATACATTGGCGGGGGCACCGTTGTATCCGGTGGCGAGGATACGCTTGTCTTTAACGGCGATGGCCCCCACCTTGCGGCGGGTGCAGGTGGAGCGTTCTGCCACCATGTAGGTGATATCCATGAAATACTGTGGCCACGGCATGCGTTCGTGCATGGGGATGTCCTTCTTGGTAGGCCGAAATTCTGTTGTCCCGGCAGGGCGGAAGCGCGCTTTTTCCGTATAATACGGACGCGCCGCAAAGGCCAGTCCGCCCGTGCGGCGCGTCTCCGGCAGAGCCGGAAAAGCAGTGGTATGCGTTGCGTTACCAGGCAAAGAGGGGGAAGCGGCGGGAATAGGCTGCCACATCCTTGCGGATTTCGCGGATTCTGGTTTCGTTGTCTATGTTACGCAGCACATCGATGATCCAGCCCGCCACCTGTTCCATGTCGGCTCCCTTCATGCCGCGCGTGGTAAGCGCGGGAGTGCCGATGCGGATACCGGAGGTGACGAAGGGGCTGCGCGTTTCAAAGGGAACGGTATTTTTGTTGACGGTAATGCCCGCCTCATCCAGCGCAAGCTGCGCCGCCTTGCCGGTAATGTCGGTTTCGGTAAGGTCCATGAGCATAAGGTGGTTGTCCGTGCCGCCGGAAACGAGCTTGTAGCCTGCATCGGTGAGGCACTTGGCAAGGGTTTGCGCGTTGTCCACAACCTGCCGCTGGTAGGCGGCGAATTCGGGGCGCAGCGCCTCGCCGAAGGCAACGGCCTTGGCGGCGATAACGTGCATGAGCGGGCCGCCCTGAATGCCGGGGAAAATCTGGCTGTTCAGGGTCTTACCAAGGTCTTCGGTGCTCAGAATCATGCCGCCGCGGGGACCGCGCAGGGTCTTGTGCGTGGTAGTGGTGGTGATGTGGGCGTGGGGAATGGGCGATTCGTGCACTCCGGCAGCCACCAGGCCTGCGATGTGGGCCATATCCACCATGAGCTTTGCGCCCACCTCGTCGGCAATGGCGCGGAAACGGGCAAAGTCTATGGAGCGGGGATAGGCGCTGGCGCCTGCAACGATGACGGTGGGCTTGTGCTCCTTGGCCAGAGAGAGCACCTGCTCGTAGTTAATGCGTCCGGTTTCGCGTTCCACGCCGTAGAAGACCACATTGAAGAACCGCCCGGAAAAGTTCACGGGGCTGCCGTGCGTAAGGTGCCCGCCGTGAGACAGGTCCATGCCGAGGATGGTGTCGCCGGGATTGGCTATGGCAAAGTAGGCCGCCATATTGGCCTGACTGCCGGAGTGCGGCTGCACGTTGGCATACTGCGCGCCGAAAATGGTGCATGCGCGGCTTATGGCAAGTTCTTCGGCAATATCCACGTATTCGCAGCCACCGTAGTAGCGCTTGCCGGGATATCCTTCTGCGTATTTGTGCGTCATCACGCTGCCCTGCGCCTGACGCACGGCGGAAGAGACGAAGTTCTCGGATGCGATAAGCTCAAGACCGCCTGTCTGGCGTTCTATCTCCAGATACATTGCCCGGGCTACTTCCGGGTCTTGCAAGAACAGTTCGTCCATATTCCACCTTCCGGTATGTATTGTGAAAGCCGTGCGCCATGACTGGCGCACGGCCCGATGCAAACCCGGTGAACCCGGATGCGGGTTATCTTGCGGAACTCGTCCGCACTACGCCTCGTAGCGCTTGAAAAGCACGCTGGCGTTGGTGCCGCCGAATCCGAAGTTATTGCTCAGCACGTAGCGTGCCTGATATTCCTCCGGCCCGCTGCCCATATAATTGAGGTCGCAGTCCGGGTCGGGGGTGGTATAGTTGGCAGTGCCAGGCACAATGCCCTTGTACAGCGTAAGGCATGAGAACACGCCCTCCATGCCGCCTGCAGCGCCGAGCAGGTGCCCGGTCTGCGACTTGTTGGCGGAAATGCGCAGCTTGTAGGCGTGTTCGCCGAACACGGTCTTCATGCCTAGTGTTTCCGCCTTGTCGTTCAGGCTGGTGGAGGTGCCGTGCGCGTTGACGGCGTCCACGTCTTCGGGGTGGATGCCCGCCTCGTCAATGGCTGCCTTCATGCAGCGCGCCATGCCGTCCGCATCTTCACGCGGGGCGGTCATGTGGTATGCGTCGCCGGTGGAGCCGGTGCCCACCACCTCTGCATAGATGCGCGCGCCGCGTGCCAGAGCGTGTTCCAGCGATTCCAGCATGAGGAAGCCGGAGCCTTCGCCGATGACAAAGCCGGATCGCTCTGCGTCAAACGGACGGGAGGCCGCTTCCGGCTCATCATTGCGGTTGCTGCACAGGGCCTTCAGCGAGGTGAAGCCGGAAACGCCCATGGGGGTGATGGTGGCTTCCACGCCGCCCGTGATGGCCGCGTCGCACCGTCCCATGACGATTTCCGTATAGGCATGACCTATGGCGTGTGTGCCGGAGGCGCATGCGCTGGTAAACACCACGTTGGGGCCTTTGGCACCCGTGAAAATGGATACCTGTCCCGGAGCCATGTTAGAAATGAGCATGGGGATCATGAACGGGCTTATCTTGTTGGGGCCCGATTCCATGAGCTTGGTGTGAAAAACCTCTATGGTATCCAGTCCGCCCAGACCTACGCCCAGCAGAACGCCCACGCGGTGCGCGTTCTCATCCGTGATGGCAAGGCCGGAGTCCTGAATGAGCATGTTGCCGGTTGCCACGGCAAACTGGACGAAGCGGTCCATACGGCGCGCTTCCTTGACGGGCATGTGGGCGGATGCGTCAAAGTCTTTGACCTGTCCCGCGATGCGGGAAGAGAACTCCGATGCATCGAAGGCGGTAATGGGACTGATGCCGGACTTGCCCGCAATGAGGTTGCTCCAGCTGGTTTCCAGATCATTCCCCAGCGGGTTCAGGGTGGCAAGACCGGTAACAACAACTCGTTTTTTCGTCATTATGGCGTTCCTTGGGGCTTGCGGCGTAGTCCGGGGCAGGTCATGCGGCGCGGGCCGCTTGCATGAATACGTGCACCGTGTGCCCACGAGGGGCGGGACGCGGCCGGAAGAAACGGGTCAGGCGTCTTATGATTAAGGTCATAAGACGCCCGTGAATATCGCGTACAGCCGTCGTCTACTGCTTGCTGGCGATGTAGTCGATTGCGTCCTTGACCTTCAGCATCTTCTGGGCATCGTCATCGTCGATTTCGGTGCCGAATTCTTCTTCCATGGCCATGATGAGTTCGGTCAGGTCCAGGGAGTCTGCGCCGAGGTCTTCGACAAAGGATGCTTCCGGAACGACTTCCTCGGCGGAAACGCCGAGCTGGTCAACGATGATCTGCTTAACTTTTGCTTCGATAGACATGGATTCCTCCAGAGGATTGTTTCTTCGTTTGTACCGCGTATGTTCTACGGGGTGGTGTCGCGAAAAGGGGCAAAAATTCCTTGGCTAGCAGTACATGCCGCCATTTACCGCAAGAACTTGGCCGGTGATGTATGCGGCCTTGGGCGAGGCCAGAAAACTCACGGCCTCCGCAATATCCTCAACGCTGCCGAACCGCTTCATGGGAATGGCGTTCTGGTATTCGGTCCGGACGGCATCGGGCAGGGCGCGAGTCATGTCGGTTTCAATGAATCCGGGAGCCACTGCGTTTACGGTGACATTGCGTGCGGCCAGTTCCTTGCCCAGAGCCTTGGTTAGGCCTATGAGGCCAGCCTTGGCGGCAGAGTAGTTGGCCTGCCCTGCGTTGCCCATCTGTCCCACCACCGAAGTGATGTTGACGATGCGCCCGTAGCGCTGTTTGGTCATGATCTTGGCGGCTTCCCGCGCGGCTATGAAGGCTCCGCGCAGATTGATGCCGAGAACGGCGTCGAAGTCTTCGTCTTTCATGCGCAGCACAAGACCGTCCTTCGTTATGCCGGCGTTGTTCACCAGCACGTCCAGCCGGACCTTGTCCCGTATTTCGCTCTGGAAGAAGTCCGTCACCTCGTCCGCGTTGCCAACGTTCAGCCGGAACGCCGCAGCCTTGCCGCCCGCATCGGTGATGGACTGGGCAACGGCCTGCGCTTCTTCCGGCTTGGAAACGTAGGTCAGATAGACCTGAAAACCGGCTTTACCCAGCGTTTCTGCAATGGCTTTGCCAATGCCTCTGGAGCCGCCAGTTACCAGTGCCGTAGAGAGTAATTCAGTCATAGTCGCTTCACGTTTTGGGTTAGGTTGCGAAAAGCACTGCCTTATACCCTAAAGAAAGTATAACTTCAATTGCCAAAACGCCTCATCACATCACGGGGGTAATGCGCCGTGATTACAGGGTGATCCGCGTGTTGCCTCAGAACTTGAGCAGGGCAGATCCCCACGTGAACCCACCCCCGAAGGTGGTGAGCAGCACGTTCATGCCCGGCCGTATGCGTCCCTGCGCCCGTGCATCGGCCAGGGCAAGCGGAATGGAGGCGGCAGAGGTGTTTCCGTACTTATGCAGGTTCACGAAGACATTCTCCGCAGGTAATTCCAGCTTTTTGCCCACGGCTTCCACAATGCGCATATTGGCCTGATGGGGGATGAGCAGGTCTACGTCCGCAGTGGTAAGGCCGTTGCGTTGCAGCACCGTTTCGCACACGCCGGTCATGCTGCGTACGGCGTGCTTGAACACCTCGCGCCCCTGCATGAGGATGAAGTGCTCGGCGGGTACAGGCTGGTTCAGGGTATACGGCATGGAGGAACCGCCGCCCGTAATGGTGAGCAGGTCGCGCAGGGAGCCGTCGGAAGACAGCTCAATATCCACAATCTGCGCACTGTCCGGTCCGGGTTCGGATGTAATGACCACAGCCCCGGCTCCATCGCCGAAGAGCACGCAGGTGTTCCGGTCTTCCCAGTTCACGCGGCTGGTCATGGTCTCGCCGCCGGAAAGCAGCACCACAGCGTCGGGCTTGCAGCAGACCATGGCTCTGGCTACGTCCAGCCCGTACACAAAGCCGGAGCAGGCGGCGCTTATGTCAAGCGCCATCAGGCCCTTGACTCCGAGCTTGTCTTCCACCACGCAGGCTGTGTTGGGGCAGTAGGCATCGGGGGTGCAGGTGGCCACAATGATGTGGCTGAGGTTCTGCGCCTGCATGCCTGCATCGGCAAGGGCGGCGCGTGCGGCTTCCGCCACGAGGTCGGAGGTGCACTGTCCTTCCACCACCACGTGACGCTGCTCAATACCCGTGCGGGATATGATCCACTCGTCGCTGGTGTCTACGATTTTTTCAAGGTCGCGGTTGGTCAGCAGCTTTGCCGGGGCAAAGGAGCCGAATCCCCTGATATAGCATGGCTTGGTCATGGCAGATGTCCGGAACGCAGTCCGGCGGCACTGTGCGTGCCGCCGGACTGGCGATCAATTCTTAACGGCCTTGCCGAAGCTGGTCAGTTCCTCGTTGGCACTGATCGCTTCCACAAGTCGTTCATTGGTTTTCTTTTCCACGAAGGCGGCTGCCATTTTGACCGCATTGGTAATGGCCTTGGCGTTGGATGCTCCGTGGCAGACAATGGCTATGCCTTTCAGACCGAGCACGGGTGCCCCGCCGTATTCGGCATAATCCACCATGCGCGCAAAACGTTTGAAGGCGCTTTTGGCAAGCAGGGTGCCTATTTTTGCCAGCAGGCTGGACAGCAACTCCCGCTTGAGGATGCGGCTCATGGACGAACTGAGTCCCTCGCTGAGCTTGAGCGCCACATTGCCCACAAAGCCGTCGCACACGATGATATCCACATCGCCGGTGAAAAGGTCGCGCCCTTCCACATTGCCGACGAACCGGATGTTCTTTGCCATCTTGAACAGGTCATACGCTTCTTTAACCTGCGAGTTGCCCTTGCCTTCCTCTTCGCCGATGGACAAAAGCCCGATGCGGGGAGAGGGGCAGTCGAGCAGGTCGCGGGTAAAGGCGTCTGCCATAAGGCCGAACTGAAACAGGTGGTGCGGCTTGCAGTCCACGTTGGCACCCACGTCCAGCAGGACGATGGGCTTTTTCTCGGTGGGCATGACACTGGCAAGCGCCGGTCGGTCCACACCGGGAATACGTCCCATGATGAACATGCCGCAGGCCACCGTGGCTCCGGAGTTGCCCGCGCTTACCACACCGTCGGCCTTGCCTTCCTTTACCAGACGGCAGGCCACCTGAATGGACGCGTTTTTCTTGCGGCGCAGGATGTCGGACGGCTTTTCGTCCATGCCCGCCACTTCGTCGGTATGGACAATGTCATAGACCACCTTCCCGGAAAGGGTCCCGGAAGGCAGTTTGTCCAGCTCGGCCTGAATTTTCTCCGAATCGCCTACAAGCGCGAGGCGGATACCGTATGCACGGGCTGCCTCGATGGCACCGGGAATATTAACGGCGGGGCCGTGGTCCCCACCCATCACGTCCACGGCGATAACGGGGGTGTTAGGCATTTTCCTTGATCATCTGGCGGCCGTTGTAGGCACCGCAGGCGGCACACACACGGTGGGGCAGGGCGGCTTCGCCGCACTGGCAGAATACGATGGTGGGAATGGCCACACGATGGTGGGAACGGCGCATACCCTTCTTGGACTTGGATTTTTTTGCCTGAGCTACAGCCATGACTATCCCTCTCTTGTTTTCCTTCCGGTGTGTTGCCCGGAAAGGCAGTAGTGCTACTTGTTAATTTTCAGGTTCCGCAACACCGCAAGGCGGGGGTCTTCCGTTCCGCTCTCGCAGTTGCAGGGTTCAGTATTAAGGTCGGCACCGCACTGGGGGCACAGACCCTTGCACGTTTCGCTGCACAAAGGTTTGATGGGCAGTGAAACGAGAAATTCTTCCCAGAGCAGCGAGCCCACTTCTATTTCCAGTCCCTGCCCGTCCAGGGCGGGGCGGATGGCGGGTTCTTCTCCCGGGTCACGCAGGTCTTCCTGCATGGAGAAGAGTTCGCTGAACCGCTGGTCTACCGTTACCATCGCTTCTTCGGCGCAACGGTCGCAGGGCACGGCAACAGTGCCGGAAACGCGGCCACGCACAAGGCAGCCTTCTTCCTGCGGAGTAAGGTGCAACGTGGCGGCAGGCGCTTGGGCAATGCGGTAGGGCAGCTTGAACTCGGCTATGGGTTCAAGCCATATGGACTGGTTGTCCACAACAATCTCCCCGCCTTCTGCGGGGATGTCTTTCAATGGTATCCAGATTTGCGGCATATGTGTATCCTTGCGGAAGGCGATTTCTACATGCGACCAGTTCAGTTTGTCAAGGAAAGGGTTTAAGAAAAAGGTTGCCTTTTTTGTACCGAGGGTATAATACACCCATCTCTTTGCAGGTACACCGGGTTGGGAAGCGGCCCGCCGCGCGCGCTCCGTTTGCTACCATGCCTGCGCTGATGCGAACCAGATATTTTTTCATCATATATGGAGGATCGTCATGTCCAAAGAATGTGCAATGTGCGGCAAGAAACCCCAGACAGGTCACCTTGTTTCCCACTCCAACATCAAGACCAAGCGTCGTTTCCTGCCCAACCTGCAGAGCGTGCGCCATCAGCTGCCCAACGGTGAAGTTCGCCGCATCAGCGTATGCACCCGCTGCATCCGCTCCGGTGCTGTGATTAAGCCTGTGGCAGCCAAGAAAGCCTAGTTTTTCCGCGATCCTTCGAGGATGAAAACGCCCCGGCCCGGCCGGGGCTTTTTTCGTGCTTTCTGTTCCCGCGTGAGCCTGCCGTCCGGAACCATGCAGCCGGGGCCCGTGTGCTGTCCCGGCCAGAAGCAGCTTTGGGCTGCACGTTCTTGGGGCGGGCTGGCATACGTTCTGGCACTCGTTCTGGCACTCGTTCTGGCATCCGTTCGGGTATCCGTTCTGGCATCCGGGCTTCCATCCATACAGGGGCAGGCCATACGTCCGGCACCTGGTCGGGCATCCGGCTGGCATTCGGCTCCGGAGACAGCAGAATCCTGCCCGACATTTTTTGTGCGGCCTGAAGATGGCTTTCCCAGCAGATACTCTATGCGTATTGTGACGCTTCCGGCATGATTATTCCGTGCCGTTGGGGTATTCGCCATCGAAAGGAGGCCGTTCATGCTGTGGTTTGTGCTTTCGTTGGGAACCGCCTTTTTCTCCGCCCTTGAGGCGGCTGTCACCAAGCGTTGGCTGGGGCATCTTTCCCGCTGGGATATGCTGGCCTGCTTTCTGGGGTGGAGCTGGCTCCTGTTCGCGCTCTATATAATGATACATGGGTGGCAGCCGCTGGCTCCCGCCTACTGGAGCAATCTGCTCTTTATGGTTCCGCTCAACATGGCGGGCACGTATCTGCAGTACGAGGCCATACGCGCCGCGCCGCTTGCTCTGACCATGCCGTTCATGGCGTTCACTCCGGTTTTCATGATTCTTACCGGCCACCTGTTTCTGGGGGAGCTGCCCACAGTATGGGGCGTGGCGGGCATGGGGCTTATTGTGGCCGGAAGCTGGGTGCTCAGCGCAGGCGGAAACGGGAGCCGGGCCTTCTGGGAACCTTTCCGGGCCATCGTGCGCGAACGCGGATCGCGCTATGCCCTTGCGGCTTCCTTTATCTGGGCTGTGGCCTCGGTTATCTCCAAGCGGCTTGCCCTTTCCGGCGACCCGGTCTACGCCGGGGCCATGTTTTTTGTCATTCACAACGCCCTGTTCGTGGTGGGACTATTTGCGTTGCGCAAGGCGTCCCCCGCGGTGCTGTTGCGGCATCCTGTGGCCGGTCTTGCTTCCGGGTTTGTGCTGCTGGCGCATATTGCCTGCCATTATTCCGCCATAACCATGGTGGCTGCGGCGTACATGATATCCATAAAACGTCTGAATGGCGTTATTGCGGTTATTCTGGGCGGCGTGCTCTTTAAAGATCCCTACGTGCGCGGCAGGTTAACCGGGGCCGCCGTCATGGCCTCGGGAGCCATGGTCATTGCGCTGTGGGGGTGAGCCTGTTCCGGTTATCTGAATTGCCCCGACCTGCCGGACCCGGCAGGAATGGTATCTGTGCCGCAAGCGGACCTGTTTGTGTTGTGCGCTATTTCCTGACAAACCGGTGCGTTCTGGTTCCTGCGCCTGACCGGCTGATCCGAAAGGACTTGCCTTCCGTGGCAGAATGGTTACCAATGTCGGAACCCAATCGCGCCGGAATGTCCGCATACACAAGGCTCGGAGCGCGGAGAACGTCAACACGGGACGCGGGATGTTTCCAAAACTGCTGCTACTGTTTATTCTTGTTCCCATCATTGAACTGTACCTCCTGGTGCAGGTCGGCTCTGTTCTGGGAGCCGGAACCACCATATTGCTGGTCATTGCCACCGGCGTTGCCGGGGCGTGGCTCGCCCGCACCGAAGGCTTTAACACCATGATGAAGGTGCGGGAGAATGTGAATCTGGGCAAGATGCCCGCTGATGAACTGGTGGAGGGCCTGCTTATTCTTGTGGCTGGCCTGATGCTGCTTACTCCCGGCCTGATAACGGATGCGGCAGGACTTGTGCTGTTGCTGCCCCCTTCGCGGCGGCGTATTGCCCGCTGGCTGCGCAAGGAATTCGGTGAAGCGGTGCGCGTGCATGGTGCTGGTATGCAGGGGGGAGCCGGTGGTGCCGGGTTCACCTACTATACGTGGCATTCTACCCGGCAATACGGTGACAGGCGCGAGAGCTTTCTCCGTGACGCGGGCAGGGAAGACGGCGCGGCTTCGCGCATTCGGGATGCGGAAAACTCCGGAACTGCGGGAACTGCGGGAACAACGGGAGCAGCAGGAATGACGGGGGTCAGAGACGGCGGCAATCTTCCGCCACGCCGGGCCGTTGTCATAGACTGTGAACCTGTTCATCCCTCCGCAGAGTCCGATACCCGCACCGATGACAACGGTTCCGGTAAATAACCCGACTGAACAGCACGTGCCGTTTTTGCGCGAGGCAATGACAGGCCTTGTAATTGTTAACTGGCTGCGCCTTATAACAGGCCAACAGCCGGTTAACCGCAGCTCTGCAGGGACAGGTGCTGCTGTGGCATTATGATGAGCGTGCGGTGGGGCGGTGCACGGCGCGCACGGCATCCAGCAATTCCTGCCGCGAATAGGGCTTGGCCAGCACGCCCTGAATGCCGCTTGCCCCTGCCAGCAGACGCCTGTTATCCGCAAAGGCGGTAAGTGCGATAATGGGTACGGTTGCCGAGGCTTCCCCGCATTCTCCGGCACGGATGCGCCCCGCCACCTCTAGCCCGTCCGGGCCGGGCATCTGAATATCCATGAGCACGGCGTCGAAAGTCATTTTCCGCAGCATGGTCATGGCCTCTGTGCCATCCTGCGCCACGGTTACGCTGTGCCCGTCCAGTTCCAGCAGTCCTTTGCCTGCCGCCTGACTTACCACATCGTCTTCCACCAGCAGGATGTTCAGTGGCCCTGGCTGTTCCGTTGCCTTTTCCGCAGCGGTTTCACCCTGCTGCACAGAGCTTTGTACTGCCTCAAACGGGAGCAGTATGAAAAACGTGCTCCCTTTGGCCTCCTCACTTTCCACCCATATGCGTCCGCCCATGGCGCGGGCCAGATTCTTGCTTATGGCCAGCCCAAGCCCGGCCCCGCCGAATTCCTTGGTGATAAAGTCCTCAGCAATGGTAAAGCTTTTGAATATGTGCTTTTGCGCCTGCGGGGCAATGCCTATGCCTGTGTCCTTCACTGTGAACAGCAGGTTGATGAAGCGTGATGATGAGGCGTGCTGTTCGCCGTTGGTGCTGATGCTGAACTCGACGCTGCCCTTCTTGGTGTAGCGCACGGCGTTGGACAGCACGTTGGAGAGAATCTGCTTCACGCCGCCGGGGTCGCCGATCATTTCTTCCGGGACGGAAGGGAATATGCTGGTGCGGAATTCCAGCCCCTTTACGCGGGCCTGTTCGCGGATGATGTCCAGAATGGGGTTGAGGGTTTCCTTCAGGTTCATGTTGCGGCGTTCCGGGCGCAGTTTGCCCGTCTCTATATGTGAGAGTTCCAGAAGCGAAGCCACAAGCGAGGCGAGACGGACCGCCGAGTGGTTGAGGAAAGAGAGCAGTTCCTTCTGTTCCGGCGAGAGCGGGCTGCCATCCAGCAACTGTGCCATGCCCTGTATGCCGTTGAGCGGGGTGCGCAGTTCGTGGCTGATATTGGCAAGAAAGATGCTTTTGGCCTGACTTGCCGCTTCCGCCGCTTCCTTGGCAACGGTGAGTTCCGCTGTGCGGCGGACCACCTGTTCCTCCAGAACCCTGTTCTGGTTGTAGAGAGCCAGATGGGTCTTGATGCGGGCAAGCACGATGGGCGGGCTGAAGGGTTTGGAAATGAAGTCCACTGCGCCGAGGCCGAACCCCTTTTCCTCATCCTCGCTGCTGCTCAGGGCGGTGACAAAGATGACGGGCACCGCAGCGGTTTCAGGTGATTCCTTCATGCGGCGGCAGACTTCGTATCCGTCCATGCCGGGCATGACGATATCGAGCAGCACGATATCCGGGGGATGGGCGCGTGCCAGTTCCAGCGCATCTGCCCCGTTCATGGCCACATTTACAGCATATTCCGGCTGGAGAATGGCGTAGAGCATCTCTATGTTTGCGGGCGTGTCGTCCACAACAAGTACACGATAGGGCGTGTGCCGGATCATGCCTCATCTCCTTTTCCGCCGTCGGTATTGTTCACGTGGCGGTGGTATTGCTGGTTACGCTTGTGCATCTGTACAGTCTTCGCTGTTCCGGGACTATGGTTTCTGTTTCTCTGCCGGAACGTCTTCTTCTTCTTCTTCTTTCTGCGCGCCGCCTTCCCTTGTCATGGTGGTCAGGGCGGCAAGGCGCAATCCTGCTTTTTTAAAAGCAAAGGCGGCAAGTTCCTGACCCAGTCGTTCGGTTTCCGCTTTGTCGCGCTGCTCCAGCGCGGTGCGCAATGTTTCGAAGAGGGTCAGGGAGTTCATGTCGTGCGTGGCAATGTGCTGCGCCAGTTCGCGCACTGCCATGGCAAATTCGCTGCTCTCCAGCCCGCCGGTGACAGCGGCGGATGTGGATGCTTCCGGTCCGCCATGCGTGGAGGGCTTCTTCGGGGTATTAGGCGTTGGCGCTTTCTGTGCGCTGCCCGATGTGGTCGCCTTGGGGGCGGCATCCCGTGCGGGAGCCTGTTCTCCCGAATCTGCCGCGGAGTTGTCCGCCTGTGCCGCTGTTGCGCTTCCTGCGGCGGTAAACGACTCCAGAATGTGGGTGGCGGCCATTTCTGCGCGTCGAATGGTGCTTTCCACTTCTGTGAGCAGGGGGGGGATGTCCTGCCTGCGCTGTTTAATGGCGTCTGCCAGAGCGGCTGCCGCCTCATGCACCTGCATGGCCCCTATGTTTCCCGCAACGCCTTTCAGTGTATGTGCAAGCCGAAAGGCGGTGTCTCTGCTTTCATGGTTCAGGCAGTGCAGAATCCGCTCCGTGACGTTGGCGTTCTCCCGAAGGAAATCCGAGAGCAGCCGTGTGTACAGGGCTGCATTGCCACGCACCCTGCGCAAGCCTTCCGCCATTGCAATCTCATCACCGTACGGCGGCACGGTTGTTTCTTTGGAGGCTGCCTGTGCAGATTCTCCGCCCGCGTCATCGGGCATTCCGGTCCGGGCAGTTCCGCTCACAGGTTCCCATCCGCCCGAAGCTATCCACCTGCCCAGCACGGCAAGCAGTTCGTCCGGGTCAATAGGCTTGTTCACATGGGCGTTCATGCCCGTTTGCAGGCTCATTTCCCTATCCGTGTTCATAGCGTGGGCCGTCATGGCAATAATGGGCAGCCCCTGCAGGCTGGGAATTTCACGTATCAGCCGGGTGGCTTCCAGTCCGTCCATCACGGGCATCTGCACATCCATGAGAACGGCCTGAAATTCTTGCCTGCGTACACGGTCCAGCGCTTCCTGCCCGTTTCGCGCCAGTGTAACGTGCAACCCGCTGCCCTGAAGAAGTTCCGTGGCAACCTGCTGGTTCAGTTCATTGTCTTCTACAAGCAGGATTCGGGCACCCCGGATGTGCTGCGGTACACGGGGGGCAAACGTCCCGCCTCCGGTGGCGCATTCTTCCGCCATGTCGTACCGGGCGGATGCGATGGTGCCATTTACCGGTTCCGCCGCGCTGTGGGAGATTTGCGCCTCCTGTCCCGGTGCCTGACCCTGTGTATTTCCGTCGCAGGCTGTGCTGAGCACGTCCACCAGGGTGTTGAAAAGCAGAGAGCGGTTGACAGGTTTGAGCAGCATTCCGTCCAGTTTTTCTGTTTTTACCCTGTGGCGCACCTCGTCCCGCCCGTAGGCGGTAATCATGATGAATCGCGGCAGCCGCTGGACATTCGGCATCTCCCGTATGGCGCGTATGCAGGCGAATCCGTCCATGTCCGGCATTTTCCAGTCAATGAGCACAAGGTCAAACGGCGGTTCCGCGTGCTGCACCGCCTCGAGTGCCTCTGAACCGCCTGAAGCCAGATCCGCACGCAACCCGAACGAGGCAAGGATATCCCGCATTATCTGCCGCGCGGTGGCGTTGTCATCCACCACCAGTATGCGGCATTTTCTGAGAGTCTGCGGGGCCATGGGCTGTTTGTGCTGCACATCTGCCAGCGGGAAATGCAGTGTGAAGTGGAATTCGCTTCCCAGACCCTGCGTGCTTTGGCAGTTCAGTTCGCCGCCCATAAGCTCCACCAGTTTTTTGGAAATGCTCAGCCCAAGGCCCGTGCCTCCGTACAGGCGCGTGGTGGAGCCATCGGCCTGCGTGAAAGGCGTGTAGAGTTGTGCCATGTGTTCCTGGGAAAGCCCTATGCCCGTGTCCCGCACGGAAAAGCGGAGGTTCCCCCCTTCCGGAGTTCTGTTTTCAACAGAAACGGACACGACAACCTCGCCTTCTTCCGTGAACTTTATGGCGTTGTTGGCAAGGTTGATGAGCACCTGACCCAGGCGCAGCGAATCGCCGTACAACCCGGCGGGCACATCGCTGTCTACGGCTAGCAACAGTTCTATGCCCTTTTCTTCTGCAGGCAGGCAGACAATATTGACGGTGTTTTCCATGACGGCATGCAGGGAGAAGGGGCTGGGGTCCACCTCCAGCCTGCCTGCCTCAATCTTGGAGAAGTCCAGAATGTCGTTGATGATGCCGAGCAGCGAGTTGGCAGACTGCTTGATCTTGAGCAGGTAATCCTGCTGCTTGGGGGTCAGCTCGGTGCGCAGGGCAAGGTAGGTCATGCCCAGAATGGCATTCATGGGGGTGCGTATTTCATGGCTCATGCGGGCAAGAAATTCACTTTTTGCCATGTTGGCCGTTTCTGCCTGCATACGGGCGTTTTCCAGTTCCCTGTCGTTGAGAATCCTGTCTGTCACGTCGCGTGAGATGCCGCGTATTCCCGTCAGGGAGCCTGAATCGTCAAAGACGGGGTTCCCTGTTGTGTGCAGCCAGACGGTGTGTCCTTCCCTGTGCGCGGCGGCTTCATCCCAGTGAAAATGTTCGGGCAGTGCTTGCAGGGGGGCACCGCCTTGCACCGCAGAGAGAAGAGAATCCACAGTGAAGGGGCTGCGGCCCAGCACCTCTTCCTGTGTGAAACCCAGAATGTCATGTACGCGGGGGCTGACATAGGTGATACGGCCCTGCTGGTCCGCTTCCCAAATGATATCCCACGATGAATCTACAATCTGTTTGAAGCGGCTCTGGCTTTGTTGAATGGCCTTAAGGCTGGCGGCTTTTTCCAGCAGACGCCGGGCGTTCAGAAAGGCGGCCGTGCCTATGAGCAGCGTGATGACCGTAAACACGTACAGGAACCGGTTGTAAATGGTGCCGATAAGCAGCGATATCTGCTCCGGCGCGACAATACTTACCAGTTTCCACGCGATGGGCGAGGTAAGCGCTATTTGTGCGTCATGTGGCGGAAGGAAGTGGACGGTGCTGAAGGTGAAGAGTGCCCCTTCGTGCATAAACTGTCCGTTCAGTGTGTCACGGATGTTGCTCCACGCCTCGGGGTAGCGGCTGGCAAAGGTGCGGTTCTGTCTTTCTGGATACATGAATGCCCACGCGTCCTCCGGGTGCGGAGAGTACAGCCAGTAGCCGTTCTTGTTCAGCAGCATGGTGTGGGAGCGTTCCAGTTCGCTGGAACGGGCAATGGTATCCAGCAGCCCTTGCGCCAGATAGTTGAGCATGAGAACGCCCTTGCGGTCGCCCTTGGCGTCAAAGCAAGGCGTGGCAACGCGGACCATCGGTTTGATGGGAGTTTCCAGCTTTCCGTTTTCTACGTTCAGGTCCATTTCAGATACGAAAACGTTGTTGGGGGGCAGGTCTTTGCTTTCCACAAAATAGTAGCGGCTGGCTTTATCCTGCAAAGACTTGCGGGAAACCACGGCGGCTCCCCTGCGCTGCTTGTTGACGCGGATATCCTCCATGCCGGAGAGGAGCAGCAGGCGCACCTGATCGTATTTGCGGTTGTTGCGGATGAAGGCGAAGTATTCGGCTTCCAGCTTGCGGCGGTAGTCTTCTGAAAAATCAGCCAGATAGTCCTGCAGCCCCGCCTGATGGGACAGGTTGACCAGGTCTTGCAAAATGGATTGCAGTTCCAGTTCCGTGGACTTGGCCACAAAATCTACATGCACGCTCTGCCTGCGTTTCAGCAGCGATTCGCGCAGGGAGGCTTCGTTATGTGCCACGTAGGCGATGATGATGCCCGCAATAAGGGTGACGGGCAGAAAGAACTTGCCCGCCTCTTTAAAGAGCTGCTGTTTATCAAGTGTGCGCATGATTGAGTGCAATGTGCCGATTTTAATTGTTTATCCAATAGGGTTGGCAATTATCCTATAGATTACCGTATTATTTCGGCTGGAACAATATGATTCGTGAAAATAATAATGAAGTATGCGTACGGGTGGTGTGCTGCCAGTGGTGGTTGCGGGTGGCGGCAAGGTTACCCGATACCGTGAAAGACCGGATGGGAAAAGGCGCCGGATCAGGAGCCGACCGGAGCCGACCGGAGCCGACCGGAGCCGACCGGAGCCGATGTGCATCGGGTGTATGTGGTGCCGTGAGGGGCGGATTGGAAAGACGGTTCCGCAATGCGGACGGTTGGGCAGGGTCAGGAAGCAAATACGGCGGCAAGAACCTGCCGGACGCGGTGGCGGTAGGTGTGACCGTTCAGTATGACATTCCGCCACATGCTCCGTAGTTCTTTTGTGCTGTCGGGAGTGGCGCGCCATGCCGCCATGCGCTCCGGCAGTTCATCGGCGCGGTGGTAGGTCACCGCCTGCGCAAGATGGGCGGGGAAGATGTGCATGCCGGGATTGGCATCGGTGAGCAGCAGCCCGCCTGCGGCCCAGACGTCAAAGTGACGTTGTGTGAGCCCGCCCGGGAGCAGCAGGCCGGTGATGTTCAGGGTTATGCCCGCCTTCCTGTAAATGGCGGGAAGACGGGTGTAGTAGTCTACGGGCGGGTGCAGGCGGCGCAGGCCGGGCACAGCGGTATGCCAACCCTGGTCCCCGAAGACCGTTAGGCCATGGGGGAGGGCCTGTTCAAGGCACAGGGCCCGCCAGCGTCGGGAGGCCTCTTCTGCTCCGGCACCTGCGTGGCGCGGGGTGTCGGGCCAGAAGCCGGTAATGCCGAGTTGTCGTGTCCACCAGTGATAGTCCGGCCTTTCTCCTGTGCTGAGCATCTGCGTGGCTTTGGCCATAAGGGCGGAATCGGGCACAAGCCCGGAGAAGTATTTGCGCCGTTCGGGAAATTCAGAGCGTCCCACAAAGACGGCCGCCTGCGCAAGTTCATGGTCCTGAGGGGCGTCATGCTGCCTTTCGGCTGTTGCATCAGAGGGGGAAAAGATGCGCGGGTCGGTGGCCAGAGGCAGGTGATGCACGTCTGTGCCGCCCGTCGCCCGCAGGTCCGGAAGGAAGGTGTCGTCCGTGACGAACAGGTGCGTATCTTTCCAGAAAGGGGCCTTGCAGCCGGAGAGGATGTGCCACGGCGTATCCACGCACCATGCCGCCACCTCGGTTCCGGCGGCACGCAGCAGGTGGTGGCGTTCGCCGAACATGTCCAGTCCCTGAAAGTTCACGCTGAAGAAAAGCCGGGGTGAATGCTGCGCCAGCAGCCGGGGCAGGGTGGTTGCCATGTCCTGCGGCGGTACCGTGAGCACATGCCAGCCTTCATCGGTAAAGGCTTCGCGCAGTTCGCGTATGAGCAGGCCCTGCTCTGTGCCCGGCAGGATGACGGTGCGGTCTGCCGATTCCGCAGATTTTGCCGATTTTTCCCGAGATGTCGGACATGCAGGAGACGCTGAGGAAGCCGGGGATGGCGTAGGTGCGTCGACGGCGGCACAGGCAGTGTTGTGCCGCAGGTGTTCCCATTGGGCGGCGGCCAGCAAAGGCCCCCAGAAAGAGGGAAAAAGTCGTGTGTTCTGGCGGTAGAACAGCGTTGTGCTGCGTGCCAGCAGTTCCGGCGTGCATTGCTGCGGGGATATGCGTTGCCAGTGGCCGGGTATGGCGGCTGCCCAATGCGCGGGCATCTGGCGTTCAAACTCCGGACATTCCACATAGTGTACGGTTTTGCGCGGGGCGGCGGCGTCCGGGGCAGGGCCGCAGGGGCCGGCAACGGAGCATACAGCCGCTGCGGCAACGGCAGGGTCGGGACCAAGCCCGAGCAGGAGCATGTCTGCACAGAAAGATGCCCTGTCCGGCAGAATGGCGGGGCCGTATCGGTCGAACTGGTCTTCGCCCGCAGGCAGTGATTGGGGCTTGCCAAGTTCGTGTATGATGCGTATCCGTTCCGGGCGTCGGTCCATGTGCGGCCTTGGCGTTACAGGCACTTTGCGTTACAAGTGCCGCAGGTGAAACAATGAAAGTATATCGTGACCATTATTTCAAGAAGGCCAAGCAGGAAAACTATCCTGCCCGGTCTGTCTACAAGCTCAAGGAAATAGACAAGCGTTTCCACCTGTTCAGGCCGGGAATGCGCGTTTTGGACCTTGGCGCGGCGCCGGGGTCCTGGTCGCTGGGCGCAGCTGAAATCATCGGCCCGCAGGGCAGGGTGCTCGGCGCTGACCTTCAGACCACTCAAACACGGTTTCCCGCCAATGTCACCTTTATGCAGGAGGACGTGTTTGAGCGTTCTCAGGCGTTTGAAGACGCCCTTGCGGCTATGAGCCCGCTGCATATCGTGATGAGCGACATGGCCCATAACACCACAGGGCACCGTTTTACGGATCAGGCCCGTTCTGCGGCCCTGTGCCGCGAAGCACTTGCCGTGGCCGCCAGATACCTGATACATGGCGGCAGCTTTATCGTGAAAATTTTCATGGGGCCGGATTTCCACGAGTTCGCGGCGGAAATGCGCGTGCACTTCACCTCGGTGAAGACCTTTAAGCCCAAAAGCTCCCGTGCCGAGAGCAAGGAAATATTCTACATCGGCATGGGTTTCAAGGGTGGACAGGAAAACGCGGATGATTCTGCGGGACACGCAGCCGGACCCGATGCAGACCAATAACCCGGCGCGCAGAAGCAACTGCGCTGCCAGCGGGCGCACCCAGATGTGCGCCGTATGATTTTAAGGAGGAAACATGGCCGGACATAGTAAATGGGCGAACATCCAGCATCGCAAGGGACGCCAGGACGCAAAGCGTTCCAAGGCCTTCACCAAGGCTGCCAAGGAAATCATCATTGCAGCGAAAGGTGGCGGCGACCCAGCTGGTAACGCCCGTCTGCGCGCCGCCATTGCCGCCGCCAAGACGGTGAACCTCCCCAAGGATAAAATTGAGAATGCCATAAAGAAGGGAACCGGCGAGTTGGCCGGTGGCGACATTGCGGAAGTGATGTACGAAGGCTACGGACCGGGCGGCGTGGCCCTGCTTATTGAAGCAGCCACGGACAATCGCAACCGCACCGTTGCGGAAGTGCGCCATCTGCTCAACAAGGGCGGCGGTTCCATGGGCGAAGCGGGCTGCGTGGGTTGGATGTTCGACCGCAAAGGCGTGGTTACCGTGACCAAGGAAAAAATATCCGAGGAACAGGTGATGGAACTCGGACTGGAAGCCGGTGCTGAAGACGTGGTCGATCAGGGTTCCGTGTGGGAAGTGCGCGCCGCACTTGCCGACTTTGAAGCTGTGCGCGCGGCCTTTGAGGCGGCGGGCATAGAGGTGGATTCGGCGGAACTGGCCATGATTCCCCAGAACAGCATAGAGGTGGACGCGCAGGTGGGGCAGAAGGTGCTGAACCTTATTGACCTGCTGGAAGACAACGATGATGTGCAGAACGTCTGGGCAAACTTTGACATGTCCGACGAGGTTCTGGCGCAACTGAGCTAGCAGCAACGCCTGCCGATGCCCGCCGGATGACGGCGGGCTTTTTTGCCTGCGTACGTTCGTTCTGACGGGAATGCTCGCATCCGTGACACCCGTGGCATCCGTGGAATCCGTGGAACACTGGTGGCACCCGTGGACGATAACGAACCGGAGCGGAACAGGAGCAGCATGACGCAAGATTGTACCGTTCTGGGTATAGACCCCGGCTCCCGCATTACCGGCTGGGGTGTGGTGCGCGAGGTTTCCGGCGTGGTCACGCTGGTGGACTGCGGCACCGTGCGCACGGCGGAGCCGGACATGGCCCGCCGTATGGGAATTATCTTTCGCGGTGTGACAGATGTAATAACCGCGCTGCGCCCGGATGAGGCGGCGGTGGAAGAGGTGTTCACCGCCCGCAATCCCGCCTCTGCCCTCAAGCTGGGGCAGGCGCGCGGGGCCGCGTTGGCGGCTTGTGCCGTGCAGGATATTGCCGTGCACGGCTATGAACCCACTAAGGTGAAGCAGGCTATCGTGGGTGTGGGCAGGGCGGAAAAGCAGCAGGTAGCCTTTATGGTGGCCACCATTCTCGGCGTGAAAAAGCCTTCGTGGGCTGTGGACGCAAGCGATGCGCTGGCTGTGGCCCTGTGCCATCTGACCATGCGCCGCTACAACAGGCTGGCACGGCTGAACGGAGGCCGCCTGTAACCGGACGAGCCGGGCAGGTGCCGCTTCGTTGCCTGCCGGTCTGCTTTGCGGTTTCCCTCAGGGAAGCTGTCTTCCGGGATTGATTTTCAACGGGCTGTTAACTTTGGGCGGGGATTGCGCTACAACCCGTGACGAGGGCACAGACATGATAGCATATCTGGAAGGACGTCTCGCGGAAGTCGCGGAAAACGCCGTGGTGCTGGTTACTGCCGGCGGCGTGGGATATCTTGTCCATCTGCCCGTGCACACGCTGGCACGGCTGCCCGCCAGTGGCGAACCGCTGGCCGTATTCACCTATACCGTGGTCCGCGAAGATGCGCTGGAGCTGTACGGGTTTCATACCTGGGACGAGCGCCAGACCTTTGCGGTGCTCATTTCCATTTCCAAGGTGGGAGCCAGAACCGCCCTTGCCATTCTTTCCCAGTTCCGGCCCGCCGATTTGCGGCAGGTGGTGGCGGAGGATGATGTGACGGCGCTGACGCGTGTTTCCGGTATTGGCAAGAAGAGCGCGCAGCATATTTTTCTGGAACTCAAGTACAAGCTCAAGGTGGAGAGCGTTCCCGGAGGAGCCGTGCTCAGTGGTGCTGCGCCTGGCTCGTTGTTCCGCGATGCCTTGGCGGGGTTGTGCAATCTTGGCTACTCCGAGGACGAGGCCGCTCCGGTGCTGAAGAACGTACTAAAGGAAGAACCGGACCTTGATGTGGGCGGGGCGTTGCGTGCCGCGCTCAAGGCGCTGGGCAGGGGGCGCTGATGCAGATGGATGACGACGCCTGCCGCATGCCCTCATGCGTGGATGACACCGTGCGCCCCCCTTCTCTGGACGAGTTTATCGGACAGGAGGAGCTGAGGGCCAATCTGCATGTGTATCTGCAGGCCGCCCGTGCGCGCGGGCAGGCAATGGACCACACTCTTTTCTACGGCAATCCGGGGCTGGGCAAGACCACCCTTTCGCAGATTATGGCCAGCGAACTGGGGGTGAACCTTGTCTCCACATCCGGTCCCGTGCTGGAGCGCAGCGGTGATCTGGCGGCGATTCTGACCAATCTGGGCCGTCATGATATTCTGTTTGTGGATGAGATACACCGCATGCCGCCCGCCGTGGAAGAGGTGCTTTATCCCGCGCTGGAAGATTTCAAGCTCGATCTCGTCATCGGGCAGGGACCGGGAGCGCGTACGGTTAAGATTGAGCTGGAACCCTTTACCCTTGTGGGGGCTACCACGCGCATCGGCCTGCTCTCTTCTCCTCTGCGCGACCGTTTCGGGTGTATTTTCCGACTGGAGTTCTACAGCCCTGAGGAGCTTGCCCGCATTGTGGCGCGCACGGCCCGTATTCTGCGTGTGGACCTGACACCTGACGGGGCTTTGGAGATAGGCCGCCGTTCGCGGGGCACGCCGCGCATAGCCAACAGGCTGCTGCGGCGGGTGCGCGATTTCGCCAGCGTGAAGGGGAACGGTGCCGTGGACACGGAACAGGCTGCGGAAGCCCTGTGCCGGATGGACGTGGACGAGAGCGGATTGGACCAGATGGACCGCAAGCTGCTCACCGTGCTCATAGAGCATTTTGGCGGCGGGCCGGTGGGGGTGAAAACCCTTGCGGTGGCCTGTTCCGAAGAAGTGCGCACCATAGAAGATATTTATGAGCCGTATCTGATCCAGTGCGGCTTTCTCAAGCGCACGTCGCGCGGGAGAATGGCAACGGCCCGTGCCTACCGTCATCTGAACCTGCTGGCCTGAGGGCGGCTTACTGCTGCGCAGGTTGCTCACGCGCCTTTACTGCGCCTGCTAAGCGTCAGTTATGTGCCTGCAAAGCGCCAGCTAGGTGCGCCAGTTAGGTGCCTGTTCAGCACCTGTTCAACGCCAGTTCAGTGCTTGTTCTGTGACTGGCACGTGCCCGACTCGTGACGATTACGTACTGGTTTCCGACTGTTCCCCCGCACCGCGGCGCATCGTTTTATGCGCTCCGTGTAAACGGACTGCCCACGCAACGTTTTTCAAGGTGGAGTTCCCCATGCCGCAGACGACATGCCGTGTGAGCCTGCTCGCGTCCACGCCGGACCCGACTTCATTAATATATGCTGCCTTCCGCCAATGCTATCACGCCGGATTTGTGGGCGACATGTGGCCCCGTCTGCTGGCGGGAGAGGTGGCTCATGACAAGCAACGGGCCTTTATCGCCAAGGTCATGGAGTCCGGGCACACCAGCCCCATTGAGCATGTGAGCTTTACCTTTGCGGCGGAAGGGGTTTCCCGCGCGCTTACGCACCAGCTTGTGCGACACAGAATTGCCTCGTATTCGCAGCAGAGCCAGCGCTATGTGGACGGGTCGGATTGTGACTATATTCTGCCCCCTGCCATTGCCCGTATTCCTGAGGCCAAGGCCCGCTTTGAAGCCTTTATGGCTGAGGTGGGAAGTGCCTACCGTGACCTGAAAGCCATATTGGAGGCCAATGGCCGGGGAGACAAGGCCAAGGAGGATGCCCGGTTTGTGCTGCCGCAGGCTGCTGAATCCAAGATTGTTTTCACCATGAACTGCCGTAGCCTTATCAATTTTTTTGAACACCGCTGCTGCACCCGTGCGCAGTGGGAAATACGCTCCATGGCAAACGGCATGCTGGGCATCTGCCGTGAGGTGCTGCCTGTCATTTTCGACGTGGCGGGAGCGCGTTGCGAACGGCTGGGATACTGCCCGGAAGGGGAAAAGTTCACCTGCGGTAAGTATCCGCTTCCCTAAAAAGCCTTGGCTGCCATACATGGAGACGTGTTACGCATCTGTATGGTAGGAAAAATTCCCGTTAGTCTTCAGGGCGAATGTAAAATTTAATCAGAGCATTCGAAAAACGGAGATAATGGGTTTAATGGGTGTGGAAAACTTTTTCTTCATCCTGTGGAGAGAGTGTGGATAACGTGGGGAAATGCTTGCGCGTCAAGGCTTCATGGCGATGCTGGAATTCCGCCGCATAGAGAGAATGTTTAACGATTAAAGCGTGTTGCCATCTGTGTGGTGGTGGGGAAATCATGCCTGATACCGTGGGGCTTCAGGCAGTATTCGCACATTGCGCTCAGGGCTGATAGAACGTAGAAAGCCTCCTATGATTGAAATTTGGCCGCATATTCAGCAGATTCTGCAAAAAAGACTCACTCCGGGCCTGTTCAAGGTCTGGATAACGCCGCTTGCAGCCGAGGTGTCAGGGAAGGAAATCCGCCTGACCGCCCCTAATGATTTTGTGGCATCCTGGGTGCGCGACAGGCTGCTTGATGATATTACCGCAGCGGCTGCCGAAGTAATGAGTTTGTCGCAGAATGACCTTTCTGCAACGGGAGAGATGCCCGTTGTGACGGTGTGCGCCAGCAAGACTCCGCAGCAGGCTCCTGCACGTACTCTCACTCAGGCCGGAGTTCTGCCTTTGAATCAGGCGGACCATGCGGAGGCTGCGTTTGGTGCAAAGACCGTTGCGGATTGGCGTATCTGCGATGCCGGCGAGGTGGCGAACGGATTTGCCGCGTCCGGCGAACGGTTCGGCGTTGCCGGTGGCACCCAGTATTCCATGACGCAGCAGGCAGGTTTTGCGGAAACCCGGCAGATGTCGCTGCCCATAAGCCAGCCGTTGGTGAGCAGGGTCGTTGACTGGCGGTTCGATTTTGAGAGCTTTGTGGTGGGGCCCAGCAACAATCTGGCATTTGCCGCCTCGCAAGGCATAACCCGCTCGTCGCAGTCCGCCGACACGCTGTTTTTGAGTTCCGGGCCGGGGCTGGGCAAGACGCATCTTATGCAGGCTGTGGGCAACGAGCTGTGCCGCAGCAGCAACCGGAGCCGTGTGCGGGTGGAGTATCTTACGGCGGAAGAGTTCGGCACCCGGCTTATAGCCGCCCTGAAGAGCCGTGAGGTGGACCGGTTTAAGGCCCGATACCGCGATGTGGACCTGCTGCTGCTGGAAGATGTGCACTTTCTGCAGGGCAAGGAACGTATGCAGGACGAGGTGCTTGCCACCATTAAAGCCCTGCAGTCACGCGGCTCGCGCGTGGTGCTTTCCAGTTCTTTTGCTCCCCGTGACCTGAAGGAATTGGACAGCCAGCTTGTATCCCGGTTCTGCTCCGGATTTCTTGCCGCCATTGAGCGGCCTGACTTTGCCACCCGACGGGACATTCTGCGCCGCAAAGCCAGCCAGTATCAGGTTACGCTGCCGGACAACGTGACCGACCTGCTGGCTGAGAATATTAGGGCCGATGTGCGGCAGATTGAAAGCTGCCTGCACAATCTTATTCTGAAGGCCCGCATTCTCAATCAGCAGATTTCCATGAACATTGCGTGGGAGGTGATCAGCCAGTACGCCTCGCACGAAACCGTCATGGATATGGAAAGCATTGTCCGTTGCGTGTGCAACGGGTTTGACCTGTCGCCGTCGCAGCTCAACTCGCGCAGCCGCCGCCGTGAACTGGTGGTGGCCCGCAACACGGTCTTTTATCTGGCCCGGAAACATACGGATATGTCCCTCAAGGATATCGGAGACCACTTTAACCGCAAGCACTCCACCGTGCTCAAGGGTATTACCAACCTTGAACGCGAGATGAGCCGCGAAACCCCCATCGGGCGGCAGGTTGCCAGCACGGTGGCCTTGATTGAGCGCAACGGGCGGGTTCTTTACACCTGACCGGAACAGACGGTTAGTTTTTTTCCGGCACGGCCTGCATGAATGCGGACGTTCCGGAATTTGTTTTTTACGCAGAGAAGGCATAACCGTTGGCGGTTGTGCCTTTTTGCCGTTTGCGGGCCTTTTCAACCGTTGCGGAAATGGGTACAGAAATAGACCGTTTGCGTTTGGCCGTATGCAACGCGGGCAGCGCCAAGGGATGAGTGCGGGCCTAGGCCGCAGTTCCGGGGACTATCCCTCTGTTTGTCACAAGGAGTGTGTATGGAAAGGGGACAGGCGTATGTTGAAATAGCCCCGAGGCTTATGGGGCTGAGGGAGTCTGTGGGGCTTACCGTGGAGGAATTGGCCGCCAAGGTGGGAGTGCGTCCGCAGACAGTGGTGTTGTATGAAGAAGGCGAATCCGAGATACCGGTAAGTTATCTCAAGGATGTGGCCGCTGCCTGTGGTGTGGACTTGACAGCCCTTATTGCCGGGCATGAGGCGCACCTGCATGATTATACCATTGTGCGCAAAGGGCAGGGCTTGAGCGTAGCGCGGCGGGCGGATTACGACTATTTTCACCTGGCTTCCCGGTTCACTCATAAGCATATGGAGCCGTTTTTGGTGACGGTGCCGCCCAAGGACGAAAACGAGCTTGTATGGAACGAGCACGGCGGGCAGGAATTTATTTATATGCTTAAGGGCACGCTGGAGATATGGCTTGACCAGCGCAGGCATGAGCTTGAGGTGGGCGATTCCATCTATTTTGATTCCACCATCCCCCACGCGCTGCGCGGTCTGAACGAGGAGGAAGCGGTGTTTCTGGATGTGATTAGCTAGTTTCCATCCGGGCATGGCGGTAAGCCGCCGTGCCGGTGTTCCCGCCGGGCGTGCTCCGGAAGTTGTTCCGTGAGCTGTGCGGCGTGTTCATATCAGCCCTTGCCCTGAAGGCGGCTGATGCACCCGGATGGAAACAGGCCCGCGCGGCCCGGCTTTTCCGGCAGAGACTGGCGGCGACTGCGCCGCACCCGTGTTCATGGCGGCGTATCGTTTTATGACGAATCCTGAGACAAATTTACTGAAAAACTACAGGACGATCGCCCCGCCCTTCATTTTCAAGGATGCAGACCATGCAGAAACTTTCCTGTTCCAGCTATAAGGACCTGCTCGCGCGTTTTGCGCTGGAGCTTCCTTCCCGTTATAATTTTGCCTTTGATCATCTGGACCGCATGGCGGACGGGCAGACGGAGTTTGCCAATCCGCTGGCCATCGTTCATGTGGACGATGATGGCATACGCCGGGATTATACCTTCGCGTGGCTTAAGGAGGCTTCTGCCCGGCTTGCCAATGCCCTGCGCGACAAAGGGTTGCGCAAGGGCGACCGTGTGATGCTGGTTTTGTACCGGCGTATTGAGTTCTGGGTATCCATGCTTGCCTGCCATAAGCTGGGATTGGTGCCTGTTCCTTCACCCGCTCAGCTTACTCCCAAGGACATTGTGTTCCGGGTGAACAGGGCGGCCATTCGCGGTATGATTGTGGACAGTTCCATCACCGGGCGGGTGGAAGCGGCCAGGCCGGAATGTGAAAGCCTCCATTGCCTTGTGCAGGTGGGGGGGGGAAACCTGCCCGAAGGCTGGCACGACTATGAAGCCTTGTCCCGCGAGGCATCGCCGGTTTTCCCCAAACCGGAAGGGGATGCGCTGGCATGCGACACTGACCCTCTGCTCATCTTTTTTTCTTCCGGCACCACAGGTATGCCCAAGATGGTGGAGCACATTCACACCTATCCGCTGGGCCATTTTGTTACCGGGGCGTACTGGCACGACCTGCGGGAGGGTGACCTGCATCTGACCTTGGCTGATACCGGATGGGGCAAGGCTGTGTGGGGCAAGTTTTACGGGCAGTGGATGTCCGGTGCCACGGTTTTTGTCTGGGATTTTCGCGGCAAGTTTGAACCTGCGCGCCTGCTGGAGCAGGTTGCGGAGCATGGTATAACCACGTTTTGCGCGCCGCCCACCGTCTACAGGTTTCTGGTGCGTGAGGAGCTTGCCCGCTACGACCTTTCCCGGCTGCGCCACTGCACCACGGCAGGGGAACTGCTCAACGACAGCGTATTCCGCGACTGGAAACGGCTGACCGGGCTGCCCATTTATGAAGGGTACGGCCAGACGGAGACTACCCTGCAGATATGTACGCTGCCGTTTATGGAGGCCAAGCCCGGCTCTATTGGCCGTGCTGCGCCGGGGTGGGACATTGTTCTGCGTGATGCGGAGGGCAATGAGTGTCCTCCCGGTGAGGAAGGGGAGATATGCGTCCGGGTGGCGGAAGGTGCACCCGTGGGGCTGTTCACCGGCTATCTGGAAGACCCGGAGAAGACGGCATCCGTGATGCTGAACGGCTACTACCATACCGGTGACAAGGCGTGGATGGACGGGGACGGGTACTTCTGGTTTCTCGGACGGGTGGACGACCTCATCAAGTCTTCCGGCTACCGCATAGGGCCTTTTGAGGTGGAATCTGCGCTGGTATCGCACCCCTCGGTGGTGGAGGCGGCGGTGACGGGCGTTCCTGATGAACTGCGCGGGCAGATAGTCAAGGCAACCGTGGTGCTGGCTCCCGGATTCGCACCCTCGGAAGAACTGACCAAGGCGTTGCAGGATCATGTGAAGCAGGTGACCGCGCCGTACAAGTATCCGCGCATCATCGACTATGTGTCTGAATTGCCCAAGACCATTTCCGGCAAGATACGCCGGGTGGAGATTCGCCAGCGGGACGAGGCTGCTTCCAAGGCATAGAGCCGGATTGCGGGAAAGGAAGGGGCTGTTCGTCCACCCTGCGCCCCATGGGTTCGCTGACAAGTTTATGGTATGAGACATCGCCCCGCCGTGCGGTACAGACCGCACGGCGGGGCGTTATGTATGGGAAGAGGCAAGGGGCGGCTACGCGCGAAGCCCCTTCATGGACAGGCTGATGCGCTTGCGGGGGGCGTCCACCTCCAGCACACGCACCTGCACCCGCTGCTGCACCCGCACGACCTGCGCGGGGTCCTTCACGAAGGTGTCGGCAAGTTGGGAGACGTGGACAAGGCCGTCCTGATGCACGCCGATATCCACGAACGCTCCGAACTTGGTGACGTTGGTGACGATACCGGGCAGGACCATGCCGGGGGAGAGGTCGCTGATCTCGTGCACGCCTTCCGCAAAGGAGAAGGCGGTGAAGGGGGGCCGGGGATCGCGCCCGGGGCGGGCAAGTTCAGCCATGATATCACGTAGTGTGGGCAGGCCCACGTTGCCCGAAACATAGCGTTCCAGATGGATTTTGTCGCGCAGGGCAGCATCGCGCATGAGATCGGCCACATGGCAGCCCAGTTCTTTGGCCATAGCCTGCACCACAGGGTACGATTCGGGGTGCACGGCCGAGGCGTCCAGCGGGTCGGCCGCATCATGGATGCGCAGAAACCCTGCGCACTGTTCAAAGGCCTTGGGACCGAGCCGTTTGACCTTCAGGAGTTCTTTGCGTGACCGGAAAGGGCCGTTCTCTGTGCGGTGCGCCACGATATTCTGCGCAAGGGCAGGCCCCAGACCGGAAACATGGGACAGCAGCTCAGCACTGGCCGTGTTCAGTTCCACGCCCACGCTGTTCACGCAGGAGACGACCACGTCTTCCAGCGCCTTTTTAAGCGCGGCTTGATCCACGTCATGCTGGTACTGCCCTACGCCGATGGATTTGGGGTCGATTTTCACCAGCTCTGCCAGCGGGTCGGCAAGGCGCCTGCCGATGGAGGCCGCGCCGCGCACAGTGATATCGTGATCGGGAAATTCGCGGCGGGCTGTTTCGGATGCGGAATAGACCGATGCTCCGCTTTCATTGACCATGACCACAGGAATGGCGGCAGGGAGCCCAAGCGAGCGGACAAAGGCTTCCGTCTCGCGGGAGGCGGTGCCGTTGCCTATGGCGATGGCCTCCACAGCGAAGCGCTCCACGAGAGAGCGCACGCGCACGCTGGCTTCTTCTGCGCGCGGGCCGCCAGTGACGGGGTAGATGGTCTCCGTGTGCAGCAGGGCGCCCTGCGCATCCAGACAGACCAGCTTGGCTCCGGTACGGAAGCCGGGGTCCAGTGCGAGAATGCGTTTTTGCCCCAGCGGGGGGGCGAGCAGGAGTTCGCGCAGGTTGGCTGCGAATACGGCGATGGCTTCTTCATCGGCCCTGGTTTTGAGCAGGGTGCGGGTTTCGTTTTCCATGGAGGGAGCGAGCAGGCGTCGGTAACCGTCTTCCACGGCAAGGGCCACTTCGCGCGAGCAGGCATTGGCAGTGGTGATAAAATGCCCTTTCAGCGCTGTGAGGGCCTGTGCTTCATCCGGGCGGACGGAAAGAGAGAGCACGTTTTCCCGTTCACCCCGCAGCATGGCCAGAATGCGGTGGCCGGGCGCGGTGCGCACAGGTTCTTTCCACTCGAAGTAGTCACGGTAGGTGGCGGAGGGGTCATCTTTACCCTTTGCCTGTGATTCGCCGGCGGTTTCCTTGGTTGTTCTTGCACGGGTGGAAACTATTTCGCCGCGCATGGTGAACATGAGGCGCATAACCCTGCGTGTTTCTGCGTCTTCGCTGATGCGTTCCGCAAGGATGTCGCGGGCACCGGCGAGGGCGGTCTCCGCATCGGGAACATCATTCTGCGGTGCGATGAAGGCTTCTGCCAGACGGGCGGGAATGTCTTCCGGCGACTGCCGCCACAGCAGGTCTGCCAGCGGTTCCAGACCGCGCTCCCGGGCGATTTGGGCGCGGGTGCGCCGTTTGGGGCGGTAAGGCAGGTAGATGTCTTCAAGGACGGCAAGGGTTTGGGCGTTGCCAAGGGCTGTCTGCAATGCAGGAGTGAGCAGCTCGCGTTCCTGCAGAGACTGCATGATGGCCGTGCGACGTTTTTCCAGTTCAATAATCTGCTCGTGGCGGTCACGCAGGGCTGCGAGGACCACTTCGTCCATGCCGCCGGTAAGCTCTTTGCGGTAGCGCGCCATGAAGGGGATGGTTGCCCCTTCCTGCAGCAGGGCTATTACGGCGTCTACTTTGGAGGCGGAGAGCTTCAGTTCTTCGGCAATGCGTAGTGTGCTGGCATTCATGTACGTTTCTTTTTGCATCAGGAGGTTGTCGTGTGCTAGTATGTGCTTACATTGTTTTTCGTGAAGGGTGCTGTACCCTCAGGTGGTGCGTACGCAACGAAAAGGAGGATGGGCATGAACTATACTGATTCTGATTTCCCCGTTTGTATCCGGGAGGCCGAGATGGCTACGCTGGCCGGAGGCATGGTGGTGCGCTACGAGGAAAGCGGCGGCGCGAGGGATGTATTTGTGGATGACGAATGGTCCTCGCGGGCAACGCTTTTTCCGGGCATGAACCTTGAACTGGAAAGTGGCGGCACGCGCTACCTTCTTTCCGCAGACGACAACGGACTGCGCGTGGAGCGTATGGCCTGATACAGTGAGGCAGTCCGGCGGGAGGCTGTCCTTCATGTTCCTGCGCTGAAGGTATGGGCGGCCTGTCCGGTTTGTCAGCAACACGATAAGCCTTTGCAGCGGGGCCGCATGAGCGGTCCCGCTATTGCGGCGGCAGGTCTCCGCGCATGCTGGCAAGCTTGGCCCGAAGATACTCTGCCAGCGTGTTGCCCACATCGTCCTGCTCTGCCTGCTCCATGCCCAGACGGGCAAGGTCCTCAGCCACCTGTTTTTCCATACGCTCCGATTCCATGAACATGACATATACCAGCGCGATGGTGGCGTTGTTTTCTTCTGTTCCGCCGCATAGTTCTGTCAGTTGCTCAATCGGCACGGTTTCCAGCAGACGGTCGGCGAACATACCTACCCACTTTGCATACACGGCGGCGGGAATTTCCGGCACCAGCGGGGAAATCTGACGGGCGGCGCGTCCGTCCACGGAAGGCATGGTCACGCCCATGAAATCATCCAGCGCCTCGGCGCGGCGAAGGTTGGAATCGGACAGGCGGGCAAGTACGGTGCGTGAGATGTGTTCGCGAATGTCGTGCGTGTTCATGGCGTGGTCCTTCGGTACAATGGGCGTGGTGCTACGTACGTCTTTTGCTTGTGGCACTGTTTGCTGCGAATCCCCTGAAACTCCTTGCAGCGCCGCTTTGGAGCGCTGAGAGGCGCGGTGAAGGGGATTGGCAGTGGTCGGTACAGGTTCTGTCTGCGGTTCTTTGCTGAGAGGCGAACCTACTGCATGCCGCTTTCAGACGCAAGCGCAGGGGCGGGAGATGGCCGGTCATTTGCCCTTGCGTGGGTGCGAGACGTGCAGGTATTAATTTGTACAAAAATGTAAAGGCGGTCACACAGAAGTGTAACCGCCTCTCTTCATTTTTGTGTGCACTCCTGTGCGGAGCGCTGCAAACACTACATGGAGGCTCGGGCAGCCGCGATGACGGCATCGTAGTTGGGTTCGTGGGCTACCTCCGGCACGATTTGCAGGTAGGTGATCAGGCCCTGTTTGTCCACCACCAGAACAGCGCGTGTAAGCAGGCGCAGTTCTTTGATAATAAGCCCGTAGGCTGCGCCGAAGGACATATCTCTGTGGTCGGAAAGGGTGGTGACGGCGTCGATGCCCGCAGCACCGCACCAGCGGGACTGGGCGAAAGGAAGGTCGGCCGAGATGGTCAGAACAGCCACATCAGAGCCAAGTTTGGCTGCTTCCTGATTAAAGCGGCGTGTTTCCACATCGCATACGGGGGTGTCCAGTGAGGGGACGGCTGAGATGATAAGCACCTTTCCTTTGTAGTCTGCAAGGGTCTTGGGTGAGAGGTCGTTGCCCAGAACCGTGAAGTCCGGAGCTTTGTCTCCCACGGCAACGGGGGCTCCCTGCAGGGTCAGCGGGGTTCCTTTGAAGGTAATGGCGCCGGTACGTTCGATCATGAAAATTCTCCTTGAATGCAAGTGTGGTGTCTATTTTTTTCGACAGTGGAAGGTTTAAGGCCTGCACTGTGGATTGTGAACCACTGACTACTGACTATATGACATCGGAAGAAAAATGGGAACCATTCTCATCAAAAAAAGTTGGTAGCTGCCGTGCGTCAGTCAGATACAATTATGGATGTACAAAATCGAATGCTATTTAACAATTGTGTAAAACACTAACATGCAAAAATTACAATTTTGAATAAAAAGACAAGTCGTGTGATGTGGCGTATTGCGCAAACTGTTGTCGTTGGTTGCTCGCCGGGTTCTGGCATGGCTCTTGCCTGTTACGCCGTTATGTCTGCGGGAGTGCGGGGTGCCGCTTTGTTGTCTGAGCAGTGCGGGACGAGCTTCTCCGGCCATTTTCACCAACCAGAACCGGTAAACGAGGAGGCTCCATTATGAACGCGGCGGATACCGCCTTTATCATCATCTGTGCGGCACTGGTTATGTTCATGACTCCCGGGCTGGCACTGTTTTACGGAGGGCTTGTACGCTCCAAGAACGTGCTTTCCACGGTCATGCACAGCTTTTTCCTGCTGGGTGTTGTCACTCTTGTCTGGGTGAGCGTGGGCTATTCCCTTTCGTTTGGTACGGACCATGGCGGCATCATAGGCGGTCTGGACTATCTGTTCCTCAATGGGGTGGGCGTGGAGCCCGGGCCTGCGGATACCATTCCGCACGCCCTGTTTATGATTTTTCAGTGTATGTTCGCTATCATTACTCCGGCGCTTATCTCGGGTGCGTTTGCGGAACGCATCAAGTTCAGTTCCATGGTGGTGTTCAGCGTGCTGTGGATACTGCTGGTCTACGCGCCCATGTGTCACTGGGTGTGGGGCGGCGGCTGGATGCACAGCATGGGCGCTCTGGACTTTGCGGGCGGAGCCGTGGTGCATATGAGTTCCGCTGCAGCAGCCCTTGCCGCGGCGCATGTGCTGGGCCGCAGGCGCGGGTATGGAAAGATGGCCTTTGTGCCGCATAACCTGCCCATGACTGTGCTGGGCGCGGGTATTCTCTGGTTCGGCTGGTTCGGGTTTAACGCCGGTTCCGCACTTGCTGCAGACGGCGTGGCCGTGATGGCCTTTGTAACCACGCATATCGCTGCCGCAGCCGCTGCAGTAAGCTGGGTGATTATAGAATGGATGCACAGCGGCAAGCCCACCACGCTGGGTGCGGCTTCCGGCGCAGTGGCGGGGCTTGTGGCCATAACCCCTGCGGCAGGTTTTGTGGGGCCCATGCCCGCACTCATTATCGGGCTTGGCGCAGGTGGACTCTGCTTCGGCGGTATTCTGCTCAAGAAGGTTTTCAAGTATGATGACGCCCTTGACGTGGTAGGTATTCACGGCGTGGGCGGCACGTGGGGCGCTCTTGCCACAGGCATATGGGCGGCCGAGCAGTATGGCGGCGTGAACGGCCTGCTGCATGGTGCTCCGGGCCAGCTCTGGGTGCAGTTCGTATCTGTTATCGCGACCTGGCTGTTCTGCTACCTGATGAGCCTGTTCCTCTTCAAGGCCATTGATCTGGTGATGGGGCTGCGTGTGGATGCCGATGCCGAGCAGGCCGGTCTGGACGTGAGCGAGCACAACGAAACCGCATATACCGGTTAGGTTTTGACGGAATTGTTAATCTGGCCTAGGGTGAGAATACTGCGGGGCTGCAGCTCCGTTGCACAAGACCATCCGGCCCGGCACGGGCTGACAGAGGAAAGGTATCATGAAGAAGATTGAGATCATTATCCGTCCCTTCAAGTTGGACGATGTGAAAATGGCCCTGACCGGGCTGGACATAAAGGGCATGACCGTTACGGAAGTGAAGGGTTTTGGACGCCAGCGCGGGCATAAGGAAGTATACCGCGGGGCTGAGTACCAGGTGGACTTCATGCCCAAGGTCAAGGTGGAAGTTGTGGTGGATGATCCGCTGGTGAAGCAGGTCATAGACGCCGTGAGCAACGCCGCCCGCACCGGCAAGGTGGGTGATGGCAAGATATTCATCATTCCCGTGGAAGACGTGGTGCGCATCCGTACCGGTGAAACAGGACAGGAAGCCATTTAAGGCCCACCTCTGGCCGATGCGTAAACGCAGTCGGTGATGCCGCGAAAGGTGACATCTCATGGCAAACTTGATACGCATTGCGCATGGTTAAAGACATTCTAAACCCGTCCGGCGGTGATGCCATAAAGGCTCTTGCCGCCGGACGGGCTTCACTTATCCCCGATCTCAGTGCCTTGCCCTTATCGACAACCCAGCGTTTCGAAAGGGCTTTTTCCCGTTTGCTGGATACCTATTTCCAGACCCGCGTGGTGGAAACCGGCGCGGACAGGCTGAAACTGGCCCTTGTGGCCGTGGGCGGCTACGGGCGCGGGGAAATGTGCGTGGGATCTGACATTGATATCATCATCCTGTGCCGACGCAGTATTCCTCCGCAGGCCATAGATGTTGCGCAGCCTCTGTTTCTGCCGCTGTGGGATGCCGGATACACGCTGGGGCACGGTTTTCGGACCATTGCGGATTGCGTGAAGCTGGGCGCCAAAGACAACAAGGTGCTCTGCTCGCTGCTGGACGCGCGGTTTGTGACGGGAGATGCTTCCATTTTTGAGGAACTGCAGGAGCGCATGCGCGAGAAGGTGCTTGCCCGGCGGGAAAAGGCCTTTCTGCAATGGCTGGACGAGGAGCATGCGCAGCGGCTGGCGACACACGGCGACGGAGCCATGCTGCTGGAGCCGAACCTGAAGGAGGGCGTGGGCGGGCTGCGCGATTACCACAGGCTGCTGTGGCTTGCACGGCTGCGCGGAGGCACGGGCGATGTATGCGGCGTGATGCGCCTCGCCGGATTCAGTGACGAGGATTACGCGCTGCTTGAGCGCAATGTGGATTTTCTGCACAGCGTGCGCAACCGCCTGCATGTGCTCAGCCGTCGCAAGAGCGATCAACTGCACGTTGACCTGCAACCGGAAATCGCCACGCGCATGGGCTACGCCGACAGGGACGGTATGCTGGCGGTGGAGCTTTTCCTGAGCGATCTGCACCGGTGTATGGGGGATATCAAGGCCCTTGCGGCAGCGTTCCGCTCTGTGGCAGGCGATGCGGACGAGGCTGTTCTTGGCTGCGCGCCTGCGGCAGGAAGTGTGCATGTGCAGGGCAACGTGGTGCATGTATGCCCCCCTCAGGCACTTTTTGAACAGCCGCATCTCGCATTGGAAGCGCTTACTCTTGCCGCCAATGTTCAGTGCGAAGGGATTCCCGTGCTGGCATGGGAAACGCGGCAGGTGCTGGCGCGTCTGGTGACAGAAGCCCCCGCCAGGCTGGCGGAACTGAGCGGCATACGCAACGTGCTGGTGACCATTCTCACTTCGGGGCGTGCCTTTGATATTCTGGAGCAGATGGTGGGCGTGGGCATGCTCTCCGTGCTGCTGCCTGATTTTGGCAGAGTGCGCGACAGGGTGCAGTTTGACGGGTTTCATACCTATCCCGTGGGGCAGCATACCCTGTTTGCGCTTCGCTATCTGGAAAGCCTGCCGGTGGACGGACATCCCAAATTCACCCCGCTCTGGAACGGGCTGCGGGATACTACCACCCTGATGCTGGGAGCCCTGTTCCATGACCTTGGCAAGGGCGGGGCGGATGCCTCGTCCCATTCCGCCAAGGGAGCGGAGATGGCCCGGTCACAGCTTACGGCGTGGGGTATGCCGGAGGCCGTGGTGGACGAAGTGGTCTTTCTGGTGGAGCACCATCTGCTGCTCGCCCGTACCGCGCACAGGCGCGACCTTTCGGATGAGTCTGTGGTGGCGCACTGCGCCGGGATTATAGGCACGCAGGAGCGGCTGGACCTGTTGTATCTGCTCACCTACGGAGATTCCCGGGCAACCGGACCCAAGGCGTGGAGTCAGTGGTCCGCTTCGCTGCTGGAGGAGCTGTATGGTAAGGTTGCCAACATGCTGCGCGACAACACCCTTGCCACGCCGCTTTCTGCCCGGACCATAAACGATACCCGCCGCCGGGTGGAAGCGCTGCTCGGTCAGGGCGGTGCGCCCGTATCCGGCGATGAAGGGATGGCGTTGCTGGAAATGCTGCCCACCCGGTATGCGCTGGTGGTGGATCCGGAAGACATTCTTCGGCATATGGCCCTTGCCCGTGAACTGGCGCGTGAGATTACTGATGCGAAACGGCGGCTCAGCGAGGAGAGGGCGGCACGGGGTATTGTGCTGCTTGATCCAAGACCGCTGGAAGGAAGACAGAGTGATGTGTGGGAGCTTGTGGTGGTGGCCCGTGATCAGCACGGCCTTTTTGCCACGGTGGCAGGCGTGCTGGCACTGCACAACCTGCGCGTGTACGCAGCGGATGCCTTTGTCTGGCGTGACGGGACCGTTGTGGATATCTTTCATGTCTCCGCGCCCCCGGACCCCCTGTACGCACGGGAATTCTGGGTCAAAGTACGCGGGTCCATCCAGTACGCGCTTACCGGTAAGCTCTCGCTGGAGTACCGTATTGACCAGAAACGGAGCACCTTTCCCGTGCATACGGGCCATAACGATGTGGCGGTGAACATAGACAACGGCCTGTCGGACTTCCACACCGTCATCGAGATAGCCGCCCCTGACCGGCCCGCGTTGCTGTATGACGTGGCGAGGACGCTTCAGGCCATGCGGCTGGATATTCTTTTTGCCAAGATTGCCACGCTGGGTTCCCGGACCAATGACAGTTTTTCCGTGCGCGATACCTACGGGCAGAAACTGACGGATGCAGAGCAGGTGAGCGAGGTGCGCAACGCTCTTATGCATGCTCTGCGGCAGTGAGCAACCCGGTGCGCGGGAACGCATGTTGATTCCCGCTTCTCTCAGCGGAGCCGCTTATTTTGCCAGTCGGGTTGGGCACTTTGCGGTGCCTGCATTGCCAGCCTTTGCGTGCCTGTGTAGTATGCGTGTTTTTTAGAAGACAGGCGGGAGACGGGCATGAACGAGTATATTATGACTGCCGCCGTTTACGCGGTTGCAGGGTTCCTGCAAGGCGTGACGGGGTTCGGGTCTGCGCTGGTGGCCATTCCTTTCATCACCATGTATCTGGATTTTCCTTCTGCGGTGGCAATGTCCGTATTGTGCGGTACTATGCTCAACGCACAACTGGGATGGAGCTACCGCAGGTTTGCGGACAGGAACCGGTTACGCCCGCTGTTTGTAGGGGCCTTGCCCGGTGTGCTGGTCGGGGTGGTGCTGCTGCGCCTTGTGCCCGGGCATGCCATGAAGACAGGGATGGGCGTGTTTTTGCTGGCCTATGCCGCATACGGCCTGTTCTGGGAGCGGGCAAGGCTGCGCGGCCTTTCGCAGTTATGGGGATACGTGGCCGGGTTTTGCTCCGGGGCCTTTGGCGCGGCTTTTGGCGCGGGCGGGCCACCTACGGTGGTTTATACCACGTTGTCCGGCTGGCCCAAGGATGCGGTGAAGGCCACGCTGGCCTGTTTTTTTCTCGCCGTGTGCGTTGTTTCCGCTCTGGCGCACATGGCCTCCGGCATGTGGAACATGCGGGTGATGCTGCTGGTGGCTGTTGCCGCTCCGGCAGTGTGGTTGGGAGCGCATACGGGCATTATTGTTTCGCGCCGCATCGGGGAGCATTCCTACAGGCGTATGCTTTTTATCCTGCTTGCCGCTATGGGGGGCATGATGCTGTATTCTGCAGGAGCGTGAAGCACGGCTGTCCCAGCTTCTTTCTGACATGGAAAAAGAGCCGCCTTTCATCCGGAAGGCGGCTCTTGTTGTCTTGTGGTGTGCTGGCTACAGGATCTGTTCGAGGAATTTTTGCAGGCGGGGGTGTTCCGGTGCGGTGAAGAAGTGCTCCGGGGTGCCCACTTCCAGAACCTGCCCCTTATCCATGAACACGATGCGGTCCGCCACTTCACGGGCAAAGCCCATTTCGTGCGTTACGCAGACCATGGTCATGCCCTCCTTGGCGAGATTGACCATAACGTCCAGCACTTCGCCGATCATTTCCGGGTCCAGTGCGGAGGTGGGCTCGTCAAAGAGCATGATCTTGGGATTCATGGCCAGCGCGCGGGCAATGGCCACACGCTGCTGCTGCCCGCCGGAGAGATTGGAGGGGTACATGTTGGCCTTTTCGGATATGCCCACTTTCTTGAGCAGGGCCAGTGCGCGAGCCTCTGCTTCGTCCTTGGGCATTTTTTTCAGGCGCATGGGGGCCATGGTCAGGTTGCCCATGACGGTCTTGTGCGGGAAAAGGTTGAAGCTCTGAAACACCATGCCCAGCTCCTGCCGGATGGCGTTTATGTCGTTGGCGGGGTCGTTCACATCCTGCCCGTCTACGATTATTTTCCCTTTATTCACTGTTTCCAGCCGGTTGATGGAGCGCAGCATGGTGGACTTTCCCGAACCGGAAGGGCCGATGACCACCACTTTTTCGCCGGGCTGGATATCCAGACACACGTCGTTGAGCGCGGTAAGCTGTCCGAAGAACTTGTAGACGTTTTGGATCTGTATGATGGGGGTATTAGCGTTCGTCATAGTAGTTCAGCCTGGCTTCCATGATGCTGACCGCCTTGGACAGCAGCAGGGTGATGAGAAGATAGATGAGGGCCACCATCAGGTAGGCCTCAAAATACTCAAAGGTAACGGAGGCGTATTCCCTGCCGCGGCGGAACAGCTCGGAAACCGCGAGGATGGAGACAAGGGAGGAGTCTTTGAGCAGGGCGATGAATTCGTTGCCCACGGGGGGCAGAATGGTGCGCCACGCCTGCGGCAGAACCACTAGGAACATAGTCTCGCGGGGGTTGAATCCCAGAGAGCGGGCTGCTTCAGTCTGTCCCTTGTCAATGGCGTCTATGCCGGCGCGGAATACTTCGCCCATATAGGCCCCGTAGCAGACACTCATGGCGATGACGGCGGAGGCGAGGTCCGGTAGCTGGAAGAACTCTCCGAGAGCGTAATAGATGAAAAAGAGCTGAACGAGCAGTGGGATGCCGCGGATGACTTCCACATACGTGGAGGCGATGAGATTGATGGCCCTGTTTTTGGAGAGACGGCCCAGTCCGGTAACCAGACCTATGGGAATGGTGACGAATATGGCAGAGATGGTAACCTGAAAGGTGACAATTATGCCATCCGGCAGGAATTTAAGAATTTCGTAGTATGGTTTGGGCTGCGTTATACATAGGTATAAAATTGTGCCGATGGCAAGGCATAGCGAAATGGTCCATGCGGAGACAAGGGTTTTGTCTTTGCTGGACGGGATGAGCATGCCATCCGTTACCGCTATGCGCACCTCTTTTTTTTCTACAGTCATGGGCTGCTCTGGGGGATTGTGGTCTTTTGGGTGCTTACAAAAGCAAGGGACTGGCACACCAGCACCAGTCCCGCTATATTCATGTATTCCGAAAGGTTATTTGCCGACCCACTTTTCGCGGAGTTCAGCTTCTATGCCCTTGGCCTTTACTGCTTCAATTCCCTTGTTCAGCAGGTTCAGCAGTTCGGTGTTACCCTTTTTAACAACAAAACCATAGTATTCCTTTTCGTCCGCTTCCACGATGAAGCCGACCTTCAGCTTTCCGGAATACTTTTCGTTGTTCAGCACGTAGTCGTATGCGGTTACGTCGTCGCAGATGGCTGCATCGATACGACCGGTGAACAGGGCTTCAACGGCGTGGCCCACTTCATCAAATTCCTTGGTGACAACGCCGCCGTCCTTTTTGGCCACAAAGACGCCGGTGGTGCCTATCTGGCCACCGACGGTCTTGCCCTTGAGGTCGGCAAGGGTGGCAGCAGCGGAGTCGGCAGCAAGGATGACGGCCTGCTTCACTTCAAAGTAGGGGGTGGTGAAGTCGAACTTTTCTTTGCGCTCTTCGGTGATGGACACGGAAGAGGCGATCATGTCGTAGTTGCCGTTGGCAAGACCGGCGAAGATGCCGTCCCAGGCCACGTTCTTATGCTCAACCGTGATGCCCAGTTCCTTGGCGATGGCATCTGTGTAATCCACGGAGTAGCCAACGATCTGCTTTTCAGCATTGATGAACTCCATGGGCGGCCAAGTGGCGTCGTGGGCGATGACAATGGGCTTTGCGGCAAAGGCCAGATTGGCGGTCATAAGCACGGCCAGCAGTGTAAGCAGGGTCTTCTTCAGCATCCTTGTCTCTCCTGAACTACTTGAATTATGTGGAAAATGGATACCTGTCTTTGTTGTACGCGAACAGGCAAATTGTCAATGCAAATTCGTCAATTTCGTCAATTCCGGTGCACTGGCGAGTGTTGTGACATCGATTTTTTGCATGACACCGGGGTGTTATCTCCGGGGCGTTTGCGCGGTCAACTGAAGATGAACGTGACCAGCAGGGGAACGGCAACAGTAAGGAACATGCCGCTGAACACGGCGATGATGCCGTAGCGTTCTCCGGAAAAGCGCACGATGATGGGCAGGCAGGTGTCCATGGATGTGGCACCCCCGGCAGCCACCGGGCCAAGCTTGCCGAAGTGCCGTGCAAGCAGGGGAGCGGCAAGCAGGGTGGTGAGTTCTCGTATGATGTTGGACAGCAGCGCCACAGAGCCAAGCACCGGGCTGACCATCTTGGATATCATGATGCTGGACAGGGAGTAGTAGCCGAATCCCGCCCCCACACCGAGGGCGTGGCGAAGAGGCATGTCGCCCAGAAAGGGCCAGATGGCGGCGGCCCCTGCAAAGGTTCCGGCCATGACGAACAGGGGCACAAGCAGCACCTTAACGTGCAGTTCCCGCAGGATGCGCCAGCTGCGGGTATCAAACCCCATGGACATGCCTACAAGGAAGAGCAGAGCGTAGAGGGCGTAGCTTGCGAGGGCGCCATCGGCGAGCCAGCCGGGCAGAAGGTCCAGCCTGCCGGACAGGCAGCCTGCCAGAAAGAACCCCAGAATGATGAGACTACCTTTCATCCAGCCGCCCCCGCAGAATAAAGCGATCCAGCAACCATACGGCGGCAACGCTGCCTGCAAGGCAGCTCAGGCTTATGGCAAACGCCTGCGCGCCGATGGTGCCAAGCTGGCGAATGAGTTCCGCATCGGAGCCCAGAGAGACGCCCAGCAGGAAGAGCAGGCCGTATATGGCCCACATGGTCAGCTTGTCTACGGTGTAAATCACCTTTTCCCGCCTGCGTAAGGCATAGCCAAGCGGGATGCCAGCGACAATGCAGCCTACTTCCAGAAACACGCGGTTGCTCCTTGAATGTCGAATGGTGCAGGGAGGATGGCCGCATTTTTCTTTTGTGCAAGGCCCCCGGCCCTATCCGGTTCTGCTGCGGGTATACCGCATGGGCGGAGAAGTCAATCCGGGCAGCCTGCCCGGATTGGGGACAGGAGGTTTTTTGCAAAGATGTGCCTTGTTGTGACCTTTATCACATCCCCCTTGTTCCGAGTGACTATATTGGGGGTGCGGACGAAGTAAATCAGGTAACTAGGGCGTATGCCCGGGAGAATCATTATGAAGAAGACGAGTCTTACGCAGGTACGTGACTACAGGGATACCGGATTTCACAAGCATCTGGTGCATGAGTCCGAGAATTTTAAGATTCTGAATTTCAACTTCAAGGCGGGCCAGCAGTTGCCCATTCACAGCCACGATCTGGACGGAGAACTGTCCATTGTGGTTATCGCGGGGCGCGGCGAGTTTCTGGGAGACAATGGCGCGGTTATTCCCGCAGAAACAGGGGACGTGCTCATCTCTGAAATCCGCAAACCGCACGGAGTGCGCGCCATTACCGACATGAGTGTGCTGGTGACCATCGCTCCGCCCATCTAGCAGCGGAAATGGCAGATGCAAAGAAGCAGCTGCCATAAAAAACCTATAGATAAAAATCCCATACACATAAAAGCCCGTCCGGTATGCTCCGGACGGGCTTTAACTTTTGCAAAAAAGAACGCAGCTTCTGCTACTGCGCTACCCGTGAACGGCGCAACTGCACGTATGCGTTGCGGATGGCACTGTAGGGTTCCACGGCGGATTTCTTGATCTCTTCGTACTGGGCCAGCTGCTTGTCAAAGGAATTGAACTGGTCGTACACCTTGAGTCCCAGAGAGGAATGCCACGGCGTGACATAGCTGACGGGGTTGAGGAAGGAATCGCCCACCATGCCCGTTGAGTCGCGCAGAGAGGAGGGACCGATGAAGGGCCACACAATGTAGAAGCCTTCTCCGAAGCCCCATACGCCCAAGGTTTGTCCCAGGTCTTCCTCATCCGGGCTGTATTCGATGAGTGCCTTCTTGTCTGCCGCCGGATTCATGAGTCCGCCGAATCCTGCCGTGGTGTTCACCACAAAGCGGGCGGTCTCTACCGCAGCCTCATTGAATTTGCCCTGCAAGACAGAACTGACGAAGCGCACCGGGTAGAGCAGGTTGTGGAAGAAGTTGGAAACGCCCGCGCGCAGTTCCCACGGAGTGACCGCGGAATAGCCCTTGTGCAGGGGCTTCAGGACGCCGAGGTAGAGCGTATCGTTGAATCCGAACCAGAAACGGTTCCAGCCCTCTAAGGGGTCGTTGATGCCGGGGGCTGTTTCGTGGTCGTATTCCGCATCGTCATCAAAGGTGGCAAGCCCGGAAGTCCGTGCGTGGAGCCTGCCCTGAGCCTGATCCGCAGAGGCAAGCAGGGGCATGCTGGCCAAAAGCTCCGGCATGGAGTAGGCAAGCGGAGGCTGGCGGTCTGCCATGGCGGGCTGCGCGAGGGTGAAGAGGAGTGCGCAGGTTGCCAGCAGGGGGGCGATTCGGTTCATAGACATGCTCACAGTGGCTTATTTTGTTGCGTTGTTCTGGCTGCGAACCTCGCCAGCCCGGTTGGCAACGCGGGTGATGAGCGTTTCCGCGTCATCCTTATCGCTCAGCAGTTCCTGGAACTGCGTACGGTAATTTTTGACCAGACTCACTCCCTCCACGATGACATCGTAGATAACCCATTTTTCCTTGATTGCCATGCGATAGTCAATGGGAATGGATTTTCCGTCAAGGTCCAGCAGGGTACGCACTTCAACCTTGTCGCCCTTTGTGCTCATGCGTTCACCCACATATTGCGCTCCTTTGCCGTCATAGCCGCGTATGCGTTCAATGTAGGTGGCGCGCAGAAGGTCTGCAAAGGCGGCGGTGAAGCGCTTCTGCTGGTCGGGGGTAAAGCTGTGCCAGCGCTTGCCCACCGTGCGGGCGGAAAATTCTTCATAATCGAATATGGATTCGACAACATCCTCAATGCGTTCGTACATGATCTCCCGGTTGTCCGGGTTCTGATATTCGGGATCAGAAAGCATGGTGAACACAGTGTCGAGCGACAGCTTGAGCGTATCGCGCGCTTCTGCGGCAGGATTGGAGGCATAGGCCGCAGTGGCGACCAGACAGAGGCAGACCATCGCCGGAAGGCACAGAAATTTACACAGGGCGGGGAACAGACAACGCATGGACTAGACGCCTCCGAACACGTATTTACTGATAAGTTCTTCAATATCCACAGCGGATTCAGTTTCTGTAATCTCGTCCCCGGGTTCCAGAATATCCAGAGAGCCGCCGGGGGTGAGCTTGATGTACTTGTCGCCGATGAGCCCGCTGGTTTTTACCGAGGCGATCACATCTTCGGACAGTTGGATGTCTTTGCGGATGGCCAGAACCACCCGCGCGAGCGCTTCTTCATTGTCCAGCGAGATGGAGGCAACCTTGCCCACGGGCACGCCCGCTATTTCCACCTCTGCCCCGGAACGAAGGCCCGCCACGGAGGAAAACCGCGCGAAAAGGGGGTAGGTATTATCGCCCAGCACCTCCATTTTGCCCAGCTTGACGGTGAGGTAGCCCACACACAGCAGACAGATGAGGACAAAGACACCCACGGACGTTTCTTTGGAGTACTTTTTCATCGCAGTTTCCCGTATCGTTTACGCTGCTACGTCTTAGCAGCTACTTTTCAAGCCACTGTCTCAGGGCGCTTTTCACTTCTTCGCCCAATTCCAGAGCCTGTGTTGTCATCTCGCCGGGAGACCGATCGAGGAACTGCCGCAAATAGGGGTCAGCTGTCTTGGTCAGTTCCTTCACATCGCCACTGAAAGCAACACCTTTATTGTGCAGCACCACGGCGTAGTCTGCAATGGTATACAGGCTTTCAAGGTCATGGCTCACGACCACGATGGTCATTTCCGGGAAATGGGTGCGCATGTCCATGAGCAGGCGGTCCATCTGCGCGGAATTGATGGGGTCCAGCCCGGATGTGGGCTCGTCGCACAGCAGGATGGGCGGGTCCATGACAATGGCGCGCGCCAGCCCTGCGCGCTTGCGCATACCGCCGGAAAGCTGGTTGGGAAAATAATCCGCATATTGCTCCAGCCCGACAAGTTCCAGTTTGTGCAGCACAATCTTGCGTATGGTGGCCTTGTCCAGCCGGGTATGCTCCGTGAGGGGCAGGGCTACGTTTTCTCCCAGCGAAAGCGATCCGAGCAGTGCGCCATCCTGAAAAAGCACGCCCATGCGCCGCCTGACTTTGCGGAATACTTTGGAGGAAAGGCTGAACAGATCGTGCGGGCCAAGCAAAATCTTGCCGGACATGGGCCTTTTAAGCCCGAGGATGTGGCGCAGCAGGGTGGATTTTCCGCAGCCGGAACCGCCAAGAATGACGGATATTCTGCCTGAAGGCAGCGTAGTGGAAATGTCGTCCAGCACGATGTTGTCATCGTAGCCGAGGCGGAGCTTTTCCAGCCGTATGTCCCATCCCTTGGAGTCGGTCATTATTCTTCCGGGGCTGCGTAACTAAAGCAGAAAAGAGGTTACAATATAGTCCGTCACCAGAATCAGCACGCATGACATAACCACGGCAGAGGTGGTGGAGTTGGAAACGCCTTCCGGCCCCACGCCATCCTTGCGCATGTGCGTGTAATAACCCTGATAGCAACTGACCGTAGCGACGATAACCCCGAACAGCAGGGCCTTTGTAAAGCCTTCTGCAACATCGGACATGACGACGCTGGATTCAATGCGGTAGAAATAGATGCCGGAGTTGATGCCCAGCATGGCGACGCCGGTAAGGTAGCCGCCGATGATGCCGATGACGTCGAACACCGCCGTGAGCAGGGGAAAACAGAGAATGGAGGCGGCAATGCGAGGGCTTACCAGGTAGCTGATGGGGTTTATGTCCATGACCTCAAGCGCGTCAATCTGGTCTGTTATGCGCATGACCCCTATTTCCGCAGCCATGGAGGAACCTGCTCTGCCTGTGACCATGATGGCAGTGAGCACCGGGCCAAGTTCGCGGATGAGCGAAAGGGCAACGGCTGTTCCCAGCAGGCCTTCGGAACCGAATTTAATGAGCGTGTAGTAGCCCTGCAACCCGAGCACCATGCCCGTGAATAAGCCGATGAGACAGATGACCAGCAGCGACTTGGACCCGATGAAGTACATCTGGTACACGATTTTGCGCAGTTGCTTGGGCGAGGTGAAAATGTGCCACAAACCGTGCAGCAGGAAGAGGAACATGGCCCCCATTTCGCCCAGCACAGCCAGTGTGCGTATGCCTATTCTGGCGAAAAGATTCGGAGCGTGTTCGTGCGTGGTATTCATTGTCTCTGTAGTCGGCCCGGGTGGGCTCTCTTGAGTGTGCGCTCAGAGCGCGGTTGGCCGTTCTCCATACCCTTTGTATGTGAATCGCATGAAAGTCAATACTCGCTCCGGGCGAGTCTCGGCCCCCAGTCACGGCAGGCTGCCTGAATATCTGTGGTGTACCGCTGTTGCGGCGGGCAGATGTTAACGCGCCAGCTGTTTGTCCTTGAGTAACGGTTTGCTTATGCCCAGAGGCAGCAGAGCATCCTTCATCCGGCGCGTGTCTTCAGGCGTTCCCTGAAAAAGAACCTGAATCCGATACCATGTGGCATCGTTTGACGCAATGCTTTCTATTCTTGCCTTTAATCCGGATGCTTCTATGCGTGATTTCAGTGATTCCGCCGCACCACGCTCACGGAAGGCCGCCACCTGATAGACATAATTATACACGGTGGCATCATCTGCGCCACCTTTGTTTTCTTTGGCCCCTGCGGTTATCTGGTCTGCCAGACTGCTGACTGAATCTTGCACGGGGGCTGTAGGCGGTACCGCATTGGCCTGTCTGGGCTGCTTTTGCGGCTGGAGGGCGGACACGGAAGGCTGTGCGGCAGAGGAAGGTATTTGTTCCACAATCTGGACAGGTTGCTGCGTTTGCGTAACGGTGGTCGGTTTGGGCTGGGGAACAGGAGCGCGCTTGGGAGATGGAGCCGCCTCTGTCTTCAGATGGTCATAGAACTTCAAATCTTCGGGCTTGATAATGCCTGCGGTGGCGTTGGCTTCCGGAGAGGGGGCGGGTGACGCCGTGCTGGCGTTGGACCCGGTCCGAGAGTCCGCCGTGGGCATAAAACGCTTAAGTTCGGGAATCGCCTCTTCCGGCTGGAATCCCCGGCCCACCAGAAGGCCGAACACGAAGACCCATATGAAAGAGAGCAGACATATCGCGCCCAGCCCCGCCATACCGGCGGGGCTGAGGCTTATGATGAATTTGCGTCTGCCGGATTCTCCGGCATCCTTTTCCCGTGTAAAGCGGATTCCCATGGTTGTTCCGTACTACATGGATTTGGGGGCGCTTACCCCCAGAATGGACAGCCCGTTGCGGATGACACAGGCCACGCACTTGAGCAGGGCCAATCGGGCCGCAACCACGGTTTCATCGCCCGCATTCAGGATGGGGGTGTTGGCGTAAAAACGGTGCAGGGCGCTTGCCACTTCCTGCATGTAGAAGCTGATGTGGTGGGGAGCAAGTTGCCGCGCGGCGGACTCCACCACGTCTTCAAACTGTTCCAGCAGGCGGAGTATGTCCATTTCCTCGGGCGCGTTCAGGGCGGCAAGGAGTGCGGCGTCGGAAGTGGCAGGCAGGCGGATGCCGCGTTCTTCAGCCTTGCGCAGCACAGAGGCAATGCGCGCGTGGGCGTACTGGACATAATAGACCGGGTTGTCCATGGACTGGCGTTTTACCAGATCAAGGTCGAAATCGAGGTGGCTGTCGCTCTTGCGGGAAAGGAACATGAACCGGGCGGCATCCCTGCCCACCTCCTTGACCACTTCCTCCAGCGTGTCGAACTGACCGGCGCGGGTGGACATGGCCACCTGTTCGCCGCCGCGCAGCAGGTTGACAAGTTGCACGAGAATGACCTCGAAGCTCTCTTTGGGCTTACCCAGCGCTTCCACAGCGGCGCGCATGCGCGGCACATAGCCGTGGTGGTCTGCTCCCCATATGTCGACACAGAGGTCAAATCCACGGTCGTATTTATTGTCGTGGTAGGCAATGTCTGAAGCGAAGTAGGTGAGAAGGCCATCTGATTTTTTCAGCACGCGGTCCTTGTCATCACCGAAATCGGTGGTGCGGAACCACAGTGCTCCGTCCTGATCGAAGGCAAGACCGGCCTTGCGCAGGCGGTCAAAGGTCTTGTCCACGGCTCCTTCTGCCAGCAGGGATTTTTCAGAAAACCAGACCTGATGCTCAACATTGAAGTCGGCAAGGTCTTTCTTGATGCCGTCCAGAATGGTGTTCAGGGCATAGTCCCGGCAGATATTCAGGGCCTCTTCTTCCGGCATGGACATGAGGCCGGGGTGCAGGTTGAGCACCTCTGCGGCTATATCCTTAATGTAGTCACCACGGTAGAAATCTTCCGGGTCGGGCAGGTTCTGGCTGGAAAGCTGGCGTGCCCGGAACAGGACGGAACTGCCCAGAATGAACATCTGCCGGCCGGCATCGTTGATGTAGTATTCCGTTTCAACTGTGTAGCCCGCGAAGCGGAGCAGGCGGGCAAGGCTGTCGCCCACTGCGGCCCCGCGTCCGTGACCGATGTGCAACGGCCCCGTTGGGTTGGCGGAAACATATTCCACCTGGGCTTTTTTTCCTGCGCCCACCGTTACCGAGCCGTAGCGGTCGCCGCTCTGCTCAATGACGCGCATGGTCTGCCGCCAGAAATCCCGTGAGAAGGTTATGTTCAGGAAGCCGGGACCGGCAATTTCTATGCGCTCGATGTGCGGATCGTTCTTTTGCAGTGCTCCGGCGATGCGGGCGGCAAGGTCGCGCGGGCTCATATGGGCCTGCTTTGCCAGAACCATGGCTATGTTGGCGGCCATATCGCCGTGCTGCCTGTCTTTGGGCGGTTCTATGGTGGCCTTTTCCGGCCATGTGAGATCCATTTCCCTTACGATGGTCTGGAGGGACTGAAGCAGATGGTTCTTTGCGCGCATCGGTATGTACTCTGAATGGTGGTTATTTGTATGATGTGGAATAAACGGGCGGAGAGCCGGTTATTGAGGCCCGCCCGGCCTGGTGTTCCGCTCCGCCGGTGCCCGTTGTTTGTTCATAATACTTGTCCGGAACGTTTTGGAGCAGACGTCCCGGCCTGAACTTTTCTACATAGCCGAATTACTCCCGGATGAAAAGATGCCCTGCCGTGAAGGCCGTGAGCGGCATCTCTCTGCGGGGGCTTTCTGCCTTCAGGCGAACCTGATTACCCGACTGCCAGTTTATCCGCCAGCAGACGCCAGGTTATCCGTCGGTTCATCCGATCAGGTGTCAAGCCGGTTTGCAGCAAGAGCCATCTGCCGTTTCACGGACCGGCGAACGCTCTGCCGGCCGCTATGCCTGAGCAGTGAGGCAGGCTTCTGCAGCGGCGAGATTGCCCACGGAGGTGCCGGTCCATTCCGAGGGATCGGCAACAGGGGCGAGAATCTGGCCGAGCATCTTGCCGAGAACACCCTTGGGGCCTACCTCCATCCACGAACGAACCCCTGCGGCGTGTTGGTTGCGGATGGTGTCTATCCACTGCACGGAGGATGTCATCTGCTGCGGCATGATGTCCCGCAGCGAGGCTGCGTCTGTAACCGCCTTGCCGTGCACGTTGCAGAAAACAGGAAATTTGGGCTTGTTCCACTGCACGGAAGCAAGATGCTTGGCAAGTTCCTTGGCTGCTTCCGCCATGAGCGGGCTGTGGAAGGCGCCGGAAACGGCCAGCGGCAGGGCGCGGCCCTTGAGAGCCTTGACCCTTTCCGAAGCGTCGGCAATGGCGGCGCGGGTGCCGGAAAGCACAAATTGGCCGGGGGTGTTATAGTTTGCCACCCGGATCATTTCGCCCACAGCCTGTTCGGACTCGCGTACAACCGTTTCCACGTCTGCCAGCTGCAGTTTCAGAACGGCAGCCATGGCACCGGTGCCCTGCGGGTCCGCTTCCGCCATGAGTCTGCCGCGCAGGGAGACGGTTTCCAGCACCTCATTGGGGGACAATGCGCCTGCCGCAGCCAAGGCACTGAATTCGCCGAGGCTGTGTCCGGAGGTACAGGCAGGGGCAACCTTGCCCGCAAGCCGCATCCATAGGCCGAGATTGACCACGGTGAGAGCGGGCTGCAGGTAGCGGGTGTTGGCCATTTCCGCTTCTTCGCCATCCCAGTATATGCCGCGCAGGTCCGCGCCGCTTATGGCTTCTGCCTTCTTCCACAGGTTCATGACATCGGAATCCGCCTCGGCGGCGTCCCTGCCCATGCCCGGCTCCTGCGAGCCCTGGCCGGGGAAGAGAATGGAAAGAACGGTGGGGTGGGACATGCAAACTCTCCGCATAGTGAATGTTTGGTGCATGGACTCATGCGTGGAGAGGTAATAGGGTATAAGCGGGGAGCTTGCAAGTGCCGCCATCGTACAGTAGAGCTTGTTCCCTGCCGCACTGTGGCCGCATGGTACGGCGTGAAAGACAAATGCCAGCGAGGACAGGTTGTTGAAGCAGAACATTCCTTTGGGTATCCCGGCAGTGGCCGGAATAGTGCGGGAGCAGGGCTTTGCGCAGTCGGAAGAGGAAACGCGGGCATTGACCGAGTATCTTGAACTGCTGATGAAGTGGAACAAGGCCATGAACCTTGTGGGGCCGTATGGATGGGAGGCGGCCCTGCGGATTTTGATAATGGACAGCCTGCACCTTGCCCGGTTTCTGGAAGGGCTGCAGTTGCCGCACGCCCCCCGGTGCTGGGATCTGGGGGCAGGGGCGGGGCTGCCGGGCATTCCCCTGCGCATTGTCTGGAAGGCGGGTGAGTATCATCTGGTTGAAGTGCGGGAGAAGCGTACCCTGTTCATGCAACAGGTTGTGACTCGCCTGAAGCTGGCGGATACCCATGTTTTCCGTGGCCGTGCAGAGGACTTTATGCGCGACAGGCAGCCCGCAGACGTGATTTTGAGCAGGGCGTTTATGCCCTGGGAGAAACTGCTGGATTTTGTTCGCCCCCATGTGGACCCGCAGGGACGGGTTGTGGTGCTGGCTCTTGAGTCCGCTCCGGCAAGTCTGCCCGCAGGCTGGTCCGCCGAGGTGCAGCAGGAGTATGCCGTGGGCCGCGACCGCCGTTATTTCTGGTCGCTCAGGCCGAGCAGCGTTCCCATCTGAGAATTTTTGAAGATCATTTTGGTAGCAGTTTCATCCGCCAGTTCGGCGATGTCCATGAGGGTTTCCAGAAATTCAAGCATCTCGTGCCGACGTTCTTCGGGAGAATTTTCAAAGTCCTCAAGCATGTTGCCGGACGACATGTATTCACCGAGTTGCTGAAGATATTGCAGATTGAGTGCGGCCATGGGGTAATCCTCGCAGGAGTTGGTTTTTATGCCGTGTGCGGTTAGGGGACCTGTTGGAGACCCTGTTGCGGATGCCGGATGCGGTGAGCGGTCTTGGTGTCCGTCATGTGGGCACTCTGCGCCAATGCAATCCGGGGCAGGTGTACCTGAAATTTTGTTGTCCGGGAAGAGGGGAATTGCTGGGTTGGTCCGCAGTGTTTCCAGCCGGGAAGGGGCTGGGGCTCTTCGGCTCCCGGAGGGGATTTGTGTTTGAATATCCGCCTGTCACCATGTACAGTACGCGCAGCATGAAACATGACCATGCCGGATTCTCCGCATGTGAGACGGCGGTCGTTCTGAAAGGCCGCTGAAGCCGGATGGCTGCCCGTTTATGAAGAATCAGCCTTTGCATGTGGATTCTTTGCGGTGGCGCTGAAAATTTTCAGCGCACTGCCTTTTCTCTTTTTGCTGGTCTGCGGGAGCGCGTTTCAATAGGCCGCCAAGTGTAAACCATTAAACCCTGTCCGGGTGTCCGCATGAAAATTGCCTACCGTTCCTTCGACTGGAAGCTGAGCCTGCTGTACGGGCTGCTTGCCTATGCCGTGGTTTTGGGGGTGCGTTTCCTGCAGCCCTTTCCGTTGTCCGATGCCGCGACCATGGTGGACGGAGAGCGTCTGCTGGCCACGCATGACGCCTACAACTGGGTGGTGCGTGCCATTGACCCGGCAACGTTCGGGAGAGACGCTTTTGCTTCTCTGACCTCTGTGCTTAAATCGTCGACAGGCCTTTCCTATGATACGCTGGCGTTCTGGTCACCCGCCGTGCTGGCAAGTCTGGTGGCAGTGGCCATGTTGTGCCTTTGTGTTGCAGTGGGGTGTGCAGAACTGGGTGTAGCGGCCGCCGTGATAACTGCGCTTAGCCCGAGTTTTCTGTACCGCACCCTGCACGGGTTCTATGATACCGACCTTGTGACCCTGCTCTGTCCCCTTCTGCTGGTTATAGCGCCCATCTATCTGCTGCACGGGCGTATTCTTACGCCGGGTGAAGCGTTGCGGGTGTGGCTGGGCAAGGAGCAGCAGGGGCGTTCCTCCGGCAGAAAGCAAGACCGCGAAAATGTGGAAGACCGCGAAGCGGGCATGGTTCTATGGGCGATGCTGCTGCTCACCGGCATAGCCGGATGGATGATGCGCGACCTGCACGTCTTTTTCGATTATCTTTCCAAAATTTTCCCTATTACTGCTCTTGGGCTTGTGCTGGTGCTCGGGCGTTCCGGCAGGCGGCTGCCGCTGCTCGCCGGTGTTGCGTTGTATGCCCTGCCCATGGGGGGAGAACTGTTTGGTACGCTGCTGGCGCTGCTGCTTTTTGCGGCTTTGGTTCGCCCCTCCGCATGGGCAGAGCGGTTTCTGGCAGCACGCTACTGCGCCCCTCTGCTGGCGGCGGGTATTGTTCTCATCGGGGTGGACGGGGAACTTATCCATTCCGTTATCACCCGTGTTGAACTGTATTTGAAGCCGGAAGCGACAGGCGGGGATGCGGAAAGAGGCTTCAGTCTGGCTGTTTCCTTCCCCGCGGTGGTGCAGAGCGTTATCGAAGCACAGAACCTGCGATGGATGGAGATGTTCCAGTATTTCTACCCGCTGGCCATCGTCTCCATTCTGGGATGTGCCGGATACCTCGTGGCACTGTGGTTTGCGCCTTCGCTCGCCATGTTGCTGCCCCTGTTTGCGCTGGGCCTGCTCAGTCCTAAGCTGGGCGGACGTATGGCCATGTTTGCCGCCCCCGCAATGGCTGCGGGGCTGATGGTGCCATTGCACCTGCTGCTGCGGTATTTCTGGCAGTCAGGATACGGCCGGAGAGCGGTGCGGGTGGGGCTTGCCGCCGCGCTGACGGGTCTGCTGATTATTCCGGTGGTCAACCAGATGCCTCAGTTGCCCGTTGTGCCGTTCATATCCGTGCCGCACGTCCAGGTGCTTAAGGCTGCCAAGCCCAAGCTCACTCCCGGCGGCACGATATGGACCTGGTGGGATTGGGGATTTGCCTCGCAGTATTTTACCGGGCTGCGCACCTTTGCGGACGGCGCACGGCACAACTCAGACAGGCTGTACCCCTCTGCAGCGGTGTATGCGACGGATAATCCCCGGTTTGCCAACCAGCTTATTCGCTATACTATGGCCCATGGCGAGAGCATGTATCCTGCCATTGAAGGCCAGAGCCGGGAAGAGGTGCTGCAGCTCATGCAGGACCTGCGGGAAAAGGATATGGATATTCCCCTGCGGCGTCCGCAGTATCTGGTTGTCAGTGTGGACTCACTTAAGCTGGGGGCGTGGATTTCACGCTTTGGGACGTGGGATTTTGCCACCGCCAGCATGACGGGGTATAATCTTACCAAACTCGGACAGATTTCCCTGAACCTGCAGATGGGAGCTTTTGCGGAAACCAGCGGAAGTATCCGTACTCCCATGGCGGTGGACAGCGTGGACATTATCACTACCTCTGGCGTGCAGCACCGGGAGTTTTTCCGCTTCAACGGGGTGCATCTTGTCATCGACGACCTGACTGACACCCGTTACATCATGGATACCAACATGTATCGGAGCATGATGGTGCGGTTGCTTGTCGGCAATCCCGAAGCTGAGGATATTGCTCCCTATTTCCGTCTTGTGCATGGGAATGCCCACACCCGTGTGTACGAGGTGCTGTAGCTGGTAATTCCCGTAAAGCCAGTTGCAGGGGAAATGCCCGTAAGATTTTGGCGGATATTGCGTGCCCGGTTGGGTCACTCGTGGTGGTAGGGGCTGCCCCGCAGAATGGAATCGGCCCTGTACAGCTGCTCCAGCAGGAGCACGCGGGCCATCTCGTGGGTAAAGGTCATGGGGGAGAGGCTGATCTTGTGGCGGCATGCTTCCAGCACGGGGGCGGAAAGGCCGAATGCGCCGCCGATGATGAAGCATGGCGTGCGGTTGCCGTCCAGTAATGCGTCTTCCAGAAACCGGGCAAACTGCACTGATGTGCGGGTTTTGCCGTGTTCGTCCATGCATATGGGAATATCCGTGGGCAGCAGGGCGGCAAGTATGCGTTCGCCTTCTTCAGCGGAACGGGCTTCGGTGGACATGCGGGCGTTGCCGTCTTTGACTATGACCTCTAGAACCTTCATCGAATGGCTCAGGCGTTTGAGATAGTGCCCGGCAGCCTGTGCCCAGAAAGGTTCCCTGATTTTTCCCACTGCGATGATGCGTATCTGTTTCATTCTTGCCTTGCGCTGTGCTACGGTGTGGATGCTGCTCAAAGGTGAGCGGCGGGCGCGCAGATGTCAACCCGCAAGTGCCGGAACAGAGCGCAGTTTGAGAGGAGGTGCAGCCATGACGCATGATAAGATTCCAGTAACGCCTTGCCAGCCAGGCATACCCGGCCTTTCAGCCGTTTCCGCCGCACCCGGTTCTGCCTTGGATGTGGCTGCTGCCGCACGGCTGCTGCGCGAGGGGGCACTGGTCTGCTACCCCACGGAGACCTTTTTCGCGGTGGGATGCTCAGCCTTTGACGTGTTTGCCATCAATCAGATTTTTGCCGTCAAGAAACGGGCGGAAGCCATGCCCCTGCCGGTGATTATCGGGGATATGGAGCAACTCGCCATGCTTACCGATACCGGTTCGCGTACGGTGGAAGCCCTTGCAAAGGCCTTCTGGCCGGGGCCGCTTTCTGTGCTTGTAACCGCATCCGTGCGGGTGCCCGCCGTGCTCACGGGAGAATCCGGCCGGGTTGCCGTGCGGCTCACCCCGCATCCCGTGGCGCGGGAACTGTGCCGTGAGGTGTGCGGACCGCTTGTTTCCACAAGTGCCAACATAAGCGGGCGAGCTCCGGTTACGGCTGCGCAGTCGCTTGATCCCGAACTGGTGGCGGCAACAGGGGGCGTGCTGGACATGCCTCCGGCCCCGGCGGGCGGAAAGGCATCCACCCTTGTGGAAATTGCAGGGCAGAAGACGGTGCGCATCGTGCGCCATGGTGCTGTGGACGAAGAGGCCCTGCGCGCGGCAGGGTTTGCCGTGGTGATTTGACATACCCTTATCCGGTGAAAAGCCTTATATGATGCAGACGGTGCAGACTTTTCAGGCCTTGGCGCGTGCTAGCATGCGCGGGGTCTGATTTTTTGTACCTTCCCGTTGGTTATGGTGCAGCGTGCGGGAACGGTACCCTTGTCCGGCTTCCGAAAGAGCGCGCGGAGGGCAGGGGGACTGCAGGTTTGCTGCGTTTCCGGGGCATTGTCGCGCGCGTTTTGGTTCAAGAAGTTGAATCCGCAGGCATTGGGGCACAGGCGTTTCTTTCCGGCGGTTCAGTTTTTTACACGGGCGGTACGCGTCAAAGCGCGGCATTGCACGATGGGCTTTGTGGTAAAGTTTTTTTATTGCGAGTAGATAGGTGCGAGATGAAAAGGGCGGATGTGTGCGGTGGGAGGTTGGCACAATTTCTGCTTAAAGAGATATACCTTCTTTCTTTTGCAAAAAACGGCCGTACGGGGTGGCACCCGATACGGCCGTTTTTTTGTACACCTTGTCCGCATATTGCGGTATGCTGGCATCATACCGGAAAAAGAGGACCGCATGCAGCACTCCATTCCCTGCCCCGCCTGCGGGGCGGCAGTTCCCACATGGCGTAATCCCGTTCCCACCGTGGATATCCTGGTTCATGAACCGAGGCTGGGTGTTCTGCTCATTGAGCGGAAGAACCCGCCTTTGGGCTGGGCGCTGCCCGGAGGATTTGTGGACTACGGCGAGACGGTGGAGCACGCAGCCGTTCGTGAGGCGCGGGAGGAGACGGGACTGGATGTGCGGCTTACAGGATTGCTTGGCGTGTATTCCGACCCTGCCCGTGATGCCCGGTTGCACACCATAAGTTGTGTGTTTACGGCTGAGGCGGAGGACCTTTCGCGGTTGCGCGCGGGGGACGACGCAGGGCGGGCGAGGTTTTTCCCGCTCTCCGACCTGCCGGGGCTTTGTTTTGACCATGCCCGCATTCTCCGGGATTTTGAGCGGAGCCTGAACAGGCTGAAGCGGTAAGCGTGGAGACGGTAAGGGCGGTGGCTGGCGCAGTACGTCGGGCGGATTCCGGAAATAATTGTTGAGAGACTTTTTGCCCCGGTACTATAGAGCGGATTTAATTTCTTTTTGCTGTGTGTGCGGGGAGCTTCCGGTCATGTATGATATGGTGCGGTCTGCAGGCCATGTATCATGGTTGTGACCGGATGATGTTTCCGCAGACTGAGCGGACAGGTGGGAAGGTTGGGCGAGAAATTTGGGCGAGAGCTTTGGGTGGACAGGCGAGAAAGTTGGGCGGGCAGGCGGAAAGGGCGGGTTGAACGGTAGGGCCGGAGCGGCAACAGGGCACACGTGTCGCTGCCTTGTGAGCGGCTACATTCCGGGAGTGTCGCGAGCCGTTCATGAACGGAGGAGAAGACAGACAGATGAGACCACAGGTTGTCTTTGTCACATCGGAAATTTATCCCTTTTCCAAGACGGGCGGGCTTGGAGATGTTCTGGGGGCACTGCCGCTTACCCTGCACCGCATGGGTATACGAACGGCCGTTGTCACGCCGTTTTACGGCAGGCTGGGTTCGGCACAGTTTGGCGTGCATCTGGCATGGTCCGACTGCCATGTGGGGTATCCGTGGGGGCCCATAACAGCCGACATTTTTCAGGCGAATTTTCACGGCATGCCGGTGTACTTTGTTCACCGCAGCGAGTTTTTCGACCGGCGGTTCTATTACAACGACCACAAGGGCGATTACTTTGATAATGCCGAACGCTTTATCTTTTTCAACCGCGCGGTCATGGAATTTTTGAAGCGGCTCGGACCCGCGCCGCATATCCTGCATGCCCATGACTGGCAGGCATCGCTGGTTCCCGCCTATCTGCACTACTGGCGGCAGCACGATCCGTTCTGGCAGGATACGCGCAGTGTCATGACCATTCACAATCTGGCCTTTCAAGGGCGTTTTTCTTCGCGTCTGTTTGAAAACTGCGGATTGCCGCCGCAAGCGTGGTCGCCCGAGGGGGTGGAGTTTTACGGAGACTTCAATTTCCTGAAGGGCGGCATTGCCTGTGCGGACAAGATAACAACGGTTTCGCCGAGCTACGCATCGGAAATCCTTACCGATGAATTCGGCTGCGGATTGCAGGGAGTTTTGCGGGCGCGGCGGCACAAGCTGCACGGCATTCTGAACGGGGCGGACTATTCCATATGGAATCCCGGCGACAACAAGTTTATTTCATGCAACTACGGAGCCAACGCCCTGAAGGGCAAGCGCAGTTGCAAGGCGGACCTCATCAGCGAACTGCGTCTGAACCCCGCGCTGAAGGAAAGACCTCTGCTCGGGTTCATCGGGCGGCTGCGGCGGCAGAAGGGTGTGGACCTGCTCATAGATATTCTGCCCCGGCTGATGCAGCAGGATGTGGGCGTGGTGGTGCTGGGCGAGGGGAATCTGGAAAAGGAAGCCCGTCTGCTGGCCATGATGGAAGATTACCCGGGACGTCTTGCCACGCTGGTGAGCTATACCGAGGATTTGGCCCACCGCATTCAGGCCGGGTGCGACATATTTCTCATGCCTTCCACCTACGAACCGTGCGGGCTTACACAGATGTACGCGCTGCGGTTCGGCACGCCCCCGGTGGCAACCGCTGTGGGCGGCCTTAAGGACACCATCATCCCATGGCCGGACAAGCAGGCCACGGGGTTCATCTTCGAGCAGCCCACACCACAGGCTTTTTACGAGGCGATCATGCTTGCCGTTTCCGTCTGGCGTACCATGCCGGACGCATGGCAGGCCATGGTGCGCAGGGCCATGCAGCAGGCGTTCACATGGGAGCACTCAGGAGCCGAATACATAGAACTCTACCGCGAATTGGGCATGCAGTAGCCGGATATCGCAAGGACAGCGCATGCACACCATACCGACCTTCATTGAGCCGTTTGATCTGTACCTCTTCGGAAAGGGCGAACACTGGGACCTGTACCGTATTCTGGGGGCGCACCCCGTGGAACAGGAGGGGGAGGCCGGATACCGCTTTGCCGTGTGGGCTCCCAATGCCAAAGAAGTTCATCTGACAGGGCCGTTTAATGACTGGCGATACGGCGATTTGCCGTTATACCCCGTGGGGTCTTCAGGCATATGGGCGGCGTTTGTGCCGCATATGGAGCGCGGAACCCTCTACAAGTTCGGTGTGATGGGCGGAGACGGGCGGATTGTGTACAAGACTGACCCCCTTGCCCTGTATGCGGAATTGCGGCCGGGCATTGCTGCGGTGACGTGGGATGTGGACAATTACAAGTGGCAGGACGCAGACTGGATGGCCCGCAGGCGTGAGACAGGGCCGCCGCTGGCCTCTCCCATTTCCATCTATGAGGTGCATCTGGGGTCGTGGATGCGCAGGCCCAACGGGTACGAGGGGCAGGCGCCGTTCCTCTCCTACGGGGAGCTTGCCGACAGGCTCATTCCGTACCTGCTGGACATGGGGTTCACGCATCTGGAACTGCTGCCTGTGGCCGAGCATCCTCTGGACGAGTCATGGGGATATCAGACCAGCCATTACTATGCGCCTACCTCGCGGTTCGGTACGCCGGAAGAACTGAAGTCTTTTGTGGACCGCTGCCATCAGGCGGGCATAGGCGTTCTGCTGGACTGGGTGCCCGCGCATTTTCCCAAGGATGAGTGGTGCCTGGGCCGGTTTGACGGCAGTGCCCTGTACGAGCACATGGACCCCCGCAAAGGCGAACACCCGGACTGGGGCACCTACATTTTTAACTACGGGCGGCATGAGGTGCGCAACTTCCTGTTCGCCAACGCCCTGTACTGGCTGCGGGAATTCCATTTTGACGGACTGCGCATAGACGCGGTGGCCTCCATGCTCTATCTGGACTACTCGCGGGAAGGGGACGATTGGGTGCCCAACGAGCATGGCGGCAAGGAGAATCTGGACGCCATCTCCTTTCTCTGCGAACTGAACCGGGTGGTTCATGCGGAGTTTCCCGGCGCGAGCATCATTGCGGAGGAGTCCACGTCGTGGCCGGGGGTTTCGCGTCCCCTCTATACGGGCGGTCTGGGGTTCACGTTCAAATGGAACATGGGCTGGATGCACGACATGCTGGACTACATGCGCAAGGACCCCATCTACCGGCCGCACCACCACAACAGCCTTACCTTTTCCATGCTTTACGCGTTCTCGGAAAATTTTGTTCTGCCGCTTTCTCATGATGAGGTAGTGCACGGTAAGGGCGCCCTGCTCTCCAAGATGCCGGGCGACATGTGGCAGCAACAGGCCAACCTGCGCCTGCTGTATGCCTACATGTGGGCACACCCCGGCAAGAAACTGCTCTTCATGGGAGGCGAGTTCGGGCAGTGGAACGAGTGGAATGCCTCGCGGGAACTGGACTGGTGCCTCAGGCAGTTTCCTGCCCATGAAGGGATACGCAGCCTTGTGCGGGAGCTTAACCGTCTGTTGGTGCGTGAACCGGCACTGCATAGGTGCGATCATGACTGGTCCGGGTTCCGCTGGGTGGATGTTACGGACTATGCGGCTTCGGTCATCAGCTTTATACGTATGGCTCCCGGCGCAAAACCGCTGCTGTGGGTCTTTAACTTTACTCCCGTGGTGCGCACGCACTATCGCATAGCCGCCCCGCAGGGAGGGCTGTGGTCGGAACTGCTCAATTCTGACAGCGAGCTTTACGGCGGCTCCAATGTAGGCAATAACGGCGCGGTTACGGCGGAACGGGACCACTTCAGCGGGGACCACTATCTGGAACTCACCCTGCCGCCGCTGGGTGCGCTGTGCCTGTGCCCTGCGGGGTAACGGGCCGGGCCATTTTGTGCAACATTCAAACACTGTGGAATTTCATGGAACCGAAGATTATTGTGCACGGCGGAGCGTGGACCATTCCGCCCGAGCGCCAGAAGGCGCATATTGACGGATGCCGCGAGGCGGTGGAGCGCGCATGGCCCATGCTGCAACGCGGGGCAAGTGCGCTGGACGCCGTGCAGACGGCGGTGAACGTGCTGGAGATGGACCCTACCTTTGACTCGGGCAGAGGTGCGGTGCTCAACAGCGACGGGCAGATAGAGCTGGATGCCTCTATCATGGACGGGCGCGATCTTAATTTTGGCGCGGTGGCGGCGGTGCGGCGGTTCATGACACCCGTGGATATTGCCCGCAAGCTTATGGAAACGGAGTTCTGCTTTCTGGTGGGTGAAGGAGCTGAGCGGTTTGCCCGTGAACAGGGGCTGAAGGAATGCGACCCTCGCGCTCTGGTGACAGAACGGGAGCTCAAGCTTTTTGAAACCATATGCAACCAGCAGGGCTACTGCACGCACGATGCCTTTAAGCCTGTGCCGCAGGGCACGGTGGGGGCGGTGGCCATAGACCGGTACGGCAACATGGCTGCGGCTACCTCCACCGGAGGAACGCCGGGCAAGCGTCCCGGCCGGGTGGGCGATGCGCCCATCTGCGGGGCCGGTGTCTATTGTGATAATTTGCTGGGCGGGGCCTCTGCCACCGGCTTCGGGGAGGGGATCATCCGTACGCTCATGTGCCGTTCCGCCTGTGATTATCTGGCACAGCACGATGCCATGACCGCCGCGCGCATGGGTATAGAGCTGCTGCATGCCCGCGTGCAGGGTCATGCAGGGCTGATTATGCTGAACAGCAAGGGCGAGTACGGCCTGTTCCACAACACGGACCATATGGCTCACGCCTACGTGCTGCCGGACGGCAGCGTGCACGCCTCTGTGCACAGGGATGCGTAAGGGGCTGCGGGTAATTTTCAGCGGCAGTCCGGTGAACGGAATGTTCGGAACAGAGAAGGGCGGAATGCATGCGCATCCCGCCCTTTTTCCGTTTCCGGCTTGGGAAAACAGCCCGGAGGCTGCTACCAAGGCTTGGTGGGGAACTGGCTGCCGAGCTGGGTATCCAGCATGGCATTAGACGTTTCACGCACCACGGCGCAATGGTAGGCTCGTTTGTCGGCATCGCCTATGCGGGGCAGCAGATTGATGCCGTACCGCACGGAGTGGACGGCGATGTCCGTAAGGGCAAAGAAGAGCACGGTGAGAGAGCAATAGTGCTTCCAGAAATACATCTGCTCGCTGCGGGTGCGGGCGCGCACCACGCCTTCGCCGTAGAGGGCGAAGTCTGCCGGTTCTGCCTTCATGGCAAAGCGGTCGAGCACACGGGCACTTGCCTGCGGCACATAGGCCACCTTCCATGTGGGATTGAGGGCTTTATGGGCGCGGCGGCAGAGGTCCATGTCTGCATGGGTGCCGAAGAACCGCTCGTCCAGTTTGCCGATGTTGCAGAAGAGAGCCTTGCGCACCACGGTAAAGGAAAAGTCGACGGCGCAGACTTCCTTGGGCTGGGAGATGGTTGCCTTGCAGCGGCACCGTATGCCCAGCGCGGAAGCCATTTTGGAAACAAATCCGGGAAGGCGGCGCGAAGCCTTGAGCGCGAAGCCCTTCGGGTCCACTATCTTGCCGCCTGCTATGCCGCAGGCGGTGTTGGTTTCCATGTAATCCAGCAGGCGGCGTGCGGAACCGGGTTCCAGCGCAAGCTGCGGATCAACGAAGAAAATCAGGTCGCCCGCAGCAGCGGCAATGCCCTGATTGGCAGCGGCGGCGTAGCCCCTGTTGTCTGCGTTGCGGATGAGGGTGATCTGGGGGCAGGCGCTTTTGGCGGTATCGGCTGTGCCGTCTGCAGAGGCGTTATCCACGACCACCACATCGGTTTTCACATCCGCGCCTTCCAGTTCAGCGGCGGTTTCGAAAATGGACTCCAGACAGTTGCCGATTAACTTTTTCACGTTGCTCGTGACGATGACAAAGGAGATGTTCATTGTGCGCTGTTCCTTGCGGTCTTAACGTTTTGCCAGCCCCACATTGCCGGCAATGGGTGTGATCGCGTCAATCGCAATCTGGAAGAAATCACCAAGTTCCAGTCCAACCTGTTCACACTCCCGTATCCGGTCTCTGTTCACGCTGGCGGCAAATGCCTTGTCTTTCATTTTCTTTTTCAGGCTTTTGGGCTGCATCCCGTCCATTCCTTCCGGGCGGACAAGGGCATTGGTGGAGACAAGGCCGGTAACGCTCTCTGCGCAGCGCAGCGCGTGATCAAGGCGGGAAGACGGCTCGTGGCCGGTATATTCCGAGTTGTGGGCACGGATGGCCTGCAGCATGGCTGCGGGCAGTGTGTCCGGCAGCAGCTCGGCGGCCATGATTCCGTGGCGTTCGGGAGAATCCTTGGTGTAGGGGAAGTCGATGTCGTGAAGAAGGCCGGTCAGACCCCACAGGTCGGCGTCCTCGCCAAATGACTGTGCCAGATGGCGCATGACGGCTTCTGATGCGAGGGCGTGGTGGACAAGGTGCTCTTCCGGGTTGTGACCGAGCAGCAATTGCAGGGCTTCTTCGCGCGGTATCATGGCTTCTCCTGATGCGTGGAGGGGAACCCCCTGTGAAAGATTTCTCATAATCATGTTCGGTCAGGTTGACAACCACATATTCACCGTGTCGCCTTTGTTGACACAGACGCCATAAAAGTCGAAAAGAAGAGGTTACGAATGCGCGATTCTACCTGCCTGCGCGCCGCGTGCGTGCGGGACAGCATACCATATACACCGCCTGCCGCGCGGTGAGTAAAGAGAATACAGATGGCATTGATATTGGGTATTAAGTTCCGTGAATACGGGCAGATTTATTATTTTGAAAAAAGTTCTTTTGAGGTGAATGTCGGCGACAGGGTCATTGTGAAGACCGAACAGGGGCAGGGGCTGGGAAAGGTGGTTTCCGAGCACGAAGTTCTGCCGGACGACGCCGAGGTGGATGAGATAAAACCAGTGCACCGCCTTGCCGTGAGCGAGGATCTGGAGCGTGAGCAGGAAAACGAACTGCTGGCGCGGGAAGCCCGTCAGTATTGTGTTGACTGCATCCGAAGCCGCAAGCTGGAAATGAAGCTGGTGGATGTGGAAGTCTACTTTGACCGCAGCAAAATCGTTTTCTACTTCACGGCACCCGCGCGTATAGACTTTCGTGAACTGGTCAAGGATCTGGTCAAGACCTATCGCACGCGGATTGAACTGCGGCAGATAGGGGTGCGGCATGAAACGCAGATGATAGGTGCCGTGGGCAACTGCGGCATGGTGTGCTGCTGCCGCCAGTTTTTGCGTACCTTTGCCCCTGTGACCATAAAGATGGCCAAGGAACAGAACCTGTTCCTTAATCCGGCCAAGATTTCCGGCATATGCGGTCGCCTTTTGTGCTGCCTTTCCTATGAGCAGCATAACTATGAAGAATTTCACAGAGCCTGCCCCAAGCTGGGCAAGAAATATCAGACCAAAGAGGGCGCGGTGAAGGTGCTGCGGGCAAACATGTTCCGCAACAGCATTGCCGTGCTGACCGAAGCCAACGAGGAAAAGGAATTTACGCTGGAGGAGTGGGAAACGCTCAAACCTTCGCGTCCTGATCAGGCCAAACAGGATGCGGCAAGAGCGGCTGCCAAGCGTGCGATTGTTGAAGGCGCGGAACGCGATGCGGGGGAGACAGGCTCCGGGTCGGATATTCCGGCATCTCAGGAGCTTTCTTCCGGCCCGGCACGTGGCGGCATTGTGCTGCCCCAGTACGCGGTTGTCTCCGGGGCGGTGCAGGGGGATGATGGCGAACCCGTATTTGCCATGGGGCCCGAGGATGCTGAACCTGTGGAGGCTCTGCTGGGTGAAGAAGCCGATGTGGTTGCACAGGCGGAGTTCGGACCCGAAGACATAATCGGAGAATTGGACGGACAGGCTGTTGCCGCTGTTCTGCCTGTGCGTAGCGAAGAGGCAGGTGTTCCATCTTTTTCCGCAGGTCCGGCGCGCACCGGATTACCGCCCTTTATCACCGCCGGGCTGGACAGTGACGGAGAGGACGAGGAAGTGCCCGCCGATGCCGGAGGTGCCCCGTCTGTGGCCCACGGCGATGCCCGTATGGCACCGGACGAAGCACAAGCCGGACAAGCGTATGCAGAGCCGTCAGAGCCTGCTGCACCGGAGAGGGCCTTGTCTTCCGATGCAACCGCTGAACAGGTGCAGGCTGTTGCTGGGGAGTCTTTCGCCCGTTCCGTGCAGGTCGGGGACTCGGGAGTATCGGGTGAACCGCTCGGATCTGGTGGATCGGGTGGCTCGGGTGAACCGGTTGAGCCGGAACAGCAGAACCAGCCGGATCAGCCTGCCCACAATCCCAAGATTGCCCGGCTGACGCCCCTGCGTAAGCCCGTGAAGAGTGCAGAACCCGGTTCGCGCAAGACCAGCCGGGGCAGGCGCAAGCGCAAGCGCAAGCCTGCCGGGGAAGACGCCTAGTCCCGATCTTTGCATTTTGTGAGTAGGCACCCTTGCGGTGCGTTATGCAGTAATCCACGCCCGGCGGCCCATCCGCCGGGCGAAGCAATGAGGAGCATCCCCTTGCAACCGTTTTATATAACAACGCCCATCTATTACGTAAACGCCAAGCCCCATCTGGGGCATGCCTACACCACCGTCATTGCCGATACCATGCGCCGTTTCCATTCCCTTATGGGGCGGGATACCTATTTTCTGACAGGAACAGACGAGCATGGCGACAAGATCGTGCAGGCGGCGGAAAAGAATGGCTGCAGCCCGCAGGAATACGTGGACAGCATAAGCCAGTTGTTCCGTGATTTGTGGCCGCACCTGAATATCTCCAACGATGATTTCATCCGCACCACGGAGCCCCGGCACAAGCAGGTGGTTCAGGCCGTTCTGCAAAAGGTTTATGACAGCGGTGACATCTATTTCGGGGAATACGGCGGGCATTACTGCTATGGCTGCGAGCGGTTTTATCCTGAAAAGGAACTGGAAAACGGCCTGTGCCCGCAGCACCAGACCAAGCCGGAATACATTGCGGAGAAGAACTATTTCTTCCGCATGTCCAAGTATCAGGACTGGCTCAGGCAGCACATTCTGGACAACCGGGATTTCATACGCCCGGAGCGGTACCGTAACGAGGTGCTTGCGCTGCTGGACAGCGGTGCGCTGGAAGACCTGTGCATATCGCGGCCTAAATCCCGTCTGGAGTGGGGCATAGAACTGCCCTTTGACAGCAATTTTGTTACCTACGTATGGTTTGACGCGCTGCTCAACTACGTGACCGCGCTGGACTGGCCCGACGGGGAAAAGTTCTCCCGCTTCTGGCCGGGAGTGCAGCACCTTGTTGCCAAGGACATTCTCAAGCCCCACGCCATTTTCTGGCCTACCATGCTCAAGGCGGCGGGTTTTGAGCCGTACAACCATCTGAACGTCCACGGATACTGGCTGGTGCGGGACACCAAGATGTCCAAGTCCATCGGTAACGTGGTGGAACCGTTGGAGATGGTGCACCGTTACGGGCTGGATGCCTTCCGGTATTTTATGCTGCGCGAGATGCACTTCGGCAGCGATGCCAGCTTTTCGGAAGAGGCGCTGGTGGCCCGGCTGAATGCCGATCTTGCCAATGATCTGGGCAATCTGTTCAGCCGCGTTCTCTCCATGAATACCAAATACTTTGGCGGGGTTGTGCCTGCACCCGGCGCGGAAGGGCCGGAAGAGGCTGCTATCCGTGAACTGGCAGCCAACGCCCAGCGCAACTTCCAGCAGTTGTTTGAGAACGTGCGGTTTTCCAACGGGCTGGAATCGCTGTGGGAACTGGTACGCGCCTTGAACAAGTATGTGGATACCTGCCAGCCGTGGACCCTGTTCAAGGAAGGCAATATGGAGCGGCTGGGAACGGTTATGTATACGTTGCTGGAATCCATGCGCAAGGTGGCGTTGCACCTGTGGCCTGTGATGCCCGAAGCGGCGGAGAAGATGGTGGCACAGTTGGGCATTCCCTTCGACGCTGCGCGTACGGACCTTCGGGCGGAAGTGGATTCTTGGGGGGGGATGCCTGCGGGTATTGCGCCTGCGCTGGGGTCTAACCTTTTCCCCCGTGTGGATATGGAGGCGCTGCGCAAAACGGAAGCTCCTGCTGCCGCCAAGCAACCCCAGGCTGCCAAGGAAACTGCTGCTGTGGCAAAGCCTGCACCTGAGAAGGTTGAGGCTGAGATTGCCGCCATAGAATTTGAAGATTTCCAGAAGCTGGACCTGCGGGTAGGCACCGTGCTGGTGGTGGAGAACCATCCCAAGGCAGACCGCCTGTACCGCGTGGAAGTGGACCTTGGCGAAGAGAAGCCGCGTCAGGTGTGTGCGGGCATTAAGGAATTTTTCACACCGGAGCAGCTTGTAGGCAGACAGGTCGTGGTTGTAGCCAACCTTAAGCCGCGTATGCTGCGTGGGCTGGAATCCCACGGCATGATTCTGGCGCTTAAGACGCCGGCGGGCATGGAACTGCTGACCGGTTCCGGCACGGTTCCCGACGGCACCAAAGCTTCGTAGCTGCTTTGGAGTGGAGTGCGGGAGCTTGGCTGCCGGCAACTGCCTGTTACTGCCGGTTGCTGCGTTACTGTCGGTTACGATCTGATCTTGATTAAAGAGCATGCAAAAAAGAACGGGCCTGTCCGCCAAGGACAGGCCCGTTTCATTTTACGGCAGGGGCGGCTAGAAGTGGCCGGCTTCCTTCTTCACATCAAGCGCGATCTTCCAGAGGACGGAGATCACGAAGAAGCCCACGGCGAAGATGCCCAGCGAGATGAGCAGTTCCGGCACGGTGGGGGTGTATACCGTCACCTTCTCGAAGGGGTTGGGCGTAAAGCCACCGATGATGAGGCCGAGGCCCTTGTCTATCCACGTGGCCAGCACGAGGATACCCAGCGACCAGGGCAGCAGCTGCTCGTTGTCGCGCAGGCTCGGGGGAATGAGCAGTGCGAGGCTGAGCAGCGCAAGGGTTGCGCCAATCCACATGGCACCGGTAATCCAGTCCACATGCCCGTCATGCCCTGCGAACAGGTAGGCAATGGGATGCGCGTGGCCGGGAATGCCGCTGTAGAAGGCCGTGAACACTTCCAGCAGGAAGAAGAACACGTTAATGGCCATGGCATACGTGATGATCTTCGTCAGGGTCTGCACCGCTTCGCGGCCGGGGTTGAATCCGGTGAGCTTGCGGACAAGGAAGACCAGCAGCAGCAGAATGGCGGGACCCGCACAGAATGCCGAGCTGAGGAAGCGGGCTGCCATGATGGCCGTGAGGAAGTAGTGGCGGCCGGGCAGACCGGAGTACAGGAATGCCGTAACCGTGTGGATGCTGAATGCCCAGATGATGGACAGGTAAATCATGGGCTTGATCCACTTGGGCGGTTCCACGTCGTGACGTTCACACTCAAGCGTTACCCAGCCGATGATGGCGTTCAGAACCAGATAGCCCATCAGCACCAGCATGTCATAGAACATGACGGAGTTGAGGGTGGGGTGGAGCATCACGTTGAGCATGCGCTGGGGCTGACCCATGTCTGCCACGATGAAGAGCATGCACATGAGCACAGCACCTATGGCCATGAACTCGCCCAGGATGATGATCTTTTTGAACTTTTTATAGTGGTGGAAGTACGCGGGCAGCACGAGCATAACGGCGGATGCAGCCACACCGACCAGATAGGTGAACTGGGCGATGTAGAAGCCCCACGATACGTCGCGGCTCATGCCGGTAATGGCCAGACCGTACTTCATCTGGAACAGGTAGGTGAAGGCGCCCAGACCTATGAGGCTGCCCAGAAAGGCGAGCCACACATAGTACTTGGGAGAACCTTTGAGTACTTTTTCAATCATGTCCGCCTCCTAAATGATGTAGTACACGCCGGGCTGCGTACCCAGGGAGGGCTTGCGGCGGATGGTGAAGTTTTCTGCCAGTGCCTTCCGTACCTCGGATTCGGGGTCGGAAAGGTCGCCGAAGAGAATCCTGCCTTCCGAAGCTTCTACGCACAAGGGCAGCTGGCCCTTGGCAAGCCTTTCCACACAGAAGGTGCACTTTTCAACAACGCCCATCATGCGGGTGGGATACTCGGCATTGATGGCCCCCATGTCCAGATACCTGCGGGGGTTGGCGAAGTTGAAGGAGCGTGCGCCGTAGGGGCAGCCGGCCATGCAGAAGCGGCAGCCGATGCAGCGGTGGTAGTCCATGGTCACGATGCCGTCGGGCTTCTTGTAGGTAGCCTTGGTGGGGCACACGCGGACACAGGGCGGATTTTCGCAATGGTTGCACAGTACAAAGTAATCGCGCGAGCGGACGGATTCCGAGAGGTGCTCGTTCACATCGTCCGGGAACACGTATTCATACTTGTCTGTCCACAGCCACTTCACTTCCTGATTGTTCGGGATGTTCGGTACGTTGTGGTACTGGTGACAGGCCTTTATGCACGCCTCAAAGTCAGCAGCGGTTTCGAATCCGCGGGTATCTATTACCATGGCCCAGCGTCCGGCCTTAAGGCCGCCTTCGTTGGGCTGGTAGGCAGGTGCTTCCGCGGCGCTGACAATGGCACCACCGGCAAGCTGCGCGCTCAGTCCAAGCACGGAGAGGCTGGCAACCTTGAGGAATTGTCTTCTGCTACGTTTCATTATTGATTCCCCTTCGGCTCAACGTGGCAATCCCAACAATAGACGTTCACGCTATTGGTCGTATGGCACTTGTCGCAGAAATCGGCCTTGTTGGCGTGGCATTTCATGCAGGTGTTCTGCAGGCTGACATTCCATACCTTGCCGTCGGTTGCCACGTAGGTGCGCTTGCCTTCGCGCAGTGCCTGGTCGCGCCATGTGTCCAGAATCTGCATATGCTCGGCGCGCATGTAGTCGACCGGCTCTATGCATTCCTTGGCATCGGCGGGCAGGGCAAGTTCCGGACGCTGGTACGATGCCTTACCCATGTTCAGCCAGAAGGGAGAGGTGAACAGGGCCAGAAAGACAACCAGTCCGGCGATGACGTATTTGGTGTTATACATGGTTATTCGTCCTCCATCCCGGGCAGGTCATTTTGCCGGATATCCAGAGTGCGCTTCTTTTCGCCCTTCATGACCAGCGCGTTGGCCACCAGTTCGTGCGTGCCGTAAACGGATACGCCGGGTGCCCAGTAGTCTGCCAGCGGGGGCAGGGTGGCGCGGTCGATGGCGCAGATGCATGCCAGCGTGTCCACGCCGTGCTTTTCCTGCACGTAGCGCAGGGCGTTGCCTCTGGGCAGTGCTCCGCGCATGCGGATTTCCATGATCTCGTCGGTATTCAGACCGGAACCCGCGCCGCAGCAGAAGGTCTGCTCGCGGATGGTGTTCTCGGGCATTTCGTAGAAGTTGTTGCACACGGCCTTGAGCACTTCGCGCGGCTCTTCCAGCAGACCCATGGCCCGTGCGGGGTTGCACGAATCGTGGAAGGTGACCGTGAGATGGTCGTTGCGGGAAGGATCGAGCCGCAGCTTGTCATGCTTGATGAGGTCTGCGGTGAACTCGGTGATGTGCACCATCTTGGTTTCCGCAGCATTGTGGAACACCGTGCCCGTGATGGGGCTGACCGGGGTTTCCATGCAGGCGGGAGTGGGGCCGTTCATGGTGGACATGTACTGGTTGATCACGCGCCACATATGGCCGCATTCGCCGCCCAGAATCCACTTGGAGCCAAGGCGTTCCGCTTCGGCGTACATCTTGGCGTTCAGCTTCTTCATCACCTTTGCGGAGGTGAAGAGGCCGAAGTTGCCGCCTTCTGAGGCATAGGTGGACAGGGTGTAGTCCAGCCCGATTTCCTCGAAGAGCATGAGGTAGCCCATGAAGGTGTATATACCCGGGTCGGCGAAGGCATCGCCGGAGGGGGTGATGAACAGCACTTCGTGACCGGGCTCGTTAAAGGGCGGGTTAATGCGCACACCGGTGATTTCTTCGATGTCATCACACAGGAATTCCACGATTTCCTTGAAGGCGTGGGGGGTGATGCCAAGGTGGTTACCGGTGCGGTTGCAGTTGCTCACGGGGTCCATGATCCAGTGCAGACCAAGGCCCAGTTCGTGCAGCAGTTCGCGCGCCATCATGGTTACTTCCGCCGTGTCTATGCCGTAGGGGCAGAAGAGCGAGCAGCGGCGGCATTCCGTACACTGATAGAAGTAGTAGAACCACTCCTTGATGACTTCCTTGTCCAGCTTGCGGGCACCCGCGAGCTTGCCGAGAATCTTCCCGGCGGTGGTGAAGTCTTTGCGGTAGACGGAGCGGAGCAGTTCTGCACGCAAAACGGGCATGTTTTTGGGGTCGCCGGAGCCGATGTAGTAATGACACTTGTCGGCGCAGGCTCCACAGCGCACACAGATATCCATGAACAGCTTGAAGGAGCGGTATTTCTCAAGGCGTTCCTTCAGTCCGTTGTAGATGATCTCTTCCCAGTTTTCAGGAAGATTCCAGTCTTCCTCAAAGGGGTTCCATGTGTGCGGATTGGGCATATGCAGGCCTTCCATGGTTTCCTGCTTGGCAGGATAAGCCACGGCGCCAGGGACAATTTCCGGTTTGGTGTCCATCCAGGACTCGACCGGAGTATTGTAGCTGATGCTAATCAACTCTTCAGGGGTAGGCAGTTTGGACATGGCTGCTCCTTATTCCTCTGCGTCTTCCGGCAGTTTAACGACAGGGAGACCCGCTTCATACATTGCATCCCTGAATTCATCTTCATACTCTTCGTATGTGCGGTATTCCTTGGCCGGGTTCCAGGGGTTGACGTGGAGCTTGGCTCTGCTGTCGTTGGGGAGGTTACGCGTGGGGCTCATGAATACCCCGCCCATGTGCATGAGCTTGCTGAAGGGGAAGTACATCAGGAGCACGGAGAGGAAGAACAGATGGACGAAGAACATGGGACCAATGTTGGCCAGTATTTCCGTGTTGGGCTGAAGCGTCACAAGGCTCATGACGAAAGCCTTGACGGAAGCCACGTCCACCTTGGTGAAGTAGCGCATCATGATGCCGCTGCCCACCAGCCCGAGGATGAGGAGCAGAGGGAAGTAATCGTTCGCCAGAGAGATGTAGCGCACCTTCTGGTTGAACAGCCTGCGGCCGAGCAGATACAGGACCGCCAGAACCACAAGGGCATCCGTCATGAACAGGCGGGGAACACCGATCTGCATGATGCCGTCCAGAATTTCCAGAGCACTGATGACAAACGGAACAGGCTCAAGGAAGAACCGGAAGTGACGGATGAAAATGACCAGGAAACAGTAATGGAAGGCGAGGGCAAACAACCACAGGAACTTGCTGGACCAGTAGACGACCCGGTTGCCGTTCTCAATGGTGACCTCTGTGTTTCTGAACAGGGATCTGAACAGCAACACTTCCAGAAGCATGCGGATGACCACACCCTTGGAATCGGACGGGTTGTCCAGCGGTGCGGGCTTGATCCACGGCAGAGACTTTTGCTGGCCTCCGGTGGTCGGGATGCGGAAAGGAACAGGACGGCGCGCCCAATCCATGATCCGCCATGCAAACCCGATCAGGAAGACGGCCAATGCAGTGTAGGGAAGCCATGCCCCGAAGAGAATCTGAAAGCCCGATTGGGCTCCCAGCCAGGCAATGACCCCTAATGCTGTGACCGCGAGAAGTGAAATAATCATTCCGTACCTCGCTGCTAGGCTATCGGTTTTCGTTATCCGGTTCCCCAACCGGTTTTTCCAATATACGCTCAGCTCTACGTAAGAGCTGGGAGTGCTGGCGCTTGAATTCGTCCACGCGCATTTGCTGTACCTTGTCGCGGCATTCGGAATATACCCGGAAGCCGAGCAGGGCCATAGAGTCTATGTTTGATTCGATTTCCAGAAGCCGCTGGTAGGCAGCTGTGGAGGTGAGGGAAGGTTTGGCGTGCCGGCGCAATATGGTCTTCAGGAAGAAGAGGATGGACATGGCGGCATCGGCCTGAAATTTTTGGATGGCGCGTACGCGGATAAGCTCGTCTATGGCAGGAGCTATGGCTTCCGAGTCCATGTCGCTTTCCAGCAGGGCGTTTACGATGGTAGTGGCCGCTTTGCGAGTCTTTGCGCCCACGGGGTTGGAAAAGGCATTGGACTGGCTGCGCAGAAAGCCTACGGTGTCGAAGGGGTAGGTGCCGAAGATGGTTTCTACCCATTCTTTAATGATGGCTTCGCGATGTTCCTGCAAACTTTCCAGAATGTTCATTATGTGTATCTTCGGTTAGTGAGTTTGGAGCAACTTAAATCCTGCAGCAATGGCCTTGCCACCGGTTCCGGTCGGCGGAGTCGGCGGATAATCCCCTTTCTGAGGCGGCGCTGGCAAACTCCTGTCAGTCCTTCCTGCGATCACTCCTGTCCGGTTCCCGCGAAGGATGAACATGATGATCGCCTGAATTGTGCAGTGCAGCCAACGCATGCGACCGATTTGTCACATCCTATCGCTCAGTCAACCCGCAAGGCGCACCGGGCCTGCTCTCAGAGCATTGGCAGCGGAACACCCTATAATGTGTTTTCAGGGCATTGTCCAAATGAAATCGCATAGTAATCGCATGCGGGTTGTACCATTGCAGACCCCCCGTTCGGAAAGCCAAGAAAAATGATTTTTTTCACATAGTCCGAAAACGGGAAAACGTCAACAATTTCACCGGATTCTGAGCGCCCAAACAGTATTTTGCATGATGCTGAATTATAAGAAGAATGTCTTTGTCAGGGGCGCGCTTCGGGCTCGTCGCAGGGTTCCGGGGCGGATTGGCCGCATCCGGAAAACGCATCAAGCCCGGGGAGCAGTTGCTCTGCTCCTGGGGCGTCTGTTGCGGGCCGTTCCGCAGGCTTGGGGATTGCCGCCGGAACCGGAGACGGAGCGGTGAGCGCGTTCAGCAGGTTGCCGGATACCCCGTTGGTGAGGATGGCCGGAATGGTATCTACTCCCATGGCGTGCAGGTGTGCCTTGTTACGGAATATCTTCCAGCGCATGAACAGGTCGGGCCAGCCTGCGGGGGAGGTTAGTGCATCGGGGTCGCGGGTGCCGCGTCGGAAGGCCACCAGAAAGGATGTGCCCTTGGCAAGGGATTCTTCCATCGCTGCCAGCGATGCCCGGTCCGACTCTTTTTCGGCCACGGGATAGAAGGCGATGGCTGCTGCGGGGTCCTTGGCAAGGGCTTCTACAGCCATGACGCATACCGGACAACTGGGGGAGAAGAAGACCCGTATGTCCGCCCGTTCCGGGCCGTGTATCTTCCATGTTCCCATGAGTTCGCTGGTTGTTGCGAACAGGTTGGGGCAGAGCGCGATGAGCCACGCCAGCATGAGTATGCTCATTGTGCGGTTGCGTGAATACTGGGCACGGTGGAGCACGGTGAAGAGCAGGGCCATAAAAACGGCAACACCGAGGCAGGGCAGGCAAGGAACGGTAAAAGCCATGAACAGCAGGAGCAGTGTGTCTGCCAGCAGGCCGAAGCCGGCAATGGCCAGAGCAATGGAGCGTCTGCCCAGAAGACAGGGCAGCAGAACGATGCTGAAAAAAGCGACACCGGCCCACCAGAGGGAGTATCCCTTATACGTCATGGCTTCATTAAAAAGATCGCAGCCGCTGGTAACGCACAGGGCATCTGCCTTGCCCAGTGCATTGGTCAACGAGAACGCCAATCCGGCAAGGGCGATGAAAACCGCGGGCCATACGGGGGCGTTGCGGCGCGAAATTTCAAACATGCTCAGGCTCCAAAGGGCGAAAGGCCGCAACGCATGACGGCAGGCGGCGCTTTTCTTAAGCTAACTATTGGCGGTTGTTTCGCAAAACAAGAAGACGCTCGGCGGTACTGTACTGTGTATCCCTTTCAGGGTAAAGAGGCGGACAAACCTTCTTGTGGATTGACGAATGCATTGTTTCCATCTTTCAGCGGAAGAATCTATCCCGTACGCTATTGCCGAGAGTGCCCGTGCCCGTAGGGTGACGTTGAAGTTCTCCGCCCTTGGCGGACTTGTCGTTGTGGTGCCTGCCGGGTTTGATACGAGCAGGGTGCCGGAAATTGTAGACGGTAAGCGGGCATGGATTGCCCGGGTTGCACGCAGGCTCATGCCGCGCATGAATCGCATGGAATCCGAACCGGAGTTGCCGGATACGGTCATGCTGCGAGCTGCAGGAAAGACTGTGCGCGTTGTGTACGCTTTTTCCGTGCGGCCTTTTTCTGTGCGGGAGAAGGACGATATTCTGGAATTATGCGGGCGGTATGACGCTGCGCGTGTTCATGCGGTGCTGCGCGACTGGCTGCGCCACAGAGCGAGGCATGTTCTGGTGCCTATGTTGCTCTCGCTGGCCAAAGAGTATCGCATTTCCGTGCAGGCCGTGCACATACGCCTTCAGCGTTCGCGGTGGGGAAGCTGTTCTGCGGCGGGCAGCATCAATCTGAATGCACGCCTGTTGTTTCTGCCGGAAGAGTTAGCGCGTTATGTCTGCGCGCACGAACTGGCGCACCGGGTGTACCACAACCACTCTCCCGCATTCTGGGCACATCTTGAATCGCTCATGCCCGGAGCGGGGAGGCTGGATCGGGAACTGCGAGACGCGGGAGATTTTGTGCCGCGTTGGGCGTTTGTTCCTGCGGAGTAGCGGCATGACCGTATCAACTATCTGTTCCGGTGTGAGAGGGGGCGACTGTCTTACGGAAACGCCCTTGGCGGGTATGTCCGTGCTGCTTGTGGAAGACAGCAGGCTGAGCGCACAGGCAGCACTGTGCGTGCTTAGGCGGGCGGGTGCCGATACCGAGTGGACGGATAGCGGCAAAGCGGCGTTGGATGCCTTTCGGCTTCGTGAGTTTGATATGGTGATCATGGATCTTTCTCTGCCGGATATGGATGGCTATGCAGTGGCCCGGCGTATGCGCGCCCAGCGGTCCAAGGTTTTTTTGCTGGCCTGTACCGCAAGTCGTAAGGATGCTGTGCACGATGCCTGTCTGCAGGCAGGATTTGAAGACGTTCTTGGCAAGCCCCTTACGCGATCGGCGTTGGAGCGGGTGCTGCGGCAGATGGCCGGGCTTTCCGGCGGTCAGGACACCGTGGACGGCCCTGTTGGTGACGTTCCGCTTGGAGCTTCAGAAACATCGGGCACTTCAGGCACATCAGACAAATCAGGCGCGGTATGTGATGTGGAAGCGATCATGCGGGAGATGGGAATCTCGCGGGATGAGTACGGAAGCCTGCTGGGTGCGGTGAGTGATGTTCTGAAGCATTACCGGGAGGAGGTGCTCCGGCTGTATGAGCAAGGTGCGATCAGCGCTCTTGTCGGGAGTGCTCACAGGATAAAGGGGGAGTGTGCAGCCGTGGGTGCTTTCCGTGCCAATGGGTATGCCGGTCTTGTGGAGGAGGCGGCAGGGCGGAATGATGATGCCCCTGCCTTGCAGGATGCGGTTGCCGGTCTTGTTGCTGCGCTGGATGAACTGGCTGATTTTGCCCGGTCCTGGCGGTAGTCGGAGCTGCCTGCGGCGGCAGGACAATCAGTTGCCGAAAAGGTGGTATATATAATGATGAGGGGGAGACGCATTGCGTCTCCCCCTCTTTCAATTACAGGCAGTCAATCAGCGGCGTAAGCCGTGATTACATGGCTGCGCCGGAAGCGGCACCCTGCATCTTAACGGCGACCTTCTCGGTGAGGCCTTCGTAGTAAGCGCGGAGGATGTCGAGAACTTCGTCGCGGCCGAAGTGGTCAACGATAGGCTGGTTTTCGGACAGAGCCTTACGCAGCTTGGTGCCGGAGAGGATGACGCGGTCTTCCTTGGTGTGCGGGCAGGTACGCAGGGAAGCCATGCCGTCGCACTTGTAGCAGTAGAAGGTCCAGTCAATCTTCATGGGCTTGCAGAGCAGAGCCTTGCCGGGATCGGCAGGAGTGGGGATCTTGTCGAAAATGGTCTGTGCTTCGAACAGGCCGTAGAAGTCACCCACACCGGCGTGGTCACGGCCGATGAGCATGTTGTTCACGCCATAGTTCTGGCGGAAGGTGGCGTGCAGCAGGCCTTCGCGGGGGCCGGCATAACGCATGTCGAGGGGGTAGCCGGCCTGAATGACGTTGGCCTTCACGAAGTAGTGCTCAACGAGGCAGTCAATGGCCTTCACGCGAACGTCTGCGGGAATGTCGCCAGCCTTCAGGTTGCCGATCAGGGAGTGGATCAGCACGCCGTCACATACTTCGATGGCGATCTTGGCGAGGAACTCATGCGAACGGTGCATGGGGTTACGCAGCTGCAGAGCGGCAACGTTGGCCCAGCCGCGCTCTTCGAACATGGCGCGCACTTCTGCGGGACGCAGGTAAACGCCCTTGTATTCTGCGGGGTATTCGCCTTCGGAAAGAACCTTAACGGGACCGGCAAGGTTAACTTCCTTCTGAGCCATAACCATCTGAACGCCGGGATGGTCTTCCAGAGCAACGGCCCAGAACTTATCGTCAGCAGAGTCAGCGCCTTCGCCCTTGAAGACCTTCTCGCATTCCCACTTCTTGTCGGCTTCGGTCATTTCGAACTTTTCGGTGACCTTCATGGTGGCGAACACTTCGCCCTTGCGCACGAGAGCGATTTCTTCGCCCACGGCAACGGTGTCGGCAAAGGACTTGTCGGCATCCAGGGTAACGGGCACGGGCCAGAAAGTGCCGTCAGCCATGGTGAATTTTTCGCATACGCCCTTCCAGTCGGCCTTGCCCATGAAGCCATTCAGCGGAGAGAAGCCGCCGATGCCCATCATGATAAGGTCGCCCTTGGCGCGGGCGGTGATTTCAAGCTGCTTCAGGCCAGCGGCCTTCTTCAGTTCAGCTTCACGTTCGGCACCTTCAAGAAGGCAGCATACGAGGCCTTTTCCACCATGCGGGGGGACCAGCTTGGACATAATTCCTTCCTCCGAAATATAATGAGTTGTTTCCCGTGGGATTCAGTGCAGTGTGAGCACGCAAATCCGTAAATGCCATAAGGAAAATCTTAGGGGCAGAACTGGTCAGGTAGCCTTCCGGTTGTGACTGCACCGGCTTGGGGCCTCTTCACCGTAGTTCTTGCCACGTGTGAAAGGTCTTGTGAAAAAATAGACAAAAAGTCAAGTGCAAAAACTTTGCTTTTTATTAGCAGTAAAAACAGTGAGTTGCTGAGGTGAGTGTTTGTCAAGTGTTTTCTTGAATTGGCTGAGTTTGATGCATGCCGTTGCCAAAGCGGGTGTAATAGGATCTGCGGCGAGGGTGCTATGCTTGCGGTGCATGGTGTTTGCGGGCATGTGAGAAAAATCGCAAACCGGTGACGGTTTGTGTTCAACGATGATATTCTGCCGGTGTGTGTAAAAAATGCTTGAACAGGTTTTGAAAAAGGCTTAATGGATTCTGTTGCATTTTCACGGGTCTGATTTTCGATGCCAAGCGGGCTGCTGGGCTGCATCGATGTCCCCGTTTGGAGTGACGCAGGACATGGCCCGCCCCGGACATGCTGGCCGGGGAGTGGAGCGTGGATACGGCTTTGCTTGACATGATGTCGGCGGAGGCGTATTGCCGTGCGTCTTAACTGAGCGCAAGACTTTGATACTTTCCTACGGAGGAAAAATGCCCACTATTAACCAGCTCATTCGCAAAGAGCGCAAGGCTGTGGCCAAGCGGAGAAAGACTCCCGCTCTTCAGGCCTGCCCGCAGCGCCGCGGTGTTTGTACCCGCGTGTACACCACCACCCCCAAGAAGCCCAACTCCGCTCTTCGTAAGGTTGCCCGTGTGCGCCTCACCAACGGCATGGAAGTTACCGCTTATATTCCCGGTGAAGGTCACAACCTTCAGGAGCATTCTGTTGTAATGATCCGTGGCGGCCGCGTGAAAGACCTTCCCGGTGTCCGCTACCACATCGTTCGCGGTACCCTCGACACCTCCGGCGTAAGCGATCGCCGTCAGGGTCGTTCCAAGTACGGTGCCAAGCGGCCCAAGTAGACATTGGAGTAAGATACTATGCCTCGTAAAGGTCCCATCCCCAAGCGTGAAATTCTGCCCGATCCGGTATACGGCAGCCGCCTTGCTGCCCGTTTCGTCAACCGTCTTATGTATGACGGCAAGAAGGGAACGGCCGAAAAGATTTTCTATAAGGCTCTCGAAGTGCTCGCCGACAAAACCGGCGAGGACGCTATCCGCGCTTTCGAGCGCGCAGTAGAGAACGTAAAGCCGCATCTGGAAGTCAAGTCCCGCCGCGTAGGCGGCGCTACCTATCAGGTGCCGCTGGAAGTGCGTTCTGACCGGCAGGTTTCCCTGTCCATCCGCTGGCTGATCACCTATTCCCGTGGTCGCGGCGAGCAGGGCATGGTAAACCGCCTTTCCGCCGAGCTGCTGGACGCCTTCAACAACCGCGGCGGTGCCGTGAAGAAGAAAGAAGACACCCACCGTATGGCCGAAGCCAACAAGGCTTTCGCTCATTACCGCTGGTAGTGCTGGAGAAGTAGCGTGGCAAGAAAAGTAGCTATTCCCATGCAGAGGAACATCGGCATCATGGCCCACATTGATGCCGGCAAGACGACGACCACGGAACGAATCCTGTTCTACACTGGCGTGTCCCATAAGCTGGGCGAAGTGCACGACGGTCAGGCCACCATGGACTGGATGGAGCAGGAGCAGGAGCGTGGCATCACCATTACTTCCGCCGCGACCACCTGTTTCTGGAATGAGCACCGTGTCAACATCATCGACACCCCCGGGCACGTGGACTTCACTATGGAAGTGGAACGTTCCCTGCGCGTGCTTGATGGTGCCGTGTGTGTGTTCGACTCTGTTGCCGGCGTTGAGCCGCAGTCCGAAACGGTGTGGCGTCAGGCCGACCGCTACGGCGTGCCGCGCATATGCTTTGTGAACAAGATGGACCGCATCGGCGCCAACTTCTGGCGTTGCGTATCCATGATCAAGGACCGCCTTGGCGCTAAGCCCATTCCGCTGCAGTTGCCCATAGGTTCCGAAGACCATTATGAAGGTATCGTGGATCTCATTGAGGGCCATGCTATCTATTATGATAAGGCATCCAAGGGTGCCGAGTTTGAAATCAAGCCTGTTCCGGCTGACATGCAGGACATGTTTGATGAAAAGCGCTTTGAGATGATCGAAGCCGTGGCGGAAGAAGACGAAGCACTGCTCGAAAAATACCTCGGCGGAGAGGAACTCTCCGTAGCGGAAATTAAGAGCGCTGTGCGTCTTGCCACCATACGCCGTACCATCGTGCCTGTACTGTGCGGTTCCGCATTCCGTAACATGGGCGTTCAGCCCCTGCTGGATGCGGTTATCGACTTTCTGCCCAGCCCTGTGGACATTGCGGCCATGGTGGGTACCGACCCCGACAAGGAAGATGTGAAGTACGAATGCCCTTGCAAGGACAGCGAACCACTGGCCGCGCTGGTATTCAAGCTTATGTCCGACCCCTATATCGGCCATCTCTCCTTTGTGCGCATCTATTCCGGCTTCATCGAATCCGGCATGACCATCCTGAACGCCAACACCGGCAAGAAGGAACGCGTGGGCCGTCTGCTGAAGATGCACGCTAACAAGCGTGAGGAAATCAAGTGGGCAGGCGCAGGCGATATCGTGGCCGTGGTGGGTATGAAGAACGTTTCCACCGGTGATACGGCGTGTTCCGTGGATCGCCCTGTGCGTCTGGAATCGCTTGATATCCCCGAGCCGGTTATCGAAGTGGCCATTGAGCCCAAGACCAAGGCAGACCGCGATGCGCTTTCTGCAGCTCTTGCAAAGCTTGCCAAGGAAGACCCGTCCTTCCGCGTGAAGGGTGACGATGAAACCGGGCAGACCCTTATCGCCGGTATGGGCGAGCTGCATCTTGAAATCATCGTGGACCGCCTTACCCGTGAGTTCAGCGTGAACGCCAACGTGGGCAAGCCCCAGGTTGCGTACCGCGAAACCATCACCAAGGCAGCCAAGGAAGACCACAAGTATGCCAAGCAGTCCGGTGGTCGCGGGCAGTACGGCCATGTTGTCATTGAAGTGGAGCCGAACCCCGAAAAGGGCTACGAGTTCGTCAATGCCATCAGCGGCGGTGTTATTCCCAAGGAATACATCCCGGCTGTCGACAAGGGCATTCAGGAAGCGCTCAAGAGCGGCGTTTCCGCCGGATTCCCCACTGTGGACGTAAAGGTGAAGCTTGTGTTCGGTTCCTACCATGATGTGGACTCTTCCGAGCAGGCCTTCTACATTGCCGGTTCTATGGCAGTGAAGGAAGCTATGCGTAAGGCCGGTCCCCAGATTCTGGAACCCATCATGTCTGTTGAAGTTGTCACCCCCGACGAGTATCTCGGCGATGTGATGGGTGACCTGAACGGTCGTCGTGGCCGGGTGCAGGGTATGGAAGGCCGTGCAGGCGCCCAGGTGGTGAGCTGCATGGTTCCGCTGAGCGAAATGTTCGGCTATGCCACTGACCTGCGTTCCAAGACGCAGGGCCGGGCTACCTTCACCATGCAGTTTGACCATTACGAGCCGGTTCCTGTATCCATCGCAGAAGGCATCAAGGCCAAGAACGCCTAGTTGCCCGATTAAGCAGACCCTCGACCCGGCATCCGATCAGGATGCCGGGTTTTTTTTTGAAAGTCGGCAAAAAATCACGTTTTCGACTTGACGCCCAATCCGGGCGGCTGTATACATCTCCTTCGCTGCACGGACGGATCCCGTTCGTCAGTAGTCTCCTCCTTACCCTGGGAGGAACAAAGGGCAGATCGAGTCTGTCCTGCTGTTGTTTGACATTTGCAGGCGTTACTAAATGCTGCATGAATGTCGTGCCGATCCGCGAGCTTGCTCACGGGAGGCGCACATACAACAAGAAGGTGCGTATGCACCTGCATTTAGGAAGCCTGTTGGACCACCTGTCCGGAAGAATACTTTCCGGACCAGGCTGGCGACAACGTGGGCGTTCTTCGCGAAAGGCGGAGGGAAGTACAAAAGGTGTTGCCGGGCTGGAAACAAGGTCCGCGTCAACTCCCACCATCCTCTCTCCATCCTCCTCAAAAGAACGCATGATTTCGCAAGCGAAGTCGTGGCCACCCTCGTTTTCGTCGGACCGCAAGGCCAGCAAAGCCAAGGCGCGCGCGACCGTTACACGCGGGCGTGAGTCCGGCGAGCAGCCATCGTTTGTGAGGAATTTACTGCCTATCGCCTGAAAGGCAGGGAGCGTTCCACCTCACGGAACGCCCAGAGGCAAGGGTACTGTTTCCCGAATCATGGAGTAATAAACTATGACGACTGTTAGCAGTGATCGTATCAGGATCAAGCTGAAAGCTTACGATTACCGCATCCTGGACAAGGCTGTGGCTGAAATCGTAGATACGGCGCGCAACACGGGCGCTGGGGTTGCGGGGCCTATCCCCCTCCCCACCAACATCCACAAGTACACGGTCAACCGTTCCGTTCACGTAGACAAGAAGTCTCGCGAACAGTTCGAAATGCGCATTCACAAGCGGCTCATGGATATCCTTGAGCCCACCCAGCAGACCGTGGACGCACTTGGTAAGCTGAGTCTGCCCGCTGGCGTGGACGTAGAAATCAAACTCTAGCGAGAGGTAGTCATGGCTGAGAATATGGGAATCCTGGGCCGCAAGTTGGGCATGACGCGCATCTTCGTGAATGATGGTTCGGCAGTAGCCTGTACCGTCATCGAAGCTGGCCCCTGCCCCGTCATCCAAGTCAAGGATGCGGCCTCTGATGGATATAACGCCGTGCAGATTGCCTTTGGTGTAGCCAAGGAAAAGCACGTTTCCAAGCCAATGCGCGGCCATTTTGAAAAGGCAAGCGCAGGCTTGTACCGCAACACTCGCGAAATCCGCCTTGAAAACGCCCCCGAGCTTGAAGTGGGCCAGGCCGTCACCGTTGGGATTTTTACTCCCGGCGACAAGGTGAAGGTTACCGGCACCTCCATAGGTAAGGGGTTCCAGGGCGTCATGAAGCGTTGGAACTTCGGCGGTATGCCCGCGAGCCACGGTCACGAGAAGGTACATCGTTCCCCCGGTTCCATCGGTAACAACACCGAGCCCGGCAAGATCATCAAGGGCAAGAAGATGGCAGGCCACATGGGCGACGAGCGTACAACCGTCATCAACCTCGAAGTCGTCGCTGTGCGCGCCGATGAAAACCTGATCCTGATCAAGGGTGCCGTTCCCGGTCCCAAGAATGGTCTGGTAATGGTTCGCAAGCAGTAAAGGGGTACTACAGTGGCTGTTGTAAAAGTATACGATCAGAACAAAACGGAAGCCGGTGACATCACCTTGGCTCCCGAAGTGTTCGAGGTCGAGGTAAAGCCGGAAATACTGAACCTTGTGGTTCGTGCACATCGTGCCGCCATGCGTGCAGGCACCCATGCCGTAAAGACCCGCGCCGACGTAAGCGGCGGTGGCGCCAAGCCTTGGCGTCAGAAGGGTACCGGTCGTGCCCGTTCCGGCTCCTCACGTTCGCCCATCTGGCGTGGCGGTGCCATCATTTTCGGACCGCAGCCCCGCGACTACAGCTTCAAGGTGAACAAGAAAGTGCGCCGCCTTGCCATGCGCATGGCCCTTTCTTCCCGCCTTGCTGCCGAATCGCTGATGGTGGTGAAGAGCATTGACCTGCCCGAAGTAAAGACCAAGCTCATGGCCGATGTGGTGAGCAAGCTCGGTTTGGGCAAGACACTGATCATCGCCAACGGTGCGGATGAAAAGCTCACGCTTTCTGCTCGCAACCTGCCCGGCATTACCGTGCAGAACGTCGAACAGCTGAACGTCTATGACGTGCTTCGCCATAAGCAGCTCGTGCTGCTGGAGAGCGCCGTGGAACCCGTTCAGGAACGACTGAAGTAAGAGGGTTATGATATGAACTACACACAGATCCTTATCAAGCCTCTTATCTCTGAAAAGGCGACCTTCCTGAAGGAAGCCGACGAGCAGGTGACGTTCTTTGTCGATCCCCGCGCGAACAAGATTGAGATAAAGAAGGCAGTTGAAGAAGCCTACAATGTAAAGGTTGCAGGCGTTAACGTGGTGAAGCACAGCCCTCAGGCTCGTGTACGACAGGGACGCACCGTCGGCCAGATATCCGGGTACAAGAAGGCGTATGTGACGCTGGCACCCGGAGAAAAAATCGATTTCTTCGAGGGAGTGTAAGCAATGGCAGTTCGCAAGCTTAAGCCTACTTCTCCGGGTCGTCGCTTCCAGACCGTCTCCGACTTTGAGGAAGTAACGCGCAGCACCCCTGAGAAGTCTCTTACTGTCGGCCTTACCAGTAAGGCAGGCCGTAACAGCTATGGTCGTGTCACCATGCGTCGCCGTGGCGGCGGGCACAAACGCCTGTACCGTATCGTCGACTTCAAGCGTGACAAGGTGGGTATTCCGGCTACCGTGGCCCACATTGAATACGACCCCAACCGTACCGCACGCATCGCCCTGCTGCATTATGCAGACGGCGAAAAGCGTTACATACTGGCTCCGCTGGGCATCCAGCAGGGCGATAAGGTGGAAGCCGGTGATACCGTGGACATCAAGCCCGGCAACGCGTTGCCGATGGGTAAGATTCCTGTGGGTACCGTCATCCACAACATTGAGCTGGCACCCGGCCGTGGCGGTCAGTTCTGCCGCGCCGCTGGTTCCTATGCCCAGCTCATTGCAAAGGAAGGCAAGTACGCACTGCTGCGTATGCCCTCCGGCGAAGTTCGTAAGGTTCTGCTTTCCTGCATCGCAACCGTGGGGCAGGTAGGCAACGTGAACCATGAGAACATCTCTCTGGGCAAGGCAGGGCGCAACCGTTGGCTCGGTCGTCGTCCCAAGGTTCGCGGCGTAGCCATGAACCCGGTTGACCATCCCCTTGGTGGTGGTGAAGGCCGCAGTTCCGGTGGTCGTCATCCGGTTACCCCTTGGGGTATTCCCACCAAGGGCTACAAGACCCGCGACAAGAAGAAGGCTTCTTCCAAGCTTATCATCAAGCGTCGCGGTCAGAAGTAGGAGTAGAATATGCCAAGGTCTCTTAAAAAAGGTCCCTTCGTGGACGACCATCTGATGAAGAAGGTCGAGAAGGCACAGGAATCCGGCGACCGCCGCGTCATTAAGACATGGTCCCGCCGTTCCACCATCCTTCCTGAAATGGTGGGCCTTACCTTCGCGGTACATAACGGCAAGAAGTTCATTCCTGTTTTCGTTACTGAAAACATGGTAGGGCACAAAGTGGGTGAGTTTTCTCCCACACGTACCTACTACGGCCATGCCGCCGACAAGAAGAGCAAGGCCAAGCGATAGGTAGGTGAGTATTATGCAAGCCCAAGCTACTGCAAAGTTTATCCGCGTTTCTCCGCGTAAGACGCGCCTGGTGGCCCGTAATGTAAACGGACTGCCTGTGGAAGACGCGCTGAACATCCTGAAACTCACCCCGCAGAAGGCTGCCGGAATCATCTATAAGGTGCTTCATTCCGCAGTGGCAAACGCAGAGCAGATGCCCGGCGTTGATGTGGACGCGATGGTGGTCAAGCAGGTTATCGTTAACGAAGGCCCCACCTGGAAACGTTTTCTTCCCCGAGCACAGGGCCGCGCCACAAGCGTGAAGAAGCGTACCAGCCACATCACTGTAATTCTTGAAGCTAAATAGGATACAGTTATGGGTCAGAAAGTACATCCGTTCGGGTTCCGGCTCGGGTACAACAAGAATTGGAAGTCCCGGTGGTTCAGCAACAAGGAATACCCTGCCTTCGTTTACGAAGACGACAAGATTCGCAAATACGTGAAGAAGGCTCTGTTCCACGCCGGTATTGCCAACATTGAACTCGAACGCGCCGGTGGTAAGGTTCGCCTGATTCTTTCCACCGCTCGTCCCGGTATAGTCATTGGTCGTAAGGGTGTTGAGATTGAAAAGCTGCGTGCCGACCTGCGCAAGAAGTTCGGTCGCGAGTTTTCCATCGAAGTCAACGAGATTCGTCGCCCTGAAACCGATGCCCAGTTGGTCGCCGAAAGCATTGCTCAGCAGTTGGAACGCCGCGTGGCTTTCCGCCGTGCCATGAAGCGCACCGTTTCCATGGCGCGCAAGTTCGGCGCGGAAGGTATTAAGGTCGGTTGTGCCGGTCGTCTGGCCGGAGCCGAAATCGCCCGCAGCGAGTGGTACCGCGAAGGTCGCGTGCCGCTGCAGACTTTGCGTGCCGATATCGACTACGGCTTTGCCGAAGCAACCACCACGTACGGCATCATCGGCGTCAAGGTCTGGATCTTCAAAGGTGAAATCCTTGACAGTGAGGTAACGCAGTAATGCTGATGCCCAAGAGATCGAAATTCCGCAAGCACCAGACGGGTCGCCTGAAGGGCAAGGCTCTTCGCGGCAACAGCGTGGCTTTCGGTGATGTTGGCCTGAAGGCTCTGGAACATGGCAAGCTCTCCAATCAGCAGATTGAAGCAGCCCGTATCGCCATGATCCGTCACATCAAGCGTGGCGGCAAGGTCTGGATTCGTGTCTTCCCCGACCGTGTTAAGACCAGTAAGCCTCTTGAAGTTCGTCAGGGTAAGGGTAAGGGCGCTCCCTGCGGGTGGTTTGCCCCGGTGAAGCCCGGTCGTATTCTGTACGAAATCAAGGGTGTTGACATTGAACTTGCCAAGGAGGCACTTTCCCGTGCCGCCTATAAGCTCCCCATCAAGACCGCTATCGTCGTGAAGGAGGGGGTATAAATGAACTCTGAAGAATTGAGAAAGCTCAGTGCCGAAGAGCTGAAGACCAAGCTTGAAGAATCGCGCAAGGAACTGTTTGACCTGCGCTTCAAGCATGCGACTGCACAGCTGAAGAGCACTGCCAGCCTCCCGGAAACCAAGCGCAACATTGCGCGTATACTGACTATCCTGAAGGAAAAGGGAGCGTAGTATGTCCGAAGCTATTGTAAAGCATAACGGCAGAACGCTCGTCGGCACTGTTGTAAGCGACAAGAACGACAAGACCATTGTTGTTCGCGTTGAAACGCTGGTCAAGCATCCTCTGCTGAAGAAGTATATCCGCCGCAGGAAGAAGTTCACCGCCCACGACCCCAACAATGAGTGTGGCATGGGTGACAAGGTGAAGATCGTGGAGTTTCGCCCGCTGAGCCGCAACAAGCGCTGGCATCTGGTATCCATTTTGGAAAAAGCCGTTTAGGGGTTTACGATGATCCAGGTAGAATCTACTCTTGAAGTAGCCGACAATTCCGGTGCCAAGAAGGTTGCCTGCATCAAGGTACTCGGCGGTTCACATCGCCGTTATGCCTCGGTGGGCGATATCATCGTTGTCTCCGTGAAAGAGGCTATGCCTCATGCAAAGGTAAAGAAAGGGGATGTGATGAAGGCTGTTATCGTACGCACGAAGAAAGAAATTCGTCGTGCCGATGGCTCCTACATCAAGTTCGATTCCAATGCCGCCGTTGTGCTTTCCAAGCAAGGCGAGCCCGTTGGAACCCGCATCTTCGGACCTGTTGCCCGTGAACTGCGTGGCAAGGGGTTCATGAAGATTGTATCCCTCGCACCCGAGGTTCTGTAGGAGATGACCATGAAACAGTATCGTGTACACAAAGACGACAAGGTTATGGTTGTCTCCGGTAAGGATAAGGGCAAGATCGGCAAGGTGCTCAAGGTGCTTCGTAAGAAGGATCGTGTACTTGTCGAGCAGGTGAACATGGTTAAGCGCCACACCAAGGCCAACCCTTACCAGCAACAGCCCGGCGGAATTGTCGAAAAAGAAACGCCCATACACGTATCCAACGTGATGGTCATGTGTGACGCATGCGCCAATCCTACCAAGATTGGCTACCGTTACACCGAAGACGGCAAAAAAGTCCGCTTCTGCAAAAAGTGCAACGAAATCATTGGGTAGGGTGAAAAGACGATGAACCGTCTGCAAAAGATCTATAATGAAACTGTGGTGCCGGCCCTGCAGAAGGAGTTCCAGTACAAGAGCTCCATGCAGGTTCCCGGGCTGGAAAAGATCTCACTGAACATCGGTCTTGGCGAGGCGAGCACCAATAACAAGCTTCTTGAAGAAGCCGTTAAGGAACTCACCGTCATTGCCGGGCAGAAGGCCGTAGTCACCCGTGCCAAGAAGTCCATCGCCGCGTTCAAGCTGCGTGAAGGCATGCCTATCGGCTGCCGGGTGACGCTTCGCAAGGACATGATGTGGGATTTTCTTGACAAGCTGGTAAACTTCGCGCTGCCCCGAGTCCGTGACTTCCGCGGGATTCCGGATCGTGGCTTTGATGGCCGTGGGAACTTTACCCTCGGTATCAAGGAACACACCATTTTCCCCGAACTTGAAGTGGACCGCGTGGACAACCCGAAGGGTATGAACATTACCATCGTAACCACTGCGACCACTGACAAAGAAGGCAAGTTCCTGCTGGATCAGCTGGGCATGCCCTTCAAGAAGTAAGGAGGAACAGCTGTGTCCCGTACATCGCTTGAAGTTAAAGCAACGCGCAAGCCTAAGTTCAGTGCACGCGCGTACAACCGTTGTCCCATTTGCGGGCGTCCCCGCGCATACATGCGTAAGTTCGGCATCTGCCGTATCTGCTTCCGCAACATGTCCCTGCGTGGCGAACTGCCCGGTGTTCGTAAGTCGAGCTGGTAAAGTCACAAGGAGAATTACATGCTGACTGATCCTATTGCAGATATGCTTACGCGTATCCGCAACGCACACTTGGCCCTGCACCAGGAAGTGAGTGTGCCGCGCTCGAAGATGAAGGAAGCTATTGCCCTCATCCTCAAGGCAGAAGGTTACGTGGAAGACTATTCGGTAGCTGAACGTGAGATCAAGATCGCCCTCAAGTATCTTAAGGGCAAGCCGGTTATTGCCGGTCTTAAGAAGATCTCCAAGCCCGGTCGTCGTGTCTACGTCGGTGCTCAGGATATTCCCAAGGTTCAGAACGGCCTTGGAATCTGCATCCTGTCCACCTCCCGCGGTTTGCTCGAAGGTGGCGCCGCTAAGGACGCCAATACCGGCGGCGAACTTCTTTGTGAAATCTGGTAGCAGGTGCAGTCATGTCTCGAATCGGAAAACAGCCTATCCCGATCCCTTCCGGCGTTGAAGTGAAGATCGGTGCGGACGTTGTTGAGGTAAAAGGTCCCAAGGGAAGCCTTACCACCCCTGTCGAAGCGTGCCTGAACTACGAATTGGCCGATGGCCAAGTCGTGATCACCCGCAAGAATGACAGCCGCCAGGCAAGTGCACAGCACGGCCTGCGTCGCACACTGCTTGCGAACTGCATCGAAGGCGTATCCAAGGGTTTTTCCAAGACCATGGAAGTCATCGGGGTTGGTTTCAAGGTAGCCGTGAAGGGTAACGTAATCGAACTTGCCGTCGGGTATTCCCATCCCGTGAACATGCAGCTTCCCGCCGGGCTCGAAGCGAAGGCCGAAGGGAACAAGCTGACCGTTTCCGGCGCAGACAAGCAGATGGTTGGCGAATTTGCCGCCTCCCTGCGTCGCGTGCGTCAGCCTGAACCGTACAAGGGCAAGGGCATCAAGTACGAAAACGAGCAGATTCGTCGCAAGTCCGGCAAGTCTGCGGGTAAATAGGCAGGTATAGACAAATGAAGTCCAAGAACGATAAAAGGTTGCGCCGCAAGGTTCGCATCCGTAAAAAAGTCTCCGGCTCTGCGGAGCGTCCGCGTCTGGTCGTCTTCAGGTCTAACCTGCACATATACGCCCAGTTGGTGGATGATCAGGTAGGTGCGACGCTTGCCGCCGCCTCCACCCTGAATCTTGGCAAGAGCGGCGAGGCCCTTAAGGCAAACATCGCCGGTGCCGGAAAGGTCGGCACCGAGATTGCCCGCCTTGCCAAGGAAAAGAACATTGACCGCGTGGTGTTCGACCGCAACGGCTACATCTATCACGGAAGCATTAAGGCCATAGCCGAAGCCGCCCGTGAAGCTGGCCTGGATTTCTAACAGGTAGTAGGTTATTGGCATGGAACAGAACGAACTCGGCTATATAGAAAAGATTGTCTCTCTCAACCGCGTTGCAAAGGTTGTGAAAGGCGGCCGTCGTTTCAGCTTCAGCGCCCTTGTAGTCGTTGGGGATGGTAAGGGTGCTGTAGGTTTCGGACTGGGCAAGGCCCAGGAAGTGCCGGAAGCCCTCCGCAAGGCCACTGAGCGCGCGAAGAAGGACATGGTTGACATTCCCTTGGTTGACGGCACTCTGCCGTATGAAGTGCTTGGTGCGTTCGGCGCTGGCCGCGTGCTGCTCAAGCCTGCTTCCAAGGGTACCGGCATCATCGCCGGCGGTGCCGTGCGCGCCGTGATGGAAGCTGTTGGTGTACATGACGTGCTTGCAAAGGCCATCGGCACCAACAACCCCCACAACGTACTGCGCGCCGCCATGGCCGGTCTGACCTCCCTGCGCAGCGCCGAGCACGTGAGCGAGCTGCGCGGCAAGAAGCTGGAAGCTCCCAGGAAGTAAGGGTTACGACCATGATTAAGGTTACGCTTGTACGCAGCCGGATCTGCACCACCCCCAAGCAGCGCAAGGTTCTTGATGCGCTTGGGCTGAAGCGGATCCGTCAGGAAAAGCAGTTTGAGGACAATGCCGCCGTGCGTGGCAATATTGCCAAGGTTTCCCATCTGGTGGAGGTCACGGAGTAATGCAGCTTCACGAACTCTATCCCTTTGCTGAAGAACGCAAGTCCCGCAAGCGCGTGGGCCGCGGCTCCGGCTCCGGTATGGGCAAGACGGCATGTAAGGGCCATAAAGGCCAGAACGCCCGCGCCGGCGGCGGTGTACGCCCCGGTTTTGAAGGCGGCCAGATGCCCCTGCAGCGTCGCCTGCCCAAGCGCGGCTTCTCCAACTACCTCTTCAGGAACGACTACGACGTGGTCAATCTTGATCGGTTGGTGGAAGTGTTTGCCGGCAAGGCAGAAGTGTCTCTGGAAGACATCTACGCCAGCGGTCTGGCAACGAACGGTGCTGCCGTCAAGGTTCTCGGCCGTGGAGACATTTCCGTGGCCCTGAAGGTGGAGGCGCACAAGTTCAGTGCGTCCGCCATTGAGAAAATCCAAAACGCCGGTGGCGAAGCCAAGGCGCTTGAAGGGTAGGTAAAACGTGGCGCTCAGTGGTGTTGAGAACCTGGCCAGAATGCCAGAACTGAAGAAGAAGTTGTTGTGGACCTTCCTGTTGCTTGCCGTTTACCGCCTCGGCATCCATGTGCCGGTGCCGGGTGTGGATACCGCATCACTGTCCGAATTCTTCGCCAGCGTCGAAAACACCCTGTTCGGCATGCTCGACATGTTTTCCGGGGGCGGACTTCGAACCCTTTCGATTTTCGCCCTCGGAATTATGCCTTACATCTCCGCCTCCATTATCATGCAGCTTCTTCAGGTGGTTTCGCCCGACCTGAAGCGGATTGCCAAGGAGGAGGGGGCTGCCGGGCGTAAAAAGATTACGCAGTGGACCCGCTATGCGACGGTGCTTATCACCGTTGTGCAGGGGTTCGGCATTGCCGTGGGTCTGGAGAGTATGACCAGCCCCACGGGTGCCCCAATCGTGTTGAGTGCCGGGTGGGGCTTCCGTCTCATCACTATCCTCACGCTTACTGCCGGAACCGTGTTCATCATGTGGATTGGTGAGCAGATAACCGCAAAGGGCATTGGGAACGGAATTTCCCTTATCATCTTTGCGGGTATCGTTGCCGGGTTGCCCGGCGCGATTATGAACTCCTTCAGCCTCATCGGCGCTGGCGAGCTTTCCGTCTTTGTCGGACTGCTCATCCTTGCGTTTATGGCGGCAGTTCTGGTGTTCATCGTGTTCATGGAGCGTGGGCAGCGTCGCATACCCATCCATTATGCCAAGCGGCAGATGGGTCGCAAAATGTTTGGCGGTCAGACCACGCATCTGCCGTTGCGGATTAACACCGCCGGTGTCATTCCGCCCATCTTCGCCTCCAGCCTGCTGATGTTCCCCGCGACCATCGGCTCTTTTGCGCAGGGGTCGGAGATACTGCAGCAGATTACCGCGTTGTTCTCGCCGAACTCCTTGCTGTACAATGTGCTCTTTGTGGCACTGATCATCTTCTTCTGCTTCTTCTACACCGCCATTATCTTTGACCCCAAGGATATTGCGGAGAATCTGAAGAACGCCGGAGGATTTATCCCCGGTATCCGCCCCGGCGGAAAGACCAGGGAGTACATAGACAGGGTGCTCAGCCGCATTACGCTGTGGGGCTCCTTCTATATCGCCGCAATCTGCGTACTTCCCATGTTGCTTATTGCCAACCTGAATGTCCCGTTTTACTTCGGAGGCACAAGTTTGCTTATCGTTGTAGGCGTGGCCATGGACTTTATGTCTCAGGTTGAATCGCACATGATTTCCCGCCAATACGAAGGACTGATGAATCGGTCCAAGGGTAAGGTCAGGAAGTAGGCAGTGAAGAAATTCCGCGGTGTATTTCTGAAAAATGACAAAGAGATTGGCCTCCTGCGGGAGGCCAATCGAATTGTGGCAACAATTCTTGACGTGCTGGGCGAGCATGTTCGCCCGGGGGTCAAGACCATGTTTTTTGAGGACATAACGCAGAATCTGTGCAAACAGTTCGGTGTGCGTCCTGCGTTTCAGGGGTATTGCGGTTTTCCGTTTGCCCTTTGCTGTTCGGTGAACGAAGAGATCGTCCACGGGTTTCCGTCCGAGCGTGTGCTGCAGGAAGGTGACATTGTCAGCTTTGACATGGGTGTCATCTATCAGGGGTTCTTCGGAGATTCTGCCAGAACCTTTGCTGTGGGTACTGTTTCGGAAGAGGCTGCCCGGCTCATGGACGTGACACGGCAATCGCTGATGCTGGGAATAGAACAGGCCCGTTCCGGGAACAGCCTGTATGACATATCCCGTGCGGTGCAGCAGCATGTGGAATCTAACGGATTCGGCGTGGTGCGGCGTTTCGTGGGGCATGGCATAGGTACCCGGCTGCATGAGCGGCCGGAGATTCCCAACTTCGTTCCGCCCGGACTGCCAGGGGTGCCCCTGAAGGTAGGCATGGTGCTTGCCATTGAGCCGATGGTGACGGTTGGTTCCTACGAGGTGGACGTGCTGGAAGACAACTGGACCGCCGTGACGCGGGACAGAAAGCTTTCTGCCCACTTCGAGCACAGTGTCGCCATCACGTCCAACGGACCAGAGATACTTAGTCGGTCCGAATAAATAACGTCAATACAGTGAGAATTGTATTGACTGCTTACGGAACGGGATGGTACTCACCTCCGTTCTGGTAGCCGGAGTGCTTCCGGAGTGTGATGTGTCAGAACGATCCCAGACTTATGGAGTCTATCATGAAAGTCAGGCCTTCTGTCAAAAAGATGTGCCCTAAGTGCAAGGTGATTCGGCGCAAGGGCATCCTTAGAGTCATTTGCGAAAACCCCCGGCATAAACAGCGCCAGGGCTAAGCGAAGCAGGAGTAGATTGTGGCTCGAATTGCTGGTGTTGACCTCCCCAGAGGCAAGCGGGTGGATATCGCCCTGACTTACATCTTCGGTATTGGACGTTACGCTGCGCTCCAGATCCTTGACGCCACCGGCGTCGACTGGACCCGTAATGCGGACGATCTTACCGCGGAAGAAGTCAACGAAATCCGCAAGGAAATCGAAACCAACTACAAGGTTGAAGGCGATCTTCGCCGCGAGGTTTCCTCTAACATCAAGCGTCTGATGGACATTGGTTGCTATCGTGGCCTGCGCCACCGCCGTGGACTGCCTGTTCACGGTCAGCGCAGCAAGACCAATGCACGTACCCGTAAGGGTCCCCGTCGCGCTGTTGTCGGCAAGAAGAAGAAGTAAGTTCCTACAACGGATCTCCGGATCAGGCGTGGAATCTCTCCCGAGCCACAGAGAAAGAAAATTTCCTGTGCCCGGCGTTCACGGCTTAGTCATGACTAGGCTCGTACGAGGTTCCAACCCCGTCCATCAATCATTCAGTTGAGAGAGTATAGTTATGGCAAGACCCAAACGCGCGGGCAAGAAGAAAGAAAAAAAGAACATTCCCGTAGGGATCGCCCATATCCAGGCTACCTTCAACAACACCATTATCACCTTTACGGACACAAGGGGTAATGCGGTAAGCTGGTCTTCCGCAGGACAGAGCGGCTTTAAGGGCTCGCGTAAGTCTACCCCGTTCGCCGCACAGGTTGCTGCAGAAACTGCCGCCAAAAAGGCGCAGGAAAACGGCATGCGTACCGTCGGCATTTACGTCAAGGGTCCCGGTTCCGGTCGTGAAGCCGCCATGCGCGCCGTCAATGCCGCCGGCTTCAAGGTCGCGTTCATTCGTGACGTAACCCCCATCCCCCACAACGGTTGCCGCCCCCCCAAGCGTCGCCGCGTTTAGTAGGAGGATAGTGTCTTGGCTAAGTATAATGGTTCCAAGTGCCGCATGTGTCGGCGTGAAGGTTCTAAGCTGTTTTTGAAGGGTGATCGCTGTTACACCGACAAGTGCGCATTTGATCGTCGTCCGTACGCCCCCGGCGCAGCGGGCCGTGCGCGCAAGAAGGTGAGCGACTATGCGTTGCAGCTTCGTGAAAAGCAGAAGGTTCGCCGCATGTACGGCGTGCTGGAAAAGCAGTTCCGCGGCTACTTTGAAAAGGCCGACATGCAGAAGGGTGTGACCGGCTTCAACCTGTTGGCACTGCTTGAGCGTCGTCTCGACAACGTCGTGTACCGCCTGGGCTTTGCAAACTCCCGCCAGCAGGCACGCCAGATGGTTCGCCACGGTGTGTTTTCCCTCAACAACCACAAGGCTAACATTCCCTCCATGCAGGTGAAGGTAGGCGATGTGCTTGTTGTGAATGAAAAGCATCGTAAGAACCCGGTTCTGGCAGAAGCGCAGGACGTAACTGCCCGTCGCGGCTGCCCGACCTGGCTGGAAGTGGACGGTCCCAACTTCACCGGCACCGTCAAGGCTCTGCCTCAGCGCGAAGACATTCAGTTCCCCATCAACGAACAGCTGATTGTCGAGCTTTACTCCAAATAAGCGGGTATAAAGCATGCTCATCAAACAAGGCGACAGGACAATCAATACACGGAATTGGTCCGAACTTGTCAAACCTGAAACCATCACGCGTTCCGGCGATGCAGATACCCAGTACGGGAAGTTTATCTGCGAACCTCTGGAGCGCGGTTACGGCAATACCATCGGCAATGCTCTGCGTCGCGTGCTTCTGGCATCGCTTCAGGGTGCCGCCGTCGTTGCCGTGAAGATTTCCGGTGTGCAACACGAGTTCACCACCATAGAGGGTGTGCTTGAAGACGTGACCGACGTGATACTGAATCTGAAGCAGGTCAGATTCGCCATGGACACGGAAGAGCCGCAGAAGCTTACCTTTTCCGTGAACAGGAAGGGCCCCATCACCGCAGCCAGCATTGCCGGCAACCAGCATACGATGGTGCTCAACCCGGAACAGCATCTGTTCACTCTTACCGAGGACAAGGAACTTACCTTCGAACTGGAAGTGAGAATGGGCAAGGGCTATGTTCCGGCTGACATGCATGAAGGTCTGGGCGACGAGATCGGACTTATCGCTCTCGACGCCAGCTTCGCGCCTGTTCGCAAGGTTGCCTATACGGTTGAGCAGGCTCGCGTTGGTCAGATGACGAACTATGACAAGCTCATCCTTCAGGTGTGGACGGACGGTTCCATCTCTCCTGAAGATGCCATTGCCTACAGCGCGAAGATCATTAAAGACCAGATATCTGTGTTCATCAACTTTGACGAACGCATATCGGAAGAAGAGTCCAACTCGTCATCTTCCGACAGCGGCGTGAATGAAAACCTCTTCAAGGGTATTGACGAGCTCGAACTTTCCGTTCGTGCCACCAACTGCCTGAAGAGCGCAAACATCACGCTGGTGGGTGAACTGGTTCAGCGCAGCGAGTCCGAGATGCTCAAGACCAAGAACTTCGGTCGCAAGTCGCTGGATGAAATACGCCGCGTCCTGTGCGAAATGGACTTGGACTTCGGACTGCAGGTTGATGGCTTTGAGAAGAAATACCAGGATTGGTTGAAGAGGAAGCAGCAAAATGAGGCATAGCAATTCCGGAAAGAAGTTGAGCAGGACTCCCGCTCATCGCAAAGCCATGTTTCGTAACATGGCAAAGTCCCTGCTGACTCATTACCAGCTTCGTACCACTGAAGTTAAGGCCAAAAACCTTCGCAGCGTTGTAGAGCCCCTGATCACTCTGGCCCTTCGCAACGACCTGCACGCACGCCGTCAGGCTTACAGCGTTCTTGGCAATCACCAGCTGGTGAAGAAGCTCTTTGATGAAATCGGCCCCCTGTACGTGGGCGTTCCCGGCGGCTACACCCGCGTTTTGAAGCTCGGCGCAACCCGCCGTGGTGATAACGCACCCATGGCCGTTATTGAACTGACCCGCAAGCCCGGCGAAGCCGCTGCGCAAACCTCGGCTCCCGAAGCCAAGGTTGCCAAGGCTGAAGCCGTGAAGCAGGCTGTGGCAGCGGCAGAAGCCGCCGCCAAGACCGCTGCGGAACCCGTGGCGGAAGAGGCTGAAAAGAAGGCGGAGTAATCTGCTTTTTTCCAGCACCTGTTGAGACTATGGAAGGCCGTTGCACATGCAACGGCCTTCTTTTTATGTGTATTGTTTTTGCAAATCTGCACTCGGCATAGTCTCGCGCTTGCCGTATTGCTGTTTTCGATGTATGGCATTGTCATGATTGATTTCAGAAAACTTGAAGCCTTTTGCAAGGTTTACGAACTCAAGAGCTTTTCTCTTGCAGGAAAGGATCTGTTTCTTTCGCAGCCCACGATCAGCGCGCACGTCCTTTCCTTGGAAAAAGAACTGGGCGTGCAGTTGCTGGATAGGATGGGGCGCGTTGTGCTGCCTACCGCCGCCGGAGAAGTGCTGTATCAGTATGCCCGGCAGGCCTTTGCCAGTCTGGATGCCGCCAAGGCGGAGATTACCCTGCTGCAGGATGAAGTGACCGGCCACTTTGCCATAGGCGGCAGCACCATTCCCGCGTATTTTCTTATTCCGCCGCTCATTGCCGGATTCAGAAAGCGCCATCCCGGCGTTACCATGGAGATGCGGGTGGGAGATACCAGCCGCATCATAGAAATGGTCAATGAAGGGGAACTGGCGCTGGCAGTTGTGGGCGCGCGTGATGCCCAGCCGGAATTGACCTATACCCCCCTTGTCGATGATGAGCTGGTGCTCATTGCTCCGCCGGAAATGTTTCCTGCAGGCACAATCCTGAACAGCTCCCAGCTGGCCCAGTATCCGTGGATCATGCGGGAGCCGGGATCCGGTACGCGTAAGACCTTTGCGCGCGCCTTTGCGGACAAGGGCGTGGATATACGCCGTTTTGCCTCGGCCATTACCGTGGATTCCACGCAGGCAGTGTTGCAGTGTGTGCGCTCCGGGCTTGGTGTGAGTATGACGTCGCGCCTCGCTGTGGCCGATATGGTGGAACGGGGCGAGTTGAGCATTGTTCCGCTGGATGATGTGGTGGCAAGCCGTCAGTTCTACAGCGTGTACCACACCAAGCGGCATTTTTTCCCCGCTGTTACGGGGTTTATTTACTACCTCAACGAGAACACGCAGCATCTGCGGAGCGTGATATAGGTATGACCCTCCCTAAGTTTACGATGGTAGATAAGGTCAAGGCCGCCGGCTGAGCTGCCAAGATCGCTCCGGGGGACCTGGAGCACATTCTGGCTTCGCTGCCCCACGATCCCACTGCAGGGCAGGGGAGGCTGCTTTCCGGCACCGGTACGAACGAGGATGCGGCTATTCTGCGTTTCCCGCCCGGTAAGGCGCTGGTGCAGACGCTGGATTTTTTTACACCCATTGTGAATGATCCTTACAGGTTCGGGCAGATTGCCGCCGCCAACTCCCTTTCCGATGTCTATGCCATGGGCGGTGAACCATGGTGTGCCATGAACATTGTCTGCTTCCCTGTAAAGGAGCTTCCGCGCGATGTGTTGCGCGACATCATTCTCGGCGGGTTCGATAAAATCCGCGAGGCGGGGGCCGTACTGGCAGGCGGTCACAGTGTGGAGGATGCAGAGATCAAGTATGGTCTTTCTGTGTCCGGCATTGTGGACCCCGACGGCTTTGCCTCCAACAGCGGGCTTGTTCCCGGCGACCAGATTATTCTCACCAAGCCGCTGGGCACCGGTGTCATCGCCACGGCGGTGAAAGCACAGTGGGAGGGCAGCGATGCCCTTGAGGATGTGCTGTACCACTGGGCGGCCCGTCTGAACAACCATAGCGGCCGCGTGCTGCGCGAAATGGGCCTGAAGGCGGCAACCGATATCACAGGGTTCGGTTTTGGCGGTCACCTGCTGGAAATGGCCCGGGCTTCCCGCTGTGCCGTTTCTGTGTGGTCTTCGTCCGTACCATATCTTGAACAAGCCGTGGAACTGGCCGCTGTGGGCATGGTTCCGGCGGGCAGTTACGCCAACAGGCGGTTCTGTGAATCGCACGTGACCATTGACGCAGCCGTGCCTCCTGTGCACGCAGACCTGCTTTTTGACGCCCAGACCTCCGGGGGGCTTCTGCTTGCCGTGCCGCAGGCACGCCTTGCAGAGGCTGTCACCCGTCTGGAAGATGCCGGAGAACTCGCCGCCCATGTGGGCGAGGTGACCGGCCCTCATTCCTGCGGGCACCTTCATCTGCTCGCTTAGAACCCGTTGCCGTTTTTCGCAACTCCGTGCGCCGCAATTGAAAAATGGTGCATGGCGGCTCTTGAACTCTGCGGCGACTAATGGTACATCAACGCGCCTTCCGTACGTTGACAGCGGCATGTGCGGCACGTAGGTTCTTGCCTGTTCCGTGCAGGCGCACACCGGATTCAGCAGGACATATTCTGCGAGAGTGGCGGAATTGGTAGACGCACTAGACTTAGGATCTAGCGGCCTAGCCGTGGGAGTTCGAGTCTCCCCTTTCGCACCAGATATTGACCGGCAGGGCGGGGCCGATGCTTTATCGGTTCTCGCTTCCGGTACTATTCATATTTCGAGATTTTGCCAGCAGGCAAGGAGGAGTTATTCACCATGGAATATACCGTTGAAGACCTTTCCCCGGTAAAGAAGAAAGTTTCCGTCACCGTTCCGGTTGAAGAGGTCAACGCCTCTCTTTCCGCCACCATCGCCATGTACCGCACCAGCGTGGACCTGAAGGGCTTCCGCAAGGGCAAGGTGCCGTCCAGCGTCATCGAATCCCGCTTCAGGAAAGAGGTATATTCCGAGGCCACTCAGGACCTTGTGAACGTGCACATCAACGAAATCATCGGCGAGTTGAACGTAAATCCCGTTTCCCGCATCGATTTTGACGGCGGCGAACTGGTGCGTGACGAGGCGTTTTCCTACGCGCTCTCCTTTGAAGTGCTGCCCGAGTTCGAACTGCCCAACTACGAGGGCATGGATGTGGAGCAGGAGCAGGTGGTGGTGAAGGATGACGAGGTTGACGAAGTGATCAACCGCATCCGCGGCAACATGGCAGAGATAATCACCCTTGCCGAAAACCGCCCCGCAAAAGATGGCGAAATTGCCGTGATCGATTTCGCTGCCTACGAGAATGGCGAACCCATAGAAGGCATTGCCGCGCAGAACTTCCAGATGACCCTTGGCGAAAAGCAGGCTCTGGAAGACTTTGAAAATCTGGTCAAGACGGTCGCCCCCGGCGAAGAAAAGGAAGGCGAAGTCACCTTCCCCGCCGACTTCATCAATACCGAGTTTGCTGGCAAGACCGTGACCATGAAGGTGACCGTGCACTCCATTCAGGAGCGTCGCCTGCCCGAGCTGGACGACGAGATGGCCCGCAAGGCCGGCGGATTTGACTCCGTGGAAAAGATGCGCGAAGCCGTGGTGCAGTCCTACAAGAAAAGCCGTGGCGACCTGTGTAAGTCGCAGGCACAGACCTCCATGCTGGAGCGTCTGCTGAAGACGGTGGACTACCCCCTGCCGGAATCCATGGTAGAAATGTACATGGATAACCTGCTCATGGAAAAGAAGAACCGTCTGGAGCGTCAGGGCAAGTCTCTGGAATCTCTGGGCAAGTCCATGGAAGAGCTGCGCGACGAAGTACGCCCAGAAGCGGAGAAGATCGCCAAGACTCAGATCTTCCTTGTTGCCGCCGCCCGTAAGGAAGGCGTGGAAGTTACCGAGCAGGAAGTGGACATGCAGCTGCATCAGCTGGCCATGCAGACCGGACAGGATTTCCGCAGCGTGAAGGAATATTATGCACAGAACAACCTGCTCTTCGGCCTCCGCGACCGCCTGCTGGCGGACAAGGCTATGGACGCCGTCTTCCAGAAAGCCAACGTGACCGAAGTGCCGCCCAAAGATCTGAAACTGGACGGCGCTGAATAAGATTGGCTTACACAGCTTAGTCTTGCAGGGGAGGCGGCCGCGCTTCCCCTGTTTTTTTCGTGTACGGGGGTAATATATAGTGCTCCCATGCCGTTATGACCCTTGAGGAAGGCTTGCATATTTTGCTAGTTTGCAACATGCTGGCAGGAACTGAGGGCACAGGTGCCGGTGTTGTACGATGTTTTTCCCTCCTCGTTCCCGCATCCGTCCATTTTCAACATGACGTATTACCATCAGGAGCTATAAAATGGCAGTGCCGATTGTCATAGAAACCACCGGGCGTTCCGAACGCGCTTACGACATATATTCCCGTCTGCTCAAGGACAGGATCATTTTGCTGGGCACCCCCATTGATGATTATGTGGCGTCGCTTATCTGCGCGCAGCTGCTTTTTCTGGAGTCCGAGAACCCGGAAAAGGAAATATACCTCTACATCAACTCGCCCGGCGGCGCGGTGACGGCGGGCATGGCCATTTATGACACCATGCAGTATATTTCTTCGCCCGTTGCCACCCTGTGCATGGGGCAGGCGTCCAGCATGGGGGCGTTGCTGCTTTCCGCCGGTGAAAAGGGATTGCGCTCCGCGCTTCCGCACAGCCGCATCATGATCCACCAGCCCCTTGGCGGTTTTCAGGGGCAGGCCACGGATATAGAAATCCACGCCCGGGAAATCCTGCGCATGAAGCAGTCGCTCAACGGTATTTTGGCCAATCATACCGGGCAGACTGTGGAAAAGATTGCCGAGAACACGGAACGTGATTACTTCATGGGACCGGAAGAGGCACTCAAGTTTGGCATCATAGACCGTATTCTCACCTCCCGCAGGGACGTGATGCAAGATAAATAACGAATCATCAGGTATGGATACAATGAAGAACGACAAGACACAGGAACTGCGGTGCTCTTTCTGCGGCAAGGGGCAGGAGCAGGTGCAGCGGCTTATAGCCGGGCCGGACGTCTATATCTGCGACGAATGCGTGGCTCTGTGCAATGAGATCATTGCGCAGGAAACCATGCAGGATACCGTGGAGGAAGGGCGTCTCCTGTCGCCGGAAGAGATAAAGGCCAAGCTGGATGAATATGTCATCGGGCAGCATCAGGCCAAGAAGATCCTTTCCGTGGCTGTGCACAATCACTACAAGCGCGTCTTTTATGCAGAAGCCCTCGGCGACGAGGTGGAGCTGGAAAAGAGCAACATCCTGCTTGCCGGTCCCTCCGGCAGCGGCAAGACACTGCTGGCAAAAACCCTTGCCCGCGTGTTGAACGTGCCCTTTGCCATTGCGGATGCCACCACGCTGACAGAGGCAGGCTATGTGGGCGAGGATGTGGAAAACATCCTTGTTCAACTGCTTCAGAATGCCGACTACGATATTGAGGCTGCCTCCAAGGGAATTATCTACATCGACGAGATCGACAAGATTTCCCGTAAGGGCGACGGGCCTTCCATCACCCGCGATGTGTCCGGCGAAGGCGTGCAGCAGGCCCTGCTCAAGATAATTGAGGGCACGGAGGCGAACATCCCGCCCAAGGGCGGGCGTAAGCACCCGCAGCAGGAATTTATCCGGCTGGATACGTCCAATATCCTGTTCATCCTTGGCGGCGCGTTCATCGGGCTGGACAAGATCATAGAACAGCGCGTGCACGGCGGAGCCATGGGCTTCGGGGCCAAGGTGGTTGCGGCAAACAGCATCAGCTACACAGATCTGCTCAAGCAGGTGCATCCCAACGATCTGGTCAAGTTCGGCCTCATTCCGGAATTCATCGGGCGTATACCTGTTGTGACCCACGTGGAAGAACTGGAAGAGGACGACCTTATCCGCATTCTCACCGAACCCAAAAACGCGCTGGTCAAGCAGTACCAGAAGCTGTTTGAACTGGATAAGGTGAAGCTGCGTTTCACCACCAACGCACTGCGGGCCATTGCCGCCGAGGCCATTACCCGCAAGACGGGCGCACGTGGTCTGCGTAACGTGATGGAAAGCGCCATGCTGGAGATCATGTACCGCCTGCCTTCGCTCGACGGAGTGAAGGAGTGCGTTGTGAACCGCGCGGTGATTGAACAGCGCAAGGAGCCCATGCTCATTTATCACAACGAGGCTAAGACCGGTTCCTGATATCCCGTAGCCGCCGTATGGCGGACGGGGCGAATGGAGCACGGCGTTATTGATCAAAGGCAGCTGCCCGGATACCGTTTCGATTGACAATGTGTGAAGGGGCATTAGTTTTTCGCTCATGCCCCTTCTTTTCATTTCAGGAAGATGGAGGCAGCTACGCCAGGAGGATGTATGACCGAATTTGGTGTGCGCGGTGACCACCGCGGCGAGCCTGTGTCGCTCCCTTTGATGTCTCTGCGGGAAGTGGTTATGTTCCCGCGTTCCATCGTGCCCCTGTTCGTGGGGCGCGAGGCCTCCATTAAGGCCATAGAAAGCGCCATTGCCGATCACGGCAAGGAGATTCTGCTGGTTGCCCAGCGTGAGCCGGAAATGGAAAAACCCGGCCAGTCCGATCTGTTTGAGGTGGGCACCGTTTCCAAGGTGCTGCAGTTGCTGCGCCTGCCGGACGGCACCATCAAGGTGCTCTTCGAGGGCATGCACCGCGCCCGCTGGACGCCGGAAAGCCCGCGTACCTTTGACGATGATCAGGACTTCCCCAAGGCGTTCGTATCCCCCATGGATGAGAGCGACTTCGCCGGTGCCGAGGCGGAAGCCCTTATACGTGCCTGCCATGAGGCGCTGGACGAATATTCCAAGATAAACAAGAAGCTGGCGCAGGAAACCCTGCTGGCCATCATGTCCATTACGTTCCCCGGCAAGCTGGCGGACGCCATCATGCCGCACCTTAAGGTGGATTACCGCAAGAAGCAGGAAGTGCTGGAGCTGACCGATCCCATCGTGCGGTTGGAAAAGGTGTACGAACTGCTTCAGGGCGAGATTGCCATCACCTCCATGGAGAAGCGCATCAAGAGCCGCGTGAAGAACCAGATGGAGCGCAATCAGAAAGAGTACTACCTGAACGAGCAGATCAAGGCCATCAACAAAGAGATGGGCCGCGATGATGACCCGCAGGAAGAACTTAACGAGATCGAGGCCACGCTCAAGGCCAAGGATATGCCTGCCGAGGCCCGTGACAAGGCCCTGCGGGAACTCAAAAAGCTCCGGGCCATGCCCGCATCTTCTGCGGAATATACCGTTATCCGTAACTATGTGGACTGGATAATCGAACTGCCGTGGAACAAGCTGCGCGAAACGGCCATAGACATTGAAAAGGCGCGCGGCATTCTGGATGCAGACCATTTCGGGCTGGAAAAACCCAAGGAACGCATTCTGGAATATCTGGCCGTGCAGAAGCTTGCCACCAAGCTGAAGGGACCCATTCTCTGCCTCGTGGGCCCGCCCGGGGTGGGCAAGACCTCGCTTGCCAAATCCATTGCGCGCGCCACCAACCGTGAGTTTGTCCGACTGTCGCTGGGCGGCGTGCGGGATGAGGCAGAAATACGCGGCCACAGGCGCACCTATGTGGGCGCACTGCCCGGCAAGATCATTCAGTCGCTCAAGCGGGTGGAGTTTAACAACCCCCTGTTCTGCCTTGATGAAATTGACAAGATGAGCACCGATTTCCGGGGCGACCCTTCGGCAGCCCTGCTGGAAGTGCTGGACCCGGAACAGAACAACGCCTTTAACGATCACTATCTGGACCTTGATTACGATCTGTCGCAGGTGTTTTTCATTACCACGGCCAACAGCCTGCACTCCATTCCGCTGCCCTTGCAGGACCGCATGGAAATCATCCGCCTGCCTGGGTATCTGGAAACGGAAAAACGGCGCATCGGCCGCGAGTTCCTGCTGCCCAAGCAGGTGGAGCAGCATGGCATAAGGCTCGATAACGTGCATCTTTCGGACAACGCCCTGCTGGATATCATCCGGCATTATACCCGCGAAGCGGGGGTGCGTAACTTTGAGCGCGAGATTGCCTCCATCTGCCGCAAGGTGGCCATGAAGATTGTGGAATCGGACGACCTGGACAAGGTGGTCACGGTAACACGGCAGAGCCTTGGCAACCTCCTGGGCGTGAAGAAGCATCGCCACGGCGAGCGGGAGGCGCAGCCGCAGGTGGGCGTTACCACCGGCCTTGCGTGGACGGAGCTTGGCGGGGAACTGCTCATGGTGGAAACCGCCATCATGCCCGGCGGCGGCAAGGTGGCCATTACCGGCAAGCTGGGCGAGGTGATGACAGAATCCGCCAAGGCGGCTCTCTCCTATGTGCGGTCGCGTTCGGGCACCTTCGGCCTTAAGCCCGACTTCCACAAGGAGGTGGACATCCACGTGCACGTGCCGGAAGGTGCCACTCCCAAGGATGGCCCTTCTGCGGGCATCACGCTGTGCACCTCCATGGTTTCCGCACTGCTCAGCATCCCCGTACGCAACGACGTGGCCATGACGGGTGAGATTACCCTTCGCGGACGCGTGCTGCCCATCGGCGGCCTGCGCGAGAAGCTGCTTGCGGCCCACCGCGGGCACATAAGTACGGTGCTCATCCCCAAGGACAACGAGAAGGACCTGAAGGAAGTGCCGGATGACATCCTGAAGGGCCTGACCATCATTCCCGTGGAGCATGTGGACGAGGTGCTGCCCATTGCCCTGATGGCGGAGCACGACAAGATATACTGCAACGGTGATACCTGCGTGGCCTTTACCCAGTCCCTGCGGGTGGAGAGCATAAAGAATCTGGAAAACGGCGAGGCGCACACCACGCCGCAGTAGTCAGGATTCCGACTGGTATGAGATGACAAAGATAAAGGGCGGCCTTCGGGTCGCCCTTTTTATTGGGACATGATGGGGGGCAGGGCATTGATTTGGCAATCAGCCAGCGGGCTGAGCGGATTGCACAGATTGCACGGACTGCACAGATTGCGCGGGCCGAGCGGATTGCACGGACTACGCGGGCCGTCTGGTCTGCAAATCATGCAGAATGACCGTGGCTGCCCTGTCCGGCGCGCCGGGGGCACCGAGCATGGTGCGCAAGCGGGCAAGGTCGTCCCGCACGGCATGCATGGCATCGGCGTCGGTAAGCCAGCGCAGGGCGTATTCCGCCAGCACTGGGCCGTCTGCCTTTTCCTGCAGCAATTCAGGGAAGACCTCGCGTTCCATGATCAGGTTGGGCAGTGCCACAAAGGGCACCTTCACCACGCGCCTGCCTATGGCGTAGGAAAGCTTGGATAACTTGTAGGCAACCAGCGTGGGGGTGCCTATGAGCGCGGATTCCAGCGTAACCGTGCCGGAGGCGGCGATGAGCATCTGACAGCCGCGCATAAAGGCGTAACGGTTGAGCGGCCCGTGAATGGTGAGGGGAACATCCGTCTGCCACAGTTCGCGAAGCCGGCTTTGTTCCACGCCGGGAGCCTGCACGCAGTGGAACTCCAGCCCCGGCACCGTGCGCGCAAGAATGGTGGCCGCTCTGGCGTATTCCGGCATGAGCGGCTCAATTTCCTTCCTGCGGCTGCCCGGCAAAAGACCGATGCGTCCCGGAACCGGCGTAATATGGTCAATGGAGGGCCAGTCCACCATGTCCACCAGCGGGTTGCCCACGTAGTCCACCTCCATGCCGAACTGCCTGTAAAAGGCTATCTCAAAAGGCAGAATGGATATCATGCGGGTGATGTACTTGGCGATGAACCGTGCCCTTCCGGTACGCCATGCCCAGAGCTTGGGCGAAATGTAGTAAAAGACGGGTATGCCCAGCGCGTAGGCGTATTTTGCCACTCGGAAGTTGAACTCCGGGGCATCGATAAGGATGACGGCGCGCGGCCTTCGCGCGGCAAGCTCGCTCTTTATGCGTTTGAGCATCTGGAAGATGCGGGGAATATGCCCCAGCACCTCGGTGAACCCCATGACGGAAAGATCTTCCACGCGCAGCAGCGCCTCAAGCCCTTGTTCCCGCATCTCAGGCCCGCCCATGCCGCAGTATTCAAGCGAGGGTGCCTGTCTGCGCAGGGCAGCCATAAGCCTGCCGCCGTGCATATCGCCGGACATCTCGCCCGCGTTTATCCAGATGGTGCCCGTCATGGATTGCTCATCCGCCATTGTCTCCGGTTCCCCGTCCTAAGCCTGCTGGTCCGCCGCTGTGTCTTCCGCAGGCAGCCTGTTCCGCCTGTAGCGGTCAAATATGCGCATGAACACGGCCACAAACACGAGCGAAAAAAGCAGCCGTCCCCATAGTGTGGCGCTAACGTGCGCCCCCAGCAGCATCATGAGCAAGGTGTCCTCAATGAGGGCGTGGGAAAGGCCCATGAGCGTGAGCGAGGCGAACACGTCCCGCTGCGAAACCCGGCCGGATTTCACCTCATGGATGATCAGCCCGCCCCCGTAGGTAATGCCCATGGTCAGCCCCAGCACGGTTATGGTGGCGGCATTTTCGCCTATGCCCATGAATCGCAGAAAGGGCGTGAGCTTGCTGTTTATCCATTCCGTTATGCGGAACTGGTCCAGCAGCCGCATGAAGGCCATAAGCGCAAGGATGATCCAGAACAGGTAGAGGAGATTGCGGGCCTGATTTACGGCCCAGTTCAGAAGGCCGGGGGCAGGTTGCTCCGGCCGCCAGAGAATCTCGCTGGGCTGTTGCAGCAGCCCGAACCCGCTGTAGACAAGGTGCAGGATGATGCCCAGCATCATGGCCGATGCCATGCGGAAGATGACCTGACTGCGCAGCGAAACGCCGCAGCGTTGCGCAATCTTGCATTCCACGGGCAGCGAGTGGGCCACAAGGATGATGGCGGCCAGCACGGAAATCTGCGCCACGGAAAGCGGCTCCATGGTCGGCGCCATAGCCACGTAGACAATAATGCCGCTGTAGATGTTCACCACCAGCGAGGTGGCCCATACCAGCCCCATTTCGCCGGGCAGCCCCACCAGCCCCATAAAGGGCTCCAGCGGCAGGGCCAGATACCTGATGAGGTCCAGATCGCTGAGAATCTTCACGCCGATAATGATGGGAATCATCACCTTATACAGATCCAGACTGGTGCTCACGGCATTGCGCAGAATCTGCCTGCAGGCCCCCAGCAGCCGCACAGGCAGGGAAGCGGGGCGGTTCAGGGAGGGGGGCGTTTCGGAGGCTGGCGTCATTGGCGGGGTTCCGTGTGGGCAAGAAGGTCGGTGGTCCACAGGTCTTTGAAAATATAGTCCCGCAGGGCCTGCGTCCATGGGCGCGGGGTCAGCCCCGTGGTTTGCGTGTAGCGCAAGGTATCCAGCACGGAATAGGCGGGACGCCGCGCTTTTTGCGGGTATTCCGCAGAGGGAATGGCATGGATGGCGCAGCGCACTTCCGCAAGGGCTGCGGCTTCCGCCGCCAGCTCACACCAGCTTGCCTGCCCCGCGTTCACCAGATGGTATACCCCGTCGGTTTCGTGCCCCGCAAGGGCCACGCACATGTCGGCAAGGTCCACCGTGTAGGTGGGCGAACCTGTCTGGTCATGCACAATGTTCAGCGAGTCGCGCTGGCGGCACAGCCCCAGAATGGTATGTACAAAGTTTTTCTTGCCGGGGCCGAACAGCCACGCGGTGCGGGCGATGACGGTGCGCTCCGGCATTTGTTCCAGCAGGGCCTTTTCACCGTCCAGCTTGGTTCTGCCGTAAACAGACTGCGGGTCGGGCGTGTCATCCACGCTATATGGGGTGTGGCCTTTGCCGTTAAACACAAAATCCGTGCTCACATGCATGCAGCGCACCGGGCGGCTGCGCAGTACCCGGCCCAGCAGTTTGGGCAGGCAGGTGTTCACGCGGCGGGCTTCTTCCGGTTCGTCTTCCGCCTTGTCCACCTGCGTGTAGGCCACGGTGTTGAACAGCATGTCCGGGGCGCAGGCGTCCACATAGGCGGCAAGGGCATCGTCACTGAACAGGTCCAGGTCTTCCCTGCCGGGGGTGTGAACCATCCAGCCCGCCTCGGCAAGGGCGCGGGCAAGGGGGCGGCCCAGCAGACCGGTTTTGCCGCCAAGAACAATGGCCGTTTTCTGCCTGTTCATGCCCTGTCTCCGTACCATGTGTTCATGAAGTCCCGGTATGCGCCCGATTCTATACCCGCCATCCACTCCCGGTTGGCCTGATACCAGCGCACGGTTCCGGCAAGGCCGTCCTCAAAGGTGTGCTTGGGCTCATATCCCAGTTCACGCTGCGCCAGCGAAAAATCCATGGCATAGCGGCGGTCGTGTCCGGGGCGGTCTTTCACGTAGCGGATAAGCGATTCGGACCGCCCGAGCAGCGCGAGCATGGCGCGCACCACCTGCATGTTGGTGCGTTCCGCATCGCCGCCAAAATTGTATGCCCTGCCGGGTACGCCGTTGAGCAGCGTAAGATGCACGCCCCGGCAGTGGTCTTCCACGTGTATCCAGTCCCGCACGTTCATGCCGTCGCCGTACACAGGCAGCGGCTCGTCCGCGCTCGCCAGCTTGAACATGAGCGGAATCAGCTTTTCAGGAAACTGGTATGGCCCGTAGTTGTTGGAGCAGCGGGTGATGCACACGGGGTAGCCGTAGGTGCGGAAAAAGGCGTGGGCCAGCATGTCCGCTGCCGCCTTGGAGGCGGAATAGGGGCTGCTGGGCCGCAGGGGGGTCTCTTCGGTGAAGCGCGGGTCCTGCGGGCCTAAGTCGCCGTACACCTCGTCGGTGGAAACATGCACAAACCGGGGCACATTCAGGGCGCGGGCGGCGGAAAGCAGATTCTGGGTGCCCATCACGTTGGTGGTGATGAACGGGGCAGGGTCGTTTATGGAGCGGTCCACGTGGGTTTCCGCTGCAAAGTTAACAATGGAATCCACGGCGTACTCTTCCAGAATGCGCCGCATGGCGGCAGGGTCGGCTATGTCCGCCTGCTCAAAGAAGTAGCGGGTACCCCCTTGGATTTCTTCAATATCCAGCAGGTTCAACGGGTTGCCTGCGTAGGTGAGCTTATCCACATTAACGACAACCGCATCGTTGTCGGTTTCGAACAGATGGCGGATGTAGTTGGTGCCGATAAAGCCGCAGCCGCCGGTAACAAGAAGTCGCATGGTCGCCCCTGGCTGGAGGTTTGTGGATGGCCCCTTGTACTCCTTGGCGGTGCGATGGTCAAATGGCTGCCATGCTGGCGCAAGCCCGTTTTCCGTATGGCAGCGGCTGGCAACGTCTGTCTGCTTCCGCCCGGCGGCCGCCCGGTCCGGACTAAGGGGCAGGGAGCAGATGTGTGTGCATGGCGCTTGCCATTACCTGCCGGTTGACGTATTTTTTCAGGCTATTCACCCGGTTGTGCCGCCTTCGGCCGCCGGTTCCCCCAACGAGGATTATTCTGGCATGAAGCGCGGCATTCTTCTGGTGGTCTTTGGCGCGAACAGCAAACAGGCCAACGATACCCTTTCTCTGGTGGACGAACGGGTGCGTTCCGCGTTTCCCGGCGTGAACGTGCGTTGGGCGTTTACCTCCGAACTCATCCGCGATCGTCTGGCGGAACAGCGTGTGAAAACAGATTCGGTACGCAAGGCGCTGGAAAAGATGGGGTTCGAGCGGTATACCCACGTGGCCGTGCAATCTCTGCATATCATTCCCGGCGTGGAATACGAGGATTTGCTGGCCGATGGAGCCGCCATGCGTGAGCAGGGCAGGCTGAGTGATGTGGTGGTGGGCAGTCCGTTGCTGCATTCGGATACAGACGTGGCGCAGGCAGCCGCAGCCATGCTCCGGCATCTGCCGTCTCAGCGGACGCCGGAAGAGGCTGTGGTGTTCATGGGGCACGGCACATGGCATTCCGGCGATTCGCGCTATGAAGACCTCTCCCGCGCGGTGCGGGACAAGGACGACCGCATATTCATCGGCACCATGGACGGCAACCACACTATCGACGATCTGCTTCCCCTGCTGCAGGCGGCGGGGTGTGGGCGCGTGTGGCTGCTGCCCCTGCTCTCGGTGGTGGGCAGGCACGCGCGGCGAGATATGGCGGGGGATGAGCCGCAGTCATGGAAATCCCGTCTGGAAGGGGCGGGCATGGAATGCCTGCCCGTGCTTACCGGCGTGGCAGAGTACAGCGGGTTTGTGGATATATGGATTCAGCATCTTGCTGCCGCACTGGAGAGGCTGGAGAGGCCGGAGAGGCCGGAGAGGCCAGAGAGGTAAGACGGGTAGGTCTTTCGCATCGCGACAGCGGGGTACGACCCTGCGAACGGCGCATGCGTGCAAACGCGCGAACGCCCCGGATATGTGCTGCATATCCGGGGCGTTCGCGTATGGGCAAGGGCGGGCGATGGGTAAGGGGCCTTCCCTCACGCTGCCGAGGGAGGCGTCGCCTTGCCCGCTCTGCGCTGGGAAACAAGAAGAGCCAGCGGCACAGCCGCGCCGCAGAAGCCCAGCACGGCAATGATCAGCGGCTTGGATGCCCACCAGTCCAGCGAGACAAGCTCCATGGCGGCAGCTCCGCAAACAAAGAAGAAGAATGTGAGCAGCGATGCCGCCGTGCCGGAATTTCTGTTCACCTGTTCCAGAATCATGTGGTTGCTCAGCGGACGGCTCATGCCCAGAAAGAAGGTGTATGCAAACATAGGCAGCGCGAACCGTGCGGGCGTTTCCCCGCCCAGCATGAACATGACTGCGGCGGCAAGCAGCATACCGGAAACGGAGGTGAGCAGAATGGGCCGCGAGTCAAAGCTGACACACAGGCGCGAGCAGAGCAGCGAACCGCACATGAGCGCCACCGCGTTGAAGGCGAAATAGGCACCGTAGGTCTGGGCGGACATGCCGAATCCGGTGATGTAGATGTCGGACGATGCGGCAATGAACCCGAAAAAGGCGAACCCCAGCATGGAAAATGAAACGGCGTACTTCATGTAGGCCCGGTTGCGCATAAGGTCGCGGTAGCGGCCCAGTGCCTCGCGCACTCCGCCCGTGCCCCGTTCATCCAGCGGCTCCCTGAGTAGGAACGAACCGTACAGCGCGGCAAGGGCCAGAACGCCCTGCGAAAGGAAAATGGCCCGCCACGAGAAAAAAGAAAGCATCATGGCCCCCACGGTGGGAGCGGCCATAGTGCACAGGGGCACAATAACACCGATGTATGCCAGCAGCTTCTTGCGGTCATTGCCCTCGTACAGGTCTTTGGCAAGGGCCAGCGACAGGGCGGATGCCGCAGCCGCGCCCACGGCCTGTACCATGCGGGCGGCTATGAGCATGGAGATGGAGTTGGCGGCAGCGCAGAGCAAGCACCCGCCTATGTACAGCGTTACGCCGAAGAGCAGAACAGGGCGGCGGCCGAACCGGTCGGAAAGCGGGCCATGCACCAGCAGAAACGCGCTGAAGCAGACAAAGAAGACAACCAGCGACAGGTTTGCCTGTGCCAGCGGTATGCCCCATATGGTGCACAGGGTGGGAATGGCGGGCAGGTACATATCCGTGGAAAGGGCGGGAAAGCCCGCAAGCATGAGAATGAGAATGAAGTTGGTCATGGAGGGGGGCGTTGTGCCGGGGTTACAGTTGGTTACAAACGAAAACAGCCTCGTCAGCAGATGAGCATGCACGGTGCGTAGGCACTGTGAGTATGCACAGCGCACGCACGCCGGGGCCGCTGATGGCGGACGGAGTGACTAGAGGGGCGTTGCTGCGGGTCAGGATGGCGCGGAGGCCTGTCCGTTGCCAAGGCAACTGTTAGCGGCGTGCCCCTGTGTCGTCAATGGGAAATTGCGTGTCATTGCATCAGGGCCATGCCGGCCATGCGGAGTATGTGTGGAGCAGGGCCGTACTACGACCGTAGCATGGCCGGAGTATGGTGTGCCCGGTACAGTGGTGTGCATCGGGGCAGATTCTGTTTGCAGAAAGGGCACCCGTAGGGTAGGTGCTCTGCTATGTGATCGACATTTCCGGCCCGCATCATGCGGGGCCGGAACAGAACGGCTTGTCAATAAGGGGGAACTTCATGCGGTTGCAACCCTTGGCTGCTTTCGCTGCATGCCTGCTTCTGTTTGCTGTGCAGGCGTTCGCTCAGGATACCGATTACGCGGATTACATACAGGGTCTGGATGCCGGTGCCGTGAACTGGCAGACGGGCTACGTCACGGCCAAGGGCGTGGGCGTGCCTTCGCCCAATGCCGTAAGCCTTGCGCAGGCTCAGTCGCTGGCCGTGCGCGCTGCCACGGTGGAAGCCCGCCGCAATCTGCTGGCCGTTATCCGGTCCGTGCAGGTAACGGCAGATGCCACCGTGCAGGATGCCATGAACGGCAACGACGGGGTTCTGGAGCGTGTGCGCGGCATTTTGCAGAACTCGCAGATTCTGGACACGGCGCAGATGTCTGACGGCTCGGTGGAGGTCGTTGTGGGCATGAGCCTGCGCGGCGGGCTTTCCAACGCCCTGTTCTCTCCGGACATGCCGTTCATGTTTTCCCGTCCCGGCATGACCGGGAATACGGCGTCGCAGCCGTCCGTTTCCAATACCAATGTTCAGCCGGTTTCTGCGCCGCAGGTTACGCCTGCCCCGTCTTCAGAGGCAGGCGAAAAGGCAAAGCTGTCGGCTGTGGAAGAACTTGCGGCCATGCTTATCGCGCCCGGCAACAGGACGGCAGGACAGCAGGCGGGCGGGGCCGACGGCAGAACGGCTGTGAATGAAGGGACAGGCGGGCATGATATTGCCGTGCCGGTCGTAGCATCGCCGGTCACTCCCGTGGTACCCCAACCTGTGGTGCCCGGAGTGCAGTCGCCCATAGCGGCGGATATGAATTCTTCTGTTCCGCGTATGGCCGCAGTTGCGCAGGCAGGACCCTTTACCGGAGTGCTGATTGATGCGCGGGGGCTGGATGCGCGCCCCGCCCTGATTCCCGTAGTGCAGGACGAGCCGGGGAGCGATGTGTACGGCTCCCGTCTGGCAAACCGCGAAACCGCCGTACAGAACGGCATAGCGGGGTATGCCCGGACTGCGGAAGGAGCCTCGGTTCTCGGGCGGGTGGGCGCTAATCCTGCGGTCATCCGGCCTGTGGGGGTGCGTGGCAAGGCGCGGACCAACCTTGTCGTCTCGGAGGCAGATGCCGTGCTTCTGCGTCGGCTTGCCTCAGAAGCCGTGCTCGGTGACTGCCGGGTAGTCATCGTTCTGGACTGAGGCGAAGCACCGCTTTTCCGGCTCCGCATAACAAATATACATTTACCATCAAAAACTCCCGCGTACCTTCGGTGCGCGGGAGTTTCTTTGTACGGGGGCAGAGGAGGGGTTTATTCCCCGGCGACATAGGGATTAAAGTAGCCGAACTCTATCCACGGGCACGCCTTCTTTATGCGCTTGCGGTAGAAGGTGAACCCCACACTCGGTCCGAATTCTATGCCGTTCAGAAGGTCCAGATACATTTCCGGGTCAATGTTCAGATTACGCAGCTGGATAAAATCCGGGCGGGTGTCTTCCGCAAGGGAGATGAGCGCTTCGATTTCCGGCTCGGAGTCCGTAATGCCGGGAAAGAACAGCAGGTTCAGGGAAACCCACTTGCCACGGGCTTTGGCTTCCCGCATGGACTGCACCACATCGGCGAAACAGTAGCCCCTTGGTCTGTAGTAGCGGTTGTACACCTCTTCCCGCGCGGAGTTCAGGCTCACGCGGATGGAAGAAAGACCCGCGTCGCACAGCCTGCCCACGGCTTGGGGCATGGAGGCGTTGGTGTTCATGTTTACCGTACCCTTGCCGCCCTGTGCCCGGAACAGGCGAATGGCTTCTTCCAGCAGGGGAGCCTCGGTGAGCGGTTCGCCTTCGCAGCCCTGCCCGAAGGAGTATATGGGCTTTTCCTTCACGTTGCCGTGATGGTGCAGCATAACTTCTGCAATCTCCTGAGCCGTGGGGGTGAAGCTGAGCCTGCTTTGCGGGGTGGAGCAGATTTTGGAATCGTCTTCCTGCTGCGAAATACAGCCCACGCACCGGGCGTTGCAGGCGCGCGAGGTGGGCAGCGGTGCTTCAAACCTGCCAAGGGCAAGGTTGCGGGCGGCAGGGCATGAGTATTTAAGGACGCAGTTGCCCATAATGTGCTGCATGAGCCGGTTGTCCGGGTAACGGCGGATGAGCTTGTGCGCGTTTTTCTCTATCTTGTCGCACGGAATGTTGGTGAAAACCTGTCGTGTGTCCTGATCCACCTTTTTAGCGCACACATAGAAGCGCCCGTTGGCAAACCCCACCGCGCCGTAGGCGAACAGGGGCAGGGTGGGGGCATCGGGCTGCGCGATAAAGGCTGCGTGCGCCGTGAGCGTGTGGGCGGGGGCGGAAAACGCCGCCACCGCGAACTCTTCCATGGCTTCCGCTTCGCCTGTTTCCGGGTCCAGCCCCACGGCGTGCCTGCCGGGAAGCATGAAAAGGTCGCTGCCTTCCGGCAGGGGCATCAGTTCATCGGGACGCGGCAGAGCCATTTCCTTGCCGCGTTTGCAAACCATGAGCAGATCCGGGTGATCATATATGTTGCCGTCCTTGTCCGCGACAAGGAGCCTTGGACGGATATTGGAAGAAGCCATGCGGGTTCCCGTGGGGTATGTGTATTGTTAACGGACTATCTTTTGTGGTAGCTGCCTAGAAATGTCAGCAATGGACATGCCGGAAAGGCATGGTACGTTATCGGACGACTAAACGAAAGAGTGAAAATATGGGCTTGTTGGATCAGCCGTATACGGCGTTCATGCTTTTCATGCTGCTGTGCTTTTCAGGACTGATGGTCATGTTTTTCTTCATGCAGCGCAGCATTGAGGAACTGACCAAACGCATGAAGGATGAGCGTAATGAGGTGATGGAGGCTCTGCGTGCCATGGAAAAGCGCTTGTCTCAGGTAAGCGCGTTCAACAGGGCGGGAACCACCGGAAACCATGTGCATTTTGGCAGGGACGGCAGCGTGGTGTATGCGGAGAATGAAGGCGAAGATACTCCGGCAGCCGGGTCCGCCACGTCAGGAATGCCCACCGGGGCAGCCGCTTTCACGGACGAAGACCCGCAGGCGGACAGGGACTATTTCAGCGCGGAAGATAAGTCGGCGTACAGCGAAGTCGCGGAGGTTGACGATGCCGTGTCCGCTTCCTCCGCAGCGCTGCCTGAACTGGACATTCCGCGTCCCGGTACTGTGGGAAAGGGCGATTCCTCCCGCACGGGACGCGGGTTGCAGTTGGCAGATGATGATGCCGTTTCTCAGGTCAGGACTCCCTTTCGGGCTAAGACTCCGTCTGCCCTGTTTGAAGAACCCGGCAATGATGTTGCCTATGTTGCTGCTGATGCTGCTGATGCTGCCGACGGTGCTGCAAAGCGCTCTGCAGAGGATTCCGCAGGCAAAGCCTTCGACATGACGGAATTGCTGCAACTTTCCCGTCAGGAAGAAGATTCCGGGAATAAACGCAGGGCAGACAGGCGCGGCAAGGACAAGGCGGCAGCCCAACTGACGCTGGACCCGTTTCCCGCCGCAGTCATGACTGGCATCACCGCAGGCTCCGATGAACCTGAAGCAGAAGTCCCCGTAAGCGACTTCCGCATGATGGAGGCGGATGACACGGCGCGTGCATCGGCTGATGACCATGTGCAATCCCTGTTCGATGCACTGCCGGACGCTGATGCAAGTAAGGACCCATATGCAAGTCAGGACGCGGAAGAACGTGCGGGAGTGGATGCGGAAGAGGTGTTTTTTACTGTGTCCGCCCGGGCGGGCATATCGGCTGATATGCAGGCCGAAATAGCCGCAGACGGGCCGGACTTCAGTTCGGATTTCATGCCCGAAGTTCTGCCCTCGGCTATGCCGGAATACGGGCCGGAAGGTATTGTGCCGGAAGGTGTCGGGCCGAAAGACCTCGGGTTGCAAGACTTTGGGCCGCAAGACGTTAAGCCGGACGTCGATGACGATGACGAGGATATTGGAAGGCTGTTCGCAGCCTTCGCGATGGAGTCTGACGAGCAAGCGCAGACTGCCGTAGCAGAGGGCGGCAACGTGCCCGCCGGGCCTGAACTTGTCCCGGTGTCCGGTCGCGGCACGGCGCAGGTGCTCAGCGATGCGCAGGCGGATGACGCCTCTGCGTACGACGCCTCCGCGTATGATACCTCCATGTATGACGCTGACGCCTCGCATGACACTTCGCATCATGCCTCGTATGACACCTCGGGGGACGACGACGAGGAAGTCATTCTGCTCACGCCGGAAGAGATTGTCACGGATGAAGAAGACGCTCCGGCTGTGACAGGGCATCGCTCCGTTGGCAGCGACGATTACTTCGGCAAAGGCGGTGGAAGGTTGTTTTCCTTTTTCGATGAGGATGAAGAGGAATCTGCCCGCCCCGTGCAGACAGCCGGGGATGAAGACTATGCCCCTGCTGACAGGTCGGTTATCGCTGCGGATGCGTTGGCTGATGAGGAAGAACCGGCTGTGTTTTCCAGCCCCGGCGTGTTTTCCGGTACTGCGGAAGCCCCCGAGCAGGGCAGTGCGGAAATACCTGCGGATGACGGTGACGACGCCCCCATAGACATGGACTCCGCTCTGGCTAAGGCTCTGGCTGCGGCGGGAATAACCGATGATGCTCCGCCTGCGGACGGCAGCCGGTATCTTTCCGATGTTTCTGTCGGGCAGGAAGCGGGAAACGGCGAATCCATGGATTTTGTCTGGGAGGACGACACCGTGCCCGGAAACTCCGAGCCTGCGCAGCGTGCCGGTGACGGAAAGAAGAAGCGGGATAGGGGTGCCGGAGAGGCAAGTGACAACATAACGGAATACATTGTGCCGGAATAGCCCGGCCCATACAGGACGGAACAGTCGGAGTCCCGTGCCGGGTGTTCCATGGAGAAGCGCCTATGGATTTGTCATTTGTGATTCTGGGCGGTGTGGCTGTTGCCGCATTCGTCATGGTTTTCATGGTGAAGCGGTCATCCGGCTATCGCAGCATGTTGAACCAGTTGGAAAACGAAAACAATCTCATAGAAATGCGTATCCATTCCGTGGAAGAGGAACGGGAGCAGGTCAAGTCCAGCCTTGCGGTGCTGCGGGGCAGGCTTAAGGCCCACGAGGAAGCCGTGGAGGCACAGAAACGGGCAGTGAGCGATGCCGCCCTGCAACGCGAACAGGCAAGGGCGGAGACCTTTCTGGAGTATATGGTCAGGCAGGGAATCGTCACCAAGGAGCACTTGGTCAAGGTGAAGACCTATAAGGAAAAGAACGCCAGCCAGAACTCCGTGGAAGAACTGCTCATCATGCTGGATTTCATCAGCCTTGCCACCCTGCAGCAGGCTCAGGCCGCGTATGAGGCCGGAAAGATGTCAGCGGAATAACCCCGCACGGTGCGCTGTTTTTTCGATAGCGTTTTCCTCTGCGGCATGCAATAAGGCTTAAGCCCGACCAATCCGCCCGGCAAATCCCCTGCCCAATCGGTCGGGCGAGGCAGCCTCACAAAGCCGCCTGCAGCGTAGACAGATTGGGCAATGATTTTGGGCAAAGAGTTTGGCAGACAGATCAGGTGGTGTTTGTTTACGGCGAGGGAGGTCAGGTGCCGTGACCTGACAATTCAGGCCATCAGAAAACAGCATCAGTCGGCTCAATCGGAGGCGGCTGCCAGGTAGGCGCTTTTCAGCACCGGCGAAGCCACGCTCTCCGCCAGCAGAAGATAGATAAGACGCAACGCCCGTGTCCGTATGGCACGGGCGTTTTCCGTTCTGCGAGAAACAAGCGCTGCCCGGTCAAGGCTCCGCATGCGTTGCGTAAAGGCTTGGGCTCTGTGCTGTGCCCTGTGCTCCGCGTTTACCTTTGCCAGACCTTTTGCCGCCATGCGCCGCAGGGCCGCTTCATCCGACAGGGCATGGTGCATGGCTTTCAGAATGGCTGCGGCGGTATCCGGTGTGTCTGCAGGGTAGGTAAGCATATCCACCCCCGGCGTAAACAGCCGGTCCTGCCCGTGACCTACATCGGGGGTAAGCAGGCATGCGCCGCAGCCCAGTGCCTCAAAGACCCGGAAGTTCAGGTCGCCCGCTTCGCAATGGTTGAGAACAAGCCGCGCCTTGGGGTACAGGTCGCGGTAGTTGCCGCGTGTTACGTGCAGACCGGGAAACGCGTCTTGCAGCGTGCGCATAAGGGCGTGGCGCTTGGGGGTGGTTTCCGGGTGAACCGTACCCACGAACAGGGCATCCCACAGGGGGGCGTATTTTCCCGGCTGGTCCTCGTCCTTGGCAAAGGCAGGCGACCACCATATCCGTTCACGGGGCAGAAATTCGCCGCACATGCCGTCCATGTGGTCCCGCAGGCTCATGAGGCAGGCATCAAACCCCTGCGCGTAGTGCGGGTACCAGCTGTGAATGTGCGAGTCCACGCAGTAAAAGACCGTAAGACACGGAAAACGCTCCATGCCCACCACGAACGGCGGGCGGCTTTTATCCGCCACCACCACCACGTCCGGTTCCCATCCGGCTATCGTCCTGATTTCGTCCCAGCCGAAAACGGCGGTGTGCTCAAAATTGTGTACGCACACATCCCAGCCGCAGGCGGAGAGGGCGGAGGAAAAGAACGGGGAACCTATCCAGAACAGTCGTTTCATGGGCGTGTCCTTGCGGTGGGGCACAGCGGGTATTTATGCCGCTGCGCAGTGCGCCCTGTTATGGCAGAAGCGGGGCGAATGTTCAACGCCGACCCTGCCTGTGCTTGCAATCAGCCGGGGAATGGTATCTAATTTATCCGTTGTTGTCGTTCCCGGCCTGTCCCTGCATATATTCCGACCCGGAAAGGGGACCTTATGTCCATACTGAACCTGAACGCGGCTCTCGCGAATATGCTGGATAAGCATATTGAAACGTTGGCAAAACGCGAGAACCTTGACCCGGAGACCATCATCCGGGGCATAGAAGGCGGCACCATGGTGCTGCTTGCCAACCCCAACCACAGCAATGTGGCACCCGTGCTGGTGGGCCAGCCCGCCAGCGTGAAGGTGAACGCGAATATCGGCACCTCGCCGCTGAAAAACGATGTCCGTTGCGAGATGGTGAAACTGCAAACCGCCATCAACGCAGGCACGGACACCGTGATGGATCTTTCCATCGGCGGCGACCTGAACGCCATTCGCAAGGAAATGCTGGAAAAGTGCATCCTGCCTCTCGGCACGGTGCCCATGTACGCCGTTGCCCAGAAATACATTGACGCCGGACGCGACCCTGCGGAGATAGACCCGGAGGATATCTTTGCGGAGATTGAGCATCAGGCGTTGCAGGGCGTGGATTACATGACCGTGCACTGCGGGCTGACCCGGCGTGGTGCGGAGTTTGCCACCGGCGGTGACCGCGTGATGGGTATAGTCTCGCGCGGCGGGTCTATCCTTGCGCGCTGGATGCTGCAGAATGACAAGGAAAATCCGCTTCTGACCGGCTATGACCGTATTCTGGAGATAGCCCGTGCCCACAACGTGACCCTTTCGTTGGGTGACGGGCTGCGCCCCGGTGCCGGGTGCGATGCCGGTGACGCCGCCCAGTGGGAAGAAGTGATGGTGCTGGGGCAGCTTGCCCGGCGCGGTCTTGCCGCAGGCGTGCAGTGCATGATCGAAGGCCCCGGCCACGTGCGCCTTGACGAGGTGGAAACCCAGATACGCGGCATCAAAAAGCTGACCAACGGAGCCCCCCTGTATGTACTCGGGCCGCTCACCATCGACTGCAGCCCCGGCTATGACCATATTGCGGGAGCCATAGGCGGTGCCGTCGCCGTGCGGGCCGGTGTGGACTTTCTGTGCTATCTCACCCCGGCTGAGCATCTGACCCTGCCCTCCATAGAGGATGTGCATGCCGGGGTAATGGCCTCCAGAATTGCGGCGCAGGCTGGCGAAGCGGCTCTTGGCCGCCCCCATGCCGTGCAGCGTGAAATGGCCATGTCACGCGCCCGCAAGGCGCTGGACTGGGAAGCCATGCAGACTCTGGCTCTGGACCCGGACATGGTGGAAAAGCGCCGTGAAGAGCACAGCGACAAGCGCGAATGCGCCATGTGCGGCAAGTTCTGCGCGTACAAGATGGTGGAAGAAAATCCCTCCTGCGGGGAATAAGCGGCAGAATGCTGCGGTGCGCCTGCATGCGCCTTTGTCTGCATTCTGAACACTTCCTGCTGCCTGCTGCCTGCTGGCAGGTTGTCGCCTGTTTGTCGCCTGTCTGCATATGGGCTGATATCGGTTGGCGTATTGCTGACCGGCAGGGCGGCCGGGAAGACCGATTCCGGTGTTTAGGGGCCGTGCGCACTTGTGGCGCACGGCCCCTTTCTGTTTCATGCAGGAACACAAAAGGGATTGCGCACGGCCCGGAGACTGTGGCATGTTCCCACAATGCAGGCTTGCGTCCGGCTGTATTACACCCATGCACGCGTTACATCAGCTTAGCCACGGGGATGCCATGTACACGAATGATCAGGTGCTTTTCGCCTTCGGCCTTACGGTGCTGGCCGGTCTTTCCACAGGCATCGGGTCTGCCATAGCTTTTCTGACCCGGCAGACCAACACGCGGTTTCTTTCTGTGGCCATGGGCTTTTCCGCAGGGGTCATGCTGTATGTTTCCTTTGTGGAGATATTCGTCAAGGCGCAGCACGTGCTGGTGCTGGACGTGGGTGAGAATGCAGGTATGTGGGTGACCACACTGGCGTTTTTTGGCGGCATGGCACTTATTGCGGCCATTGACAAGATGGTGCCCAGTTATGAAAACCCGCACCAGTTGCACTCTATTGAGGAAATGGACGATGGCCAGTCCAATCTGCCCAAAGACAGCGCCCATGATTTCGGCAAACTCAAGCGCATGGGGGTATTTGCGGCGATGGCCATAGCCATTCACAATTTTCCGGAAGGACTGGCCACCTTCACGGCGGCACTGGCTGACCCATCGCTGGGCGTTGCCATAGCCGTGGCCATAGCCATTCACAACATTCCGGAAGGTATTGCCGTTTCCATTCCTATTTTCTACGCCACCGGCAGCCGCAAAAAAGCCTTTCGCTACTCCTTTCTTTCCGGATTGTCCGAGCCGCTGGGCGCGCTGGTGGGCTACCTGATCCTCATGCCTTTTCTCTCGCCCTACGTAATGGGCGTGGTGTTTGCCTCTGTGGCGGGCATTATGGTGTTCATATCGCTGGACCTGCTGCTTCCGGCGGCGCAGGAATATGGCGAGCATCACCTGTGCACGTACGGACTTATCTCCGGCATGGCCGTTATGGCGCTTTCATTGCTGCTGCTGTAACAGGGAAAAGCTCTGCCGCCACGACGCTGTTCACCATTCAGCCCCCGCCATGTTACTGCATGTGCGGGGGCTGAATGGTTGTGTACAGACTTGGGTGGTACGATGCCGGCTTGCTACAGAAGGTCGGCGTTCACAACGTTCTGCGGTGTTCCCGCCTGAAACTCGGCGATGTTCCGGGCGGTGGTCTGCATGAGGGTTTGCCGTGCGGTGAGGGTTCCCCATGCCAGATGAGGCGTGATGAGGCAGTTGCGCGCGGTAAGCAGCGGGTTGTCAGCAGGAACGGGCTCCACAGCGGTTACATCCGTGCACAGGCCGCCCAGTCTGCCCTGATTCAGGGCACGTGCCACAGCGTGCTCGTCTATGAGCGGACCCCGAGCCGTGTTGATGAGCACCGCATCCGGCTTCATCACATCAATGAGGCGGTCATTGACGAAGCCCCTGTTTTCTTCTGTCAGCGGGCAGTGCAGGCTTATAACGTCCGATGCGGCAAACAGTTCCTCCAGCCCGGCAAAGGCGAAGTTTTCGTATCCGGGGTGCGGTTTGGGTCTGGGCACGTACGCCATTACGCGCATGCCGAAGGCAAGGGCTATTTCCGCCACCCGGCGGCTGATGTTGCCAAAACCCACAAGCCCCATCGTTTTGCCTGTCAGTTCCAGTTGCGTGGAGTTCCAGTAGCACCAGTCGGCACTGGCGGTCCATTCGCCCGCGCGCACGCTGGCGGCGTGGTCCGTGACCCGGCGGTATGTTTCCAGCAGCATGGCAAATACATGTTGGGCAACGGCGTTGGTGCCGTAGCCCGGTACGTTTGAGACGGGAATGCCGCGTTGCGCCGCCGCCCGGATATCCACCACGTCATATCCCGTTGCCAGCACGCCTATGAACCGGAGGTTGGGCAGGGCTTCGAGATGTTGTGCGGTCAGCCGGGTTTTGTTGGTGAGGAGAACCTGCGCTCCCAAGGCGCGGGGAACAACATCGTCCGGTACGGTGCGGGGGTATACTTCCAGTGTTCCCAGAGCTTCTACGGGACTCCACGGGTTGTCGCCGGGATTCAGGGTATGGCCGTCCAGAACGATGATGCGCATCTGTCCATTCTCCTTAGAAAAAATAGTATTGCCAATGCGTATTTTTTTCCGCTATGCAAATGGGTATGTGTGAGGAAACTATGCTTCGAACATAGTCTTTCGGGCGGTGCGGGTAAAGTGCCAAAAGACGGGGGTGTGTCTTGGGCGCGATGCGATTGTTGGGTGCGGTGTTGCTGGCTGGCCTGCTCGTATGCGGCGGCGTAGCTCGTGCGGCTGAAGACCCGGTCATCACGTTCGGCATGTCAGCTGCGTTTACCGGACCTTCCAGAGGGCTGGGAATAGAGTTGTACAGGGGGGCCTCGGCCTGCTTTGAACAGGTGAATGCCAAAGGCGGTGTGCACGGCCGAAAGCTTGGCATAACGGCTCTTGATGACGGCTACAACCCGCTGCCCACCATTGCCAATACCATTCAGTTTATAGAGCGTGACGATGTGTTCGCGCTGTTTTCCTACGTGGGCACCCCCACGGTCACCCGCATTCTTCCGCTTCTCCTCAAATATCGCGACCGGCACGTATACCTGCTTTTTCCCTTCACCGGTGCGGAGCCTCACAGAAGTGAGCCCTACAGCGAATTTGTGTTCAACCTGCGGGCTTCATACATGCAGGAAACAGAAGCCGTGGTGGACAGGCTTATCGCTCTGGGGCGTACACGGGTGGGTATCTTCTATCAGGCCGATGCCTACGGACGGGGCGGCTGGGATGGCGTGCGCAGGGCTCTTGCCAAGTACGGGCTCAAGCCCGTGGCAGATGTTTCCTACCCGCGGGGCAGCGGCACGGAGTATTCGTACACGGAACAGGCCCGCCTGCTGCACGAGGCAGACATTGACGCCGTGGTCTGCATAGGCACCTACGCCTCAGGTGCCGGGTTTATCCGCGACCTGCGGGATATGGGCAATACTGCGCTGGCAGCCAGCGTTTCCTTTGCGGATGGTGATAACCTCATCCGTCTGCTTGTGGAAATGGGCGGGGCAGCCGGAGTGGACTATACGGCGGACCTTGTCCATATGCAGGTTGTGCCCTGTTACGAGGATCTCGGATTGCCAGCCGTGCGTGCCTATCGCGCCGCCATGGACAGCTATTCCGGTGTGCTTCCGGCGCATTTGGGCAAGGAAAGTTATCTGCCCAAACGCTATAGCGCGGTGAGCTTTGAGGGCTACATGAACGCCCGTCTTATTGTGGAGATGCTCCGCAGGATGGGGGCTAACCCTGATAAAAGCAAGATTCCCCGGGTGCTGGAGAGCATGGCGGATCTGGATGTGGGGCTGGATATGCCGGTGAGCTTCGGTCCGGACAGGCACCAGGGGCTTGACCGGGTGTATTTCATGATGCTTTCCGGCGGCAGGCATGTACCCGTTGCGGATTGGGAACGGTGGCGCAGATGATTCGCTCACGGCTCTTTCGCAAGACATTGATATTTATTATTATCCTATTTGGTTTTGTGGCGAATGTAACGGCCCTGTATTCCGCATGGATTCTGTACCACCGCCTGACGGACGAATACGAGAGCAAGGCTGTGGCCATTGCCCGCAGCGTGGCGCAGTCGGAGCTGGATATCATCGTCCGTAACGATGCGGCGTCTATCCAGTCCCGCATAGACCAGTATCTGGACCTTGAGGGCGTCTCCTTTGTGCTGGTGACGGATTCGGCGGGCGAGGTGCTGGCCCATACGTTTATTCCCGTCATTCCGCAGGCCGTGCTGGAGCTTATCGATGATTCCGCAGGGCCGGTGCTTATGGAGGCACAGCGGGTGCAGAACATAGCCCTGACGCAGGGCGATGTGCTGTACGTGCGCGTGCCCGTGTTGGCGGGAGCAGGCGGGTTTGTGCATATCGGCATGGACCGTTCCATCATCACCGGCTACATCCTCACTGCGGTGGTGCGGCAGCATGGGCTGACCATGGTCTTCTTCATTGTCAGCGTTGTTGTGGCCTACCTGTTCATGCGCTCTATCTCGCGTCCGCTCTCCGACCTGACGGATTACGCAAACAAGGTGGCGGCGCACGATTTTTCCGGTTCCATCAGCATCACCACCAAAGATGAGATAGGTGTACTTGCCGCAGCCATGCAGTCCATGGCGCGGGACTTGGCAACGCTGATCAACCATCTGGAGGCTGCCGTTGCGGAAAAAACCGGCGAATTGCAGGAAACCGTGGCCTATGTCTCTGCCATTATCAGTAATATAGCAGATGGATTGCTGGTGGTGGATGCGGAGGGGCGCGTAGCGCGGACCAATGCCGCGCTGGACGCCATTTTCCGCTGCGAGGTGGGCAGGCTGGAAGGGCTGACGCTGGAAGATGCCTTTACGTCAGGCACCTGGGGTGGTGAAGGCAACAGAAGCCTTGTTACCCTGCTGCGGCAGGCGGCGCGGGAGGGGCGTAACCAGCCCGTGCGCAGCTACGAGATTTTTGGCTGCAGGCGCGGCGGGGAAATGTTCCCGCTGGAAGTTTCCATGGTCTGTTTTGAGCGTGAGGGCGTGTTTTCCATCATCTGTCTGATGCGCGACAACACCGAGCGCAAGAGAGCGGAAGAGAACATGCAGAAGGCGCATGACCTGCTGGAGCGAAAGGTGGCAGAGCGCACCCGGGAGCTTTCGCGCATGAATTCGCAACTCATGCTGGAGAATGCGGAGCGGCGCGTGGTGGAACAAGCCCTGCGGCGTACTGAGGAACGCTACCGTTCCATCTTTGAAAACGCCATAGAAGGCATTTTTCAGACCACCCCGGAAGGGCGGTGCATAAACGCGAACCCCGCTCTTGCCCGTATTCTCGGGTTTGAAGCTCCGGAACAGCTTATCTCCGGCATTTCCGATGTGGCTAGAGACGTATATCTCAACCCTGAGGACAGGATCCGGTTTGTGGAAGAGATGAGTGCCCACGGCAGGGTGGTGAACTTTGAATTTCGTGCCCGGCGCAGAAGCGGGGAAGTGATATGGGTTGTGGCAAACGCCCGCAAGGTGGCGGACAAGGATGGCAGAACGCTCTACTTTGAGGGTTTTCTAGAAGACATGACCATGCGCAAGGAGGCGCAGGAACGGCTGGAGTATCAGGCATTTCACGACCCGCTCACCGGGCTTCCCAACCGGTTGCTTTTTCAGGACCATCTGCGCATGGCTCTTTCGCGCCACCAGAGGCGCACGCAATACTATTTTGCTGTGCTGTATCTGGATCTGGACCGTTTCAAGATCATCAATGACAGTCTGGGGCACGCCATAGGAGACGAGTTGCTGTGTCATGTGGCAGGCAAACTGCGTGAATGTGTGCGCGAGGTGGATACGGTTGCCCGTTTTGGCGGAGACGAGTTCGCCATCCTGCTGGAAGAGATCGCCGCACCGCGTGAAGCCGTACGAATTGCCCGGCGCATACAGGAATTGTTGGGTTTTCCGGTGGATATCGGAGGGCATGAGGTGTTCACCTCTGCAAGCATAGGCATTGTGCTGAAGACCTCTGCGTATGTGCACCCGCAGGAGGTGCTGCGCGATGCGGATACCGCCATGTACCGTGCCAAGGAACTGGGAAAATCACGATTCAAGGTGTTCAACCAGCGTATGCATGAAGAGGCGCTGCGGCTCATGGCGCTGGAGACGGAATTGCGACGTGCGGTGGAACGCAGGGAACTGGAGGTATGGTATCAGCCCATTGTGGATGCATCGTTGCGGCGGGTCTGCGGGTTTGAGGCGCTGGTGCGCTGGCATCATGAGAGCATGGGGGCTGTTCCGCCATCAGAGTTTATTACGCTGGCGGAAGATTCCGGACTCATTACGGAGCTTGGGGAGTTTGTGCTTGAAGAGGCGGTGCGGAACATAAAGCGCTGGAACAGGCGGGAGCAGAAGGCGCATCACGGGAACCTGTTCGTGAGCATAAACATTTCCGGCAGGCAGTTTATGCAGCCTGATTTTGCGGGTTATGTAGAGCAGCATATCCGGAACTGGAATGTTAACCCGGACCTGCTGCGGTTTGAAATAACGGAGAGCATGCTCATGGATCATGGGAGCATGGCTGTGGATACCATCAGCCGGTTGCGCGATCTGGGTGTGCATATGTGCATTGATGACTTTGGTACTGGGTATTCTTCTTTGAGCTATCTGCAACGGCTTCCGGTGGATACCATCAAGATAGACCGCTCCTTCGTGGCGGAACTGGGCGATGACAAGGAGGGGCGCTCCATTGTGCGCAGCATTCTGTCGCTTGGCTACAGCCTTGGGCTGGATGTGGTGGCGGAAGGGGTGGAAACCCCGGCGCAGGCGCAGTTGCTCGGTGAATTCGGTTGCCGCTTTTTGCAGGGATTCCTTTATGCTCCGGCACTCCCCGCTGCCGAGGTGGATACCCTGCTCAGTCTGGAAAATCCGCTGGCATATCTTGCAATGTCATACGAAAAGGATGACTTCCCCAACGTATCGGGGTTATAGTTTCTTCTGCGTCATGGTTGCCGTGCATGTCCGTGCAGCCTCTCTGCTGTCCGCCCTGCACTGCGATGCGGCATAACAACTCCCAACCGTTGGAATGATCTGGTGCGAATTTTTGCCCGTATTGTGCTTATCCTGCTGCTGATCGTGGTGCTCGCTGGGGGGGCGGCTGTCTTTCAGGCGTCCCGCATGCTGGATGCCGCCGCTGTGGCGGCAAGGATAGAGCAGTATCTTACCACACTCACGGGCACTGAATGCAGGCTGGAAGGCGGGGTGGAGATATCTTTTTTCCCGCGGCTTGCCGTTACCCTGAACAATCTGGTCATACTTGAGCCGCCCGCCGGAGAAGGCTTTACGCAGGCACCCGGGGACGGTGTGCTGGCAAGGGTGGGCAGGCTGCATGCTGCCGTGGCGCTAAAACCGCTGCTTGACCGCACGCTTGATTTTGAACGCATCATTCTTGAATCTCCATCAGTTACGCTCCGCACGCTGCCCGATGGGGGCATGCCGTGGCGCAGGGTGCTGGACCGGGTGGCTTCTGCGGGAGAGGTGGTTATTTCCGCTGCAGAAGAGAGCGTTACGGAAGCAGAACGGCATGCGCTTGCGGGCGGGCTTGCCATTCGCGGCATTCATCTGGTGGGGCTGGATGTGGAAAATGGCCTGTTCGAATGGCGTGATGAATCCGTAGCCGGAACCATGCCTACCACCACCGGGATGGGCGGTGACAATGCGCAGAACGGGACACAGTGGTCCGGTGTGCGCCTGCACGGAAATGTGAACGGCAGCACGGCAGACGGCGGGATACCCGTGGGGAATGAAACCGGGAAGCAGGAACGCTTTACGGTGGCTCCGGTGCTGCGCGAAGCCCCGGCCATGGAGCAGGATACCATTCCCTTTGTCCGGGTTTCCCGCCTGAATATGGACGTGGATACCAACGGACGCCTGACCTACGAATCTTCCTTTGTTCTTGAAAGCTCGATACTGCCCGCGCATGTGGCGGTAACTGCCCGTGGCGATGTGGTGCTGGAGGAGCATTTTACAGGGGTGCGTTCAGCCACATCCACCGTGGCGGTAAAGGGGAATATGTATGTCGGGGAGCGGGCTGTGCCGCTTTCTGTGCGCACCGCTCTGCGGTTTGACCATGCCGCCGATACCCTGATTTTAGACGGACTGAGCGCAGACATTGACGGGGCCGGAATTGCCGGAGCACTTCAGGTGAACCAATGTACTGCTGCGGAACGTAACCTTGCCGGAGTGGTGGAGGTGCGCAAGCTGAGTCTTCCCTACTGGTTTGGCTTCGGGGAATTTTTGCCCACAAGTTTGCAACATGCTTTGGATTCTTTGGACGGAACCCTTGTGTTGCGGATGGACAGCAAGGGACTGGTGGTGGACTCGCTGGATGTTTCGTTGCTGGGTATGCAGCTTTCCGGCAAAGGCGCTGTGGAGGATTTTTCGCGGCCCGTCATCTACATAGACGTGGAAGGGACGTTTTTGGACGTAAACAGGATTTTTCCGGAAATTATGGAGAATCCGCCGTCCGTACTGCCTCAGCCTGCCCGGCCCGGCAAGGCCGTGCTTGAGGCGGACCTTGAGGAGGATGACGACCCTGACGACGACATCGGGTACGATATCCGGGTTCGAGCTGCCAAGGGAACGGCCCGGTCTTTCCAGTTCGGGGATCTTGCTTTCCGGTGCTGGCCCATGCAGGGAGGGGGAACAAATACCTCGTACTCCATAGGTTCGTTTTACGGCGGCAAGGTGGAAGCGCTGCTGGGTATACGCGATGTGCTGACGCTGGATCTGGATGTGACCAATGTGCAGACCGCCGAGGTGAGCCGTCTTATGACGGGGGAGTCTGTTCTGGGCGGAGTGCTGACCGGCAAGGCGCGGGTGCAGTCCGGGGCGGATACCGTATGGGGTATGGTAGCAGGGCTGGAGGGTACGCTGGAGGCAACGTTGCAGAAAGGCTCTGTCCAGACCATGGCTTTGCGCGACGGGACCAAGCCGCGCCATGCGCTGGATTCGTTCTCTGTGACGCTTAAGGGCAAGACCCAGCACCCGGACCCGGACAAGGCCACGCGCTATCTGCCATACCACTGGGACATGAAGATGGATTTTGTTCCTGCGGGCACGCAGGAGCGGTATGACGTGCAACTGGTCGGCCCGGTGGTTATTGATTCCCGCAGGGCGTTGCCGGTGCAGGTGAAGGATGCCCGGACAACCTTGCGCTGGCAGGGAACGGATGCGCCGTTCGGAAGGACGGTTCCCATAGATTTTTCCCTTACGGGAAGGATGGATATGGATCTGGATAAGGAGACCATACGGTTTTCGCAGGCAACCGCCTCTGCGCAGCATGTTTCCGCCGTATGCTCGGTGGAGGGAAGCCAGTTGCTGGGAACTGTGCCCGTTTGGGAAGGTTCGCTTGTGACGGATGAGGTTTCTTTGAGGGAGTTTTTACCCCGGTACGGCAAGGACGTGTGGGACACTGCCGATCCGAGAGCCTTGAACGCCGCCACGTTACGCACGCGGTTCAGGTCTGAGGGGCGCAGTCTGGTGCTGCGCGATGTGGACATGCTGCTGGACCGTACCAAGGTGACGGGGTTTCTTTCCCTGCTGCGGGGAGAAACGCCGACCGTTCGCTTTACCCTGCGGGGTGATTTTTTGGATGCCGACAGGTATATGCCGCCTGCCGACGAGACTGCCGTACAGCCAGCTTCCTCAGCGCCGTGGAAGTTGGACTGGATGCGCCGCAACGATATTGCGGGCGATATTGCGGTTGATCACATCATTTACCGTAATCTTGAATTCTCCGGACTGAATGCCACGGTCTCTGTTGCCGGGGGAAGGATGCGTGTTTCTCCCCTGCGTGCCGGGATGTACAAGGGCACCGCGACAGGCGAACTGGACGCAGTGGCTAAGGACGGACTGGATACCCGGGTTGCCGTGCGGATAAGGAAAATTGATCTGGAACCGGCTGCGTTGCGTTTTGCGGGGAATGAGTATGTGGGCGGCACCCTTTCCGCATCCGTGGACATGCAGGGGCTTTTGCGCAACGGCGACGATATTCCCGGCGCCTTCAGCGGGACATGGGGATTTGATATCGCAAAGGGGCATTACAGCTTTGGCACACGCGAGGACGGCGAGCGCAGCCGCACGCCCTTTGACAAGGCGTCCGCCTCCGGTGTTATGGATCGCGGGGTGCTTAAAAATGACGATCTTTCCATGAGTTCCCTGCTCATGAGCATGAGCGGCAAGGGTGTGGTGGACCTTGCCCGCAAGAATCTGGACTACCAGATCAACGTGACCTATGCGGAAGTGCCCACTTTTCCCGTGCGCATCTACGGCAGCTTCAGCGACCCCAAGACCTCCATACGGGGGGCTGAAATTATCCCCCGCACCATTGGCAAGCTGGGAGGGGGCATCTTTAACATCTTCCGCCGGGTGATAACCACGCCGTTCAGTGTGCTGGAAACGCTGGGCAATATGGGGAGCACCAACTCCACCCGTACCCGCTAGTCTTGCGCGGCGGGCAGTGCGTTAAGAGCCGCCCCATGCTGCATGGTTCTGTTCAGGACGGGCGGGCTTGTCTGCGATGTGTTGTACCAGAGAGCTGCCGCGCTGGGGGGACACTGTTTTTGAGGGCTGCTGCGCCGAAAGACGCTATGCCTGAAAGCCGCTATACCCGAAAGACGTTGCGCTTGGAAACGGCTGCACCTGGGTGCAGCGGGGTGCCCGGCGCGCGTTGCTGTCTGCGGAAGCCGTTGTTTTTTTGCGGACCCTATTCTCCTTTTCCTATTCCTGTCCCTATCCCTCTTCCCTAATGCCTCCCCGGTTTGTCACGCCGGTTACCGTTTGTACTGCCGGCAGCGGTACGTGTGTATTTCCCCACGCTGTGTGCAGTTGTCCTTGATGTGCAATGTGTTGTGCAGTAAAATGCACATATGTGTGCATGTGCAAGAATGAGTGGCTGCCATGTTCCTGTTTTGCACAAGATGGGAAGCGCTCAGGCACAAAAACTGCCTGCTTCCTGTGGGCTGAAGCGGTGTATGCCGTTGCCTGACGGAGAAATGTGCGAATACGGCCGCCTTGTGAAAATCTTGGCACACCTTTTTCATGGTATCCCCCGGTTCGCGGAGACGGTTGGCACTTCCGGCGTTCCGGAATCCTATTTTTCTTACCCGGTGGTGTAATCTCATGGAAGTCGCTGATTCCAACAAGGAGCGGAGTACGCTCATCATAGCGGTCATGACTCTGGTGACCATCGGGCTTTCCCTCATTATCTCCACGGGGCAGACCCTTTCTCGTCAGGAAGAGGCGGGCACGCTGCACTTGCAGCTTACGGCGCGCTCCGTGCTGCAGGCGGTGGAAAGCTCTTTGCGGACGGGGCTTTTTGTCGGGCAGGACGCAGGGCTCTTCCGCCCCGGAACCGCCGAATATTTCCGCGAGCTTGAGCGCAGCGGCGAGGTGGTGTTCGTGGGGATTATCGATGAGCGCGGCGGGCGGGTTATTACCTCGCGGGACACCACGCATGAAACGGGCACCATTCTTTTTCCCCCGGACGCACTGACCATCCTGCGCGAGCAGGGGGAGTGGTCCGGCAGAGCCGCATACGGAAAGCACAAGGTCTACGTGCACGCCCGGCAGACCGTGACCGGGGCTGCGGCAAGGCTTGACGAAGCGGGACACCTGCTGCCCACCTTTCTTGTGGTAGGGCTGGATATGACCAAGCATATGGCGGTGTATCAGGGCTTCCGGCAGAACGCGCTGTTTCAGGCGGCATACATTCTTGCTGCTGCGGTGTTTATCTGGGCGCTGGCAATGGGACTGCTCAAGCGGCGCGAACTGGCGGGCAAGGCTCTGCAGCTGGAGCGTTTTCAGGCCAAGCTGCTGGACAATCTGCCGGACGGGCTGCTCATTGTCAGCCCGGCCAATGTGATACGCGCCGCCAACCCTGCCGCGCATTCCATTCTGGACGCTCAAGGCTCCGGGCTTGCGGGGCTGCCTCTTGCGGAGTTACCCGGAAACGTGGGTGAATGCCTGTTGCAGCCTGAAGAAGGCCCTACGGCCGGATGGCAACGCCGCACGGCCAAGGGGGCGCATCTGGAAATTCTTTCGGTTCCCCTGCGGGAGCATGAGGAAGAAGGGGCGCGGCTGGTCATCATACGTGACCGAACACGTATGCGCGAACTGGAAAAGAGCCTGGCCGACGCGGAAAAGATGGCGGCTCTGGGCACGCTGGCGGCGGGGGTGGCCCATGAGATTCGGAATCCGCTCAGCTCCCTGCGCGGGTTCGCACAGTATTTTGCCAAAAAATTCAAGGGCAGCAATCCTGACGAGACCTACGCGCAGACCATGATCCGGGAGGCTGACCGCCTGAACCGGGTTATTACCGACCTGCTCTACCTTTCCCGGCCCCGTTCCGTGCAGCAGGAGGCCGTGGACCTGCTGCTGCTTGCAGAAGACATAAGCAACCTTGTGCGCATGGACCTGGAAGACAGGGGCGTTTCTCTGGAAATAAGCCTTGAGTCGCAGGAGGTGCTTGCCGATGCCGACCTGCTGAAGCAGGCGGTGCTGAACCTTGTGCTCAACAGTCTGGACGCGCTGGGAGAGGCGGACGGAGATATGCGCTACATACATATTGCCTCTGCCTTTGGAGACGGTGGCGTGTGGCTGTTTGTGCGCGATACCGGGCCGGGGATGACCAAGGAGCAGAAAGAGCAGGCGTTTGAGCCGTTTTTTACCACAAAGACCAAGGGCACCGGGCTTGGCCTTGCCCTTGTACACAAGACCATGCGTGAGCACGGGGGCAAGGCCCTCATTGAATCAGAAGTGGGGCGTGGAACAACCGTGGCCCTGTTTTTTCCCGACACTGATCACGCGGAACAGGAATGGAGCGCATGATGAAGCGACTGCTTGTCATTGATGATGAACCCGGACTGCGCCTTATGGTGCGCGCGGTGATGGAAGATGCCGGGTGGGAAGTGGAGGAGGCCGGTTCCGGCGAGGACGCCATTGCCTTTCTGACTCAGGACACGGTAAGCGTGGTACTTCTGGATATGCGCATGCCGGGCATGAACGGAAACGAGGCTCTGGCCCGTATTCAGGATATCCGCCCCAGTCTGCCTGTCATCATGCTTACGGCCTACGGTACCGTGGGTTCCGCTGTGGAGGCCATGAAGCGGGGCGCGTTTGACTATCTTTCCAAGCCCGCGGACAATGAGGAACTGGTGGCCGTGCTGGAGAAGGCCTACGAATACGGAAGGTTGCTCAATGAAAATGAAAACCTGCGGCGCAAGTTGGCCGCAGGAGATCCGGCTGAGCGGCTTGTAGGCAGCAGCCCCGCCATGCTCCGTGTGCTGGAGCTTATCCGGCAGGCCGGGCCTTCTGAAGCCACGGTGCTGGTCATGGGTGAATCCGGCACAGGCAAGGAACTTATTGCAGAAGCCCTGCACGAGGCGAGCCCGCGTGCGGCTCATGCGCTGGTGAAGGTGAACTGCGCCGCATTGCCGGGGAACCTGCTGGAGAGTGAACTGTTCGGCTACGTGAAAGGGGCATTTACAGGCGCTGTTAAGGACAAGCCGGGGCGTTTTCAACTGGCGCGGGGGGGAACCCTGTTTCTGGACGAGATAGGGGAGATGCCCGTGGAATTGCAGGCCAAGCTGCTGCGGGCCTTGCAGGAGCGCGTGGTGGAACCGCTGGGAGCCGTGCGCCCTGTGGATGTGGATGCGCGCATAATTGCCGCGACCAACCGTAATCTGCGGGAAGCCGTGGACAAGGGGGAATTCCGGGAGGATTTGTTTTTCCGGTTGAACGTGCTGGAGATAGTTTCGCCCGCTCTGCGGCAACGGCCAGACGATATTCCATTGCTTGTGAGCAGACTGCTTGATAAGCTGAGCAAGAAGAACCGAAAGGATGTACGGACGGTTAGTCCCGATTTTATGCAGGCGCTTATGGCATACCACTGGCCGGGCAATGTCCGGGAGTTGGAAAATGTTCTGGAGCGGGCACTTATCCTTTCCCGGTCGGAAACGTTAGGGGTGGAATCTTTGCCCGCGCAGTTTGCCAGTATTGTTGAGACGGGAGGAATGGCCCACAGTGTGGATGCAGCCGTTTTTGCGCCACCGCAGAGTGACGTGTTTTTGCGTCCTGTACGCAGCCGCCCGAAGACGCTGGACGATGCGGAGCGTCTGGCCCTTGTGGACGCTCTTGAAGCGCAGGGCGGGCACAGGGAACGAACGGCAGATGCACTGGGCATAAGCAGACGCACACTGCAATACAAGCTGCGCAAGTACGGGCTTACCAAACGGGGGTAAGGCAAGGGATGGCTGTTCAGAGAACGGGGATACCCGTGCAGTTGTGCACCGCATGCTGCATGCCGCAGTGCCCGCGCATTGATTGTGCGGGAGACGGCATACGCCGGGAATGATACTGTCTGACGCGAATGTCCCGCAGACCGGGATAATCGATATGCCGGAAGGAGCAGGTATGGAATATCTTGACTACAGGGCGACATTGAAGCGGTTGATGAACGATGTGGAATTTGTCGGCGAGTTGTACACAACGTTTCTGGATACCTATGACACGCGGATAAACCATATTCTGGAACTGATGGATGCCTGCGCCTACGATGCACTATGGAAGGAGGCACATGGCCTGAAGGGGGCGAGCGGAACCATTAACGCCGCCCGGTTGCAGGCGTGTGCGCTGGAACTGGAGGAAGCGGCGCGGGCGCAGGATGCGGAAGCCCTGCGGCTGCTGCGCCCCCGTTTCGCCGAGGTGTGCCATGAAACGGCTGCGCATATCCGGCAGTGGCTTGTGACGCATGGGGATGCCGACGCGCAGATAAACGGCGACTGAAACAGAAATGTGTTTCGGGTGTCCGGCATTTGTCACAGACGGGCCGTAGATTCTTTTCCAGACACTCGGTCAAATCAGTTTCCCATACCTCTTCCTTTGTCCTTGCCCCCCGTGCCCGGGGGGCTTATTCTTTTATAAGGCAAAGAAACCCGTTGCCTGCGGAGTGATTGTCTTCGCTCCGACAGCGACGGACAGACAGGGAGGTGGCCATGACGGATGACCGACTTCTTACCATTACCGCCAATTGTACGGGATGTGGAGCGTGTGCCGAGTTGCAGCCGGACTATATCGGCTGGGATGAAGAAGAAAGCAGGCCACTGCTGCTCACCGATGTGGCCCCGGACGCCGTGGTGTACGAACTGCAGGCGTTTTGCCCGGAAGATTGCTTTGACTATGAGTGAGGTGTACGGCGCGAACTACAGCGTAGATGCCGGTTGGCACTGTGCATGGAAAGTACTGCGCTGGATGGATGTTACACCTTGTGCACTCGGTGTTTGCAGGTGTGACTGAACATTTGAGGGCGGGAGCTGGGGCCTTGCGGCAGATGCAGATGACGGCCTGTTTTTCATACACACTGCGGGGCGGACGATTGTCCGCCCCGCTTTCTGCTTGTGTATCAGGAGGGTGATGGCGGGATGTGTGACCAATGCCCGGAGGATGGGGTGGGGCTGTTGTCGGAGTCGTTACCAATGAAAAAGTCCGGCTTTGCAGCCGGACCGTGTTATTTCCAGTTCTTTCCGTCGTAGCGGAGAATTTCTGTCTGCCAGAGGCGTTTGACCATCTGGAAATCTTGCTGGGCGAGCAGGTGCTTGGCCTCTGCGCGTGCTTCGTAGTGCAGCACCGCGTATTTGATGAGACCGATGAAATTTTTGCCCGAACCATCGGCGGGCTTTACCTGCACCATGAGGGTGTCTGGGGCCAAGTCTTTGTAAGAGGCAACCCAGCCGCCTTCTTTTTGTTCAATGAGGTGGTTTCTCGCAGTGTAGCAGAGCTTGCCGGACATGGAAACAAGTCGTGTGAACGCGAAGTCGCGCAGATGGTCACGGGCTCTTGCAAGGCCGGGGGCCTCTTCAGGCTCTACGGGGGCCGGTACTGCCTGCTCTGTTGCCAAGGGCTGCGGGGGGCAGGCTTCGGTGGCTTCCGGCGCGGCCTTTGCGTCTGCCTGCGAGGGCTGGTAAGCGGCTTGCGCAGCTGAAGCTTCCATGGGATTCTCTGTAGGAGTTTGAACAGGCGCTTCAACAGAGGCTTCCGGCGTTTCGGTCACGGCTGTCTGGGGAACAGCAGCCACATCGGGTTGTACCGCGTGTGCCGGAGCCGAAACAGAGAGCAACAATACACACGTTAAGGCCGCGATGAACGCGGGCACCGAGGATGAGCTTGTTTTCATAAAGCTCCATTACAATGAAAAAGGCCCGTCAGGCAAGTGCTGACGGGCCTTTTGTTTTTTATCTGCTATTCAAAGGTGATAACAACGCGGCGGTTCAGCCTGCGGCCTTCATCCGTGGAGTTGTCGTATTCCGGATCGCTTTCGCCCTTACCGACGGCTCTGATCCTGTCGGCGCTGATGCCCTTTTGGGCAAGGAAGGCGCGGACGGACTGTGCACGGCGCTCGGACAGGCCCTGGTTGTATGCATCGGTGCCCACGGAGTCGGTGTGACCGGTAAGCACTACGGTGCCGGGACGTTCCTGAATGAGCAGGGCGGCTTCGGTGAGGATGGCGGCGGAATCTTCGGTGATGACTGCGCTGTCAAAGGCAAAGTTCACGTTGCGCAGCACAAGCACTTCGTCTTCAGAAGCCGGAGCGGGTGCCGGAGCGGCGGCCACCGGGGCCGGGGCGGATTCTTCAACCACGCGGTAGAAGACATCCTGCATGAACTTGTCCAGAGCCATTTCGCTGGCCAGCAATTGGGTGCCGTCCGCATAGACGGAGCAGTTGTTCAGCGCGGAAATCTGCTTCAGAACAGCTTCGCCTTCTGCACTGTCGGCAAAAGAAACCACATGCAGGCAGATGCCGGGTTCGGTGTTATACAGAGCGCGCGCTTCTGCAACGGGGTCGCTGCCCTTGTTGGAAACGCCGTCGGAAACCACGATGACAGCGCCTTCACGCTTCATGGAGTGTACGGCAGAGTGCAGTTTCATCAGGCCATCGCCCATGGGGGTGTAGCGGCCGCGGATATCTTCGTTCACGGTAATGCCCATGAGACCCTTTTCCATGGCCACTGCATTAAAAGCACCCTGTGCAAGGCGTTCCTTGTAGGGAGCAAAGGTGTGCAGTGAAGCGTCATACGGCAGGGCCGGAACCTTTTTGGTTACCTTAATCATCAGGTCGCGGGCGAGGACCATTTTGTTTTCGCCAGCCTGCTTGTGCGACATCATCATTGAACCGGAGTGGTCCATGAAGAAGTCAAAGCTGGCGATTTTGGGTTCCATACGCATGGTGGTCTGCGCTTGCGCAACGGCGGCAAAGCCGAGGAGCGCGATGCACGCGGATAAAAGCAGAATTCGGGAAATTTTCATGTGCGGTCTCCTTCATGAGAAAAACAATGAGTGCTGGTTAAGTGTAAAAACAAATTTTTCTATCTATACACTGGTTTCCCGGTTTATGACAAGCCATATAAAAAGAATCTCTTTCTCCGGCAGGAAGATGCCTGCATCCGCGCCGCAACGGGCAGTGGCATCAGGCTCCCTGCGCCACCAGAGCGGCGTACAGCGTTTCGTGCTCGGGGTATTTGATTCCTTTTCCGCACACTATGATGCTGGGCGAGAGCATGTCTGACTTCGGGTCTGCCAGTTCGCGTATCTCCCAGCGGTTGTCCTCTCTGCCCACCACAAGATCTTTCTTTTCTCTGTGAGCGCGCTTGATGGCGTAGAGAACCGATTCCTTGAACGTCATGTGCTGCTCCTCCGATTGTGAATATATACGCCTGCCTGCATGCGTTGTAAAGGCCCGGATACAACCGGGTGTGCGGGATGCGGCAGGGGCTTGGGGGGCTTTTCGGAAGACGAAAGGCCGCCGTTCCCGCAGCGGGAAGGCGGCCTTTACCTGCCGGGTGGGCACTCCGGCGGACGGGCAAGGGGCAATATCAGGTAAGCAGCATGGCCGCGAACACTTCAAGCAGAATAAGCGCAGCCAAAAAGAAGCCGAAATTCAGGGTGTCCATTATTCTGTCCTCAAAATATGCACTGATTGCGCAGGAAAGTGCAGTAAGGCACTTGCTGATTCGCCTCAGCGTTCCCCCTCGGCAGCAGCGGGCGAAGAGGTGAGGTTGGGCGAGGGGGTGTTCCAGTTTGTGTTCATGGCGCTTTGCTGCTCCGCGGAAGGGTCGGTCACGATGAACGACAGGGCGGTCTTGAAGAAACGGCGCACGGTGTTGCGCTTGTCCGGCGAGCTTATGGAATAGGCTTTTACCATCGGGAATCTCCTGACCCGTCATGCGGGGAAACGGTTGCGGTGAACTCTTGACGCCATGTATAGTGAAAATGAAAGTCGTTATCAAGCAAAAAGTTGAGAAAGTGAAATTAATCTGACCAGGGAGCGGTTACGGGCCGGCGTGTTGCGCTTTGCAAAGAGAAAAATGGACTCTCTTATGGATGAATGTATGTGCCGGGGGGGGCTTCTGAAGGGCATTGGGCGATACGGTTTGGACGCCATGGGGCTAGGCATCCGGACGTAACGGTGCGCTTCCGACACCGGGCCAGATGCGCACTATGCCCAGAGTGGCGCGGAGGGCGGTCCATACGCCCGTGGCGATCCATATCCAGGAAAGGGCTGACAAGCCAGAGTGCGCAGGCGGCATAAACAGCACTGCCATGCCGCACAGGGCGGAAATAATCATGCTGTTGCGCAGGTACCGGAAGTCGCCCGTGCCCCAGTGGATGCCGTCTGTGGCAAAGGAGAGGGCGTTTACGGGTTGCAGGGCCGCGGCGATGAGCCATGCCTGCGCGAAGGTGGAGCTGGCTTCTGCCGGGACGAGCAGCCATGCGATGGGACGTTGGAAAAGCAGCATGCCAGCCGCCATGAGCAGCCCTGTTCCTGTGCTCCACAGGCAGACCGTTGCCGCAACGTGCCGCGCGTGCAGCGTTGTGCCGCGCCCCATGAAGTAGCCTATGAGGCTTTGCCCGGTGATGGCGAAAGCATCCAGAAAGAGCGCGGTGAAGAAAAAGAACTGGCGTATGGCCTGATGTGCCGCGCCGGATTGTGCACCCGCCGACGTGGCAACGCGGGTTGCCAGCAGAAGAAAGGTAAGTACCATGGCGGTGCGCACGAACAGGTCGCCGCCAATGACAATGAGTTTGCGGAGGTCTGCCGGGCGTACTTGCCGGGCAATGCCGATGTGCCGGTGCACCAGCAGCACCGCCCATAGGGCACCGAACCATTGGCTTATGGTGGTGGCTATGGCCGCGCCGGAAATGCCCAGTGCCGGAAAGGGGCCGAAGCCGAAGATGAGCATCCAGTCCAGCAGGATATTCAGGGCGTTCAGCCCCGCTGCGATGAACAGGGGCGCGCGCATCATCTGCAATCCGCGCAATGCGCCGAAGCAGGACAGGGTGAGCAGCACCGCGGGAGCACCGATGAGCCGGTGGCGCATGTAGTCCACGGCCATGGCGAGCATTTCTCCCTCGCCTCCCATGGCGCGGGCGGCAGGTTCCACAAAGGCCCACGCCAGCAGGGCGGAAAGGATGCCCAGCCCCAGCGCCAGCACAAGCGAGGCCGTGAGCACCATGGATGCCCGGTGGCGGTCTTGCGCGCCGAGGCAGTTGGCCAGTTCTGTCTGCGTGCCCACACCGAGAAAGCTGAATACCCAGAAGGCAGAGGTGAGCACCATGGTGCCCACGCCCAGAGCGGCCAGATGCTCAGTGCCGAGACGGGCCACGAAGGCCGTGTCGGCAAGGCCGGTGAGGGGCTCTGCGATGAGGGAGACGAGCACCGGCAGAGTCATGGCAAGCAGGGTACGGCGGGGCGCCCTGAGGTAGGGGTGCTGATCCGGGGCATGGATGGACATGGCGCTGACCTTTGAAAGAGGGAGTCTGCGGGTTTGAGGAAGAACGCTTGTCGTGCCTGTGGGGAATATCGGAAATGAGCGGCGGCTGGAAGGAGAAATGTTTCCGGTCCCGTATCTGTTTGCTGTGGAATGAGCTGTGGTCGTGTGTCATGCCTGCGCATACCGTTCCGGTCGCATGGGCCGGAAGAACCGCAGACAGGAGTGAACGGATGACGGTATCCACAATGACAACGGTGCATGCCTATGTGGGCGACGGCGTGCAGCAGGAATGGCCGGTGCTGTTTCCCTTTTTCAACCCGGAGGATGTGCGGGCCATTCGGACAGGGGCAGACGGGAAGGACACAGTGCTCGCGTATGGCAGCGAGTACACGGTGGCGGCACTGGAGAATGGAGGTCGTTGCATCTGCCCGCTGGGCAGCGGTGAACGGCTTACCCTGTTCCTTGATCTGGCTCCGGTGCAGCAGATTGACCTGAGCAATACAGGCATTCTGGCACCGGAGATCATAGAGCGGGGGTTTGATCGCCTGACACTTATTGCCCAGCAGTTGAAGGAAGAGGTGGGGCGCTGTGTGCAGATAGGCCGCACCAGCGGGCTGACACCGAATGAACTGCTGGCGAGCATTGACGCCAGCGTGGCGGTATGCACGGCGGCGCAGGCGGCATCCGGCCAGAGCGCAGCCGGAGCGGCAACAGCGCGGGACGAGGCGGCGGTTTCGGCCATGGCATCGGCTGCCGCTGCGGCATCTGTGAACCTGCCTGGGCCTGCCCCTGCTGAATCGGGCCGTGGGCTTGTTGTGGCCCCGGAAGGCGGCTGGACATTGGGCGGCACGGCGGCTGCGAAAAACGTGGGCACGGGGCCGGATGACGTGCCGACGAATGATCTCATTCCCGTGCCGGACCTGTCAGCAATTTGGGACGCATTGGGTATGACCAACGTGCGCATGGCGTTTGATGGCTGGCGTGATTTTGTCAGCGCGATTGCGGACACCTACGGAGACGCAACCGGGATTGCCGTGGCGGAGATTTTCGCGCGTGATGCCGCTATTCATGCGTATTATGTACCAACGCCGGATGTAGCAAGCCTGACAACCGTTACCGGGAGCAACCTTAGCGGTGGTGCGTCATACTTGGGCTTGAATACGCTGGCGAATGACACCGGGCACGTGGATTACACGTTTGCATCGCCGCGCATCATAACGGAGTTTGCATTAACGGCGCACGCCACGTTGCCTGAACGCGCGCCCAAAACGTGGACATTGGTTGGCGACCCGGCTGGTGCGAATGTCACTCTACTGAACATTGTACATGAGGGGGCATGGTCAGGCAGCGAGGTACGTAAATACGCCATGAACGCAGAGGCCGCAGCCTACTCAACGTATAGGCTGTACTACGTGGCCAAGGATGATCCCTTCGGCAAATCGAACGAATACTACTGGGGGCGGGCGCACTTTTACGAGATGCCAGCGGGTGAGCGGGATCTTGCGTCGATTGCATTTACGGCGGAGGCGGCTCCTGCAATGGTGCGCGTCCTGATAGTTGCCGAAACCGGGGCAATGGTTCTTAACACCGACTTGATTGTAGAGGCATCGCGAGATGACGGAACCACGTGGTCGCAGTGCTCAATGTCTGCATACGCCAACTATGGCGCGCCGGGGGGTCCCGTTATCTACGCAGGACAGGCAGATGTATCTGCACAGCCGAACGGCACGGCGGTGCGGTACAGAATACGTGCCAGTACGCTAACATTGCCGGTCATCCACGCCGTGTGGATGCAGTGGGGTTAGTATGATAATCGTAATCAAGCCGGGGGAGAACCCCGTACCCGCACCGCCCGTGCGCCGTTGACCGGTTGTGATTGGGGGATGTGGTGTTAGCGGTTGCCCGTTCGATAGGGTGAAAAAAAGCAGGGCTTGCGGTGTGTTCCGCAAGCCCTGATCGTTTTTATGGTCGGGATGAAAGGATTCGAACCTTCGATCTCTGCGTCCCGAACGCAGCGCTCTACCAAACTGAGCCACATCCCGTGAGGAGGGGATAACTAGCGTAGCTCACAGATGTTTGCAAGCCTTTTTTCGCGCGTTGCGAAAAAATACTGTTTCTTTTATTGTTGAATAAAGCGTGGTAATACTCACTATGATGTGCTGGCAAGGCGGGCTCTGCCTTGCCGAGTATGTTGGGGGGGCCGATTTCTCTCCTGTGATTTCGTATTCATGTTGCCGTTCATTTCGATTCCTCATCACCGTAATTCACAAGGAGTGAAGGGTGATTACTGTTGTAGTTGTTGATGATTCCGCGTTCATGCGCAAGGCGCTGAGCAGCATGCTTGAAAAAGATCCGGAAATCCGGGTTGTTGCCACTGCCCGTGACGGGCAGGAAGGGTTGGAGCTTATCCGTAAGCACAATCCGGATGTGGTGACTCTTGATATAGAAATGCCGCGTATGGACGGATTGACCGCCCTGCGGCACATAATGATGGAAATGCCCCGGCCCGTGCTTATGGTCAGCTCGCTTACCGTGGAGGGCGCGGAGGCGACGCTGAAGGCACTGGAACTGGGGGCTGTGGATTTTATCCCCAAGCAGCTTTCCAAGGTCTCGCTGGATATTGTGAAGATTGAGGAAGACCTGCAGGACAAGGTGAAGCAGATTTCCCGCAGGCGTGTTGTGTCGCCCCGTGCGGTGCGTCCTGTGCGGCCCGCAGGGGCGGCAGGCGTTTCTGCAGGTGCGGCTGTTGCTCCGGGAGTGCCCCGCATGGTGGCATCGCGGGCAGGAAGGCCGCTGCGAGACGTGGTTGCCATAGGCGTTTCCACGGGCGGGCCGCCTGCGGTGCAGAAGGTGCTTTCGCAGTTGCCTGCGGATTTTCCGGCCAGCATACTTATTGCGCAGCACATGCCTGCGGCCTTTACCGGGCCGTTTGCAAAGCGCCTGGACGGGGTGTGCAAAATAAAGGTGAAGGAAGCGGAACCGGGCGACAAAGCCATGCCCGGCACAGCCTATGTTGCTCCGGGCGGGAAACATATCCGGCTTGAACTGCGCGGCGGCAGGATGGAAATAATTGTCACCCCGGAGCCTGCGGAGGCATTGTATAAACCTTCGGCCAACGTGCTCATGGAATCTGTGGGCAATCTGGTTGGCCGGCGCGCCCTTGGGGTTATTCTTACCGGCATGGGCAGCGACGGGGCCGAAGGCATGCGCGTGCTGAAGCAGAAAGGGGGGCGGGCCTTTGCGCAGAGCGATGCCACCTGTGTGGTCTACGGTATGCCTAAGGCCATTGTGGATGCCGGGCTTGCAGACGAGATACATGATATTGACGACATGGCAGAAGCCATTATGGCGGGACTGTACAAATAAAGGTGCCGCCGTGGCTTGGGGCGCAGTGTTACGAACGTGCAGCAAGGTTGGGGTCCATGTCAGGGCACAATGAGATACTTGCCCAGTTGAGAAGCGACGATCCGGCACAGATCCGCGAAGCCGCTTTTGCCGCAGGGCAGATGGGATTGGAAGAGGCTATCGCGTTGCTGGCCGAGCATATCCAGAGCGGGAATCTGGGGGTGCAGGAGGCCGCGGACAGGGCGTTGCGCCAGATAGGCGGCGATGTGGTGGTGCAGGCGGTTGTGCCGCTGCTGCGCTCTGACGATGCCCCCATACGCAATATTGCCATGGATATTCTCCGTGACGTGGGAGCGCACGACCTGCAGACACTCTTTGAACTGTTGCACGACAACGATCCCGACATCCGCATTTTTATGGCGGACATCCTGGGCACCTCCGACAACCGTTCGGCCATCGGGCCGCTGTGCGAGGCTCTGCTCCGTGACCCGGAGGTCAACGTCCGGTATCAGGCGGCGGTGAGCCTTGGCGAACTGGGTTTTTCCGAGGCGGCAGACTGCCTGAACAAGGCCATGCAGGATGAAGAATGGGTGCAGTTTTCCGTTATTGAGGCGTTATCCAAGATTGGGGCCGATTCTTCTGTGAACGCCCTTGCCCGCGCGTTGGATACCAGTTCTGACCTTGTGGCCTCTATGATTGTGGAAGCGCTGGGAGAGATGGGCAATATTAAGGCCGTGAGCATTCTTATGAAGCGGCTGGATTCCTCTCCCGGCCCGCTCAGGAATAAGATTGTCAAAGCCGTGGTGCGGCTTATGGGCGGAAAATCCCTTAATCTTCTGGCGGACAAGGAGCGGGAGAAGTTCCGCGTGTATCTGCTTGCCGCGCTGGAGGATGAAGAGGTGGATGTGCAGGACGCCGCCGTAGCCGGACTGGGTGTGGTGGGCGATGAAAAAGCCAGCGCGGCCCTGCTGGAACTGGCTTCCGGGCTGGATGCCGACCGTGACCATGAGCGGCTGCTTGCGGTGGTGGAGAGCATAGGGGCCATAGGATTTAACAACGCGGTGGAGCACGTTGTCCGCACGGGTGAGGAATATTCGGTACGCATTGCCGTGGAAGCCATCTCCCGCATGCAGGACGACAGGGCAAACTCCCTGCTCATGGATGTTTTCTGGGAGAAGAGCCGCGATGAGCAGCGGGCCATTATGCACGTGCTTTCGGAGCATGCGGATACCGCAGCTCTGCCGTTTTTCCTGAATGTTCTGGACCGTCATAATGACGGCAACGTGCTGAAGGCCGTTCTGTATTATCTGGGGATGCGCGCCCGCGCCAGCGAGCATGGGAATAAGCTCTTTGCCATGCTGGAACACCCCTATGACGATGTGAAGGAAGCCGCTCTGGAAGCCTGCATCGCCCTGAACGATCCCACCATGGTGACGCGGTTCAGGGATTATTTTCACAGCCCGGACCCGGTGCAACGCATGATGGCGGTGTATGCTCTGGGTAAGCTGGGGGTGGACGACAATATCACGGAACTGACAGCCGCCCTTGAGGACGAGGTGCCGGATATCCGCAAGATCGCCATTGAATCCCTGTTCGAGAGCAACACCTGCACTTCCTTTGACAAGCTGGGGCTTGTGGTGCCGCGCCTGCATGACGAGAACCGCGAGGTGCGCCTTGCCCTTGTGGAGCTTATCGGCTCCTGTACCTCGGAAGATGTGGTGCCCTATCTGGTGCAGGCACTGGATGACGAGGACGACTGGGTTGTTGTGCGCGCCATTGAGGCACTGGGCAGACGCGGAGAGCGCAGCGGGGCGGAACACCTTATCAGGCTTCTTGATTCGGAAAGCACGCTGGTCCGGCTGAAGGCGGTGGAGAACCTCGGGGAAATTGGCGGCAAGATGGCGTTCCGCGCCCTGCTTGCGCAGATGGACAGTGATGATCCGGAAGTGCAGATGGCGGCGCAGTCGGCGGCGGAGCGTATCCGCCAGAACGAGGGGGAGGGAGCCTAGATGTCGTCTTTGTTTTCGAAGACCATCACCCTGAAGAAGGAACAGAAGGTCTCCGACGAAGAGTTCCGCCAGTTGCGTGATTTTATTTACGAGCAGTGCGGCATCTATATTGCGGACAACCGTAAATATCTTATCGAGAACCGGCTCGCCAACCGCCTGAAGGATCTGAACCTGAAGACCTTTGGCGAGTATTACTATTTTCTCCGGTACGATGCGGGCAGGCGGCAGGAACTGAATAAGCTGTTTGAGGTGGTGACCACCAACGAGACGAGTTTCTACAGAAACCCGCCCCAGTTGAAGGTGTTTGAAGAGAACGTGCTGCCGCCGCTGCTGGATGACCTGCGCGCCAAAAAGCAGAAGAAGCTGCGCATCTGGTCTGCCGGGTGTTCCACGGGGGAAGAGCCTTACACCCTTGCCATGATTCTGCTCGACGTGCTCAAGTCGGAGATTGGCTCGTGGGACATAAAGATCACGGCAAACGATCTTTCCGAAGCGGTTCTCGCCTCTGCACGGCGCGGCATTTATACGGAATATGCCCTGCGCACCACGCCCAAGGAGGTTGTGGCCCGTTATTTCACTCAGCAGGATGCCCTGTACAAGGTGAATGCGGATGTGAAAAGGCTTGTTGCCTTCGGGCAGATAAACCTGAGCGACAGGGTGCAGTTGAAGAGAATTGAGCGTTCTCATCTGGTCTTCTGCCGCAATGTTATCATCTATTTTGACGATGAGATGAAAAAACAGGTCATCGGCTCGTTCTATGACAACCTGCTTCCGGGCGGTTCCCTGCTCATAGGGCACTCTGAATCCCTGCATAACATTACCAGAGCGTTCAAGCCTGAGCACCATAAAGGTGCCATTGTTTACAGAAAGCTGGAATAACCAGGAGGCCGCATTGCGTTTCGCTGCCAAGCAAGGAACCTGCCATGGCCGGTAAGATTCTGTCTGTAGCCAACCAGAAGGGGGGAGTGGGCAAAACCACGACGGCTCTCACTCTTGCGGCGGCGCTGTCCCGAATGGGCAAGAAGGTTCTGGTTGTGGACCTGGACCCCCATGCCTGCGCCTCCGTGCATTTGCGCTATTACCCGGATGCGGTGGAACACACGGCATACGATCTCTTTGTTACCCCGGAAGAAGGGTGGCGGGAGCTTTGGGGTAAGGTGCGCCACAGGCAGGAAGGGCAGACCTTTGACGTGGTGCCCGCTTCCATACGGCTTTCGGAACTGGAAGGCGACCTGCGGGACCGTCCCGGCAAGGGCGGTATAATGAAGATGTCACTGGCGCTGGTGCAGGATGAGTATGACTATATCATTCTGGACTGTCCGCCACATCTGGGGCTGTTGCAGATTAACGCGCTGGTGGCGTGCGATTTGCTTATCATTCCCATCCAGACAGATTTTTTGGCGCTGCACGGGCTGAAGCTGCTTTTCGACAGTATTCGCCTGTTGAACAAGGTGCTGCCGGAGCCTGTGAATTACCGCGCCCTGCCCACAATGTTCGACAAACGCGCCGGAGCCTGCCGCAGAGTGCTGGAGTTGCTGGAACGTAAGATGGGGGGCAGGATGTTTTCCACAATAGTGGGCGTGGATACGAAGTTCCGCGATGCCAGTGCCTACGGCAAGATGGTCTATGATATTGACCCGAACAGTCGCGGGGCAAAGGCGTATGAAAGCCTCGCAAACGAAATAGTGACGTTGCTATGATAAAGACACCGGAAGAGTATTTTCAGGATCAGGAGTTTCAGGTCGTTCCGGATGCCGAGAAGGGCAAGTTCACGCCTGCTGAGCTTGCCTTTATGCAGAAATATCTGGGCATGGATCAGGCCGCAGCCCTGAAGAAGCTGGGATTGGAGCCACCTGCACAGGCGGCTCCTGTGGCCCCCGGCACTTCTGTTGCGTCTGCCGCCCGCCCGCCGGAGGGGACGGAGCAGCCGGAAGGCGAAGTCCGTACGGAGGCTGCCGATTCACGCGCCGTGCGGTCTGCGCCTGTCATAGAGCGCGAACCAGACCTTGCGGAGCAGCTCAAGCAGGCTACAGAGCTGCAACTGGTGAGTTTTTTCGTGGGTTCACAGGAATTTACCGTGCCCATAGTCACGGTGCAGGAAGTGCTGCGGTACATGCCGCCCACACGGTTGCCCACTGCGCCTTCCTTTATCGCCGGAATCATAAACCTGCGGGGCAGGGTGACTCCGCTGGTGCGGCTGCGCGATCTTTTGAATATTCCCGCCACCGGGGAGAATCAGGACAAGTTCATTGTCGTATGCCGCAGGCACGGGTTGCAGATAGGCCTTATGATCGAGACGGTGCACACCATGTACCGGGCAACACAGGACTCCATTGACTGGGCCATTGAATCGCATCTGGGTGCCAATGTGAACTTTGTGTCCGGACTCATGAAATCCGGTGAGAATCTGATAGGCATCATCTCCGTTGACCATATAGTTGATAGCGTTCTGCAGCTTTAGGAGGCCGGAATGAGCAAGCATATTCTGATTGTCGACGACTCCAAGACCGTGCGCAATCTTGTGGCGTTTATCATGAAAAAAGAAGGCTTTAAGGTTACAACCGCTGAAGACGGACTGGACGGACTGGAGAAGCTCTATTCCGCCGAACGCATAGATCTTATCATTTCCGATGTGAACATGCCGCGCATGGATGGGTTTACCTTCATTAAGACCGTGCGCGAACAGGAAGCTTACCGCGACCTGCCCATTGTCATGCTTTCCACGGAAGGGCAGGACAAAGACATTCAGATGGGCATGACACTGGGTGCGAACCTGTATATGGTGAAACCTGCCCAACCGGATAAGATGGTCAAGAACGTCAAGATGCTTTTGGGGTAAGCTTTTTGCAAAGGCTGCCGATACGATAGGACACACACTGTTTGCATATGGAACTGAACGATGCGGTTTGATAATGTATTAGCTGGTTTATCTGTTCTCCGGTGCTTGAATGAAGTCCGCAACGTAGAGGGTGCGATATGAGCCAAGATTTTCTGGATCCTGAAATATTTGCCGACTTCATAGTGGAAGCCAAAGAGCACTTGGAAACCATAGAGCCCAACCTGCTTGAGCTGGAAAAGGAACCGGGAAATATTTCGCTGCTCAATGAGATTTTTCGTCCCATGCACTCTCTCAAGGGGGCTTCCGGCTTTTTGGGGCTGAACAAGATTAATATTCTCGCCCATAAGGCGGAGAATATTATGGATGAACTGCGCAAAGGCGACATGAGCGTTACTGCGGAGATCATGGACGTTATTCTTTCCGCCACCGATGCGCTGCGTCAGATGATAGATAATCTGGAGACGGAGGGAGGCGAGGGTGATGTTGCCACGGAAGGCATAATGCAAACCTTGGACGCCCTGCTGGCAGGCGAAGGGCAAGCCGCTCCCGCGCCTGCCGCTCCTTCACCAGCCCGCAAGCAAGCTCCTGCGCCCGAAGTGACGCAGGATGCGCAGCCAACCGCCGATCAGCCTGCAGCGGTATCGGCCGCCGCGCCGGAGGAGGCCGTTGCCTCCGCTGTGCTGGAGGAGGGAACGCCGTACACGCTCACCGCCTTTGGCGAAGGGCACCTGCGCGACTTTATTGAAGAAGCGCGCGACATGACGGAAAACCTCAGTGCCGGACTGCTGGAACTGGAAAAGAACCCGCACGAGCAGGGAGAACTGGTCAACGACCTGTTCCGCTATTTCCATAACCTCAAGGGCAACAGCGGCATCATAGGTTTTAACGAACTGAACAGCCTGACCCACGAGGCGGAAACCCTGCTCAACAGGGCCCGCAAGGGCGAGATGGCTATCTCGCAGGGGCTTATCGACCTGCTCCTTTTTGTGGTGGACATCATTGAGAGTCTTGTCGCCAAGATAGATCCCGCCACCGGCGGCGTAACGCCCCTGATTATCACCGATGCTGTGGCTCTGCTGCAGCGTGCCGTGAACGAGGGGGTTATAGAAGCCCCCGTGCGCGGCAGGGCGGACGCTGCGGATGCGCAGGCTGCGGCGGAGCCGGCTCAGGCTCCCGCACCGGCGCAGGAGGCGGCTGACGTGCCGCAGGGGGCGGACAACGGCTTGGACGAAGACGATGTGGAACTGTTCATCACCACCATTACCCAGCAGAAGGCCGCCATTGCTCTGGCCATGGGCGAGCTGGAAAAGGATGCCTCTCAGCGTGACTATGTGGACACGCTGTATCGCAGCCTGACTACTGCGCAAAATTCCTGCGGGTACATGGGGTTTGACGGTATACAGGTTCACGCGGAACGGACTGCCGGACTGGTGGACAACGCCCGCAGCAGCGACTTGGACTTTGGTCTTCTGCTTCCCATTCTTTCGCAGGAAGTGGAAATTCTTTTTGATATGGTGGGTGAAGAGCTTGAGAAGTTGGGTGGGGAAAAGGAACGGCTTTCCCATACCCCTGCCGCTGTGGGTGCTCCTCCGGCAAAGGCGGTCGCTCCTGCGCCTAAGCCCGCCGCACCTGCCGCTCCTGCCACACCCGGACCTGCTGCTCCGCAGGCACCTCAGCCAGCGCCCAAGCCTGCCGCCAAGCCTGCGGCTAAACCTGCTGCTAAACCTGCAGCTAAACCTGCCGTCTCGCCTGCGGCCAAGCCCGCGCAGGCCGCAGCTCCTGCGACACCCGCTGCCCCGGCAGGCGACCAGAGTAAATCCAAATCTTCATCCACCATACGTGTGGACCATGAAAAGCTGGACCACCTGATGAACCTCATCGGTGAATTGATCATCAACCGCAACCGTTACACCATGCTCGCCCGCCATCTGGAAAGCGGGCAGGATGTGGATGTGGCTGATGTGGCGCAGTCGCTGACGGAAACCACCTACGCCATGGCACGCATTTCCGACGATCTTCAGGATACCATCATGAAGGTGCGCATGGTGCCCGTATCCTCCGTTTTTTCGCGTTTTCCCCGGCTGGTGCGCGACCTTTCCCGCAAGAGCGGCAAGGAAGTGGACCTGATTATGGAAGGCGAGGAGACGGAACTGGATAAGAGCGTGGTGGAGGTTATCGGTGACCCGCTGGTGCACCTTATCCGTAACGCCATGGACCACGGGGTGGAGTCGGAGGACGTGCGTGTTGCCGCTGGCAAGCCGCCCAAAGGAAAGGTGTGGCTGCGCGCCTACCACCGGGGTAACTCGGTGGCTATAGAAATTGAGGACGACGGCAAGGGCATAGACCCTGAAAAAATGCGCGAGGTTGCCATCCGCAAGGGCGTTGTTTCGGCGGAGGAAGCCAGAAATCTGGACGACCGGGAGGCCATGGAGCTTATCTTTGCGCCCGGGTTCTCTTCTGCGGAAACCATTACCGATATATCCGGGCGCGGTGTGGGCATGGACGTGGTGCGCACCAATATCAAGAACCTGAAAGGCAGCGTGAACATTACGTCCGAAGTGGGCAAGGGCACGCGCTTCACGCTTTCGCTGCCGCTCACTCTGGCCATTATCGATGCGCTGATGGTGAATGTGGCCGGAGAGAACTATGCCATTCCGCTGGATGCCGTTTCGGAAACCACCAAGATTGAGGCGCGCCGTCTTACAGATGTGAACGGGCGCAAGGCCGTGACGTTGCGCGGCGAGGTGCTGGGCATAGTGAATATGGCGGAGCTGCTGGAGTTGCCGCAGCCGGATACGCAGCCGGAAGTGCTCTCTGTGGTGGTCATTCACGACAACCAGCGGCGTCTGGGCATTGTGGTGGACAGGCTGCACGAACGGCAGGAGATAGTTATCAAGCCGCTGGGAGAGTATCTGGGCGATGTGAGGGGGATTTCCGGGGCCACCATCATGGGCGACGGTTCGGTCATCCTTATTCTTGACCCGCACGAGATATATCTGCTTGCCACCTCCAAGGCTATGTAGCCGGGGAGACAGACCTGCATATCAAACGAAAAGGCCGGGAGCAGTCCCGGCCTTTTTTGTGGGCGAGAGGTTGCGCCTGTCGTGCACCTGTCGTGCGCGTATCGTGCGTATGTCTTGTCTGCTGTGCGGAGCATGAGGGCGGGCGAAACGGAACTGAAACGGAACTGAAACGGGAGGGCGGAGGTGCCAGCGGGGCATTGCGCTGCCGGGGGTGGCAGGTGTGTTGTACGGGGGGCGACAGAAATGTCGCTTGCGGGCAGGCGGCATGGCGGCGCGACATGCTGTGGCGACAGGTTTGGCGGGTTTTATTCTGCTTGTGGCAGATGAGACGGCTGAGGGTTTTATGGTGGGTGGGAGATGTGCGTTCTTTTACAGCTTGGGAATCGCCGGTGGTGGTCATTTTCCGGGAGCGTGAGGAGCATGTCTTCCGATTGTGGATGGGATTTTGCATAAAACCGCAGGAAAGTTTCGCCCGCAGCAGGGTGTGTGCGGAAAGGGTGCGGGATTGCTTGCAGGAAGAATTGACGGATTCAAAATTACATTCTTGTATAATGCCCGCAATGGGAGTAAGAGTCTCCCTGTGGTTCCGCAGAGTCGGAATATGGCTGCCGTGTGCTGTACGGTCTTTTTTTATCATTCAGTGACGCGCTTCCCGATGGGAGTTTTCACCCGGCCGGAGGCCCTTTTGCGAAGGGGTGTGGACGGGTGAGTTACTATCGGTGCGGAGGATTACATGACCTCGTACACTGTTTATATGGATCAGCTTCCGGGGTTGCTGGAGCTATGGGCGAGGGAGTTCCAAGTCCATGTTCCGGTGGAAGTTGAGAACGGCATCTACGATTTTGTCCCATGGCGAAAGAGCGAGGAGATCGCGTGGGAATATGATGTGGCGTACAATCCTCTCAAACGGTTCTTTCTGCCTCCGCGCGAAACGCTGCTGCGTTTTGACCCGGCCAACTGTACGGCCGAGGTGGTGTGCGAGGCACCCCGCCAGCTTATCTTTGGCATGCATCCCTATGACGTGAAGGCGGCAAACCAGCTGGACACGCTCATGCGCAAGGATGTGCCGGACTACAATTTCATCACCCGCAAGAAGAACACGGTGATCTTTGCGCTGGAACCGGCTGCCGTGGCGCGGAACGCGTTCTGGGCATCTGTGGATGCGCACAAGGTGGATGCCGGGTATGACCTGTACTGGACCCGCATCAGTTCTGCCTCGTTCCATGTGGAGGTTTCTACCCGGCGCGGCAAGGAGCTTCTGCTGGCCGCGGGGGGGCTGGAGCTTTCTACCGCTGCGGACCGCGAGGCCGCGCGGCGGGCGCACCAGCGCATAGTGAAGGAATCGCTCAGGGACGGGCTGAAGTATCCGTGGCGCGAGACATCGGACATTCTGAACCGGGCGTGGGATTCCACCCTGTGGCAGCACCGGGCGCGGCACTGTTTTTCGTGCGGCACCTGTAATCTGGTCTGTCCCACCTGCTACTGTTTCGACATGAAGGAAGAGCTGGACAACACCCTGACCAAGGGCGAGCGCTACCGCGAATGGGACGGATGCATGATGGACAGCTTCTCCCGTGTGGCGGGCGACCACAACTTCCGCCCGCATACCCGCGAACGGTTCCGCCACCGCTATTACCGCAAGGGCAAGTACATTCTGGACAAGACCGGCCAGCTTGGCTGTGTGGGCTGCGGCAGGTGCGTTTCCGGCTGTACGTCCGGCATTGCCGACCCGAAAACGGTGTTCAACGAACTGTGGGAGGCAGACAGGCATGACTCCTGATACCCTGTTCCAGTATGTTCCTTCGCCCGCCACGCTGGTGAAGAAGGAAAAGCTTTCGGACTTTGTCACCCTGTTCACCTTTCAGCCCGACAACGGCAAGGCGCTTATGCACAAGCCGGGGCAGTTTATCATGGTTTCGGTGTATGGGGTGGGCGAGGCACCTTTTTCTGTCAGTTCGCCGCCCAACGCCACGGGCAGCACCTTTGAGCTTGCGGTGCGCCGCATAGGCAATGTGACCAACGCCATGCACAACATGCGCGAAGGGCAGAAGGTGGGCATACGCGGGCCTTACGGTTCCAGCTTTCCCGTGCAGGATTTTGTGGGCAAGGATACGCTCTTTGTGGCGGGTGGTCTGGGGTATATTCCCCTGCGCAGTCTGCTGCACTATCAGCTGCGCCACCGCGACGAGTTCGGGCGCATTATCGTGATGATAGGCTGCCGTAATCCTGCCGAGCGCATTTTCGTGGACCAGATCAAGGAACTGGAGGCCCGCGAGGATGTGGAGGTGTATGAAACCGTGGATTGCGGCGACGATAACTGGTGCGGCAATGTGGGGCTTATTACCACGCTGCTGCCCAAGATATACATTGAGCCGGACATAACCCACGTGGCCATGGTGGGACCGCCCGTCATGTATAAGTTTGTCATTCAGGAATGCCGCAATCTGGGTATTTCGCGCGAGAGCATCTACGTTTCGCTGGAGCGGCACATGAAGTGCGGCATAGGCAAGTGCGGCCACTGTCAGATAAACGGGCTGAATGCCTGTGTGGAGGGTCCGGTGTTCAAGTATCACGACATCCAGACCACCCCGGAAGCCTTGTAGGAGCGCGCCATGCAGAACAAACCGAAGATTGCGTTCTTTGACTTTGCGGGGTGCGAGGGCGACCAGTTGCAGGTGGCGAACCTGGAAGAGAGCCTGCTGGATCTTCTGGGGCACGTGGAGGTGGTGAGCTTTCGCGAGGTGATGACCGGCCATAGCGAGGATTACGATATCGCGTTTGTGGAAGGTTCCATCACACGGCCGGAGGACGAGGCGCGCCTGAAGGAGATTCGTTCTCACGCCAAAATTCTGGTGGCCTTTGGGGCGTGTGCGACCATTGGCGGCGTGAACGCCATGAAGAACTTTATGAGCGAGACCATGTATCGCAGGCAGGTCTACGGCGACAACGCCCGCTGCTACAGCACGTATGCGGCGCGTCCTCTTTCTGCCGTGGTGAAGGTGGATGCGGAGATTCACGGCTGCCCCATAGACCGCAACGAATTCATGCGCATAGTCAAGGACCTGCTGGTGGGCAAACGCCCGTTTGTGCCGGATTATCCTGTGTGTGCCGAGTGCAAGCAGGCCGGGAACATCTGCCGGTATGATCTTGGGCAGTTGTGTCTGGGCATGATAACACGGGCCGGGTGCGGCGCATGCTGTATTACCGAAGGGGCACACTGCTGGGGTTGCCGCGGACTTGCGCCCATGGCGAATCTGGACGCCGCCCGCTATGTGATGGAGGAGCGTGCCGGATACAGCCGCACAGAGGTGCAGGACCTGCTGCGCATTTTCCTCAGCCATACCACCGCGCCATTGTAGGCGGCGTGAGGGAGAGACCATGAGTGCCAAGAAAGTGACCGGAAACGCGGGCGGCAAGGCCGGGAAGAAGTCTTCCGGCGGCAGTGCCGCACCCGCGCAGGATACGAAGGCTTCCGGCAAGCCTGCTTCCGGTGTTGCAGCGGAAGCTGCGATGCAGCGAGGCGGCAGTGCCGGGCCAAAGCCGATGAAGGCCGCCGGCAGTGGTGCGCCTGTTTCCTCATGCGCATGCACGGACCCCGGCATTGCGGCAGAAGCCGCCGCCGGTGACGGCTCCAAGCGCATACATGTGCACCACGTGACGCGGGTGGAAGGCCACGGCAACATTGTGGTGGTGATAGGCGCGGATAACGCCGTGGAGACCGTGCGCTGGGAGGTGCCGGAGGCTCCGCGCTTCTTTGAGGCCATATTGCAGGGCCGTAGCTACAAGGATGTGCATCAGATCGTTTCGCGCATTTGCGGCATATGTTCCATAGGGCATCAGCTTTCTTCGTTGCAGGCAACGGAAGATGCCATGAACATCCGCATTTCCGAGCAGACGGTGACACTGCGCAAGCTGGCCATTCATGCGGAGAATTTGCAGAGCCATCTGCTGCATCTGGCGTATCTGGTGCTGCCGGACCTTATGGGCGTGAACTCGGTGATTCCGCTGGCAGAAACCCACAAGAGCGAACTGGTGGGGCTTATCGGGCTGCGGCGGCTTGCCAACGAGTTTTCGCGCACCATCTGCGGGCGCACCACGCATCCGCAGCGCATGGTGCCCGGCGGGTTTACCAAGCTGCCGGACGAGAGCGAGTTGCAGGTGTTGCTGCAATCGTTCCGCGACAGTCTGCCCGGTTTTCTGAAGGCGGCGGACCTTTTTGCCTCGCTACGCCACAAACTGCCCGATTTTTCGCGCGAGACGGAATACATCGGGCTTGTTTCGCCTTCTGAATACGCCTTGTATCGCGGCGAGGTGGGGTCTACGGACGACAGCCGCAAGCCTGCCAGCTTCTACAAGGATGTGACGCAGGAGTACTGTGTGCCACAGTCCACGGCCAAGTGGACCAAGAATATGCGTGGCTCGTTTATGGTGGGGGCGCTTTCCCGCTACAAGCTGAACCATACGCACCTGAAGCCCACTGCCAAGAAGGTGGCGGAAACCGTGGGGCTTACGCCCGATACGGTGAACCCGTTCCATAACAACCTTGCGCAGTTGGTGGAGTGTGTGCATTCCGTGGAAGATTCCATGGAACTTATCCACTGGCTGCTGGTGGAAGGCGTGAAGCGGGAGAAGGCCCCGGTTATCCGCCCCCGCGCAGGGCGCGGCGTGGGTGCCGTGGAGGTGCCGCGCGGCATTCTGTTCCATAGCTACGAGTATGATTCCAAGGGCCGCATTGTGGAGGCGGACTGCGTTATTCCCACCAACATGAACCACGCCAATATCCAGAAGGATTTGGAAGGGTTGGTGCCTGTTATCGCGCATACGTCCGAAGCGGAGATAGAGTTGCTTACCTCCATGCTCGTGCGGGCTTACGACCCCTGCATATCGTGCTCCACGCACTGTATAGACATTACCCCCGGTCAGATGAGCAAGCCGGACAGGGGAGTGAGGTTTGTGTATAAGGGGCGGTAGGATTGCGATTCGCTGGAATGATTGAAGAAATGATGAAGCCCGCACCGGAAGGTGCGGGCTTCATTGTTATTTGCTATTGTTACTAAATAGGATTTCCAGATGTTTTTCTTTGTTACCAGCAATGTCAGAGTAGTGTATATGTTTTTCATTAATAATAAAATCGTATGAAAGATCTTTGTTGTCTCTTCTTGTTAGTGTTATCGCTGTAAGTATTAGGGAAGTGAGAAGTTTTTCGTTTATTGTGAAGTTTGTGTGTCCGTCACCGCCAAATATAATTTCTTGTGAAAAATTTAGTCCTTTAGAAAATTCTGCTTCGTGTATTAAAGGGCATCTTGCAAATTTGTATATGCAGTCTTCAAAAGATATCGATCCTGATTCTGAAGTAAATATAACACTGCATTGAGGGTGTGCTTTTATGTGTCCATCAGATATTATTGCAAAAATAGTGTCTTTGTTGTCTGAAAGTAATTTTTTAAATCTTTTTCCTGGTTTAGCAATTTGAGGGTAGGTTTTCTTTGCAATTCCTTCAAGCGCGGTAAATATATGAAGAAATGATTGTAGAATATTTTCATTATTTGCTTCAATTATTGAAGAGTTGATAAATTTTGAAATATTATTCATTTTTAAATTATTAATTTTGTAGGTTTTTAGTTTTCAGTATTTATATTATAGTTATTTTTCTGTGCTTTATTTTTGATGACTCTTTTGTATCTAAAAATTTATAAGAGCGTTAGAGGTACTTCCATTTAGCACCCTTCCCGCTCCATGTATCCACCCCCATGCTCCTTACGGATGGACTTCCATACTGCCGGATCATTGACCGGGGCAAACCATTCGCTCTTGTTTAACCATTCCGCTAGATCAAAAGACGCTGTAACGCCGCAATCCCACGTTACCCGAACAACATAAGGCCGCACGGCTTTAATGGTCGTAATGGCCGGAATAGTCTGCATTTCTCTTGTCCTTCTGGTGCATTCAGCAAAGCCCTGACATGCTGACTTGGCTTGCCTTACGCAGAAATCCCGAGAATCTACACAAAACTCTCAATAAACATCCTTACCCCATCCTCCAGCATCTGAACCGCCAGAAACACGAGGATAAGCCCCATAAGCCTTTCTGCTGCCCTCATGCCGCGCTTGCCGAGATATTTGATAAGCGCGGGCGCACTGAGCATGATGACAAATGCCGCGCTCCACGCCGCAAGTATGCCCAGCAACACGTTGGGCGACCCAACCCAGCCGGGATGGGTGCTCTGCGCCTTATGCGCATACAGCATAACCGCCGCCAGCAGGGAAGGTCCGGCTATGAGGGGCACGGCAATGGGAACGATGAAGGGGTCGCGGTCCAGCTCCGTTACGCCCTCCGACTGGGGGAACACCATCTTGATGGCTATCATGAACAGGATGAACCCGCCGGAAAGCCGCAGGGTGGACTGATGGATATTCAGGATGCCCAGCAGCCATTCGCCCAGATAATGGAACATGAAAATGATGACCAGCGCGAAGAGCAGTTCGCGCATGAGAATGCGCTGCTGCTTGCGCGGCGAATGCTCGCTGAGCATGGGCAGGCACATGGCGGCGTTGCCTATGGGGTCCATGATGAGGAAGAGGGGCAGCGCGATTTCGAATATAGCCCTGAGGCTTGTGCCTTCCATGCCTTACATCTCCATATAGGTGGCGGACTGGGCTGCCTTTTCCGATACGGTAACGGCATGCACGCGCACACCGTTTGCTGCCTCATGGTCCGCAAGACGCTGCGCGAGATGGCGGTAGATGAACCGGGCGAGGTTTTCTGACGACGGGTTCTGCGTATCAAAGGGCGGAACCTCGTTGAGCATCTTGTGATCCAGCAGTTCCAGCACGGCCTTGAGTTCCTGCTTGAGCACCTTGAAGTCGAGAACGATTTCCGTGTCCGGGGTGAGGGTCTGGCCCTCTACCACGGCTTCCACGGCAAAGTTGTGCCCGTGCATGTTCTCGCACTTGCCGCAATAGTTGCGCAGGGCATGGGCGGCGGCAAAGTCTGACCGCACCGTGAGACGCCATATTCCTTTAGCCATGAATGGCTCCTTTCCAGTTGGTGAAGTCTTTTTCAAACGCGGGGCCGGGCAGAATGGCATATTGCTCATCCACGCTGAAGAAGGCGTGGGTGCCGTTTATATGCACGCACACCTGCACGGGCACGGGCCCCTGATGCCTGCGCAGAATATCGCGCAGGGTGGCCAGCGACTGGCGGGTAAGGCCCACTGCGGGCAGGTCCAGCGTGGTGGGGTCGCCGTTGCTGAAACAGGCCTCTGCCAGCGGCTGCACCTTTTCCGCCAGCAGCTTTATTTCCTTTATAGCGTCCTCGTCTTCTTCTGCCTGTTCGTTATCATCTTTGGATTTCTGTTCCGCAACCTTGGCGGTGAGCAGCAGCGGCTGGTCGGAATGGTAGAGTTCGCGGCCTTCCGTATACGCTTCGGGGAAGATGATCAACTCGCCGGAGGCGGTGAGGTCTTCTATCTCCACAAAGGCCATCTTGCTGCCTTTTTTGGTGATGTGCTCCTTCAGCGCGGTGATGAGCACGGCGCATTTGACCTCCATGCCGGGAGAGAGGTCGGCGCATTCTTCCAGCGGGGTGAGCTGCAGGCGCAGCATTTCGCGGCGGTAGGGCTGCAACGGGTGGCTGGTGAGGTAGAAGCCCAGGGCTTCTTTCTCGAACTTCAGCTTCATCTCGTCCGACCATTCCTCCATGGTCTGTTCTTCGCAATCGAAGCCGATGCCGGGGCAGACTTGCGGCTCTTCCTTGATCATGGTGAACAGGGAAACCTGATTGGAATCTTTTTCGCGGGCCTTTTTCTGGGCGCGGGCGACGACGTTGTCCAGCGAGGCGAACATGCCCTGCCGCGAGCAGCCGAGGCAGTCTACCGCACCGCCCTTGATGAGGCTTTCCAGCACGCGCTTGGTAACCTTGCGGGTGTTTACGCGGCAGCACAGGTCGAGCAGCGAGGCAAAGGGACCGTCTGCCTCGCGCGATTCCACTATTTCGCGGATGGCTTCATCGCCCACGTTCTTTATGCCGCCGAGTCCGTAAATCACCTTGCCGTCGTGCACGGTGAAGCGGCGCAGCGAGGCCTGCACGTTTGCCTGCAACACCTCTATGCCCATGTCGCGGCAGGCGGCGACATATTTGAGGATTTTTGCCTGATTGCCCATTTCCGAGGTCATGAGTGCGGCCATGAACTCCGCCGGGTGGTGCACCTTGAGGTAGGCTGTCCAGTAGGAGATGAGCGCGTAGGCGGCTGAGTGGGATTTGTTGAAGCCGTAAGCCGCGAACTGCTCCATCAAATCGAAGATTTCGTTGGCCTTTGTCTCGTCTATACCGTTTTGGGCCGCGCCCTGTACAAACTTGCCGCGTTCCTGCGCCATGGCCTCCGGGTTCTTTTTGCCCATGGCGCGGCGGAGCAGGTCTGCACCGCCAAGGGTGTAGCTGCCCACTATCTGGGCAATCTGCATGACCTGTTCCTGATAGACGATAACCCCGTAGGTGGGCTTGAGGCAGTCTTCCAGCGTGGGCAGCGGGTAGATGACCGGGACCTGCCCGTGCTTGCGCTTGATGAATTCGTCCACCATGCCGGAGTTGAGCGGACCGGGACGGTAGAGGGCCAGCATGGCGATGATGTCGTCGAAGCAGGTGGGCTTGAGCATGCGCAGATAGGTGCGCATGCCGGAGCTTTCTACCTGAAAGATGCCGTCGGTATCGCCGCGCTGGTAGAGTTCGTAGGTGGGCCAGTCGTCAAAGGGCAGGGTGTCCAGATTGGGCGGGGTCTTGCCTGTGAGGGCTATGTTGTCCAGCGCGTCCTGTATGACGGTCATGGTGCGCAGGCCGAGGAAGTCGAACTTGACCAGTCCCACCGCCTCAACCTTTTTCATGTCGTACTGGGTAACCATGCCGCCTTTTTTATCTTTGTAGAGGGGCAGGTAGTCGGTCATGGGGCGGTCTGACATGACCACGCCCGCAGCATGGGTGGAGGCGTGGCGGCATAGCCCCTCAAGGCGCATGGAAATATCCAGCAGTTTCCGTACCGTGGGGTCTGTGCGGTACAGTTCCGCCAACTCCGGCTCCGCATCCAGCGCCTTGCGGATGGTCATGTTCAGGTCTTCGGGGATGAGCTTGGAGATGCGGTCGCCTTCCTGAAACGACAGGCCCTGCGCCCGCGCCACGTCGCGCACCACGGCCTTGGCCTTCATTTTTCCGAAGGTGGTTATCTGGGCCACCTTGTCTTCGCCGTAGCGAAGCTGGGTGTAGCGGATGACCTCGCCGCGCCTGCGTTCGCAGAAGTCCACGTCTATATCGGGCATGGACACGCGTTCACTGTTCAGAAAACGTTCGAACAGCAGGTCGTAGGGTATGGGGTCCAGGTTGGTGATGCGCAGTGCCCACGCCACCAGCGAACCGGCGGCGGAACCACGCCCCGGACCCACGGGAATTCCGTTGTCCTTGGCCCAGTTGATGAAGTCCTGCACGATGAGGAAGTAGGCGGGAAAGCCCATCTGGTTAATGACGTTCAGCTCGTAGTGCAGCCGGTTCCAGTAGGCTTCTTCGTCCACGGGGTAGGGGATGGTCTCCAGACGCCTGCGCAGGCCTTCTTCCGAAAGACGGGTGAATTCATCCGCCATGGAAACGCCTTCCGGCAGGTCATACACCGGGAAATAGTTGTTGCCGAGATCCAGCGTAAGATCGATCTGCTCTGCTATGCGTACGGTGTTTTCAATGGCCTGAGGCACGTGGGCAAAGGCTTTTTCCATCTCTTCCGGCGACTTGTAATACAGCTCCGTGGTGTCGAAGCGCATGCGCTTTTCGTCCGTGACCTTGGCCCCGGTCTGGATGCAGAGGAGGGTGTCGTGGGCTTCCACGTCGCTGGCGTTCAGGTAGTGGCAGTCGTTGGTTGCCACCAGCGGCAGGCCGGTGCGTTCTGAAAGCTCTATGAGCTTTTTATTCAGTTCGTCCTGTTCCTTTATGCCGTTATCCTGCAATTCCAGATAGAAGCGGCCGGGAAAGATATCGGCATAGATGCCTGCCAGTTCCTCTGCCCGTTCCATGCCCTCGTTCAGAAGGGCACGGGGTATCTCGCCTGCAAGGCAGGCTGACAGGGCGATGAGCCCTTCGCTGTATTCGCGCAGCATGTCGCGGCTGACGCGCGGCTTGTAGTGGAAGCCCTCTGTGAACCCGCGTGTGACCAGACGGCACAGGTTGTGGTAGCCTGTGTCGTTCTGCGCCAGCAGGATGAGGTGGTAGCGCCTGCGGGCGTTTTCGCTGGTGCGGTCGGTGTGGTCGCCGTGGGCCACATACACCTCGCAGCCGATGATGGGTTTAAGGCCCATCTTCTGTGCCATGGTGTAGAAGTAGACCGCGCCGAACATGTTGCCGTGGTCGGTGATGGCAACGGCGGGCATGCCGAAGTCCTTGGCCTTGGCGCAGAGGTCTTCCAGACGGATGGCTCCGTCCAGCAGGCTGTATTCCGTATGGCAGTGAAGATGTACGAAGTCTGGCATGGTATGTTTCGCGGGCAGAGGTTGATAATCGAACCTGTGTACCAGAAGTGGCCCATGCCCACAACCTTGAGGGTGCAGCAAAGTGGTAACATGCTGAAAAACAGGAGTTTCTTTGCCTTTCGGATCCAGGAGGGGCGAGCTTGCGCCGGAGCGGCCCTTCACGTACAACGTGAGCCGGAACAACCAGACAGCGCAAGGAGGATGGCGTGTCCCGAATAGTATCTGTTTTTATCGCCGTGGCGGGGGTATTTCTGGCGGCAGGCGCAGCACTTGCCACGGAGCAGGCTCCCGTGGATCCGGGGCTGGAGAAGTTGGCCACATTTTTTCACACCAAGTGGGGTCAGTACTTTCTTATTTTTATCTTTTTTTCGTTTATCATCCTGTATCTGCGCACGCTGTTCGGACCGCGCGGTTTGTTCCGTGACAAACGCTGGGATGAACTGAACGAGGAGATGCGCCAGAAGGAAGCCCTGCTGCGTGAGGAGCACCTTGCACGCGAGATACAGCTGGGGCAGCAGGGTGTGGGCGCGTATGATTTTCCCCGCACGGGTGCGTCAAGCAGAGTGGGCGACGCGGCGGGGGACAAGAGCACTCCTGATGCAAAGAGTGCCGCAGGCGGGCCTGACCCGCAGAAAAAGGCAGCCGGAGTAACCGGCAACGGTGCGTAACGGTCATGCCGCTGAAGGCAAATGGCAAGACGACTGGCGAGACGACTGGCAAGACATTGGGCAGAGCTGCGTCCAACGCTGCTGACGCGCAGCCCATACAGCCAGAACAGCCAGAACTGCCCGAGAAACCGGAGCAGGAAACTTGCCGGTGCGACTCTCCGCTGCCGGACATAGCCGCGCACGAGGCGTGGTTTACCGCGTGGAGCGCAACCTTTCTTACCGACTGCGAAGCGGACAACCGCTACATAGAACTCAAACGCAAGCATACCCTGCGGGTGCTGGACAACGCCCGCGCCATACTCTGCACGCTGCGCCCGGAGCCGGAAACAGCCCGTGCGGCTCTGCTGGCGGCCCTGTATCATGATGTGGGCCGTTTTCCGCAGTACGCGCAATACCGTACCTTCAGCGACCAGCGTTCCGTAAACCACGGGCTGCTGGGCTGCCGCACGCTGCTGCGCGAGGGGGCATTGAACCCGGAAACCCCGCAGATACGGGGGCGGGTGGCCGCCGCCGTGGCCATGCACAACCGGTTTCGCGTTCCGGGCGGCATATCGCCTGTTCTGCGGTTCATTACCGACGTGGTGCGCGACAGCGACAAGCTGGACATCTTTCCCGTCATGGTTTCCACCTTTACCCGCGACGGTTCTGAAAACGATGTGGTGACGCTGCATCTGGAGGACAGGAAAGACGCGTGGTCGCAACCTTTAGTGGATGCCGTGCGGCACAGGCGTTTGGCAAGCTACCGTGACATGCGCTATGTGAACGATTTCAAACTGCTGCTGGGATCGTGGGTGTTTGAGCTGAATTTTGACGCCAGCCGCAGCCTGCTGCAGGAGAGGGGGCTTGTGGAGGCCCTGCTGGCCACGTGGCCGGAGATGCCGGATGGTGAGGAGTTGAAGGGGGCTGTGAGAGCAGCCCTTGCAGGCCGTTGAAAAATGGCAATCTGCGGCGTTGCTGCGAAGGAATCAGACCTTCGCGTATGTCCGTATACGCTTCAGTCCTGATTCCTTCTTGCGCCTTGCATCTGACCATTTTTGAACGGCCTGCGGGTATCCGGTGTTTCGGCAGTCCGGGCCGGGGCGAGAGGCGGAGCCGTTGAAAAATGGCAATCTGCGGCGTTGCTGCGAAGGAATCAGACCTTCGCGTATGTCCGTATACGCTTCAGTCCTGATTCCTTCTTGCGCCTTGCATCTTACCATTTTTGAACGGCCTGCGGGTATCCGGTGTTTCGGCAGTCCGGGCCGGGGCGAGAGGCGGAACCGTTGAAAAATGGCAATCTGCGGCGTTGTGCTGCTATACTGTGGAAATACGCGGGGTGCGTGACTTGTAGGGGATGAGAAAGCCCAGCGTCATGTCCATGGTCACGGCGTGGGGCAGGTTTTTGGCGAGGAAGCTGCGGGGCGATTTGGCCATGAGCACGGGGTCTTCCACCTCCATGTGCGTGCAGAAAAGCTCTCCCCAGTTGGTCACGTAGGTTACGGCCACTTCCTTGTGCACGGAGGTATCCCTGCGCAGGGTGAAGTTGAAGGCGCAGTGGGCCTTGAGTACCTTTTCGCTGCGCAACGTCTCTTCGGCATCCGTTTCCAGCAGCTTGTGCGGAAAAAATTCGTACAACCCCTGCAACAGGGCGGAAACATCCTGTGCCGCGATGGGGGACATGGTCATGTCCACCTCCACATGCATGTCCGGGTGGTAGATGCCGTTTACCACCAGCCAGATCATGAGCCTTACCGGCTCCGCTTCCGCTTTGAGTTCCACGAATGATTCCCGCCGTGAGGCGACCCCCTGCGGCAGACCCATGGCGATCCATTTCTTGCGCTTGCCGGGGGTGGTGTCTTTTCTGAACATCAGTTCGCGGATGGTTCTGCCCATGCTGTTGACAAAGGGCAGGCGTTCCACCTTGTCCTTGCGTGGGGCGAAGGCGGCAAAGATTTTCCGGCCCAGCCGGGTGATGTCTTCCGGAGATATGCGCGCGGCAATGCGCTTGGCCTCCAGTTGCTGCTGCAGGGCCGTGTAGGAGCGCAGGAAAAAAGAGTTAAGGCTGTCGCCCAGTGCCTTGGCCTGTTCGTAGCCCTGCGGTTTGAGCTGCGCACCGGAACCGTAGAGTTCCTGCAGCGCACGGTTGCGCAGGGTTGTGAGCAGGGCGTTGTCCTGCGCCTTCAGCGTGGGGTCGTGCAGCTTGGCGGTGAAGGCTGTCTGGAGCAGGGCGGCCGATTCCTTGTTGCCGCAGGCGTGGTAGTGCTCCTGCAGGGTGCGCATGAGGGTGACGTAGGGGTCTGTTTTCAGCAGCGAGCGGTTACCGCTTACGATGTGCTGCTTGATGGTTTCGCAGAGCAGTATGTCGTCTTTGGAGGTGATGTATGCCTCCAGAATGCCCAGCTTCATCACCGATTTGAAGGGGTTTTTGAACGCCTTTACAATCTGCCAGAGCGCTGCGCCGAAGTATTCTTCCGGCGGAATGGTCTCCAGAATGCCGAAATCCACAAGGCAGTCGCCCACACGGAAGGGCAGCGAGGCAAACTGCTCCAGCAGGGCGGCGTGGGCGGCGCGGTCTGCCCGGGCGGGCATGGCCCACCATGCGAGGTCGCGCCCGCACACCTTGAGCGCGGTGCGATAGAATTCTTCTTTCAGCAGCAGAGCCTGTGCGGAACCTGAACTTTCTTTGTCCGAGATGCCGAAGTCGTTGCCGATGATGGCGTTGCGGTTCATGACAAAGAAGGTTGTTTCCAGCCCGAAGGTTTCCTGCGCCCAGCGGGAGATGGACTCCAGCTTGTCGGAAAGGGCGGCGGCAGCCTTGGGCGTGAAGGTCTGCGGGTCCAGACTGATCCAGTAGTCTATGTCCGAGTCGCCTGTCATGGCGATGGAGCCCACGCTGCCTATGGTATAGATGGCGTCTGCCGTGAGCGGAGCATCTGCCCCGGTTTGCGGCTGCATTTCTTCCGTCGGGTTAAAGCCGAACAGGTTGCGTGCAATCTGCAGGGTTTCGTGCGTGGGGGCGTAGCCTGAGATGACGCACAGCGGCCACCGGGATTTGGGCGCGTGACGTGTTTCGAAAAGCCGGGTCTGCAGCAGCAGGGGCAGCAGAATGAAAAAATCCGTGCGGCGTTGTTCCAGTGTGGCGCGCACAAGGTTGGTGCGCTGGCTGTTCTGGCGCAGGAAGCGGTAGCGGGAGCGGATAACGCCCCTGAACCGCAAAACCTGCTGGAGCACGTGCTCTGCCAATGCCTCGGCCGTGCGGCACCACTTGGGCACGGCGGCGGGGGGAATGGACGTTGCCAATTCCATAAGGGCATTGAACCGTTCGTGCTCGGCGGACATGAGCAGGTGCGGCTCATCGCTCAGGGTCTGCCGGAAGGCGCAGCGGGAGTAGTTGCCCGCCAGCGAGAAGGTGTGTTCCGTTTTGCTGCGCTCCAGATGCGTATGGCTGAAGGTGCACTCCGCAAAGGTGCATCCCCGCAGGGTACAGCCGAAGAACAGAGCCCGCGTGAAATCTGTTGTCTGGAAATGGCTGCTTGTCAGCTGCACACGGGAGAAGCTGGTTTCCCAGAAGACACACTCGTCTGTCCATGTTTCGTGCAGTGTGCAGGAGTGCAGGTGTGCGTCTGTGAACAGCACCTGCCGTGCGGAGCATGCGGTGAAGGTGCAGCGGACAAGGTCTGCACTTGTGGCGTCTGTATCTTTGAAGGCACAGTTTTCAAATTCGCAGGAATCAAGCGTGGTTCCTGAAAAATCGCATTGCTCAAACCGGCAGTCAGTGAAGAGGATGCTGACAAGTGCGGCTTCCGCGAAGGAGACGTTGCGGAACAGGCAGCCGGTGAAGGAAAAATTGACGAGGGAGGCGGACGCGAAGCTGGAATCGGCGATTTCGCGGCCGGACAGTTCCTGCTCGGTAAGCCATGCGTCCTGCGCGTTCAGGTCGGTGATACGTCCGGTGCGGGCAGCCGCCTGCGCGAAGGCTTCTTCCGGGTTGTGCCTGCGGCGTGCGAAGAAGGCGGCACTCTCCTGCCGGGCGTGTTTGCGGGGGGCGCGCGGAGTGCGCAGCGAGCCGGGACGGGGGTCTATGTAGCGGTTCTTGCGGCAGGTTTGCACAAATTGTCGCAGGGCGGCGGAGGCTTCTTCCGGCAGTGCTCTGACCAGATGCGGCGCACTGGAAAGAGAGTGGGAAACAAGGTCCTGCGCCCCGGACATGAACAGGTGCAGCAGGTAGCCAAGGGCATCTTGCCGCAGCTTGGGCGGCATGCTGTTCAGAAATTCACTGAACTGTTCCGGCGAAAGGTAGAGCAGGGCAGGGTAGAAGAGATTGCGATCCCGCGTGAACTTGCGCAGTACCGCCAAAAAAATGGTGGTAAGGTTGGGCACGTTCAAGACCACCATGGTGAACAGGGCGTCTTTGCGGATGGCGGGCTGGGGGTGCTGGGCAAGCTGCACCAGCGTTCTGAGCAGATCTGGGGCCACCGGATACGGCGGATTGGTGCGGATGGCCTGCAGCAGCAGGCTGATACGCTGGTCGTCATCCGAGAGCAGCGCCTTGATCAGCGTGCCCGCGCCGGGAGCCACCTCCAGCACGCACAGGGCCGTTGCTGCCTGAATGGCCAGTTCGGGCCGAGGGGGCGCATCCACTAGGGCCAGACATTGCTGCGCGGTGCGTATGTTCCTGAGGCATTCCGCGATCTGCAGGTTCAGCACTCTTCTGGCCTTGTGCAGGCGTTCCAGAAAGGCCAGCAGTTCTGCGAAGGACCACATGGGAGATTGTTCAAGCAGGCTCAGGCACCACGTTTCCTGCGGGGTGCCCGCCAGCTTGCCCGTGGCGGTGCCGGTTCTGAGTATTTCGTGCGCCAGCAGCAGCCGATGGCGCAGAGGCAGGCTGTTCAGCGTGGGTTCGCACGCGGCAAAGGGCGATATGCCGGAAATATGGCGTATGGCGTGGCTCCAGCAGCAGGCGGGCATGTCCAGCCAGAAGCGCAGAAAAAGGCCGCCCATGGCTGCTGCGGAATCCTGTACTGCCATCTCGCGCACGGCAAGAGCCATTGGCACAGCCTGCGCCGGAGAGTAGCCCTGTCCGGACTCGAAGTCGGCAACGGCCCGTGCGGACTCTTCCAGCAGGGCCTTCAGTTGGGCCGGGGCTTCCGTCACGCGGTCCCGCGCCTGCCGTATGCGGGCGAGCAGGTCGTCCAGTGTGGGCGTGGTGTGCTGCATGGTTGGGGTATGTGTCCGGGTATTTCCTGCTGTCGGTTCCGGGAAAAGAGCGTTGCTCCGTCCTATGTGCTGCGTGTTTCTGCTTCCGGCAGGCCCAGATTCTTTCCTGTGCTCCGCAGAAATCATGGGAGTCTTAACAGGCGCTTGGCCTGTCTGACGTTCACGGGGGACCGGGAACAGGGAAAAGCCAATGAGAGCGTAGCTTCACCGGCCTGTCTCATACATGATAATGAGCGGTACAGGCCCCCTTGTAATCTATACGGCCCTGCGGCATGAATGGTCAAGGGTGCGGACCTGTTACCGGAAACGGAGTATGCCGGGGCTTTGCATCGGCGGGGTTTTCGTATACTGCTCATGGGCGGTTTGAAGGTGTGGACGGCTTGTTTGCCGTTTGTGACGGGGATATGCGGCGGAACGGCCCGCCGCAAGGCGGACGCAGGAGGCGCGATGAAGCTGGCGTGTGTGGAGACAAGCAGGACAAGGGACATAAAGCCCTTTTATGTAATGGATGTGCTGGAGCGGGCGCACGCCATGGCCCGTGAAGGGGTGGACGTGGTGCATCTGCAGGTGGGCGAACCGGACTTTGACGTGCCGCTGCCTGTGCGGGACGCCGTGTGCCGGGCCATGTATGACGGGCGCACCCATTACACGCACTCCATGGGCACGCCGGACCTGCGCGAAGCCATTGCGGAAGATTATCACACACGCTACGGAGTGGAGGTTTCGCCCGAACGTATCGTGGTGACCAACGGCACGTCTCCCGCCATGTCGCTGCTGTTCGGCGCGCTGCTGGAACAGGGGGACGAAATCATCATCTCCGACCCGCATTACGCCTGTTATCCCAGTTTTATCACCTTTCACGGTGGTGTGCCGGTTAAGGTACCTGTGCTGGAGGAAGACGGCTTTCAGTACCGTTCGGAAGCCATCCGGGAGCGCATGACGGAGCGCACCAAGGCCATTTTCATCAACTCGCCTTCCAATCCTACGGGCAACCTGCTTTCGCCCCAGCGCATGCGCAGAATCTGCGAGATGGGCGTGCCTGTCATCTCCGACGAGATTTATCACGGTCTGGTGTATGAGGGAGAAGAACACTCCATTCTTGAGTATACAGACAACGCCTTTGTTTTTAACGGATTTTCCAAGCTGTATGCCATGACGGGGCTGCGGCTGGGCTATCTCATTGCACCCGCACAGTGTATGCGCACCCTGAACAAGCTGTGCCAGAACTTTTTCATTTCGCCCAACGCCGTTTCCCAGTGTGCGGGCATTGCCGCCCTGCGCGACTGCGGGCGCGAAGTGGCGAAGATGAAACTGGTGTACAATGAGCGGCGCAAGTTCATGATCCGCCGCCTGCGGGAGATAGGGTTTGGCATTACGGTGGAGCCGACCGGTGCGTTCTATGTGCTGGGCAACGCCCGCCATTGGTCCATGGATTCCTACAAATTCGCCTTCGAGATTCTGGAACACGCCCATGTGGGGGTGACGCCGGGGATCGATTTCGGACAGGGAGCCGAGGGATATATCCGTTTCTCCTACGCCAACTCGCTGGAAAACATAAACGAGGGCATGAACAGGCTGGAGGCATTTATCCGTGAACGCTACGGCGATGTCCGGGCTCCGGGCAGGTAGCGGAGGCGGGGATGGCGGCGCATGCGGACGAATATGCCCGGTTTGCCGCGTACTATGATGCGCTGCTGAATCCTTTTCTGGACCGGGTGCGCGAACGTGTGGCCCGTATCTGCCGCGGGCACGGAGCGGCGCGGGTGGTGGATGTGTGCTGCGGTACGGCGCGACAGGCCGTTTTTCTGCAGAGGCACGGCATTGCCTGCGTGGGGGCCGACCTTTCCTTTTCCATGCTGAAGGCAGGTGCGGGGCCAGATAAAAGCGCGTGCGAACAGACTGACGCGCGGGCGTGTATGGGACCGGATACGCGCACGCCGGGACGGGCAGCGGCGGGAGAGCCTGCGCGGGATGGTGCAGGTTCCGGCAAACGTCTGCCCGGGCTTGTTCTTGCAGATGCCGTCCGCCTGCCCTTTGCGGACAATGCTTTTGACGCCGCCCTGCTCAGCTTTGCCCTGCACGAGAAGCCCCGGGGCACTGCCCACGCCATTTTTGCCGAAGCCCTGCGCGTTGCCCCGCTGTGCATCATAACGGATTACACCATGGCGGAGCGCAATCTGGAACTGCCCGGACAATGGCTCATGGCGGTGCCGGAACGGCTAGTGGGCGGGGAACACTGGCGCAACTATCGGATGTTCATGCAGTCCGGGGCTGTGCAGGGATTGCTGTTCCGCACTTCCGGCGTGCGGTTGCTGCACCGTGAGCACCTGTTTATGGGCGGAGCGGGTATCTTTGTGCTGGAGAGGGAAGAAGCCGGGCAGGAGCCTGCGCTGCAATGAGCCCCTTGCGGCATCGCGCGATTTCATACCCTCTGGCGTAGCGCCGTAGGCACACCTTGTCAGGCTGCGCTGCCGTTTGTTCCGTCAGCGTATGGTGGGGCAGGTGCCGCCGCGCAGTTGCTGGTACAGGTCCATGCAGTCGCGGGCCATGAAGTCCGGCTGTTCTGCCGCCAGCAGCCCGTGCGGTGTGCTGCCGCTGGCAACCCCCGCCGTAAGGGTGCCGCCCGCCTTGCCCGTGGCAATATCCATAGGATGGTCGCCCACCATCAGGCTCCGTTCCGGCGGAGTGCCCGTGTGCGCAAGCGCGCGCAGGAGGTGGTCCGGGTGCGGCTTGACCTGCGGAACATCTTCCCGCGTGAGCAGGCAGGCGCAGTAGTCCAGCACGTCCGGAAAGACGGCGAGTACCGCTTTGCGGCAGTTGCGGGTGATAACCGCCGTGGCGATGCCATCTTCCCGCAAGGCGTCAAGCATGGCCCGTGTCCACGGGAACAGGGCACCTTTACCTGCCGCATCCACCTCCACATCCTCAATGGCCTGACGCGCGTTGCGCAGCATATTATCCGCCGTGACGGGGCAGATCCGGGCCATGTGTCTGTGGGCGGTTTCCAGCCATTCCAGCATGGGGCGTCCGTCATCGGCGGGCAGCGTGGGGGACATGCCGGAAGCGAAGGGATGCGCCGTTCGTGCTGATCGGTCCGCAACGGCGCGGGCTGCGTGCATGGCCCGCTGGCGCATGACGCCGAAGTCCAGCGTCAGGTGGGCAAGGGTGCCGTCAAAATCAAAAATCATCGCTTGCACGCAGGTCTTCATTTGTCGTATCCCTTCCGGAACAATCAGAAAAATTTCTTCGCTCGCCGTAACGCCGTGGAGATGGCCGTGCGCCTGCCTGTATTGGAAGACAGGGTGTGGCAGCCGGTCTGGGTATACCGAGTCCGTCAGGCCCGCAACGCCGGGCCAAGCGCGTAACTCCTCCTCTTCCACCGCCGCGTTGCCTGTGCAGGGAGGTGCCATGGAGCCGGAACAAGACGCAGACCCGCATGTCGGAGAAGCCGCCGTGTACGACGTGGGCATCGTGGGGGGTGGTCCCGCCGGGGCCACAGCCGCCTTGTGCGCGGCCCGCAGGGGGCTTTCCGTCATTGTGCTGGAAGCATGCCCCGTGCCGCGCCGCAAGCTGTGCGGCGGTCTGTTGTCCCGCAAGACCATGGACATAGTCAAGCGCCTGTATAATGCCTCTGCCGCTGACCTGACGGAGGGCGGTATCATCAACTACTCCTCGGCGGGATACGAGATTCATTTCGGCGGGGTTCTTCTGTGCTGCGACCGGTATGATTACCCGTTCCATTTTACCGAACGTGCGGTGTTTGACGCGTGGCTGCTGGAAAAAGCCCGGAAGGCGGGAGCGGCCGTACGGACCGGAACGCCCGTGCGTGCGGTGGATATTGATGCCGGAGTGCTGACGCTGGCCGGTGGCGGCACGGTACGTTGCCGCTATATTGTGGGCGCGGATGGGGCTAACAGCGTGGTGCGCAAAGCCTTTGGCGTGGACAGGCGGCAGTGGTCGCGGGGAGTGGCTTCCACGGTGGAGGTGCGTATTCCCCGCAGCGAGTATCCGCGGCGCGTGGAGCACCCGGAGGTGCACGTGGGGCCTGTGCCGGAAGGGTACGGATGGGTGTTTCCCAACCGTGATGCCGTGGTGGTGGGGCTGGGAGGCAGACCTGCCGAAGGGCAGAACCTGGCGCGTCTGTTCCGGGATTTTTTGGAAACGCTGGGAGTCCGGGATGTTTCCGGCATGGCATTTCGCGGGCACCCGTTGCCGCTGGGCAATCCGCTCGCAAGTCTGACTTGTGGCAGAGGGCTGCTGGCGGGAGACGCGGGGGGGCTGGTGGAGCCCGTGTTCGGTGAGGGCATTTATTTTGCCATCCGTTCAGGGGAGGCAGCGGCGCAGAGCGTTACAGAGGCCCTGCACGGCGGGGCCCCTATCCATTCCGGCTATGCAGGGGCGTTGCGGCGGGATGTGTGCGCCGAAATAGCGAGCTCGCGGCGGATGCAGCGCCTGATTTTTCTACTGGACCGCAACGGCCTGAACCCGCTGGTTAAATGGGGTATCCGCAGGGGACGGCGTGTGCTGCTGGATGTTATCCACGGCAGACGTTCCTTCCAGTTTTTTCGCAAGCTGGCGTAGGCGGGCGTTCTGCACAGGTTTTGCGGGAGTTTTCCTGAAACGTTCGGCACAGGTACGGGGTGGGGGGATACCTGCGGGGCCCTTATGGGGTGGGGACTATCAGCGTGTTGGGATGAAAAGCTGCCCACGCGAACCACATGCTGTCCATGGAAGCCACCGGACGCAACGAATTGCCACGCAATACGCCTATCAGGGCTTCGCCGTCATAGGACCACTCCGTGCGGGTGCCCGCGTCCAGAAGTTTGCCATCCGGGGCGATGAAGTCCGCTGTTTTTCCGCTCACTTCGCGTTCGTACACGCGCACGGTATCCAGATTCCTGTCCCACACCGCCACCATAGGAGTGACGCCTGCCGAAAAATTCACCACGCCGTCCCGGCGCACCAAGGAGTGCGGCAGGGCGATGGGCAGGTCGTCCGCCAGCAGGGCGGCAATGCGTTCCTTGGGATGCAGGCGCGGGTCCGTGTGCAGCACGGGGTAGGTGATGTGCTGGTTGTGGTAGTAGGAGTCGCGCTGGGAGTACGAACCGTAGGGGTCGGTGCCGTAGCGGCGGTTGTAGCCCGTGGAGCGCGAAAGGACCATGGCGTTGGGGTAGGCGCGCGCTGCACGTTGCCATGTGGTCCACAGCAGGGGGAAGCGGTCGAGCCCAGTGCCCGCAAGCGGTCCCTTAACGGCAATGCCATACAGTTGCGGCCACAGGCTGCCGGTGGCGCGGTCGAAGAGTACCGAATTGGCGTTGAGCATGGAGCCTGAGACCCCGAAGCTGGTCTCGAAGCGGCCCGCCCTGCCGTGGTAGCCGACAAGGCTGCCGGAAAGCGGGCTATAGGTGATGCTGTAGAGGATGCCGTCCACCTCTTCGTTCACCACCTCATGGTAGACCATGATGCGCTGCGGGTAGATGCGTACGCCGCCGGGAAAACGGGCCACAAAAACCTGCTCGTCGCTGTTCAGGCTTAAGGAGGCGCTGGGTACGTTCACGTAGGCAGGTTTGGAGAGCGAGGGAATATGGTCGAATTTCAGTCCCGTATCCACCACGGCTTCTGCGAGACGGCGCAGGGTGGCTGTATCCGGCCTTTGGGCGTGGGCAGGAAGAGGCGATGCCGAAACGGCGGCAAGGGTAAGCAGGCACATTGCCGTGATCAGGACGCGCCGCAGGGCCGGACCATGTTTCCGGAGCACCCGCTGGCGGGCAGTGCAGGCGCGGAGACGTGCCGAAAAAAAAGTGGCGTGCCGGGGGGGCGGGGTGGTTTGCAAGTATGAAATCATTTGGTATCGTGCCTCCTTGGCGAAGAGTACTGCAACCGGCGCAGTGAGGCAACGGGGAGTTGCGACGCGGACTTTCCGGCGTGCTTTTCGGTGCTCAGGTTTCCGGTTCGGGGGCGGGCTTTTACTCAGGAAAACGAGGTTTGTGTCATGAGTGCTTCCATGAACGTGCTGGTTTGCGGCGGGGCGGGGTACATAGGCTCCCATATGGTGAAGGTGCTGCAGGAGCACGGGCACAATCCCGTGGTGTTTGACAATCTTTCCACGGGCCATGCCGAGTCTATACCGGAAGAAATGCTCGTGCGCGGAGATCTGCGCGATATTTCATCGTTGCGCCGCGTGTTTGCCGAGCATTCCTTTGACGCGGTAATGCACTTTGCCGCCCGCAGCATTGTTGCCGAATCGGTGGAAAAGCCTGCGGAATATTACGAGAACAACGTGGCAGGTACCCTGAACCTGCTGAATGCCATGATGGAAGAGGGCGTGCGGCGGTTTGTGTTTTCTTCCACGGCGGCGGTATACGGTAATCCGCTTGGCGGAGACGGCGCGGCAGCGTCCTCTGCGCGGTTGATTGACGAGGAGCACTCCGTGGCGCCGCTCAACCCCTACGGGCGCACCAAGCTGCATGTGGAACAGGCCCTGCGTGACTTTGCGCCGGCCTACGGCCTGCGGTCAGTGAGTCTGCGGTATTTCAACGCCGCAGGGGCGGACCCTTCCGGCGAGATTGGCGAATCACATGAGCCTGAGACGCACCTTATTCCCAACATTCTGCGGGCTGCTCTGGGCACGGGGCCTGCGCTGCATATTTTCGGAGACGACTACGATACGCCGGACGGCACCTGCGTGCGCGACTACATTCACGTGAACGACCTTGCGGACGCGCACCTGCGCGCTCTGGGGTTCATGCAGGAAGAGCGGGGGGCGCATGTTTTTAATCTGGGCAACGGCAAAGGTTTTTCCGTGCGCGAGGTGCTTGCCGCCGCCTGCGAGGTGACGGGAAAGAGCATTCCGCATGAGGTTTCTCCCCGGCGTTCCGGTGATGCCGCCGTACTGGTGGCAGATAGCGCCAAGGCCCGGCGGGTGCTGGGCTGGCAACCGCGCTATGTCGACCTGAGGGAACTTATGGAAACCGCATGGCGGTGGCACGGCGCGCAGCGGTATTAGCCTCCTGCCGGATGTGTTGTTTTTTCAGGGCGTGTACCGTGAAGGTGCGCGCCTTTTCATATTGTGCGGCACATAACACCCTCGCGCAATTGAATCTGCCCCGTTTGTATGTTGCAGGGCAACGCATCCGTATTCTTTACTGCTGAACAGGGAAGGCGGGCATGGATGCCGCCTGTGCAGGCTGACGGGCTTTTTGGGGGGGCCTCTTAAGTATTCGCCGTGCGGGCCGATATGGTTTGCAGATGGAATCAACCGGCATGGGCGGCCCGCAGGGACGCGGGCGCATCCGGTTCTGTCCGGCCAAGGCCGGAGTCGGGAGGACAGGGATGTCAGGCAATTCACACAGAATATTCATGGCTGCATTGCTTGCGGCTACTTTAGCAGTACCGGCACAGGCGCAGGAGCCATACGTTCCGCAGGGGCATACCCCGGTGATGAACGCGGTGGACTTTGGCGCGCTTTCCTCCGGCAGAGCGGAGCAATTTGACCCCGTGACCGCCATGCGGGTGAGCAAAACGCCGGAAACTGTGATGATGGACGGCATGGCAGTGCCCATGCGCTCCATGCGGACCATAGACAGCGGCATTGTGGTGCCGGACGGTAACGGCGGGCTTATCTGGAGAGAAGGCGCGCGCCCCGAACCGGACCCCTCGCACGTGGCTGCCCGCGAACTGAAGCTGAAGGTGCGCGAGCTTGCGGACCAGTTGCTTTCCAACATCGACCGCAAGTTCATGAAGGGCGTGACCGCCATGCCCGTTTCGCTGGTGAATCAGGACGACTTTGAGGAGAGTTCCTCCTTCGGGCGGTATATGGCCGAAGCGTTGTTCTACGAGTTCAACCAGCGCGGTTTTCCCGTGCGGGAATACCGTGGCGGCGATCTGGTGCTGCGCAAGGGAGAAGGGGAGTTTCTTCTTTCCCGCGCCCAGCAGCAGATATACGTGGACAGCGGCATGACCATGTTCGTGGCGGGAACGTATTATCAGGACAAGCAGAATGTCTTTGTCAACGTGCGTATGTTCCGGGCTGCGGACGGCATGGTCTTGCGCACGGCTCAACTGGTTTTTCCGCAGTCGGACGTTTCCCGGCGCATGCTTGCCAATACGGGCAAACGGCTTGAGGAAACGTATGTAGGCATGAACGATTACGATATGCTTACGCGCGCGTTTGACCTAACCGCCTTTGATCTGGGCGAGGACTTCCACTAGGGGGCGGCCATGCGGAATACGTATTCATCCATGCGCCCGGTGCGCAGTCTGCTCCCCCTGTTGTTTGCGGCATTTCTGGCCGTGGCACCGCTGACGGGCTGTGCCACCTTGTCCGGCATGTTTGCTGAAAAAGAACCTGCCGCGCCGTTGCCCGAACCCACGGACGTGATGGCGGCAGGCTATAACGCCAACGCCCTGCACAACTTTTACATGGGGCGGCAATATGTGGCGCAGGGGCGCTATGAACTGGCGAGGGAGCACTTTCTGCTTGCCATAGCCTCCGCAGACGGCCCGGAACTGCAGGAAAGCCTTACCGCTGAATTGCACGCGGTGGACCGTCTCATACGAACCCTGCGTTGAGGAGAACAGCCATGTTGCACAGTATAGTACGCATTATCGTCATGCTTATCTGTCTGCTGCTCCCGGTGGCGGCATCTGCAGGCATCTTTGATTTCTGGAAGGATGAGCCCAAGGCTCCGCCGGCACCCGCGCCTGTGAATCTGCCGCTTGCAGCGTTCAAGATAGGAGAGGTGCTGGATTCGCAACTGGTTGAGCGGCTTGGTCTGCTGGAAGGGCCTGCCAAAGGCTACACCCTTATAGTGACCACGCCCGTGGATCTGAATAATCTGGAAGCGTCCAGCCCGCTGGGGCGGCAGATGGGCGAGGAACTGGCCCTGTGGTTCGTGCAGTCCGGCTATAAGGTGCAGGAAATCCGCAAGGGCCGCACGGTGCTGTTCGACCCCAAAAACGGTGAGACGCTGCTCACTCGCCGCAGTAACCTGCTGGGGAACGAGAATGTGCGTAGTGCCCTGATTATGGCGACCACCTACTCGCAAACCGCGAAGAACGTGCGCTTTAACGTGCGTCTGCTGCATGCTGCCACCAACGAGGTGGTAGCCATGGCCAGCCAGACTGTGCCCATGAATGCGGAATTACGCACGCTGGTGGCGGAAAGCTCGCCCGTATCGGGCATGCAGGGGATTCCCGGTATGCCGGGTATGTCGGGGGGTGCAAGAAATATAGGCATAATGCCTTCGGTGGGAACGCGGCTTCCGTAGCCGGAACGCCTTTTCCTCCGTTGGTCCTCCCTGTGTTAGCGACCCATGAGAAAACGGCCCGTGGCGGTGCGATGCACGCAGCCACGGGCCGTTGGCGTTTTGGTCAGGCAGGAACCCCACCCTAAACCGGAATGACGCTAGTCCTTTTTCTTCTTGCCGCCCAGACGGTGCCGTTCCATGGCGGAGAGTACTGCCTTGCGCAGGCGGATGGAATGGGGGGTTACTTCCACCAGTTCATCCTCGCGCACGAAGTGGATGGCGCGTTCCAGCGTCATGGGGCGCACGGGAGTAAGCGTTACCGCTTCGTCCTTGCCGGATGCGCGCATGTTGGTAAGCTTTTTGCCCTTGGCGGGGTTCACGTCGATATCGTTGTCGCGGTTGTGTTCGCCGATGATCATTCCCTCATAGATGGGAACGCCGGGAACGATGAACATCTCGCCGCGCGGTTCAAGGTTGAACAGGGCGTACGCCACGGCAACGCCGGGACGGTCCGCCACCAGTGAACCGGTGAACCGGGTGGGGAAGTCGCCCCGGTAGGGTTCGTACCCGTCGAACAGCGAGTTCATGATGCCGGTACCCTTGGTATCGGTGAGGAATTCGTCCCTGTAGCCGATAAGGCCGCGCGAGGGCACGGAAAATTCCATGCGGATGCGGCCGGTACCGTTGTTGGTGAGATTGGTCATGCGGCCTTTACGGATGGCCAGCTTCTCGGTGACGATGCCCAAAAAGGCTTCGTCGCAGTCTACGAACACATGCTCGATGGGTTCGTGCAGCTTGCCGTCCACCTCGCGGTAGATGACCTCCGGGCGGCCCACGGTGAGTTCAAATCCTTCGCGGCGCATCTGCTCGATGATGATGGCCATCTGGAATTCGCCGCGTCCCTTGACGATGAAGCAGTCGCGGTCATCGCTGTCTTCCACGCGGATGGCCACGTTACGCAGGGTTTCCTTGTGCAGGCGCTCACGAATTTTGCTGGACTGTACGAGCTTGCCTTCCTGCCCTACAAGCGGGGAGGTGTTTATGGAAAAGCGCATGGAAACCGTAGGTTCGTCCACGTTTATGCGGGGCAGGGCGCGGGGATTGTCCCGGGTGCAGATGGTATCGCCAATGACCACGTCCTCAATGCCGGAAATGACCACGATGTCGCCGGGCTGGGCTTCGGTGGTCTCGCGCAGGCTGCTGCCGTCGTAGGTTTGCAGTTTGCTCACCTTAAGCGATTTGGGCTTGCCTTCCGCGCCGATGCAGGCAAGGGCGTCGTTGTTGCGCGCGGTGCCGTGGAATACACGGCCCACAGCGAGGCGGCCCAGATAGTCGGAGTAGGAAAGGTCTGCCACCAGCATCTGGAAGGGCTGTTCCGGGTCATAGGAAGGAGCGGGAATTTTTTCTATAATGGTTTCGAACAGGGGGGTAAGGTCCTTGCGTTCGTCCTCAAGGCCGCGCATGGCCACGCCATCGCGGCCGATGGCGTAGAGCACGGGAAATTCCAGTTGCTCGTCGTTGGCGTCCAGATCAATGAACAGGTCGTAAATTTCGCTGAGCACCTCTTCGGGGCGGCCGTCTTTACGGTCTATCTTGTTCACCACGACGATGACCTTGAGCCCGGCTTCCAATGTCTTTTTGAGCACGAAGCGGGTCTGGGGCAGGGGGCCTTCGGAGGCGTCTACCAGCAGGATGGCACCATTGGCCATGGAGAGCGAGCGCTCCACCTCGCCGCCGAAGTCGGCGTGGCCGGGGGTGTCGATAATGTTGATTTTGCGTCCTGCCCAGGAGGCGGCGCAGTTCTTCGCGGCAATGGTGATGCCTCGCTCGCGTTCCAGGTCCATGCTGTCCATGACGCGGTCGTTCATTTCCTGATTGTCGCGGAATACACCGCCCTGACGGAACATGGCATCCACAAGGGTGGTCTTGCCGTGGTCAACGTGTGCGATGATGGCAACGTTGCGGACGGAATCATTAACTATGCGGTTTTTCAACAGGGTATCCTCATGAAAGGGCTGTCTTGTGCAGTGAGTTTGTTTTTGAAACGGCGCGGCGCGGTATCTGCCGGACAGAGCCTTGCGGCTCGGGCATTGCGCGCACTGGGCTTTTCCTTTATGCCCCACGCTCCGTATCCGTATGGACAAACCCTTGGCATGTTCCTGTGTCGGAACAAAGACGGCGGGTGGTTTGTGGCGTGTGTCCGTTTTCGGACGTTGTGGTGCTGCCGGAAATATACCGAACGCGGGGAAAGGGCAAGCGTTGCTTTTTGCGTGCGGATATGACCGGCATTGATAAGGAAAGCGGGAGAAGAAGTTATACCGCAGGGGGGAAGCACGCCCGGGAAAGGTAGCGTCTTTCTTTATGGTATGCTCCGCGCATGGCGTGCCAAGGAATCAGAGCGACATGACCACGATTTTCTGTTCGTCCGGGTCGTAAACGAGTTGGCTGCGTTCCAGCGGTGCGGTGACCCGGAAGATGGCTCCGTATGCGTGTACAACGGTGCCGGGATAGATGACGCGCTGGGCTTTCAGTTTGGATTGCATGGCCTTGCGCTGCTCCGCGCGTTCGCACAGGATGCATGCGTCAATTTCCCGCAGTTCTTTTTCCGCACTGAGCCGTAGCTTGAGCACCTGTGCCACGGCTTCGCGCTTGCCCGGCGGGGTGTTAACGAGAATAGTGCGGGGATCGCCCGTTCCCAGAGAGCCGTATATCTTCTGGAGCAGCGCCTTCAGTTCGCGCCTGCGCTGGCTGTAGTCGGTGGTTTCCGCTTCCAAGCCGAGGAAGATGGTGGTGGGCACTCCCAGTTCGGATCCTATCTCGTTGGCGATGACGGAGCCGCCGCAGCGCACGGTGGACCCTACTATTTTTCCCCGCCCCTTGGTGGCGACGACATTCTGGCCCGCAAAGATGACGCAGTTGATCATTTCGTGGGCAATGTTCACGTCGCCCTGTGCCTCTACGGTTGCGCCCTTGGCGAACATGGCGGAAACGCCGCCCTGCGCCGTGATTCTGCCCTCTCTGTCCATGATGATGCCGCCGCGTACCTGCACATCGCCGCCCGCATTGATGACGGCGCTTTCCACCACCTCATCCACCAGCACGTTGCGGGGGCAGTCTATGCGGAAGCCGGAAAGCACGGAGCCGCGTACATGGACGGAGCCTTTTTCCAGCAGCAGGTTGCCTGTGGTCATGTTCACATCGCTGGCGGTGGTGAACACCTCCGTGACGGAAAGCGTGTTGCGGATGAAGAAGACCATGCCCGTTATGTCGGCGATGAACTCAGAGCCTGTTTCCGTGGCGGAAACGTTTTCGCCGAGCGAGATGGGGAACACTGCGCCATCGTGGGCAGGGATTACCCTGCCGTAGACATCCTTACCGGGAATGCCGCGCGTGGGGGCATGCAGTTTGCCTACGGCGGCACCCACAGGTACGGAGCGGATGACGCCGCGTGCCCGGAAGTCTATGTTGCCCTCTTCATCTTCTTGTCCCACACCGGAGCGTTCGTCTTTCACGTAGAGTTCAAACCAGCCGTTCTTTCCGTTGATGGGCTCCAGACCCCGGGCAACGGATACCTGTGTTACTTCTGCGTTGGCGGTGCGCGCAGCCTCCAGTGCCTGGGAGAGGGCCTGATGGTCCGGTGGCGCGGTTATGCCCATTTCCTTAAGGGCGGATTCCATGTGCTCTGCGGTGATATTTCTGTCCCGGAAGGTTTTGGGATAAACCGTGGCAAACACCTGCATGTCGCCTTTGGCGACCTGTAGGAGCGGGCGCACATGGAGGGTGCTGTCTTCAAAGACAACAAGGCCGTATGTCTCTGAACGAATCTGCAGGGAGGTGGTGTCTATGAAGCAGTTGGGCGACTCCGGGAAGGCAAGGCTTTTGCCCATGGGCGGACCGGCGGGCCGGATGGAGGTGCCGGAGACGGAAATGCCATCCGTTGCAGGTTTTGCCTGCACTATCTCGCAGAAGGCATCGCCGGGCAACACGGGGCGGGAAAGGTCACCCAGAGGCTTGATGGAAGCGTCTTCCGCCCGCTTGGGCGGAACGCCGCGCGCAATGACGGTGCCCAGCACCGCCTTTTCATCCGGCGTTTCGCCAGCGGAAAAGGCACTGAGCAGGTGTTTTGCCGCCTCTTTGTCGGGCGGGGCCTTAATGCCCGCACGGGCAAGGGCGTTGCTGAGGGTCTGCATCGTAAAGGGCGCGCCCCCGTCCCCGGCTATGGTGAAGCCTGAGACAATGGCCGCAAGTCCGTCGTCGGAAACGATGATTTCAATATCGGCGTTTCGTGCGCTCATGTGGTACCCGCACCGTAGAATGTTGCGTCTGCCGGAACAGCCGACACCACGAACCGACGGCGCAAGAACGAAATACCGCACCCCCTGTTCCGGCGACGATTCCGGACAGCCTCCCCAAGACGAGAGTAGGCTAAACGGGAACAATGGGCAACTGCTTGAACAGCGTATAGGAATCTACTATGATGAGTTATGGTTGCGATCAGGCCCCGTGGTTTTCCGCTGCGCTGGGCGGCGGTAGCGTGGGGATGAAGAAAGGTATATGGAGCCGGAGGGAACATGCCGTATATTCCGCAGGAGCGCAGGAAGGTTTTTAATGAAGCCCTGGCCCGGTGCGCTGCCGAGATTCAAAATGAGGGAGAGCTTAATTACTGCATATACGCTATGTGTACCATGCTTATCGGGCGCACAGGAAAGAGCTACGCCAAGCTCTCCATGTGCTCCGGTGCCATGGAGCATGCAAAGCTGGAATGGTACCGCAGGCAACTGGCCCCGTATGAGGATGAGAAAATTGCAGAACACGGTGACATATAACCGTGCCGGAGGAATGACCTATGCAGCATGAATTGGAACGGGAGATGGAAGAGGAAAAACGGCGGGAAGAGATGCGCAGACAGGAGCAGGAAGATAAGGCCCGTCGTGAGCGTGAGCGTTCCGAAGGCCGTTTTGCCTGCCTTGCCGGGCGTATTCCCATGGTGCTGGCCGCGCTGGCACTCATCGTTTCCGTGGTGGTGGGATTTGGCGTAACGCAGAATATTTCCGGCATGCGCGAGGAAGTGGTGCGTCTTTCCGCCCTGTCGTCGGAGCTGGCTTCCGTGGCGGCACTGCGTGAAGAGGTGGCCGTGCTTTCCGCCCGGCTGGAGTCGGTGGGTGATTTGGAAACTGCCGCGAGAAAGGCCGCCATATCCGCCGCGCTGGAAGACCTGACGCACCGCACAGAGGCGCTTGCCGCCACGGTGGGGGAAGCGGGACAGGAAAAAACACTTAAGGAACAGGCCCAGGCGCTGCGCGACATGCTGGCAGGGCTGAAGAAATAAAAATCACCTCGCCCGGAACACGCGCCGCGCCTGTTTGCTGTGCGCGGTGCGTGTTCCGGATGGTGGTGCTCTATTCCGCCGTTATCCCAGCCGTGCGGTGACGGACTCTATGAGCCGGGCAAGGTTGCCACCGGAGCGGTTAGCCATGGCAATGACCGTTTCTATGGGGGCGTCTTCCATGCAGTCCGGCAGGTTTTTGTTGGTCAGGCAGGAAAAGCCGAGCACCCGGATGCCCATGTGCCGCGCGGCGATGACTTCCATGACCGTGGACATACCCACGGCGTCCGCTCCCAGTCGTTTGAACATGCGGGTTTCTGCGGGGGTTTCCATCTGCGGGCCGCAGACGCCCACATAAACACCGCGTTCCAGCCGTATGCCCAGCGCATCTGCCTGCTCCAGGGCTGTTCGTACCAGTTGCGGGTCGTAGGCGCGGCTCATGTCCGGGAAGCGCGGTCCCCACACCTCGTGGTTTTCGCCGCTTAAGGGCGTGCGCCCCGTAAAGTTGATGTGGTCGGTTATGACCATTAGGTCGCCTGCGTCCCACTGGGGGTTCAGGCAGCCTGCGGCGTTGGTCACGATAAGCGTCTGCATGCCCAGCTGTGCCATGCAGCGCACGCCCATGCACACATCATCCGGGCCGTATCCTTCATACAGGTGGTTGCGTCCCTGCTGCATGACCACGGGCACTCCGCCCAGCGTGCCGAACAGAAAACGTCCGGCATGTGACTGCACGGTTGAGCGGGGAAATTCCGGGATATCAGCGTAGGGCACTGCGGCGTGCACCTGCATGGCGTCTGCCAGCCCGCCCAGGCCCGTGCCGAGGATGATGCCCACCTTGGGCTCAGGCAGGCCGGACAGCCTTTCCCGAATGGCCTGCACCGCATTCTGGACTTTTTTTGGCTTTTGCATAACAGTCCCAAATGTATTATTGTTGATGAATCATGCGGGGGGCATGGCAGCAGTAAAGGGACGGCAGCTGCCGTGGAAGTTTCCGCCATCGTCCGCTTTCTGTATGGATGTATAGGCCGAACATATGGATATTGCAACACTTTTGGGCATTATCGTCGGTTTTGCTCTCGTCATCGGCGCTATTTTTATGGGCGGTTCGATAGCGGACTTCATAAACATTCCGGGCGTAATGATTGTTTTCGGGGGCACTGCGGCGGCTATAAGCGTAACCTTTCCGCTGGAAGAGGTGGCGCATGCGTTTGCCGGAGGCATACAGGTGTTCGCCGCCCGCCGCGTAAAGCCGCAGGAAGTTGTGAACACCATGGTGCGCATTGCGGAAATAAGCCGCCGCGAAGGCCTCATGGCCCTTGAAAACATTCAGACTGAAAACGCCCTGCTTAAAAAAGCCTGCCAGTTGATCGCCGACAACGCGGACCCCGCCCTTATCCGCGATACGGTGATGATCGAGATTGCCACCATGAAACGGCGGCACAACGTGTCCATTGCCGTGTTCAACCGGTTGGGTGCCTTTGCGCCCGCGTTCGGGATGATAGGTACTCTGATCGGGCTAGTGCAGATGCTGGCACGGCTGGATGACCCGAGTACCATTGGCCCTGCCATGGCTGTGGCACTGCTGACCACCTTCTACGGAGCCATTCTGGCGAACCTGCTCTTTCTGCCCATTGCGGGCAAGCTCAAGGCGCGAACGTTACAGGAGGAAGTGCACCTGAACATCATCTTTGAAGGTGCCAAATCCATTCTGGAGAACAACAACCCGCGGCTGGTGTATGAAAAGCTGAGCTCGTTCATGCCGCCCCAGGAGCGCAAGAGTGCGAGATGAACCCCAGAACATGGGTCAGGACTTGGAAGGCGAGGAGCAGACATCCGAATGGCTTATGACCTTTGCCGATCTGGTTACGCTGCTCCTGGTGTTCTTCATCCTGCTTTTCTCCATGTCCGTCATTGACCAGAAGCGGTTCACGGATTCTTTCCTCACCGTGCGGCAGGTGTTCGGCGGCAAGGACAAGGATCTTCTGACCACGACGGTCCGGCATGACGATGCCTCCATAATGGACAGCGTGCGGTTGCAGAAGCAGCTCATCGAATCGCAGCGCAAGGTTTTTTCTGATGTGCGCACCTTCATGAACCAGAAGGGAGTGGAGGGCATCGTGGGTGCCGTGTTCGATGAGGGCATTATCACCCTGCGCGTGCCTTCGGGCGTGATGTTCGGCAAGGGCGAGGTGGAACTTACCCCGCAGGGGGAGGCCCTGCTCATGAGTCTGCGAGATTTTTTTCTCAAAAATAAGACCCAGACTATCAATATTAAGGGTTACACTGACGACACAATGCCGACTACGGGCAGCAGATTTAAAGACAATTGGGAGATTTCTGCCCTGCGCGCAGTGAATACGCTGCGTTTTTTCCTGCGCTCGGGAATTGAAGCAAACAGGTTGACAGCCACCGGACTTGGTGATTTAGACCCCCTGTTACCCAACACGAGTGAAGAGAACAGAGCCAAGAACCGAAGGGTGGAATTTGTTCTGGAACGCAAGGTGGGGAATTAGAAAGGGACCAGTGTGAACAGTTTCGAGTTTTCCATAGGAGGCGAGGAATCTGCTCGCCGGGCCTTCCGGGCACAGGTTCCCGGGCTGGAAGTTTGGGTTGCGGAACACGATGCCGCATATTCCGTCAAGGATGTAAGCGCCACGGGACTGGCGGTGCAGACGCAGGGCAAGCCTTTCAAGGAAGGGCAGAGCGTGCATCTGGACATGATGATCAGCAAGCGCCTGTTTATATCTCAACTGCCTTGCAAGGTGGTGCGCGTGCTGGCCAGCGGCGTGGTGGCCTTCGACTTTCTGGAGCTGGACCGCAGGCAGGAGGCACGGCTGGACAAGCTGGTGCTGGAAGTGCAGAAGCGGAGCATAGCCAAGAAGCGTACTGGATTGGAAGAAGACTGAAAGCAATAACAATCGAGGGAAATAGGTGCATACAAAAGACCATAAGGTGCTGGTGGCGAACAGAGGGGAAATCGCCATCCGTATCGTTCAGGCGTGCCTGAAGCTGGGACTGGACTTCGTGTGCGTGCATACGGCGGAGGACGCCGCATCGGGCCATGTTCGCATTGCCCGCGAAAAAGGCGGCGAAAAAAGCCTGTACCGCGTGTCCTCTTATCAGGACGCCAACGAGCTGCTCGCCGTGGCGGACGATTCCGGCGCAACGGCCATTCATCCCGGCTACGGGTTTTTTGCGGAAGACTACCGATTCGCGCGGCGCGTGGCGCAGCGCGAAAGGAAACTCATATTCATAGGCCCCTCGTGGCGCGTCATCCGCGAACTGGGCGACAAGATAAACACCAAGCGGCTTGCCAGAAGCCTTGGGGTGCCCACGGTGCCCGGTTCGGACAGGCCCATCTATGACGAAATGGAAGCGGAAAAAGTGGCCCGTCAGCTCTTCGAGTTTCAGGAAGAGCTGGGGGTGGAACGTCCGCTGGTGCTGGTAAAGGCCTCTGCGGGCGGCGGCGGCATGGGCATTGAAGAGGTGCATGATCCGGATCTCTTTAAATCCGTGTACCGGCGTATCCGCAACTACGCGTTACGCCAGTTCAGCGACGAAGGCGTTCTCATTGAGCAGCGCGTGATGGATTTCAACCATCTGGAAGTGCAGGTCGTCTCAGACCGTTCCGGGAAAAATCCCGTGCATTTCGGCACCCGAAACTGCTCCATACAGTCCACGGGACTCCAGAAACGTCTGGAAATTGCTCCCGGATTCGATCCCTCCTCCATTACCTATACGTTCGACGCACAAAAGGTGCTGGACGACATAACCGAGTACTCGCTCGCCATGGCGCGCAAGGTGGGCTACGACAACGTGGGCACGTGGGAATGGATTGTCACCCGCGACGGACGCCCCTTCCTCATGGAAGTGAACACGCGCATTCAGGTGGAGAACGGTGTTTCTGCCATGATAGCCCGTGTGCACGGGGAAAAGGGTGTGGACCTGATCAAGGAGCAGATCCGCGTGGGGCTTGGGGAACCGCTGGGGTACGCACAGTCCGACATCACCTTTGAGGGTGTGGGCATAGAGTACCGGCTCATTGCGGAAAACCCGGATAACAAGTTCACCCCGTGGGTGGGGCGCATAGAAGCGTTCGGCTGGGAGCAGGAAGACTGGTTCCAGATGCACACGCATGTGCCTACGGATATGCCTTACGACATTCCCACCGAGTTCGACCCCAACCTCGCGCTTGCTATCATTTGGGGCAAGGATATTGTTCAGGTGAAGGAGCGCGGCGTGGCGTTTCTGGACAGGCTTACCCTGCAGGGGCGCAACAAGGCTGGCGAGGCGTTGAAGTCCAACGTGAATTTCCTGCGTGACAAGACATCCGTCATCCTGAAATTCTAGGACTCGCACGCACCGCGCGGACCGTTGCGTCCGCCCCGGTGCCATCATGACATCTACCGCCCCGCCATGCGGCGAGGGGGAGTGCCCATATGGATATTGACAAGAAGATACAGCATCTCACCGAACGTCTTTCGTACATCAAGGACATTTTCGGTACCAAGCAGGCGGAAAATGTCCGGCTGCTGGAAACCCGCCTTGAGGAGTTTGTCCAGAGGGAGAACGCGCTTCCTGCCAAGGAAAAGCTGGCTGCCGTAACGACCATAGAGGACCTTTTCGGCTTTGTGGAAAGAAAGCTGGAAACGGAACTCACCCCCATGGACAAGGTGCGCATAGTGCGCCACTCCCAGCGCATATGCCTGCGCGATATTCTTGAAAACGTGTATGACAACTACACGGAAATAGGCGGCAAGGACGAAAACAGCATTGACCCGAGCATGCTCATCGCCCGCGCCTACATAACCCGCCGCAGCGGAAAAAAGACCTACCACCAGCCGGTCATGGTCATAGGGCAGGAGAAGGGGCACGGAGAGGAGTTCCGCAACGGCGGCTCCGTGAAACCGTGGGGCAATGCCAAGGCGCTGCAATACATGAAGGTTGCGGAGACGGAAGACATTCCCGTGCATACCTATGTGTTCACGCCCGGCTCCTTTCCCGTGGAAGACGCTCCCGGCGCGGCACAGCAGATAGCCAAGAACCTGTATGAAATGGCTGGGCTGCGTGTTCCCATTATCTCCGTTTTTTCCGAAGGCGGGTCGGGCGGGGCGGAAGCCATAGGGCTTGCGGACATCCGTCTCATGCTCTCGCATGGCTATTACTCCGTGATTTCGCCGGAAGGTGCTGCAGCCATCGAAGGGCGTTTGCGTTCGGGAGACCGGGCGGGCGGCGAACTCATCGAAAAGTGCGCCATGCAGTTGAAGATGACCTCCGACGACAACGTGCGCATGGGCTACATTGACCATGCCATTGATGAGCCGCCGATGGGAGCGCGTCCTTACCATTACGATTTCTTCCGCCGCCTGCGGCAGGAAGTTATCCGCGCCACGGACGAAGTGGTGCTGAGCGTAAAGGGGTTCACCCCGTTCCGCGCCATGGCTCTGCGCCGCCGCAGGGGCAAGACCATTGAAGATTTGGATATAGAAAACATTTACGTGCGCTGGAGCCTCAGCCCCGCCGCACGGGCAACCCTGCTTCAGAAGCGGCATAAGAAGTTCCTGCGGCTGTCGCGTCAGGCGTTTCTGGACCGCAGGCCCTATTTTCGCCGTTTTTCCGCATGGTGGTACGACAAGGGGTGGGATATCTATTCCTACTTCAAGTACGACCTGTGGCGTAAACACCAGAAACAGCTCATTTACGCCGTGGAAGAAGTGGACGCGGAAGCCCGCGTTCTTGTGGAAAAGGTGCTGCGTCCCTGGCGCAAGCTGACCAACGCGTTGCCTACCGCACAGGGCAAGGACGATTCCAAGGAACGCGAGCTGACCATGCTCTCGCAGTGGGATAAGGAAGACGAAGCCCGCAACGGCGAGTGGAGCTATGTTTCCGGGCGCGCCAAGGAAGACAGGGCCATAACCTGCCCCAATGCCGCCACGCACGGCTGTCTTGACCTGTGGGCACCGGACCTGTTCGGTGAGTTTGCAGGGGTGTGCAACTACTGCGGACACCATTTCCCCATGGAATACCAGTGGTATCTGCATAACATCTTTGATCCCGGTTCCATATTCGAATTCAACAGCGAGGTGGAATCCGCAAACCCGCTGGGCTTTGAAGGGCTGGACGTGAAGTTGGAAGAGGCCAAGAAGAAAACCGGTCTCAAGTCCGCCTGCACCACCTTTGAGGCGCGTATAGACAATGTGAAGGTCGTTGTCGCCATGCTGGTGGCGCCCTTCCGGGGCGGCACAGTTGGGGCGGCAGAAGGCGAAAAGTTCATTCAGGCGGCGGAGCGGGCCAAGAAAAAGCGGTTTCCCTTCCTCGCCTATGTGCATGGCACTGCGGGCATACGCATTCAGGAAGGCGTGAACGGCGTTATTCAGATGCCGCGCTGCACCATTGCCGTGCGTCGCTACATAGACGCGGGGGGCCTGTACCTCGTGCTGTACGACACCAACTCCTACGCCGGTCCTTTGGCCAGCTTCCTCGGCTGCTCGCCGTACCAGTTTGCCATCCGGTCCGCCAACATCGGCTTTGCCGGTCCCGGCGTCATTAAGGAAACCACCGGCATGGACATCCCTCCGGACTACCACCGGGCCTACCGCGCGCTTTCCCGTGGGCACATTCAGGGCATATGGGACCGGCGCGATGCGCGGCATAACCTGCGTCAGGCGCTGCTCACCATGGGTGGGCGCAACCTCTACTACAGGTAAGGGAGCAAGCCATGCTGGATATTACAAAACTGCTTGAAGAGATAAAGGCCTCTCCCTATGAGGAGGTGGTCATTCATGCCCCCCACACCGGTATAGTAAGCTTTGCCGGACTGAAGGAGGGGGACCGCGTTGTCGGCCCCACGGGCATGTGGAAGGAGATTCCCGGAACCCGTCTTGCCACGCTGGACCGCGAACGGAACAAGAAACCCATCCTCTCTGTGGAAAAAGGCGTAGTCGCCAAGGTGCACTCCGAACTGGAAGGCACCTTTGTGGAGGCCGGTACGCCGCTGCTGGAACTGCGGCACTATCTTTCCAAGGACGAGGTGCTGGGCATCATCCTGAAGAAGGCCCTGTATTTGTTCAGCGCACCGGAACGGGCAAAGTACTACTTTGCCCCGGATGCGGACAAAAAGATAAAGGCTTCCGGCCCCAAGGCCGTGACGGTACATGACGGGCAGGAACTGTTCATCATGTCACGCATGAAACGCGAGGCCGCTCTCAACTATTCCGGACCGGAAGGCGTGATTTACGCCGTCTACTTTCAGCACAACGAGAACGTGGATGCGGGCGCGCCCCTCATAGGCGTGTGCCCGCCCGATCAGGTAGGCATGATTGAGGATGTGGTCATCCGCGTGCAGACGGAGTGGGTGGAACAGGATTAACGGAGACAGACCATGGGCAAGGTGTTGCAGGTCCGGGTATGGGCCACTACCTACAATGACGATGATGTGCTCAGGGAATGGCCCCGGCTGCATAAACTGGCCTGGCCCGTGGAAAGCCCCGTGTATGTGGCCAAGCAGGGCGTGCTGGAAATGGTGGATACGCTTGTGGATGCCCACCGGTTCGCGGATTGGCCTGAAGATGTCAGGGAACTGACCGGAGAAGGCTTGCGCCAGCTTGCGGCAGTGCGTGTGCAACTGGATGCGGCTCTGGCGGACTGGGACCCCAAGGCCGCCAACAGGCTCACAGACCAGATTGAAGACCTGCTTACGGGTATTGAAAAAGTTCTCCCCAAGGCGTAATGATGCATCTCCCCGTGAGGGAGAACCTGTATTCTCAAGGAGCCAAGGCATGCTGAATAAAGTAATGATCATAGGGCGTCTGGGCGCGGACCCGGAGTTGCGCTATGCGGGAAACGGCACGCCCATTGCCAGCTTTAACGTGGCGACGGACGAATCCTATACCGACCGCGAAGGCAACAAGGTGGACCGTGTTGAATGGCACCGCGTGGTTGTTTTTCAGCGGCAGGCAGAGAACTGCGCCAACTATCTGGGCAAGGGCAGCCTCGTTTACATAGAGGGCAGCCTGCAGACCCGGCAGTGGCAGGACCAGCAGGGGCAGACCCGCTATACCACCGAGATCAAGGCGCAGCGCGTGCAGTTCCTTGACCGCCGTGGAGAAGGGGCGGGTGCTCAGCAGGCGGCGGGCGGCGGTGAGCGTCGCTCCTTCGCTAATCAGGGTGGCCAATCCGGTGGTCAATCCGGCGGTCAATCCGGAAAGGGCGGACGTGGCAATCAGCCTGCCTACGCGGATAACGCCGGGCCGGGATATGATGATGACCTCGGTCCCGCCTTTCCTTCCGAGGCCAGCGGCATGGATGACGTGCCTTTTTAGGCACGTTCTGAAAATACTTTCGGTACCCTCCGCAGACGGATACGTTTGCGGAGGTTTTTTTTAGCGAGCGGGAACACCGCAATACACGGCACAGACTTTTCAGGCTGAGGACGTAAGCCGGTGTTCCCGGCCGTAACCGACCTGCCTGCTTAACCATTGCAGCAGAATGCAGTGAGGACTTGCTGTATGTAAAAGTGGGCATTGCGGCATGTCTGTGTTGCCGAATTTGCGAAAGTTGTGCACTGTACTCCTGTTGCGACGCGGAAATGAAACCGAGTGCGGCTACCTTTCCTCAGGCCTTGCCGCCAAGGCCTGATACCGTCATTAACCACACAACGTTATGAGGTTTGCAATGAAAAGACTGCTTGTGTTGCTTGCGCTGGCACTGTTTGCCACAACGGGCGTTGCCCATGCCGAGCCTCTGAAGATTCTGACATGGAAGGGATATGCCCCCAAGGAACTTGTGGATAAGTTCCAGAAGGAAACCGGTATTGCTGTTGAAGTTACCTACTCCAACAACGAAGAGATGATCGCCAAGCTGCGCGCCACGCGCGGTGCGGGGTTTGACCTTGCCCAGCCCAGTCAGGACCGCATCTCTTCCGTGCAGGCCGAGTTTGGTTTGTATCAGCCCATAGATTTTTCCCGCATCGAAACCGGCCTGTTCATTCCCTCCATGCTTGAGGCAGTGAAGAAAAACACCCTTGTGGACGGCGCTTCCTATGCTGTTCCCTTCTGCTGGGGCACTTCCGGCCTCATCGTCAACAGCGAAAAGGCCCCCGGCGTAGATTCCTGGCAGGCCCTGCTGGACAAGCAATATCTCGGACGCGTGAGCTACCGCCTGAAGCGTCCCATCATCATCGCCATGGGTTTTGCCCTTGGCTATGACCCCTTCGCCCTGTACGGCGATACCGCCAAGTATCAGGAAATGCTGGACGTCATTGAAAAGACCCTTATCGAAGCCAAGCCTATGGTGAAGAACTATTGGGCCAACGGCGATGCCCTGCTGGAATCCATGCGTTCCGGCGAAGTGCATGTGGCCAAGGCGTGGGACAACGGCGGCTGGAAGCTCCACGCAGAAAATCCCGCCATTGACTTCAAGGCTCCCAAGGAAGGCGCTCTGGGCTGGATAGATACCTTTGCCATTCCTTCCAAGGCAAAGAATGTGGACGCAGCTTACAAGTGGATAAACTTCATGCTGCGTCCTGAAAACGCCGGTTACTTCACCACGCAGGAGAATACGCCCACCGCGTCTGCCGGTGGCAACGAGTTCGTGGCCGAGTCTGTGCGCGCCAACTTTGAACGCTCCTTCCCGCCTGCGGTTATAGACAACATCAAGTGGTATCCGCCTGTTCCGGTTGAACTGGAAGCCATGGAAGGCAAGATGCTCGACAAGGTCAAGGCCGCCAAGTAGGCGCGCCATCTCTAACACCCCACGCACGGGGCGGCGCATGCCGCCCCGTGCTTTTCCTTAACGCCTACGGAAGCCATGACAAACGATCTGTCCTTGCGGTCATTGACCAAACGGTTTGGGGATTTCATCGCGGTAAACGATATTTCACTGGATGTGCCCACGGGTTCATTCTTCTCCATTCTCGGCCCTTCCGGCTGCGGCAAGACCACTCTGCTGCGCATGGTGGCCGGGTTTGAGGAGCCGACAAGCGGAACCATAGCCATACGCGGCAAAGATATGGCCGGCGTTCTGCCTAACAGAAGGCCGGTGAATCTGGTCTTTCAGCATCTGGCCCTTTTCCCCATGATGAGCGTGGCGGAGAACATTGCCTTTGGGCTTAAACGCCGGGGTGTGGGCAATGACGAGGCCCGCAGGCGTACCGAGGCCATGCTGGAGCGCGTGGGCCTGCCCGGTTACGCCGATAAGCGCGTGACCCAGCTTTCCGGCGGCCAGAAACAGCGCGTGGCCATTGCCCGGTGTCTGGTGCTGGAACCTTCCGTTCTGCTGCTGGATGAGCCGCTGGGGGCACTGGACCTGAAGCTGCGTGAGCAGATGAAGGTGGAGTTGAAGAAGTTGCAGGCCAAGGTGGGCACCACTTTTATCTACATCACCCACGACCAGTCGGAGGCATTGGTCATGTCTGACCGGGTGGCCGTGATGAATCTTGGTGCGTTTGAACAGGTAGGCACTCCTCAGGAACTGTACGGCCAGCCCGCCACCCCCTTTGTTGCCCGGTTTGTGGGTGATAATAATACGTGGGCAGGCACGGTGGAAGACGTGAAGGAAGGTCTGGTGGTGCTCCGCACCGATGAGGGGTATGTGTTCCGTGCCCGCGGCATGGCGGGCTGCCCCGCAGGAACGCGGGTGAACCTGTTCCTGCGGCCGGAGGCCATGCGCATAGAACCGCGTGAAACGGCGGGACTGAACCTCTTTACCGTGACCTTGCGGGCCGTTCTTTTTGACGGTGCAAACAGCCGGCTGCTTACCGTGACCGAACAGGGGCATGAGCTGCTGGTGCGGTTGCCCCAGAACCGGACCTTTGACGGGCTTGAGTCCGGCAGGCAGTTCACCGTGGGCTGGTATCCCGAATCGGGCATATGTTTTGCGGCGGATGGTGATGCTTCCTGCACGGACGGAGGCGACGCATGACGGCAACGGGCATGAAGCAGTCCCGGCTTGCGTTCTGGATATTCCTTGCCCCCGTGCTCGGGTGGCTGCTGCTGCTTATCGTGCTGCCCCATCTGGACATGCTGTACATGAGTTTTCGCAGCGGCAATTTTTCCGACCCGGGCTGGACGCTGGCCAACTACCGTACCTTTTTTGAGGAGCCCATCTACTGGCTTACCTTTGTGCGTACAGCCACCTATGCGGTGGTGACCACCCTGTTCACGCTTGTCATCGGGCTGCCTGTGGCGTTCTACATCGCCAAGGTGGTGCGTCCGCGCCTTTCCGGCGCGCTTATGGTGCTGTTGCTGCTGCCTTTCTGGGTCAGCGAACTGGTGCGCGTGTACGGATGGATGATTCTGCTGCGCGAATCCGGCGTCATCAACTACTTTCTGCTGAAAGCGGGCATCATAGATACGCCCATTGAAATGCTTTACAACGACGCCACCATGATCATGGGGCTTGTCTACACATCCATGCTGTTCATGGTAGTGCCCCTTGTCTCGGTTATGGAGAGTCTGGACGACAGCCTTGTGGAGGCGGCTTATGACCTTGGCGCGGGCAAGCTGTGCATATGGCGCACCATTATCATTCCGCACGCCAAACCGGGCATAACCTCCGGCTGCATTGTGGTGTTCATGCTCTCGCTGGGTAACTACCTCACCCCAAACCTCATGGGTGGCAAGAACTCCCTGTGGTTTACGGAGCAGATATACAATCAGTTCATCGCCAGCTTTAACTGGAATCAGGGGTCCGCTTTCGGCTTCCTGCTGCTTGCCCTGAGTTCGGGCATTGTCTGGGCGGGGCTTAAGCTGACACGCCAAAAGCTGGGAGAGGTGGCGTCATGATCCGGTCGCTGAATAACGGAAAGGGCTATCTGTGGTCGTTCCACACCTTTGTCATTCTGTATCTCGTGTTTCTGTTCGCGCCGCTGGTGGTCACCTGTGTTCTGGCATTCAACGATTCCAACTTTCCCTCGCTGCCGTGGTACGGGTTCAGTCTGGACTGGTTCCTTTCTCCCGGACCGGAGCGTATAGGGGTGTTCCATGACAGCCAGAACCTGCGGGCCATGGTCACCAGCGTGCAGACAGCCTTCTGGGTTTCTGTGTTCAGCGTGCTGGTGGGCACCTGCGCCAGTTTCCTGTTTGAGCAGGAGGAGTTCCCGTTCAAGAGCTTGCTGTACATGCTCATGCTGGTGCCGTTGGTTATTCCCGGGGTTATTCTGGGCATTTCACAGCTTCTGGCTGCCAACACAATGGGCTTTGCGCTGGAAGATATGTTCGGCTGGGATGTGGGCTGGCTGAGGCCCAGCTTCTGGCTGGTGGTGCTCGGGCAGTTTTCCTTCATCACTACCTTTGTCACGCTGGTGGTTTCCGCCCGGTTGCGCAAGTTTGACAGAACCTTGGAAGAAGCGGCCCTGAATCTGGGAGCCAACAGGTTTGAGGTGATACGGTACATCACCTTGCCGTTCCTGCGTTCCGCCATTATCGGAGCAGGGGCGGTTGCCTTTCTGATGAGCTTTGAGAACTTTAACACCACCTTGTTTCTGGTGGGGTCGCAACCCACGTTGCCCATAAACCTGTATCTGCAGGTGCGGGACGGCAGCACGCCTGTTATAAACGCCATTTCGTTTTTGCTGATCGTGGGTACCTCGGTTCTGGTACTCTTTAATCTCTATGTAAGCCGCAAGGCGGAGTAGTTTCCGGCCAGATACGGCAGTCGGGCGTGCGAAATGTTCCGTCCGGCTTCCGGCGGGGCGAATAAACTGCAGAATAGCTGAACATTTTGTGCCAGATCAGTGAGTTGTCTTTTCAGTAACCCATGAGTGTACTGCGCATTCCGCAAGGGCGGGGTGCGCAGCATTGTACTTGGGGTCCGGGAACAGCTCTATGCGGTTGGCCGGTCAGAGGGCCTGTTCCATGTTCTGGAGCCTGCCCGCCATGGCGGCTGCATGGTTTACAGGCAGCCGGATGTGGAAGGCCGTGCCCTGTCCGGGGGCAGTTTCTATGAACATTTCCCCGTTATGATTGCGGCTGATGATAAGGAAGGAAACCGGCAGACCGAGACCGGTGCCTTCTCCGGGAGGCTTGGTGGTGAAAAACGGTTCAAAGGCCCTGCGTCGGGTTTCGTTGTCCATGCCGGGGCCGTTGTCCTTTACGATAATGATGGCCCATTCGCCTTCCTGCCGCAGGCGAATGGTTATCCTGCCAATGTCGTTGCGGTCCGGCTGCTTGGCAATGGCCTGTGCGGCGTTGCGGACGAGGTTAAACAATACCTGCACTATCTCTGTTGCGGAACATTCCACAGGAGACAGGTCGGGGGCGTAGTCGCGGATGATTTCTACCTTGCGGAAATCATAGTTCTGCTTCAGGTCGTAATCTGAGCGGGTAAGGTTTATGGCCCGTTCCGCAAGGGTCGGCAGGGCGTGCGGTGCAAAGGCGGTTTCGCTTTTGCGGCTGAAGCTGAGCATGCTGGTTACAATGTCCGCCGCCCGTTGTCCGCATTCCTGAATGCCTTCCAGCATTCTGTCTATCTTGCGAAGGCGCAGGTAAGCATGGATGTTGTCCAGCGCGCACCCCGCGCTTGCGGCGGACTGGTGGTTTGCTTCCATGTCGGGCGAAAGGCGGCGGTAGATGTTCTGCACGCCTTGCAGAATCCCGCCGAGGGGGTTGTTTATTTCGTGCGCCACACCCGCCACAAGCCCGCCCACGGAGTGCATCTTTTCCGATTGCACAAGCAGTTCGGCCGTACGCTTCCGCTCCGTCACATCGTTCAGAATAACCAGCATTTCGCTGCCTATGGGTTTGATGCGGAACTCCACATCACGCTTTTTGCCGTCCTTGGTGGCAAGCAGAAAGTCGCAGGGAGGTGCGCTGGCTGAGTTGCTGTCCATGGCATGCCAGAGGCGGCGTGCAAGGCAGCGGTCTTCTTCCTTGGGATGCGTGTGTTGCCACAGTGCGTCCGTGTTGGGAATGTCCTCGCGGGTGTACCCCAGCATGCGGGTGCATTCCTCGTTTACAAAGAGCACAGTGCCATCGCGCGAGGCAAGGACCATTCCGAAAGGCGAGCTGTCCACAAGGCTGCGGAAGCGTTCGTGGCTTTGTGTCAGTTCCGATTCCAGCAGTTTCTGCCGGGTCACATCGCGTGCTGCGGCGTATATGAGGTTGCCGTTAGGTCGCGAGTGCCAGTCGATAATGCGGTATGAACCGTCATGGCACCGGTAGCGGTTTACGAACTGACATACATCCTCCTGCCGCTCCAGCCGCGCAAGGATGTCGATGGTTGCTTGCAGGTCTTCAGGATGCACAAAGTCCAGAAAGCTCATCTGCTGAATTTCATGCACCGGGTAGCCGAGTATGGTTTCCCACGCCTTGTTCACCTTGAGAAAACGGCCGGATGTGTCTGCAATGCACAGCAGGTCCAGGTTAACTGAAAAGAAATTCTCAAGTTCCGCCGTTTTTTCCACCTCGGTGGTTATATCCACAAAGATGACGGCGAAATGATGCTTTTCTGGAGAAAATACCTGCCCTTTATACCAGCGCTTCAACTGCTCGGAATACATTTCGAATTCTTTGACTCCGCCATGCAAAGCCACCTCGCCGTGAAAGGCAATCCAATCCACTGTACCTGTGGCAATGCCGGGAATGACCTCTGTAACAGGGCGGCCGATGGTGTTTATGGCGGTCAGTCCTGTAAGGTTTTCGAAGGCGGGGTTTATTTCAAGGAAGATGTAATCGGCAGGCTTTCCCGCTTCGTCGGTAATAAGCCTGTGGTAGGCATAGCCGAAGGGAGAGTGCTGCAAGAGAAGTCTGTAGTCCGTGTTCTTCATGGTGCGGTGTGCGTCTCCTGCCTTTTCGGGCTGGCAATGGGCCGTTTTCCACTGCACTTTGCAGACGGCGAAGAATAACGGCTTATCCGGTTATCCCGGGTTGCTGCAAATATCTTTGGTGCAGGCCTTCCCGGAAAGGTTGCAAAAGTTATGTGAGCACGTGCTTACAGTGGAGGCAGCCTTTCTGCGGAACGCATTGGAGGGCTGCCTTTCGCGGAAACAGAGTGCAAGACTGTGAGCAGATTATACCAATACGCGGAGGTTGGAAACGAATAATTGCATATGCTGGCACAGTATGCAGATATGGAGCGTGCTGGCAGGCTGCTCAGATGTACACTATCGGTGGGTCGCGCAAAAACTGAATGGTGCAACGGGCATAAAATATTCATTTTTTGCATGGAGAAAGGTATGGCCCTCAGTATGAATGTTTGCCAGCGGCGCGCCTGATTGCGTTGTCTCCATGTCAGGCGGTGCCTCTGCAGTTGCACTGGCGGAAATGGACGCGCGGTGCGCATTCTCTCTTGGTCCGGCACACACCGGCGTGTATTTGGGTCCGTGAATAGAAAAGGTATTTCTGAATCTGAAAAATTACTGTAATGGATAGGATATAAGCGGAACTGTTACGGCATTTCGTCTTTTCATGAGGGGGAAGCATGAAATCTTCGCGGCCTTTGGTGTATCTGGCGGTGGCGGCGGCTGTTCTCGCCCTTGGCATGCTGGTGGTCGGGTCGGGTGAGAAAAAGAGTGCGGCTCCGCCTCCCGAGCATCCTCCCCTTGCCGTATCCGCCCTGCCCGTACAGCGCGAAACATTGCGCCACTGGGTGTATGGAGAAGGCAAGGCCTACGCCATACGCCGCGAGTACCTCTTTTTTGAGAAAGCCGGAAAGGTTGTGTATCTGGGCACGGACAGGGAAGGGCTCCCCCTGCGGGAGGGCAGCATTGTTTCCGGTCCGGGCGAAGGGGAGATGCTGGGGCAGCTGCTTGCCCGCATAGACACGCGAGATGATCTGGAAACCTACACCTCGCAGGAAGCCTACCAGAGGAAATCTGCCGAAGGCATAAGCTCTGCACAGGCTGATATTGCGCAGGCGCAGACCGACCTGCAACTTGCCCGGCTTGATCTGGAACGGTCGCGCGCGCTCCTCAAGCAGGATGCCATTGCCGCGCAGGAACTGGAATCTAAGCAGGCGGTGTTTGAAAACGCCCGCGCCAAACTGCGCAGCGCAGAGGCGCGCCTGCGTACCGCACAGGCGGAATACGCCGCCACAACAGCCGACCTGCGCAAGGCCAAGCTGGGGTTGGAGCGGACAGGCCTGTTCGCGCCGTTTACCGGTATGGTGGCCTATCTGAACATCCGGCTGGGCGACTCCGTGGCACCGGAGGCAGTGGACCGCAGCAGTGCAGAGCGCATGAGTAAAACCACGCCCGTGGTGCTTATAGACCCCTCGCAGTATGAAGTGGTGGTGGATCTGCCGCCCTTTGCCGCCCACGGTGTGCAGGAAGGGCAGCAGGCGTATTTCTTCTTCGGGCAGACCATGCTTTCGCCCGAACGCCTGCTGCATATTCCCCCGGAGCAAAGGCCGCCATACGCCACGGGCATAGTGTATTCCATTACCCCTTCCATTTCTGAAGACAGCCGTACCGTGCAGGTTAAACTGCATACCGTGGAGGGCGCGGAACACCTTAAGGACGGCATGCTGGTGACGGCGTGGATAGCCGATGAGCAGCGCGACAATGCGCTGGTCATCTCCATGGAGTCACTGGTGTTTTCCGATGGCCGGCCTTCGGTGTTCGTCTTTGAACCGGAACCCGGTTCCGCGTCTTCCACCACGGGAAAAGCCGCGCAGCGGCAGATGCGTATGGGCATAAGCGGCATCTCCAATGTGGAAGTGCTGGAAGGAGTGCGGGAAGGTGAGCTTGTCATTACCGAAGGCAGACACCTGCTGGTGAACGGCACTGCCGTTCAGGTGGTGCCGGTGGAGGGGAGGTAGCCATGCCGCACGAAGATGGTCCGGGCAGACAGGATGAAGGCGGGCAGAAGATTGCTCCTGATACGGCAGAAACGGGTGCGCCTGCGCGCGATGCGGCGGACGGTCCTTACGGGGTGGCCTTTTCGTTTTTCGTGCTGCGGCCCATTTTCAGTATACTGCTGACTATTTCGCTGGTTCTGGGGGGCATTCTCGGCTATTCGGGCATGGTCAAGGAATCCAATCCGGACCTCGCCATTCCGCAGGCCATGGTTTCCACCCAGTGGGCCGGTGCGCCGCCGGATATCATAGAAAAAGAAATTACCAACAAAATCGAAAAGAAGCTGAAGTCCCTCAAGGGCGTTAAGCGTATTCTCAGCGGTTCGCGGGAGTCTTTCTCCTCCATTGCCGTGGAGTTTGAGGCGCAAGCGGATCTCGGCGAATCCATGCAGTTGCTCCGCGCCGCTGTTTCCGAGGCGGCAGGCGACCTGCCTGCGGAAGCGGAACAGCCGCTGGTGACGGAGATGTCCGTGAACGATTCGCCCATTATCACCTTCATGCTGTACGGCGATGCATCGCCCGCCGTCATCGGGCGCATGGCCGTCTCTTTGCAGAAAAAGTTCGAGCGGATATCCGGCGTGCGTGAAGTGACGCTGGCTGGGGAGCGGGAAGAGATTGTCCGCATCCAGCTCATGCCGGAACGCTTGCAGGCATTGGGCATATCCTCCTCGCAGGTCAAGCGGCAGTTGCAGACCTTCGGCACGGACATGCCCCTAGGCCGCGTGGAACAGGAAGGCGTGCTTTCTTATTCCATCAAGTTTACAGGCCGGTATGAACGCCTGCCCGATGTGGAAAATCTGCCCATTGTGCGTATAGCAGGCGGGCGCGTGGTGCGCCTGTATGAGGTGGCCCGTGTTTCTCGTGACCTTGCGCAGGAAACCACCCGCACCTTCATGAGCTGGAAGGGGGGTGAATACCGCAACGGGGTGGCCATATCACTTCTGAAGAGTTCGGGCAGAGATACGTTGGAACTCATCGCCGTTGCCAAAACGGTCATGGAGCAGGCCGTGCACGCCCCCGGATGGCCGCCCACGCTGACCTACGCCATAACCTCGGACCAGTCCGAGAACATCAACGAAAAGCTTTCCACGGCACTGAACAACGGCTGGCAGTCCATGCTGTGCGTTACCGTTATTCTGCTGTTCATGCTCACATGGCGCGAGGCACTCATCGCGGGATTATCGCTGCCCGTTACCTTTCTGGGCACCGTCGCTTTGCTGGCAGCCTTCGGCAATACCATGAACCAGTTGGTCATTGTGGGCATGGTGCTTGCGCTGGGCATGATGGTGGACGTTTTTATTCTTGTGATGGAGGGCATGCACGAGGGCATATTCACCAAGGGGCGCAGTTTTGCCGCCGCAGCGTGGCAGACGGTGCGCACCTTTGCCATGCCCGCTTTTGCTGGGCAGCTTACCACCATTCTTTCGCTTGCGCCCCTGTTTGCCATTGGCGGAACAGACGGCAAGTTCATCCGCATTATTCCGCTGACCACCATTGTGTGCCTTGGCCTCAGTTTCTGCATCGCGTTCGCGTGCAGTGTCCCGCTTTCCCGCTACTTGCTCAAATCCCGCGGCACGCCCTCCGGCACCGCCATAGACGCTCTGACAGACCGCGTGACGGGCAGGCTGCGGGGCTGGATGCACCGCAACGTACTATGCAGCCGCAAGGTGGCTCTGTTCTGGACCGTGAACGCCGTGCTGCTGTTCATGCTCAGCCTGCGCATGGCCGGAACGCTGCCTTCGGAAATGTATCCCAAGAGTGACGGACGCGATCTGGGCATTCTTATAGAGATGGCACCGGGAACGGAACTGGATGAGGCGCAGAGGGTGGCGGACGCTGCGGGCGAGATGCTGCGCGGTTTTCCCCAGTTCGAAAGCGTGACCAAGTACGTGGGCAAAAAGAGTCCTTTCTCCACCGTTTCGCAGGAAGATTCACTCGGGGTGAGCCAGGCATCGCATCTCATCGGTTTTTCCGCCCGGTTCGTACCGGAGGAAGAGCGTGACAAGATGGCCTTTGAATACATGGACGAATTGCGCGCGGGGCTGGACACGTCTCTGGCAGCGTGGCCGGGAACCCGCCTGTACCTCACGCCGCAGACGGGCGGCTCTTCCAACGATGATCCGGTTCAGGTGGTCATAACGGGTGACGATGAAGCGGTGCTGCGCCGCCTTTCCCTAGAGGTGCAGTCCATGATCGCCCAGATTCCCGGAACAACGGATATTCGCGATACCATCGGCCCTGCGGACCTTGCTGTGCGCGTGGCTCCCAACAGGGAGGCGCTGGACTTCCACGGACTCACCGAAAGCGAGGTGGTGTCGCAGATGCGGCTTGCGCTGGAAAACGATGTGGTGGGAAAGCTCAAGATGTCCGGTACGCAGGATGATCTGGACATGCGCATGGGCAGCCTGTGGCCCAGCCGGGAAGGAGGCATGGGCGGCCCGAGGCGCATTGAGGAACTGTATTTTCTGCGTGTGAACGATGCCAGAGGAAACTCCGTGCCGCTGGCATCGCTGGCGCAGATTACGCTGGCTCCCTCGCAGCAGGTCATTCCGCATCGCAACGGGTTCAGAACCGTAACGGTGAAGGCAAAAACGGAAGGAGTGACCGCAGGGGACGTGCTGGGGCCTCTTTCCGCCAAGCTTGCGCAGGCCAGAGGCACGTGGCCGGAAGGGTACACCGTGTCCTTTGGCGGAGAGGCGGAGAGCAGCGGCGAGGTATACAGCGCCGTGCCTGCCGTGCTGTGCATGGCCCTGTTCATGGTGTTTGCGGTTATGGCACTGCTTTTCGGGTCGTTCCGCCAGCCGTTCATTATCATGTTCACAGTGCCCATGGCGCTTTCCGGCACGTTTACGGGCTTTTATTTCCTCGGTATCCCGCTGTCGTTTCCGGCGCTGATAGGCATCATCTCCCTTGCCGGTATTGTGGTAAATAACGCTATCGTCATGGTGGAAACCATGAACGAATATCGCAGAAACGGGTGCAGTGCGGTCGATGCCGCAGCGCACGGTGCGGCTGACAGGCTGCGGCCCATTATAAGCACCAGCCTGACCACGGTGGTGGGCCTGCTGCCGCTTGCCATCGCAGACCCCACATGGAAGCCGCTGTGCCTTGCCATCGTGTTCGGGCTTACGGCATCCACAGCCATGGCGTTGGTCATTATTCCGGCCCTGTATATACTGGTTTCCGGGGCAGGGGAGTCCGGGTACGAAGGCGCGGGCGTATGCACAAGGGAAGCGCCGCAGGAAGTGTAGCCGCGGGCGCGGTACGGGGCGTTTTCAGGCGTGGGGCATTGCGGGGGTGTGGACGCAGAAACGGCATGATACAGGCACAGGCCCGGAAAGGCCGGGGAATAATAACGGAGTAGGGGCAGGAACTGTGCTACCTGTGGGCAAGAAGGGGATTGCAGTCCCTGCGGGTCCCACGGCGAAAACCAAAGATGGAGCGTGAATTTGCTGCACTGCCGCGGCGGTAACGGACGGGGCGGAGGTTGGTCCCGGCATGCGGCAAAAAGCCATTTCCACAGGTTCTGCAAGGGAATACTGGACGGTGGCAAGTATCTTCTGATAGAAAGTATCACTCTGTGAGATAGTGAGTGTCCACTTGATTAACTGAGGCTTAACCGAACCTGAACAGAGTTTTAACTGGCCTAAGCTGGTCAGAACAGAGCCTGAAATACGGACCGTGATGATAATGCGCTCATTGTGTATGGTTGTTCGTGATAGGATTCTCAGTCGGATATCGGGCAGTAGTCCGGTCCGCAGATGCAGTGGTATCTGTTCGGGCCTGCCTGCCCGAGCAACAACCATACACCATATGGCTGTATTGTTGGTTGCCTGCTGTCTCTTGGCTGTTTCCGGTTTGCACAGCGCCCGTGCGGCAGAGGATGATGCACAGGCTGCAGTTGCTTCAGCAGGGACCATCGCGTATTTTGAGGCGGGGCCTTACTGGGAGTTTGAACTTCTGTATACGGAAGTGCTCGCCGCGCTGGAGCGCATGGGCGTGCGGGACAAGGTGCATCTGCCCCCGCATCTGCATAGCAGCCCCGGCTGGGGAGCAGACCCCGACGTGTATCTTGCGGAGGCTGAACGGCTCATGGCAGACCCTTCGGTGGACGCCATCATAAGCATGGGAACGGAAGCCACCAAGGCTCTGCTGGCCAAGAATAACGGAAGAACCTCCATTGTGGCCATAGACGTGGCGGACCCTGTGCGCGCAGGATTCATTGACCGGGATACAGGACTTGGTGCGCCCAACCTGATCATTCAGCATACGCCGGACAAATGGCACAGGGTTTTCGTATTGTTCCACGAGGCACTGCCCTTTTCCCGTCTGGGTATCATGTACAGCGATACGCCGGAAGGGCTCTGGTACTCTAACGTGCCAGAGGCGCGCGAAGTGGCACGCGAGCGAGGGTTCGAGCTTGTGGAATATGACCGTCTGGACAGGGAGGAAAGCCCGGAATCCTGTGCGGAAGGGGTGCGGAGCCTGATCAGTCAGGGAGTGGATGCTCTCTATATTTCTGCCCTCAACTGCTTTGACTGGACGCAGGCAAACCCGCAGCCCATGCTGGACAGCCTGCATGGCAAGGGCATCCGCACCTTTGCGCGGGACGGAACCGTGCATGTGCGGCGCGGAGTGCTCATGGGGCTTTCCACGCTGGATTATGTGCCGCTGGCAGAATTTTACGCAGCCGGCATTGCCGAACTGCTGGGGCTGATGCCGGAAGGCTTTATGCCATCGGAATATCGGTACCGGCCCAAAATTACGTTGAATCTGGATACCGCAAGTGCGTTGAAGATTAATGTTCCTCTGGTGCTGCTTATTTCTGCTGACGAAATTTTCGATTCCAGCCTTGCGGCTGTCCGGAATGCAACGGTGTCACAGTAAGCGGGTCGCAAGACCGAAACGTGCAACTAAACTAAAGGGGCTTTGAAATGGCGAAGAAGAATCCCGATGTGGCAAACGAAGCGGCGGAACAGACCGTAGCTGGTGAACCGATGGAGAACGCCGCCGAGGAAACGGCCAGGGTTCTGCCCTGCGAGCACGAAGTGGATGGCATTATCCGCAAGCGTGTTTATGCGGCTGTGGGACTGGGTTTTGTTCCCGTGCCGCTGGTTGATCTGGCCGGTCTTACCGCCATTCAGCTGGAAATGGTCTATGCCCTTTCCAAGGCGTATGGCGTGGAGTTCAAGAAAGAACGCGTCAAATCCATCATTTCTTCCCTGTGCGGCAGCGTTGCCACCGTGGCGGCAGTGCCCATGCTCGCTTCCCTGTTCAAGTGCATTCCGGTTATCGGCACCACGGCCGGTGCGGCTACCCTGAGCATTACGGGCGGTGCCACCACCTATGCACTGGGTTGGGTGTTCGACCGGCATTTCAAGAAGGGCGGCAATCTGGTCAATTTTGATACCGCGGAAGCCAAGTCCTATTTCAAGACCAAAATGGAAGAAGGCAAGGCTCTGGTATCCAAGATGAATCCCAAGAAGAAGGATGAATCAGCCGAGGCGGCCGCACCGGCAGCGGACGAAGCGCAGTCTCCGGCATAAGCATGTTCCTGTAGGGCGTGTTCCTGTGGGATGCGTTCCTGTAGGGTGTGCCACTGTAGAGCGCGGTCGTGTTCAATGTCAGCACGTGTTCGCTCAGCGAGTGCGCGGTCGGGGCTTCGGGACCTGGGCGACCGACCATGCTTTGTGCACAGTGTGGGGCTTGGGCTGTCCATGAAATCAGCGTGGTATACACGTAAGGTAGCATGGACTGAGCATGGCCCGGGCATGGACGAGCATGGAGTGAAAGGAAGCGCCTTGCCGTGCGGCTGTTAGCCGTTGCGGTACCTGCCGTCCTCTGACGCTTTGCCGTGGCAGAAGGGGCATAGTGCCTCCCTGCGTCAAGGCTGTGCGCCAGTACAGGTGCCTGCTTATCTGAGCCGAACAGGGCTTTATGTACCGCAGGGGTACCGGCGGGCAGCCGTTTGTTATTGCCTGTTCGTCCGGTGCTGCGGGGGCTGTGGTTGTCCCGTATCGAACCCTGCGTATGCCGGAGAGATATTGCATCACTCTCCGGTTCATACCGATGGGTGTGGCATGCGGGATTGCCATCTCCAATGGTATTCACGTGGAATTCAGGGCAGGAATCGGAATCCGAATGACGCAGAACCGATCGTTGCCGCTCCCCCCTGAACAGAAGGCGGAGCCTGCCGCCGTGCTGGCGGATGATACCGGTGCTGACTGCAGAGATGCGGACAGCGCGCCCCTTACGCCGGAAGAACGGGCGCAACTCAACGTATGGGAGTACGGTCCTGTAAGGCCCGTGCCTCATGGCGGCATTCCTGCGCTCTTTGCCCGTCAGGTGCGCATGGCTCCCCACGCTCCCGCTCTGCTGGTTGACGGGGCGTTGCTCTCCTATGCGGAACTGGATGCAGCGTCCAATCGTGTTGCGCACGCGCTGCTGCATATTCTGGGCGGTGTGAACGGAAACGGCATTCAACCAGCGCCAGCCGTGCACGCCCTGCACGTGTCATCTCACTCCGCAAACGACAATGGCAACGGCAACGGCAACGGCACGGGGAGCACAATCTCTTCCGGACCGATGAACACGCCGGAAAGTGCCGACATGGCGGAACTGGCAGTGCCAGACCGTGTTGTGGGGGTGCTTACGGGCAGGAATCCCCATCTGGCGGTGGTGGCTCTGGGGATATGGAAGGCCGGTGCCGTGTATCTGCCGCTGGATGCCTCGCTGCCTGCCCCGCGATTGCGCAGAATGATGGAAGATGCACGCGTGCGCGTGCTGTTTGATGCGCGCACCGATGCAGACCTTCGCGCCCGCCCTGTGCCCGATTGCCTGTTGCCGGACCCGGAAAAGTCAACCCCGGAGTTCAGCTGTGCCCATCTGAATATGGACGCAGCGTTACTCTGCCCGGACCATGCGGTGCATCGCGCGGCAGATTCCGCCGCATGCGCCTACATCATCTTCACTTCCGGTTCTACGGGCATCCCCAAGGGGGTTGCCGTCTCCCACGGGGCGTTTGTCAACATGATCTGCGGGCAGATTGCCGTGCTGGGCATAACCCCCGCAGACCGCCTGCTGGCCTTCGCACTGCCTTCGTTCGATGCCTCGCTTTCCGAAATGTTCATGGCGCTGGGGGCGGGAGCCAGCCTGTACCCTGTCTCGCGCGATATTATTGGGGATACCGAATCTTTTTCAGCCTTTGTAGACTCCCACGGCCTTACCGGAGCCACATTGCCCCCGGCCTACCTGCGTTTGTTCCAGCGGCGTGATTTTCCCACCCTGCGGTTCCTGCTTACGGCAGGAGAAGCGCCTGTCCGGGAAGATGCGCTGCATTACGCCGCCCGTCTTGCGTATTACAATGCCTACGGCCCCACGGAGAACGCCGTGTGCGCGACAATGACGCGTATCATTCCGCACGGTTCTGGCATGGAGAATGAGAACAGCGGGAGCATTGGGAGCAACGGGAGCGGTCGAAACGGCGGGAGCGGGGGCGCAGAAGGAGAAACCTGCGCCGGACGGGTGCCCCTGCCCATGGGAAAGCCGTTGCCTAACATGGGAACGCACGTACTGGGGCCGGACCTTGCGCCTGTGCCGCCCGGACAGCCGGGAGAGCTTTGCCTCAGCGGGCGCAGTCTCGCCATGGGCTATGTGAACAGGCCGGACCTGAACGCAGCCAGTTTTATTCTGTGCCCGGCCTTGCAGAACCGGCGTATATACAGGACGGGCGATCTGGTCCGCTGGAATGCCGCAGGTGAACTGGAATATCTGGGGCGTATAGGCAGGGAAGTGAAGGTGCGCGGTTTCCGCATCGACCCCGGCGAGGTGGAATGCGCGCTGGATGAATTGCCCGATGTGCTGCAATGCGCCGTGGCAGCCCATCGCCTGCCGGATGATATGGGCGGGAGCACTGCCCTGCACGGCTTTTTGGTTATGCGGGGAGAAAAGGCGCTGCCTTCGCCTGTGATGCTGCGGGAGTGGCTGCTGCGCACGCTGCCTGACTATATGGTTCCTTCAGGGTGGACGCAGTTGCACAGGCTGCCGCTCAACCGTTCCGGCAAGATTGATTATGCCGCACTGGCTGCACAGGCGGCTGCCACAGGTGTTGATTGTTCAGTCCCGAGCGACTTCTCCAGCCAGGCTGCCCCGGCGCAGAAACCGGAAGCTGCGGCTCACAAGAGCGAAATCCCCGGGCAGCCCGCAGCGGAGAGGACCACGCCTGAAATGCCAACGGGGCGTGTGCTGCCCATGTCCTTCTCGCAGCGGCAGTACTGGATACTGCATCAGTCGGAAGCTTCCGCAGCCAGCAGCAACATGTCCTTTGTTGTCGAATTTTCCTGTACACCCGGAGCGGAACAGGCTCTTGAAGAGCGTCTGCGCGCCGCCTTCGGTGCGATTATGGACCGGCATGAGAGCCTGCGCACCTCGTTCAGCATGGTGGACGGCGCTCCCATGCAGATTATTCATCCGCACATTCCCTTTACGCCCGACCTGCGCGATCTGAGCGACAGCCTGACACCGGATGAGGATGCGCAGGACCTGTGCGTGGAGTTGCTGCAAACCCCGCTGGACATAACCCAGCCACCGCCGTTGCGCGGGCTGCTCATCCGGCTTTCCGGCCGGGTGTGGCTTGCGGTGAGCCTGCATCATATTGTGGGTGACGGGCAGTCCGTGGGCATAGTCGGGCATGAATTGCTGGCCTGCATGGAAGGGCGCGCATTGCCTGCCGTAGAGGGGCAGTATCAGGATTTTGTCCATGCGGAGCAGCAGTATCTGGCTTCTCCGGTCATGCAGACAGACCGCAGGTACTGGCTGGACGTATTGTCGCAGGGGCAGCCGCGGGCCGATATAGCCACCGAGTATGAACGCCCGGCTTTTCGCAGGGGGCGGGGCGAGATTTGTCGGGTGGCTCTTTCCGGAACGCAGGTGGCGGATTTCTGCAGGCGCGATTCCCTGCCCGGTTCGCTGTTCATGCGCATTGTCGCCTGTGTGGCCATGCTGCTGCGCAGCCGTGCGGACGGGGACACCATAACCATGGGCATTCCTGTTTCGGTGCGGCATAAAGGGTCTTTCGGGCAGGTTGTGGGCAACTTCATTGTGCCGCAGCCTTTGGTGGTGCCTGTCAGGGCGCAGGAGGGGTTTGCCACCGTGCTCAATTCGTCCATACAGGCTGTGGCTGGAGCCATGGAACACTGCATGTATCCGCCCGTGCGGCTGTACGGCGATTTGGACGTTGTGCGCGACCCGGCGCGGGGGGCGTTGTTCGATGTCATGATTACCACGCCCCAGCTTTCCCTGACTGTGCCCGTACAGGGCAATGTGCATGGCTATGAAGATGATGAAGGAATGGCTTCGCCGGACAGTCGCCCTGACAGCCAGTCGGACAGTCGCCCTGACAGCCAGCCGGACAGTCAACCGGACAGCCAGCCGGACAGCCAGCCGGACAGCCAGCCGGATACTCTGCCGCAGGATATGCCGGAAAAATTGGCGGACGATCCGCGGGGCGAAATGTCCTTGTCCTTGGGCAAGGGCAGGTTTATTTCACTCTATTCCGGCCTTGCCAGATTCGACCTGACATTCGTGACCGCCATCTTGCCGGATGGCGGCCTGATGCTGGTGCTTGAGTACGACTCCGACCTCTACAGCCGCTCGACGGCAAAAGCCATGCTGGAATCGTTGCGGGCCATGATTGTTGAGGGTGCATACGGGCAGCCTGTGCTGAACGGAGAAAACGCTTCCGATGCACTTTCTGCCGGAGCAGGGGAGGCGGATGCTTGCAATGCCTCCGGTCAGGCATCAGCCGCCGCATCCTCGGCTGGCACGGAAGAGCTGCGCCGCACTATGCTGGCTGTGTGGCGCACGGCTTTGGGTAGGCCGGAACTGCACGAACGGGATAACTTTTTTACCGCCGGCGGCGACTCCATAAAAGCCATCAGCCTGTGCGGGGAGCTGCGCAAGCACGGCATTCCCCTTTCTCCCGCCCAGCTCTTCCGCTTCCCGACAGTGGCAGAGGCGGCAGAAGCATGTCGCGCAGCAGAGGCAACGCCGGAAGCCCTGCCAGACGCATGGCCGGTTCCGGTGAGCCCCGTGGCCCATATCTTCATCCCCGAACAGACGGATTTTCTGCGCAAGTTTGTGCAATCTCTCATGGTGGAAGTACGGCGCGATGAGGACCCCGCGGACGAGGACAGGCTGGAAACGGCCTTCCGGGCCGTGGTGCGGCATCATCCGGCGTTCCGGTACAGGCTGCGGCTGCATGACGGGGCGGCGTTTGAACTGCTGGGCAGTCCCCGCGTTTACTGGAAGCGGATAGCCTGCGCCGATGCGGACGTGGCGGAAACAGCCCTGCGGGAGGGCAGATCCATCCGTGAGTGGATAGACCCATGCAAGGGCTACAACGTGGGCGCCTGCCTGTTCAGTACCCCGCAGGCGGTTCTGCTGCTCGTGGTAAGCGCGCATACCAGTGTGGATATGGTGTCGTGGCGTGTACTCAGCGATGATCTGGAAACGGCGTACCGGCGCGGCCCCGGGGCGCTTGTGTCCGGTGCTGCCGGATTTGACCAGTGGCTGCGCGCTCTGTACAGGCATGCGGAATCCGGTGCAACGGAGGGGGAACTGGAATTCTGGCGGAACATGGTGTCCGGCAGGATTGCACGGCTTCCCCTTGTCGTGGCGCAGGACGAGCAGTGGACTATGCAGGAGGCACAAGTGTCCCCGGATGTGGTGGACCGGCTGGAAGCCCTTGCGGTGGGTAACGGTCTGGACATGCGGTCCATCCTGCTGGCCACCCTTGCGCGCAGCCTTGTCCCTGTGCTGGAAGGCGACGCGGTGCTGCTCACCTTTGAAGGCCACGGGCGGCAGGTTTCTTACTCCACGCTGGATGTGATCCGCACGGTGGGCTGGTTTACGGCGGCGTATCCCTTCCGGCTGCCGCTGGATGCGCATTCTCCGCTATCGGCTCTTGCCGGGAACCTGCTGCAACACATGCGGCAGGTGCCGGATGGCGGCACAGGCTTCTGCGTGTTGTGCCATGCCCTGAAGCGTCTTGAAAAACCGGCGGCAAGTTTCAGTTTCAACTATCACGGAAGACAAACCGTCGAGCGCCGAGACGGGTTCGGGCTGTCCGGACACAATCCGGACCTGCTCACAGACATGGTATCCACCCGGCATTCCGATCCGGTGAACCTGTCGCTGGTTATTCTGGAAGGAACGCTGCACATCGTGGCGCAGTTCCCCGGCGGACTGCTGGATGCGGACTGGGTGCGCGCGATGCTGGACCGCTGGAGAGCGAATCTTGGCGAGATGGCCCGCTCTGCGCCTGCATCCGGTGCCTTTCCGGTTCATGCGGCAGGGCAGAACGTATTTCCCGTGCTTCCCTTGCAGGCGGCATTGGTGGAAAGCCTGAACGAGTCGGGTCAAGCGACTGCAAGAGAGACGGCTGCCGGAACCGTTCAGATCTCCTTCCGCCTGCGCGGCAACCGGTGCGCGGCAATGCTGCCCGATGTCTGGCGGCAGGTGGTGCAGCGGCATGAATTTTTGAGAGCAGTCTTTGTGCAGAAGGGGGAAGGCAGCGTTAAGCAGCGCCTGATGCCCGAAGCTGCGCACGCGGTGACCGTGTCCGATGGTCTGGGTCTGGAGCCGGAGGTGCAGGATGCGGAATTGCAGGCGCTGCTCGGGTTTGAGCGGAAGCGCCCCTTCCTTCCGTCCGGCCCGCTCATGCGTGTTCTGTTCATGCGGCATGGCGATGATTGCTGCACCATGGCATGGACATTCCCCCGTCTGCTTCTGGACGACCGGAGCGTGGGTATTCTGCTGCACGACCTGTGCGCACTTTACCATGCCCGTTTGCACAACGAGTCAGCAGTGCTGCCGTGTACGGTGAGTCTTGCCGGGGCGTTGTCGGGTCTGCCGTTGCAGAACGAGGATGATACGCAGGCATTCTGGCGCCGATATCTTGCCGGGACGCAGGGCTATGTGCCGCTGCTGCCTCGCAATGGCGAAATGGCCGACGCTGTTGCCGTTGCCGGGGAGACAAAAGAGTTCACGGCGGAACTGTTGCAAGTGGAAATCACCGCCCTGCGTGCGCTGGCCGCCCGATGCGGAGTTTCGGCAGAAGCACTGCTTTGCGCCGCATGGGGCCTGTTCCTTTCTGCCGGCTCCGGTCGCGCGGATGTACTTTTCGCCTCCATGACCACGGCGTTGCCGCAGACGCAGCAGGCAGCGACGCAGACCGTGGGCATGTTCGGGCAGCCACTGCCCCTGCGGCTGCGGGTGCTGCCGCATTCCACCATCTCTGCCTTGGCGGAATCTGTGGCGCAGGATATGGAGGACCGTTCGCCCGTTGCCCACATGCCGCTGCCCGCCGATGCGTGGGGAGACCTTGCTGTCAGCTCCGGGCCGGATCATCTGGTGCACTTTGGTGCGCCCCCGTTTCTTGGCGTTTCCGGCGGGTTGCGGCTGGAATCCGTGCGGATGCACGCCGGGGTGCCGCACGGCCTGTGCCTTTGGGCAGAGACGGACGGTATCGTGCGGTTCCGGTTCCGGTATGATTCGTCCGCCCATGCCCGGAAACAAGTGGAACGGATTGCGGAACATTGGCTCGGGCTGTTGCGCAGCGTCATAGAATTGCCGGAGTGCCCCGTAGCGGAAATGGGGCTTTTGGTGCCGGATGCTGCCCTGTGGGCGGCAACGGCAGCAGGACGGCAGGCCTGCGTTCCGCAGGAACCGTGATTTTGGTAACATGGCGGACTTTTGTGCAAATCGGCACTCCGCCAGTTGTATTTTACAGCAAGGAAGGGCACTATCACTCCTTCGTGGAGCGTGCCGGTCTTTCTGCCCGGGTGCCGGGGTTTCCGGCCATGAACATTGCAATCGCGACTTCCGGTAACGGGGGCTGTTGGGACTCATGCTGCAACTGAAACAATCGTATTTTCTCACGCTGCTCCGCGATAACGCCGGTGCGGAAGGGCGGCGGCTCGTGGGTGCCTGCCTTGGCGCGGGTATCATGCAGGGGCTTTGCGTCTTTACCGTGCTGCAGGGGCTGGAGCAGCTTTCTTCCGATGAGGGCATAAAGTTCCACACCTTTGCGGCATTTCTTCTGTGCCTCGGGCTGTTCTATTATCTTTTCCGCTACATAACCGGGCAATCGGCCCTCATAGCCCTGCGCGGCGTTATGGAATGGCGCATGCGCATTGCCACCAAGCTGCGCGGCATATCGCTGCTGGAATATGCGCGGCTGGACAGGGGGCAGGTGCAGTCCGTGCTGCTGGACGGGCGCGAGATGGTGGTGGAAGCGGCGCGTATGCTCATGGCCTCCGCAGCCAACTCCGTGATGATCCTGGTGGCTATTTGCAAGATGTTCACGGTTTCGTTTGTGGGCACTGTGGGCGTGCTGCTGCTTATGGGGCTGGGGCTTGGCATCTTTCTGCGGCTGGTGGGCAGCGTGCAGGCACTTATGGAGCCTGCGCGCAGGGCAGATCTGGAGTTTTCATCCGGTCTGCGCGACCTGCATGACGGCCTGTTGCAACTGAAGCTGCACAAGCCCAAGACCACAGACCTGTTCAGCGGGCAGATTCTGCAGGGACTCAATAAAGCCTCCGTGGCCCGTGAGGCCATGGAACGCAGGCATGCCCTAGGCATTTCCTTCTTTGCCATGTTCAACCTGCTCATTCTGGGGCTTATCCTGTTCCTCATGCCGGGGTTTCTGGGGCTGGATGCCGAATCCACCTCCACTCTGCTGGTGCTCACCATGTTCTGTCTCAGTCCTCTGCTCAGTCTGGTGGGTTTTGTGCCGCTGATGGGCAAGGTGGAAATGAGCCTGCACGAACTCACGGACATGGAGCGCCATCTGGATGCGGTGACCGAACCCTTTGAACGGGAAGGCGTGGCTGCTAGCTGGCAGCACCCGGACCCCAAGGTACCCGCTTTTGAATCGCTTCTCCTGCGCGATGTGCGGTTTGAGTATGTGGACAGGCACGGGGCGCGCCAGTTCGGGGTGCATGTGCCCGAGTTTTCCCTGCAGCGTGGTGAGATGGTCTTCATCCGCGGGGGCAACGGTTCGGGAAAATCCACCTTCATGAACGTGCTGGCAGGGCTGTATCAGCCCCAGTCCGGCGAGTTCATCTTGAACGGCATGCCTGTGGAAGACGTGGGCATGGAGTCTTACCGCAACCTTTTTGCCGTGCTGCCTGCGGACTTCCATCTTTTCAGCCGTCCGCTGGGAGTGGATGCCTCCGCCCGCCGTACGCAAAAAATGCTGGAAAAGATGCGCTTGGATACCAAGGTGCGCATCACCGAGGATGGTACTTTTTCCACGCTGGATTTGTCCGCCGGGCAGCGCAAACGGCTTGCCCTTGTATGCGCCATGCTTGAGGACAGGGATGTATACCTGCTGGACGAGGTTGCGGCGGACTTTGATCCGGAATTCAGGCGTTTCTTCTATGAGGAATTTTTGCCGGAACTGCGCGGGCAGGGCGCGACCATTCTCGCCATCTCCCATGATGACCGCTTCTTCCATGTGGCGGACAGGGTGCTGTGCATGCGCGATGGAACCTTTGCGGAGAACGGGCAGCAGGAGGGATCGGCATGAGAGGGGTAATTCTCTGCTACGCCGTGCTGGCCAGCTTTCTGACCATCTGTCTGGTCTGCTTTCTGGCGGTTGCGCCTGCTCAGGCGCGCAAGCTGGAACAGCGTACCAGTATTCAGGAAGTGCGCGAACTGTATGAAAATGTGAACAAAACGCGTGCCTCGGAAGTCAACGCACGGGAAAACGATGCCATTATCCGCCAGCGGCTGGAATGCTATGCGGAGTATGCCGACTACACCCCCCGTCTGCGTGTCTGCAATAATGCCTATGTAAAAGAACTGGTCAGCCAGGCACGGGATAAGGTGCGCTCGCGCCCCGATCTCGGGTGGTTTGTGGTAAATATCAACCTGTGCCCCGTCATGTACAACCTGTGCACGGGGCAGACGCAGAATGACAGGGAGCGTTGCATCCTCTTTGAGCGTCAGTGCGTGGATTATACGCTGGACAGATTCTGGCGCGGCGCGGCTCAGTACACCCATCAACAATATCGGTCCGAGTGATGATGAAAACGCTGTATATCAAGATACGCAATCTGCTGAGGCGGTACCGGATGTTCCTCGTATCCACGGGACTGCTCTTCGTGCTGTTTTTTGTCTTCTTCTGGCCGGATATCATCATAAGCATCCGGCCGGGTGAACTGGGTGTGTACTACTCCCGCCTGTTCGGCGGAACCAGAATGGACAGGACGTACGAGGAAGGGGTGCACTTCATTCCTCCGTGGGACATCCTTTATGTGTATGACGTGCGCATTCAGGAAGAAACGCAGGAAGTGGAAGTGCTCACGCTGGACGGTCTGACGGTCAAGGTCCATGTTTCGCTGCGTTATCAGATCATCCGCGACAGACTGCCCGTTCTGCATCAGCAGATCGGACCGGAGTATAAGCGCAAGGTCATTCTTCCCATCATGACATCGGCGGTACGCCAGACCATAGGCAGCTACAGGCCCGATGCGCTGTATTCCACGGCGCGGCAGGAACTGCAGGATAAAATGCTCGTGGATGCGGTGGAAGAACTGGGCCGCCTGCCCCTCATCGTGCATGGGTTTGTGGTGAAGAAAATCAGCCTGCCGGAAGTGCTCAGAGACGCCATTGTGGACAAGCTGGTGGCCGAACAGAAGTATCTGCGCTATTACTATATCCTGCTCGAAGAACGGGAAGAGGCAAAGCGCAAGGCCATAGAAGGGCAGGGTATCCGTTTCTACCAATCGCTGGTCAACGAAAACATGACCGAGAACTACCTGCGCTATGAAGGCATTAAGGCAACGCATAAGCTTGCCGCGTCAGAGAACGCCAAGGTGGTGGTCGTGGGAAGCGGCAAGGATGGTTTGCCCATTATCCTGAATACGCAGGATACGCCGCGGATTCCGGATATGACGAACGCAACCCGCGAGGCGAGGGAGCGGCAGGATAAATTCGGGCGCAGACAGGCAACCCCGGCGGCATCGGAAAGCAACTCCACCGCAGCTGACTCGGCAGCGGGCAATGCATCCGCAAGAGGTGTTGTAGGAGGCGGTTCCGCACCCAACATGCGCGAAGAAGGCGGATGGAAGCAGTGGCAACTGCGCGAGCCGGAATTGCTTGAGTTTATGAAAAAACTGGATGCCACACTGCTGAACCCGAACAGGCAGGCGCCCGGTGCGTCCGGTTCGCCCGGTGCGTACGGTTCACAGGGTGACGAGAATGGCAATAAGGGGCAAGGCAGGCGATAGCCGCCTGTGCAGGGGGGCCTTTTCCGCAGACTGATCAGGCGTGACAGTGCGGAGCGGGCACAGGTGTTCGCCGAGTTTATGCCGTGGCCGGACCAAACGCAACGGAGTGAGATCATGGTTGTATTACTCTTTTTCCTTGTTGGAAGCATCATTGTCGGGTTTCTGGGAAGGTACTGCCGGTTCGGTTTCTGGGGGCATTTCTTTGCCAGCGTGTTGCTTACGCCCGTGGTAGGTCTGCTGCTGGTGCTTGCGGCTGGACCGGGGTGCCGTGATCGGCGCGATGCCCATGCCACTTCTTCCCGGACCGGCTCGACAGACGGAACCCGGGCCGGAACCCGGGCCGGAACCGGAGCCGAAACTGAAGCCGGAGCGGGCACCGCAGGCGGCAATGTCTGAGCGTGAAATACCGTTTTTCATTTGTCATCCGGGGTACGCATGCCGCCTCATCTGAACATTGCCCTCTCCAGCGTTGTGTTACGGCTATTGGGCTGCCTCCTCATGCTGGGTGCACTGGCAGCCGCGTCCCCCGTCAAGGCGTCAGAAGCCGGGACGGGCGGAGAAAAAATCAGGCGCATCGGCTATCTGGAAGCCGGACATTTCTGGCTGTTTGAACGCACCTTTCAGGCTTTCCGCGATGCCTTGCAGGAGCGCGGAATCCGTGCGGATTTTCCCGCAGACGCCCGGTTCAGCCCCGGATGGGAGCCTGAAAACATGGCCCGCCTGCCGCAGGCTGCTGCGGCACTGATGCAACGGGATGACCTTGATCTTGTTGTAGGCATGGGAACGGCAGCCATGAAGGCCCTGCTGGCGGCCAATACCGGACAGACCCCGATCATGGGTATGGGCATGGCAGACCCCGTTGCGGCGGGCGTGGTGGCGGGGCCGGAAGATTCCGGTGCGGAGAATGTTACCTGCCATATCGTTGCAGACCGCTGGTCCACCATGTTCAGGGTATTCCACGACGTGGTGGGCTTCCGTACTCTGGGTATTCTGTATAACGACAGCCCGGAAGGCCGGGTTTATGCCGCTCTGGATGACGCCCGCGCCGTGGCTTCGGAGCTGGGATTCGGCATTGCCGAATATGGCGGGCTTTCCTCTGCGGAAACAGAAGCGGAATGCCGTGCGGGGCTGGATGCCCTGCGGGCGCAGGGCATGGATGCCTTTTTCATTGGCCCGCTGAACTGTTTCGACTGGCAGACCAGCAACGTGGCATCGCTGCTGGAACTGCTGAACGGCTGGAACATTCCTACCTTTGCCCGCGATGGATCAGATTTTGTGCGGGCAGGGGCACTTATGGGCTTTTCCACATGGAATTTCGGTCCGTCAGGCACTTTTCTGGCGCGGCAGGCGGCGGCAGTCTTCAATGGCACCTCCCCCCGCGCCATTCCCATGCTGGACAGGGTGGAGCCGACCATTGCCATTAATCTGGAAACCGCCGGACGCATCGGGTTTATCTTCCCTCTGGACGTGCTGGTGGTTTCCGATGAAATCCACGAGCGGATAACACTGCCTGCCGCAGGAAAGGAGCAGTAGCCGTGGAGATGGAAACCCCAACTTCTGCTGCTGTGTCGGGCTCCGTATCTAGCTCCGGACCTGAACATCCCGCAGGACTTTTCCAGCTGCGTATGGGCATCGGGGTGCTGTGCCTCGGCGTGCTGGTTCTCACGCTCGGATTCAATGTGCTGCTTTCCGTGTCCACGCTGGACAGGCTGGCAACGGCCTCGCTGCTTTCGGGCTATCGCGCTGCAGGCGAGCATGTGGCGCTGAGTATTGAACGCGGACTGCGATTCGGCAAACCCCTTGCACAGTACGCGGGCATGGTGGAGATGCTGGATGACCTGCGTGACGGCGCAGGCAATATCCGCTCCGTTCAGGTGCTGGATGTCTCCGGGACACCGCTGTATTCCGTCGCGACAATTGAGGGCGGCAGGGACAGCATGCCCCCCGCAGACTCCGGCAGCGGGTATGCCGCAAAGGATGATGGCTCTCCCGGTGACGGTACACGGACGTTTGATCGCGCAATGCTTGAAGCAGCCCGGAAGGGGGCGGCGGTAGATAACGGGGAAGACTTTCTTGCAAAGGCAGATGTCTACCGCATTGTCATTCCGCTGCAATATCAGGGTATCGCGGGCGGGTTGGCGCTGGATATAGACAGGTCGCATGTGGATTCCGTCACCGATGGATTTTCCCGTTGGGCCGCCTTGCTGCTGGTGGTGGCGTGCGCGGCTGTGTGTGTGACGCTGGCGGGGTGGATATGGCTGCTCACCGCCACGCCCGAAGCCCGGGCCCGGCTCCAGAAATCCCTGTCCCTGCTGCTGCTTGTCCTCATCGGCGGCACGCAGCTTGCGTATTCCCTCGCTATGGTCACGCTGTTCGACTCGTTCATGGAACATGCCGTGCGTGAAAAGGTGGACATGGCGGCCCGGTTCATCAAGCGCGACTTTGAGTACATTATCCACAAGGGGGTGGATGTGCGCTCCATCCGCGGGGGAGAGGCCCTGCTTGCCCGCATTGTGGAGGCGCACGCCGAAGTGGCAGGTGCCGAGATGGTGCTGCCGGACGGGACAATGCTTGCCTCTGCCGGAGACATCACGCAGGGGGGCCATATTGTGGAGCGTTCTGTGGATGGTTACTGGCCAAGCCGTTTCCGGCAGCGCGAAGAGGCCATGCGCATACGCCTGCATGTGGACAATGCCCATGTGGCGGCCGGGGTGCGCAGCCTGAGCGTGGACCTCGTCACCTCCTTCGTCATCAGCCTGCTGTTTCTCATGGAGCTTGCGCGGCTGCTGAGCATGGTGTCTGTGCGTTTTACCAGATCCATGCTTGCCGCAGAAGGGGATGCGGGGCAGACGACACGAAAGGTGACTGGCCGGGCGAAGGGGCGGACAATCGGCCGGACAGCGGGAGTAACCGTTTGCACATCGCAGGCTCTGCGGGCCGCCGGTTTTTTGTTTTTTCTCGGTTACGACATGGGAATCTCGTTCATTCCGTTGCTGGCGCGTAATTTCAAGGCCCCGCTGTGGGGTTTTTCCGAACAGGTACAGGCCGGGCTGCCCATATCCGCAGAGATGATTTGCGCCGGTGTGGCTCTGCTGCTGGCTGGCATCCTCTCCGAGCGTTTCGGCTGGCGCATGGCGTTTGCGCTGGGAGCCGTGGCCGCCTCCGCAGGGCTGATAATGGGGTGGGCCGCCACCTCGTTGCCGGCCCTTATCGTGGCGCGCGGTGCTTCCGGCTTCGGCTTCGGGTTGGTGCTCATGGCCGTGCAGCTGGGAACGCTGGGAGATGAAAAGGCCGGTGCGGGCTTAGCGGGCGTTTTCGCGGGAATTTTTTCCGGCAGCATCTGTGGTTCCGCTGCCGGGGCCATGCTGGCGGAGCGGCTGGGGTTTGAAACGGTGTTTCTGGTGGCCGCCGTGCTGGTTCCCGTGTCCATTCTGGCGTTGTATGTAGGCGGTGGCTGGGCTTCCGGTTCTGTTCCGGAAAACTGCCCCGTGGGTAAGACTGCTAAGGCAGAGAAGGCCGATAACGCCGGGCAGGATGACCTTTCCGTCCCTGCGGTACCACATGTCACCCCTGCGCCGGGAGCGGCCGGAGCCGCGCTCGCCTTTCTGCTCGACCCGCGCATGCTGTTCCTGCTCGCCATGGTGGGCATTCCCGCTTCTGTGTGTCTGACGGGATTCCTCTACTACCTGCTGCCGCTCGTGCTGAACGGTGCGCACGTGAGCCAGTCGGACATCGGCCGTATCTTCATGGTTTACGGGCTGTGCTTCATCACGGTGGGGCCCATGCTGGGCAGGCTGCTGGACAGGGCCCGGGACAAGGGGGCCTTTGCCATGCTCACGGGGGTGTTTTCCGGGGTTTCCCTGCTTGCCGCCGCTCTTTCTCTGGCGTTTCTTGATGTCATGCCCGCAGGGCATGAGGCAGAAGGTGCCGGAGCGGTGCAGGGGATGATGACACCTCAAGGCATCGCCATCATTGTGTTATCCGTCCTGCTCATCGGAGTGGCCCAGTGCCTTGCAGCTCCCGCAACCATTCTTTGCGTTACCTCGCTGGGGTCCGCGCGTCGGCTGGGGCGGGAAAAGGCGGCCAGTTTTTACCGGACGCTGGAACGGATGGGGCAGGTGCTGGGGCCTATTCTTTTCGGCGTTGCGCTGGTGCGCATGGGGGCCGCACATACCCTGCTGGCCGTGGGGGCGGGCGTGTGCCTGCTCGCCATACTGTTCATGGTGGTATGGCGCATCAGCAGCCGGAAGGATTGAGCAGGTCTTCCATCTCCGGCAGACAGGGGTCGTCCAGCCCCTGTGGCAGGTAGAGTGAGAGCAGTTGGCGGTAGTCGTCCATGTCTATGAGCCTGCCGCCGTTTTCAGCAAACTGCCTGAATTCTTCTTCTGTGGGGTAGCTGAAATACTGCTCCTGTGTCTTGTCCTGCGATGTGCCGGGCAGCCGTTCTTCCCGTTCCAGCACGGGCAGGTGGCGCAAAAACGCTTCTATGCCTGCAAAATATGTCTGCACAAAATTCCAGAGCAGCGAACGGTCATACCGTATATCTGCCCAGCCCACGTCCACCACGTCGCCACTGTCTATGCCGGGGTCAATGTGGAAGACCGTGCAGCCTGAGCGGGCATGACGCATCTGCATGGCGCGAAAAGGGCCGCATAATCCCTGAATCTGAGGCAATACACCGGGGTGCATGCCATATATGCCAAGGCGGGGAATGGAGATGATGTCTTCTCTGAAGATGAAGTCGTACCGGCAGGAGAGTATGACATCCGGGGCAAGGGCGCGCATGGCGGCGGCCGCTTCGGGCCTGCTGGCCCGGCCCCATAGTTCGACCGGAATGCCGAATTTTTTGGAAATTCCGGAAAATGTTTGGTATTCTGCAGTACTGCCTTCCGGGAACCTGTCATCCAGATAGGGGTAAAACAGTTTCAGGGGCATATCCCGTTCATGATTGAGCAGGCATGCTGCCAGCAGGTTTGCCCGCTCCGCCTTGAGCACATAGTCGGAGAGAACCACATGGACATTGTGGCGGGGAGCAAGCGCGCTCACAAGCCTGTTCAGAGCCAGATTTCCCGCAAGATCACGTTTGGTGCAGATGACGATTTTCAAAGGGCCGCCATGGGGAGTCGTTGAAGCCTGAAAGGGGAACGCCGCGTCGGGGAGGGAAGATAGCACGGGCTGCGGCGGGAGCACAAGATGGTCATTGCATGTCTAAGGCGTTATCTATGCGGGGCAGGCTTGGTTCATGTCAGGCCGATGCCGCTTTTCGGGTGAGCGTGCTGCGCGGCACACGGCGCTGCGAATCTATAATGCCCTGCATGGTGGGGATTGGGCAATATAGCGTTACATGGTATAGTGTTGTGCAGAACAGGCGCATGCGGGACACGCCCGGCAGGGCACTGCCTGTTGCATAGCTGGTGTGATAGCGTAAAGAGTTGCATGGTGCTGCTCAGAACAGGGCGGGGCACTACCATTCTGCGGGAGACATATGGAGCAGTATTCCGGGATACTTGTCGGGTTGGTGCAGAATGTGGCGCTTCTTCTGGCGGCGGCCCTGTTCTTTGATCTTTTTGCCTCGCGTTGGCGCAGGGGGGTGGGACACCTGCCCGCCAAGCTGTTCACGGGCTTCCTGCTCGGTGTTATCGGCATGGTGGTCATGCTTACGCCGTGGACCTTCACACCTGGCGTTATGTTCGATACCCGTTCGGTGCTGATAGGTATAACCGGGCTGTTCTTCGGTACTATTCCTGTCCTTGTGACCATGGGCATGACGGCAGCACTGCGTCTGTATCAGGGCGGGGCTGGGGCAGTCATGGGTGTCAGCGTCATACTTACTTCCGGTATCATCGGCCTGCTGTGGAGATACCGCACCCGGCGGCTGGAAGGACTTTCATGGCCGCAGCTGTATATCTTCGGCCTGGCCATCCATATCGTCATGCTCATGCTCACGCTGACTCTTCCCGGCGACATCGCCTTGCGTGTGTTCTCCGGTATCTGGCTGCCTGTCCTGTTGATCTATCCCGTTGCCACAGCCCTGCTCGGCAGCCTTATGTCGCGCCGTCTCACCAGCGATGCCATGGAAGATTCGCTTTGTGCCAGCGAACTGCGCCACAGAATCATTTTTGAGAACAGCCCGCTGGGTATGATTCTGTTCGATTCCTCGGGCACCGTGGTGGATTGCAACGATAAGTTCGTGGAGCTTATGGGTTCATCCCGCGACAAGGTCATAGGCTTCAATACCGTGCGGCAAAGCTCGCCTGCCATGAGTGCCGCCCTGCAACGTGCCCTGAACGGTCAGCCGTCCACGTTTGAGGATGCCTACACCTCCGTTACGGGTGGCAGGCACCTGATTCTTCGCGTCATTTTCAATCCCGTGCGCCCGGGGGGTTCGCCCACAGAGGTCATCGCCACGCTGGAAGACATTACCGAACGCAGGCAGGCAGAGGAATCGCTGCGCGCCCGCGAGGCAGCCCTGAACAGCATATTCCGGGCCGCTCCCGTAGGCATAGGCGTGGTTGTGGACCGGGTTTTTGTTCGGGTCAATGACCGGCTGTGCGAGATGACAGGATACTCGCAGGAGGACTTGGTAGGCAGCAACGCCCGGATGCTCTATCCCGATGACGAAAGCTACCGTTACGTGGGGGATGAAAAGTACCGGCAGATACGGGAACGCGGAACGGGAACGGTGGAAACGCATTGGCGGCGCAAGGACGGTGGCATCATGGATGTGCTGCTCAGTTCCACCCCCATGAATCTTGCAGACTATTCGGTGGGGGTAACCTTTACGGCGCTGGATATCACCGAACGCAAGCGGGGCGAAGAGATGTTGCGGGAGAGCGAGGCCCGTTTCCGCACGCTGCACAATGCCTCGTTCGGGGGCATAACTATCCATGATCATGGACTTATTCTCGACTGTAATCAGGGGCTTGCGGATATTACCGGGTATACGGTGGATGAACTGGTGGGCATGGACGGCTTGCTGCTTATTGAAGAGTCCTGTCGGGGCGACGTGATGGAGAGGATTCGAGCCGGCTATGAAAAACCCTATGAATCACTTGGAGTGCGTAAGAACGGCGAGGTCTACCACATTCGCCTTGAAGCGCGGCAGATACCCTATAAAGGGCGGCAGGTCCGCGTGGTGGAATTCCGGGATATAACAGAACAGAAGCGGGCGGAAGAGGCCATCCGGCAGAGCGAGGAACGCTTCCGCCTGATTATTGAAGATGTGGAGGTGGCTGTGCAGGGCTACGACAGCAACCTGCGGGTGATATACTGGAACAGGGCCAGCGAACGGCTTTACGGCTATACCGATGAAGAGGCCATGGGGCGGTCTCTGTTGGAGTTGATCATACCGGAACCTATGAGGGATGGTGTGAAGGAGGCGGTAGAAAACTGGGTGCGCAACGGGGTGCCCATTCCGGCTGCGGAATTGGTGCTGCAGCATAAAGATGGGTCCGAGGTGCCCGTGTATTCTTCGCACGCCATCCAGCGCAGACCGGGCGGCGATATGGAACTGTTCTGCGTGGATGTGGACCTCTCCGACTTCCGCAAGATGCACACGGCACTGCTTGCAGCCAAGGAGCAGGCAGAGGCGGCAAGCCGCAGCAAGTCTGAATTTCTGGCCAACATGAGCCATGAACTGCGCACCCCGCTCAATGGCATTATGGGTATGCTGCAACTTATGGAGGCAACCCACCTTGACGAGGAGCAGAGGGATTATGCCCGTGCGGCACTTGAATCATCCCGGCGTCTTACCCGCCTGCTCAGCGATATTCTGGACTTGTCGCGCATTGAGGCAGGCAAGATGGAACTCTACATGGAGCCGTTCGACCTGAGGGAGACGCTGCATTCCATGGAACTGCTGTTCCGCCCCAGTGCCAGCCAGTCCGGCAACCTTCTGGAATTCAGGATTTCAGAGGATTTTCCGCCCAGACTCATGGGAGATGTGGTCCGGCTGCAGCAGGTGATAAGCAATCTGGTGGGTAACGCCCTCAAGTTTACAAAGGGCGGGTCCGTAACTGTGGAAGCATATCCCCTGCAGGCCATAAAGCCCCATGAGTACAGGGTGCTTTTTGCCATTGCGGATACGGGAGTGGGTATTCCGGACGATAAACAGAACGAGTTGTTTCATCCCTTTACGCAGGTGGATGGAAGCATGGCCCGCCAGCATCAGGGCGCGGGGCTGGGGCTTTCCATCTGCAAGCGTCTGGTGGCCCTCATGGGAGGGAGTATCTCCATAGCCAGTGAAGAAGGGGTGGGAACCACCGTGCACTTCTGTGTCACGCTGGGGCGGAGCGATGACGCCGTCCTGGTGCCGGAGGAACTGGAATCTGCCGAAAGCGCATTGCCTGAGCGGCCGTTGCGTATTCTGCTGGCAGAGGATGAACGGGTGAACCGCTCGCTCGTTATTAAGCTCATGGAAAAGCACGGGCACGCTGTTACTGCCGTGGAGGATGGGCAGCAAGCCGTGCGTGCGCTGGCGGCAGAGGAGTTTGATGTGGTGCTTATGGACGTGCAGATGCCTGTAATGGACGGCGTGCAGGCCACGCGGGCCATACGCGAAGGGACCGCCGGAAAGGACAGAAAGAACGTGCCCATCATCGCGCTTACCGCGCATGCCATGTCAGGTGACCGTGAACGCCTGCTGGAAGCAGGCGTGGACGAGTATCTGGCCAAACCTTTCGATGTGGGCACGCTGCTCCGTATTCTACGCCGCTCCATGCGTTAAGGCGGTGGCGCATATCTTGTGAACGGTTGGGGCTAAGCCCTGCTGAAGGGCGGCAGGCTACTGCACCGGAGGCACAAGCGAGCACTCCACCCTGTTTCGTCCGTTTTGCTTGGCCCGGTAAAGTGCCATATCCGACTGCTTGAGCAGTGTTTCCAGACTGGAGCAGGCTTCAGAATATTCGGCAACCCCCAGACTTACCGTAAATCGCACGGTGGTGCCGTCTTCCAACTCCACGCCGCTGTCCTGCATGGCAAGGCGTATGCGTTCCGCCACCAGCCGGCCGCCCTCAATATCTGTTTCCGGAAGCCCGACGGCGAACTCCTCGCCCCCCAAACGTCCAAGGATATCCACCTCGCGCAGCACCGACCGGGCTGCTTCGGCAATGGCTTTAAGCACAATATCCCCTGCATCGTGTCCGTAGGTGTCGTTAACAGATTTAAATTTATCCGCATCAAACATGATGAGCGAGAAGGGCGAGTCATACCGGCTGCAACGCTCCAGTTCCCGCTCTGTCTGCTCCATGAACCACCGGCGGTTGGCAAGGCCCGTCAGCGCGTCCGTGGTTGCCAGATTGTGCAGTTGTTCCTGTAGCATGCGCGATTCAGTAACATCCCAGTTCACGCCTATCATGTGTTCCGGCTGGCCTTGCGCGTCTCGGCGGGTCAGTGCGGCTGCCCGCACATGGCGTACGGAACCATCCGGCCAGATGATGCGGAACTCCCACTCCCACGGGCTGGCACTTCTGCCCGCCTCCTGTATGGCATTGTGGGCGGCTGTTATGTCCGCCGGGTGCACACGGCCTTTCCACGCTTCGTACAGGCCGGAGAATTCTCCGCCACGAATTTTGTAAATGGCAAGCATCTGCTCATCCCATATCAGGGAGTCGTCTTTCAGGTTCCATTCCCATACGCCTATGCCACCCGCGCGTGATGCAAGTTCCAGCCTGTCTGAAAAGGCATGCAGTTCCTGTTCCGCCTTCTTGCGCTGGGTTATGTCGCGCAGGCTGCCCACAGCATAATAGGAATTGCCCAGCCTGAAAGCCGCAACGGAACGTTCCACGGGGAAGAGCTCCCCGTCTTTTTTAACGGCCATGAACTCCATCACCGAGCCGACTACAGGCCCCTGGCCGGTGGCGGCAAAGTGCTTAAGCCCCTTCCACGCCTTTTCCCTGTCGCTTTCCTGCGTGACAAGCAGATGCAGGCTTCTGCCCAATGCCTCTTTGCGGGTCCAGCCGAACATTCTTTCTGCAGCGGGACTCCAGAACATGATGTGATCATCGGAGTCGATCATGATCAGGGCATCGTGCGATGCCTCCGCCATGGCCCGCATCTGTGCCTCATTGGCCTTCAGCGCATCTTCTATGAGTTTGCGGTCGGTTATGTCCTGAATGGTTCCCGTGGAGCGTATGGGGGTACCGGTGGCGTCGCATTCGGTTATTCCGCGTTCCTGCACGTGGCGTACCGTACCGTCGGCAAGGATTATACGGTGGTCCACGGAATAGCTGCCGCACGAACGCAGACTTTCCGCAAACTGGTTTTCCACCAGTTCCCGGTCGTCGGGATGGACCATGCCCAGAAAGCCTCTGAGTGATGGGGTGTGCTCTTCCCTGTCTGTGCCGAATATCCGGAACGTTTCATCCGACCACCACAGGTCGCCGGTGCGCATGTCAGCGTCCCAGCTGCCTAGATGGGACAGAGCCTGCGCGTGGTTCAGGCTTTCGCGTGTCTGCTCGATAAGGTGGTTTCTGCGGGCGGCCCTGTATGCTGCAAAACCGGACACAAGAAAGAGCAGCAGCACCAGACCGTGTATCATAAAGGCAAGGGGCGGGGTGTGCGACCAGCCATGTTCCGGCGTGCCTGCCAGCACCCAGTTTCCGGAAGGAAACGTAACCGGCATGCGGACGGCATTCATTTTGGGGTCGAACAGATCCTGCTGTCCCCAGAAGACCGGTCCTTCCTGCCCGTATTCATCCACTGCGCGTAGAGCCAGTTTCAGGGTGGTATCACGCATGCCCGCCATATCGTACAGGCGGTCCGCGTCAATGACGGAAGAGACAACTCCCCAGAAATGTCTCTGCCCTTTCTGGTACACAAAAACCGGAGCCCGTCCGATTATGCCGGTGCCGCCCTGCACCAGTTGCAAGGGGCCGTCCACGATCAGTTCCCCTGTACGCTCCGTACGGCTGGCCGTTTCCCACTGCTCCGGTAGGTCGCGGTAGCTCACGCCAAGAACTGCCTCGTTGCCTTCCAGCGGGTAGACATAGCGCATTACATAATCGGGAGCCGCCCCCAGATTGCGGATAACGGGGGAATCCTGCAGCGTTTCCCGCGCGTATTGCGTAAATATCTGCGGAGTAAGCCCGGGAGTTACAGAGATAAAGTTCGCCATGCCCTGCACCAGCAGCAGGTTTGCGGTAATTTCCTTTTCGAGGCGGGCCCGCAGGGTGGCCAGCCTCAGAGAAGCATCCACTCTCTGGTTATTCAGGTGCTGGTTGAGCATCTGGTAATACAATAATCCGTCCAGCCCCGCGCACAGGATTGCGATAAGGAGGAGGGGGCGAAGATAGTGTTTTTTCATGGCCATGCCGGGCTGCGGGTTAAAGCGGATCTGCCTGAATCGTATGAATCCTTTATGGAGGAAAAACACCCTTTCGGGCTGTGTCTTACCATGGAAAGAACAGGGCAGGCGGGAGTCCGGCAACAGGGAACGTGTTACTCGTTCTGCTGCAGCTCATTGGATTCCTTATACTCCATCCCTTTGCATTGTATATCATTCGGCGTTCAACCGTCTAGCTGTAAGGTTATTGATCGTGTCCGTGCGGGGGAGCAGCATGTCCGCCGGAATATCCGTTTCGTGCGCATAGCGGATATTCTCCCGCAAGGCTTGCGGAAGATGCGGGCAGCGGGTAGATTACATTCTTGTCCGGGACTACGCACGGCATCCAAGCCTGCCCCGAGGCATGTCTGTCCGTCGCAGAGCATTACCCGTTTGCGGCAACTTCCCTTGTCACCAACGTCTACCCTCCGGTCGCGGCATCCGCTGTTTGCCGTACTTGCGAACGGAGAATATGGAGATAGCGTACCGTGCTTTCGCTGATTATTCTTATTGCCATCATCGTGGCAGCCCTTGTGCTGTTCATCGGCGGCTGGATAGCCGTAGACCTTGTGGGGCTGCTCGTGCTCTCCGCCCTTGCTCTCACCGGGCTTGTCACCACCAACGAGGCTCTGGCGGGGTTCAGCAGTTCTGCGGTTATAACGGTGCTGGCCCTGTTTATTATCTCTGCCGGGCTTTCCCGCACGGGCATAGCCTACCGGCTGGGGCAGCCCCTGCAACGTTTTGCCCAAAGCCCGGAATGGCTGCTGGTGACCGTGCTCATGGCTACGGCGAGCATTCTTTCCGCGCTCATAAATACCACCACTGTTGCCATCATTCTGCTGCCTACGGTTATGGATCTTGCCCGCCGCAGCGGCAGGTCTCCTTCCCGCCTTCTGCTGCCCATGGCGTTGGGCTGCCTTTTGGGCGGGCCGTTTACAGGAATTTCCACCCCGCCCAACATGATGATCATTGATGCACTGAAGAGTGCCGGGTTCGCCCCCTTTGGGATATTCGACTTTACGCCCATAACCGGTGTCATAGTCCTGTGCGGCATCGCCTTTGTGGTGCTGGGCGGTTCACGTCTGCTGCCCAGCCGGGACGCGCTTGCCAAGAACCGCAAAGCCAATGCCGTGGAATCGTCCTACCAGTTGGATACGCACATTTTTTCCCTTTCCATCCGTCCGGATTCACCCCTTGCCGGGCGAACGCTGGGTGAGACGCGCCTTGGCTCCGCCCTCAACCTTACAGTGCTGGCCCTGCGGAGAGAAGGCGAAATGCGTCTTGCCCCCGGCCCTTCCGATGCCGTACGGGGCGGCGACACCCTTATCGTGCATGGCTCGGTGGAACACTACCGGCGTCTGTACGGCAGCCAGCATCTGCGCACGGAAAACGGCAACGGGGCGACTGTGCATGTGCTGAAAAAGTTTTGCACGGCGCGCGGTGTGGTTACGGAAAAATCTCCGCTGCTGGGCGTCTCGCTTGCGCAGAGCTCCCTGCGCCGTGAACAGCGTGTGCACGTCTTGTCACTGCATGCGGGAGACAGGAAAGAGCAGGGCGATCTGCTGCATCATCCCATGGAGCAGGGAGATGTCCTGTTTCTCATGGGCGAGAGGGAGTCGCTGGAAAAGTTGGAGCAACTGGGCATGCTGGGTGGGTTGGAGATTGTGGAATGCGCCCCGGAAAAGGTGTGCCCCGATGCCTCGTTCATGTCCGTGCGCGTGCCGGAAGGCTCCGTGCTGGTGGGTCGTACCCTGGCGGAAACCCGCCTTGGCAATGCATTTGCCCTTACCGTGGTGGGCATTGAACGCAGCGGAGAGGCGCGCATGATGCCCGCTCCCGATGAGGTGGTGCAGGCAGAGGATATCCTTCTCCTGCACGGACTGGACCGTGACCTTGCGGTGTTGCAGGGGTTGCAGGAACTTGTTTTCTCCGAAACGCCTCCCGGCATCGTGGCCGAACTGGAATCGCAGCAGGTGTGCGCTACCGAGGTGCTGCTTTCGCCCCGCACCAACTTGAGCGGTAAAACGCTGGCCGACCTGCGCTTCCGTGAGCATTACGGATTGAACGTGCTGGCCATATGGAGCGGCGGACGTGCCCGCAGAACCGGTTTGCAGGAACAGCCGTTGCAGTTCGGAGACGGAATGCTTGTATACGGCCCGCGTAAAAACCTTGCCGCTGTTGCGCGCGACAGAGACTTCCTTGTGCTGGACCAGTCCGCCGCGCAGGCTCCCCTGCTGGAAAAGGCTCCCGTGGCGGCGGTCATAATGCTGGGGGTCATCCTCAGCGCCATTCTGGGGCTGGTGCCCATTTCCATTGCTGCGCTCACCGGAGCCGCCCTCATGGTGCTGGTGGGGTGCCTGAGCATGGAAGAGGCGTACCGCTCCGTGGAGTGGAAGGTCATTTTCCTCATCGCCACACTGCTTCCGCTCGGGGTGGCTTTTGAGCGCACGGGCGCGGCGCAGATGGGGGCAGAGGCGCTCATCGTCCTTGTGGGTGATATGGGGCCGCGGTGGGTTGTGGCAGCGCTTTTTCTGGTCACCGTGCTGGGCACGCAGGTCATTCCCACCGCCGCTCTGGTGGTGCTCATGTCGCCTGTTGCGCTCAGCACGTCGGCCAACCTGAACATTTCGCCCCACCTGCTTATGATGACGGTGGCCATGGCGGCGTCTGCAAGCTTTGCCAGCCCCCTGTCGCATCCGGCCCATCTGCTGGTCATGGGGCCGGGGGGCTACCGCTTTATGGATTACGTGAAGATAGGCGTGCCCATAACCATCATCACCATGCTGGTGTGCGTGTTTCTGCTCCCTCTGTTTTGGCCTGCGTAAGCATGGCCCCTGCCGGCTGACATGCTGAGTACATCTTTCCGGGGCAGGCGGCGGTATGGTTCACCCATTCAGCCGTATCCGTCAGCATGTTATGGACAAGATGTTCAAGCCCGTCCTCACCACAAAGAGCGCGGGCGAGGGATCCGGTCCGGGGCTGACCATTTCTTTAGGCATTGCAGGGAATATGGGCGGACACCTGCCGGTGAACAGCAAGGCAGGCAAGGGCATAACCTTCTCGGTTCTGCTTACTCTGTGGCGGGTGGCCTACTGTGCGCGGGCTACTGATACTTGCTGCGTATGGCAAGGATGACGTCGTGTATCTGCAGGAACGCTTCCGTCACTTCCGGGTCAAAATGCGTGCCGGTGTCCTTTTTGATAATGTCCAGCACCTTATCTTCCGGGAATGGCTCTTTGTATGAGCGGGGGGAAGCCAGCGCGTCATACACGTCCGCCAGTGCGCATATGCGGGCGGCGAGGGGGATTTCTTCCCCGTTTTTGGAGGCGGTGCCAAGATGCGGATCACCCTCGAACAGGGCGTCCACAAATCCGGGGTAGCCGCCACCACTCCATTTTTCGTGATGGTTCAGGGCTATGTCGCGGCACATGGCGTCCAGATCCGAGGTGGAGTTTTCGAACAGGCGGGCACCGTATACGGTGTGCAGCTTTATGATATCAAACTCCTCCCCGGTGAGCTTGCCGGGTTTTTTAAGAATGGAGTCCGATATGCCTACCTTGCCCACATCATGCAGCATGGCGGCAAGGCGCAACAGGTCTTTGGTGCGCTTCAGTTCCTTCACCGGAACCCCCTTGTTCAGGGCGTAGCGGTGGTAAATTTCCGCGCAGTAGGCTCCCACACGCTGAACATGTGCGCCTGTCTCCGTAGGGTCACGCAGTTCCGCCATTTTCATCATGCGCAGGATGAGTTCGCGGGTCATTATGCCTCGTTCTATGGCAATGGCGGTGTTGTTGGCGAAAAGGGGAATATATGTCTGCGCGGTGCGGTCAAAGGGCACGGAACGTCCTGCGGTGTCCTTGGCATTAATTATCTGCATCACGCCCACAAGTTTACCCTGCGCTATCTTCAGCGGAATGGTGAGTATGGATGTGGTCTTGTAGCCCGTTGCCTTGTCGTAGGAGGGGTTGAACTTGAACGGAAGCGAAGGGTCCAGCGTATAGGCATCATCAATAATGAGCGTTTCGCCGGAAAGGGCGGAATAGCCTACAATGGAGGCTTCCGTAATGGGAACGGCAAAGTTGGAATAGACCGCCGCGTTGGTGGCGTCTTTGGCAAATAGGGTGTCGTTGTGCACATAGCTGAAGCGCAGCCTGCCATCCTCCACCAGAAAAATGGAGCCTGCATCCGCGTTGGCAAGGGCGCGCACCTCTGTGAGGGTGCGGTCCAGAATCGTGTCCACGTCCTTCAGCTGGTTCAACTCGTCGCTGACCCGCAAAAAGCTGCATATCATGGCTTCCGCATCGGAAGGCGCGTGCCGCCCGGCAGAATCCAGCCCGGTACATCCAGCCCCGGACGATACAGGGAATGTGTTATTGCGGATGTCGTTGTTCTTGTCTGACATGGAGTCAGCCTCCGGAGTTAAAAACCGAGCGGGCTTGCGTGCCTGTGCCGCATCTATATCCCTTTCTGCCTGTTCATGGCGGCTTACGGCGCGGCTTTCCGTCCATGCTAGCCCGGACGCGGCACTGCATTACACGAGAGTACACGGTAGCCCATATGCCGCTCCCATGGCAACAGGACGGAAGGAAAAAAGGCGTGATATCGTTTGTATTCCTCTACGCTTCTCCCACAAAAAGCGGCCTGCGCGGCATGGGCCTTCCGGCGGTGTGAAACGCCTTTTCCAGCAGAATGCGTATGGCCTGCTGCCCCGCCTCGCCCAGCTCCATGCTGAAGTCGTTCACAAAGGTGGCTATGTGGCGGTCAATAACCGCGTCGTCCATTTCCTGCGCATGGCTTTTTATATATCCCCGTGCTTCCTCAGGGTGCTGCCGCACAAAGGCCAGACTGCGGCGGATGGCATGTTCCAGCGCAAAGGCTGCCTCCTCTCCTGCGTCTCTGCGCACGGCAATGGCCCCCAGCGGAATGGGCAGGCCGGTTGTGTCTTCCCACCAGCGCCCCAGATCGAAAAGCTGTTCCAGCCCGTACCGCCCGTAGGTGAATCGTCCCTCGTGGATGACCAGCCCCGCCGCCACATCGCCCCGCGCCACGGCGGGCATAATCTCGTCAAACACCATCTCCACCCGCTCTCCCTTGTGCACGCCATGCAGCGAGAGCAGCAGGTTGGCGGTGGTCATGCTGCCGGGAATGGCAATGCGCTCGTTGACAATGGAAGAAACGCAGCGGTTTTCCCGCGCCACCAGCAGCGGTCCGCAGCCGAACCCCAGCGCGCCGCCTGCCCGCAGAAGGATGTATTCGTCCATCGCGTCCACCATGGCGGCAACAGAAAGCTTGGTGGCTGCAATATCGCCCCGGCGTGCCCGTGCGTTCAGCTGTTCCACGTCCGCCATGAACATGCTCACGGGAAAGGGCAGGTCCACGCGCCCGTTGGCAAGGGCGTAAAAAATGAATGTATCGTTGGGGCAGGGGGATATGCCCAGTTCAAAGCGTTGCATCGTATGTGTCCTGCATGCCGCCGGAAAAGGCGGACGGCGTGCCTAAAGGTTGACATGACGGGGCACTGAGCCGATACTCACCAGCCGGACGGCGCAGCCCCCACCCGCATCTTTCGCGGGTTTCAGCCGGGCGGTGCCGTCAAACAGCGGAGGATAAACCATGCTTACAGCCGACCACTATTCCCGGCTGGGATTGGCAGGCATATACGACAAGGTTCTGGCGGGCGAACGGCTCACGCTGGAAGATGGGGCGCGGCTGTTCGCCTGTCCGGACGTGAACGCCGTGGGCGCACTGGCGCACCATGTGCGAACCCGCCTGACCGGGGACAAAGCCTATTACGTTCTGAACAGGCACGTCAATTACACAAACATCTGCGTGAACGGCTGCCTTTTCTGCGCCTTCCAGAAGGAGCGTGCGGAACAGGCAGGGGCCTTTGCCCTCAGCGCGGATGAGATTGTGCAGAAAATATCCGACCACGGCGGCATGCCCTTCAATGAAATGCACATTGTGGGCGGCTGCCATCCCGCCTTGCCGCTTTCTTTTTTTGAAGGTGTCATCCGGCGTGTGAAGGGGGCATTTCCCGCCATAACGGTCAAAGCCTTCACCGCCGTGGAAATTGCGCATTTCGCAAAGCTGGAAGGCTGCACCACTCTGGAGGTGCTCACCCGCCTGAAAGAAGCGGGACTGCGTATGATGCCCGGCGGCGGTGCGGAAATCTTCGCCCCGCAGGTACGCGAGCGCATATGCCCCCGCAAATCCGATGCGCAGGAGTGGCTGCGGGTGCACGGAGAGGCGCACTCCCTCGGGTTGCAGACAAACTGCACCATGCTTTTCGGCCATATAGAATCCGTGGAAGACAGGCTGGACCATCTGGACAGGCTCCGGCGGCAGCAGGATATCTCCGGCGGCTTCACCTGCTGCATTCCCCTGCCGTTCCTTACCGAAAACAGCCTGCTCAAGCTTCCGGTAGAACGCCTCGGCGAGCACACGGGACTGGACAGGCTTAAGACCATTGCCCTGTGCCGCCTCATGCTGGACAACATTCCGCACATAAAGGCCTACTGGGTCATGCTGGGTATGAAGATGGCGCAGGCGGCGCTGTATTTCGGCGCGGACGATCTGGACGGCACCATCGTGGAAGAAAAGATCGGTCACGATGCCGGTGCGCAGTCGGAGCAGTCCATGACCATTCCGGGGCTGCATGAAATGATCACCCGTTCCGGGTTTACCCCTGTCCGCCGCGATGCGTTCTACAATCCCGTGAACGTCAATCTCACGGGTGCCGACCCCGCAGCCGTCAACTGCGGGGCAGACCGCAAGGGAGGTGCCGCATAATGTCCATGCTTTCCGGCAGTCCGTTTACCGAGCATCCCGCCGTGTCCGCCGTGGCGGAAAAGGTGCTGCGGCAGCAGCGTATCGATTTTGGCGAAGCCCGCGTGCTGTATGAGCAGGCAAGCCTGTTCACGCTGGCTTCACTGGCGCATAGCATCCGCATGCGCAGGCATCCCGGCAGCATCGTCACCTACGTTGCGGACAGGAACATAAACTATTCCAACATCTGTGTCTGCGCATGCCGTTTCTGCGCCTTCTACTGCCCGCCGGAAAAATCGGCGGAGCAGGGCGGCTACGTCATCACCCGCGAGGAGCTTGCGCGCAAGATAGAAGAAACCATCGCGCTGGGCGGCACCCAGATTCTCATGCAGGGTGGGCACCACCCGGACCTGCGGCTAGAATGGTACGAGGATATGATCCGCTGGATAAAGGAAACCTACCCCTCTATTCATGTGCACGCCTTTTCCCCGCCGGAGATCGTGTTCTTTGCGGAGCTGGAAGGCCTCATGGTCAAAGAGGTCATTGCCCGGCTGCGCGCGGCAGGGCTCGATTCCATCCCCGGCGGCGGGGCAGAGATCCTTGTGGACGAGGTGCGGGCCAAGGTTTCACCCAACAAGTGCAGCGCCTCACGTTGGCTGGATGTAATGGAAGAGGCGCACTATCAGGACCTGCGCACCACCGCCACCATGATGTTCGGGCATGAGGAAACCCACCTGCACCGGCTGGAGCACCTGTTTGCCGTGCGCGAGGTGCAGGACCGCACGGGCGGGTTCACCGCCTTCATCCCGTGGACCTTCCAGCCTGCCAACACCAACATCCGCGTATTGCCGGAACCAAGCCCCGGCTATCTGCGTGTTCTGGCCATGTCGCGCATCGTGCTGGATAATGTGGATAACATTCAGGCCTCGTGGGTCACCATGGGGCCGCATATTGCGCAGCTTGCCCTGTTCTACGGTGCCAACGACTTCGGCTCGCTGATGATAGAAGAAAACGTGGTGGCGGCAGCCGGAGTCTCTTTCCGGCTTTCGCGGCAAGAAATCCACAAGATCATCCGCGCCGCAGGATTCGAACCCCGGCAGCGCACTATGACCTATGAACTCGTAGACCCGCAGCCAGAGGTGCAGGCGTGAGTCAGCGGCAACTGCGCATAGGGCGCATTCGGTATCTGAACGTGCTGCCCATCTATTACCCCATGGAAAGCGGGGTAATGGGTCGTGATTTCGAGATTGTCTACGGCACCCCCGCCGAGCTGAACGATATGATGGCGCGTGGCGAGCTGCACGCGTCTTCGGCCTCATCCATAGAATACGCCCGCAATGCCGATCAGTATTACCTGCTGCCGGATATCGCCATAGGCAGCTGCGGCCCGGTCATGAGTGTGCTGCTCATCAGCCGCAAGCCCATATGGGAGCTGGAGGGAGAAACCATCCTCTCCACGGCGCAGTCGCACACCTCCGCCGCGCTGCTGCGTATGCTCTTCCGTGACTACCTGAAGGTGGATGTCCGGTACGAGACAGGCTCGGTGACGGAGCGGTTGCAGGCGGGCGACCTGCCCACCGCCGCCCTGTGCATAGGGGACGAGGCACTGCAATTGCGTTCGGACGGGCGTTTTCCCTACCGGCTGGACCTTGGCGAAGCGTGGCGGGAATGGACAGGCCTGCCCTTCATCTTCGGGGTATGGGTCATTTCCCGCAAGGCGGTGGCAGAGGGATGCTTCACGCGCGACCCCGCCACCCTGTTTGTCCGCGCCAAGGATTGGGGAACCGCCAATATGGAGCAGATGGTCTCCATGGCGGCAGATACGGGCTACCTGAGCAAAGAAGACATGCGCACCTACTTCCGCGGGCTTGTCTACAACCTGCGCCGAAAGGAACAGGAAGGGCTTGTGTTGTTCATGCAGCGTCTGGCCGGAGCGGGAGAAATACCCGCTGTGCCGGACCTGGTGTTTTACGACCATGCCGCCATGGTGCCGCCCGAATGCCTGACGGAACGGGATGACGATTAACAGACAAGCGGCGTGCCATCACGTCGATTCAGATAGCTGGCAAACCGTGTCTTTTTGAAAAAACGGATTTCCGTAAAGCCGGGTCTGAAGTCAAGAAACGGATTTGCCTCGCTAATGCGGGGTGCAGGGGCCGCTTGGTCCCTGCCCGCCGGAGGCGAAAAAACTCAAAAAATTCTTTGTCATCATGCTGAAGCGGCGTGTCATCACGCCGCTTTTTTTGCAAAGGAGGCAGGGGCGTGCACATCTGCGGTTTCGACATGACCTCCGCCCCGGCGCGGCGCAAGCCCATTGTCTGTGCGCAATGCCGGTTCGATGGCACCGTGCTGCACCTGCAGGAACTCACCCGGCTGGAATCGGTTCAGGCCTTCGCAGAGCACCTTGCAGAGGCGTCGCGGCGTTGCCGGGACGGGGAGCCATGGGCGGCAGGGCTGGATTTCCCCTTCGGGCAACCGCTGGAATTTCTGCATGAAGCGGGCTGGCCCACGGAATGGAGCCACTATGTGCGCCACGCCGCAGGACTGAATGCCCAAGACTTCGCGCAGGTCATATACGCTGTAATGGCCAACCGTCCGGCAGGCAAAAAGCTTATCCGCAGGCTTACGGACCGTGCAGCCCACGCCGCCAGCCCCATGAGCCTTGCCTATGTGCCTGTGGCGCGCATGTTCCACGTGCTCGCGCCTGTTCTGGAAGCCGGCGGAGCAGATGTGGTACCCTTCCGCATGGGCAGCGGGGCGGCGTATCTGCCGCAGGCGGCAGGCGGCGGTCAGGGCATTCAGGCGCAGAGGGATGATGCGGCGGCTCCGCAGGCCGTTCCTGTTCCGCAGCGTCCGGTACTGCTGGAAGCGTATCCGGCCCTTCTTGCACGGGCTGTTCTGGCTATGCACAATGGTGAAGGGCAGCCCGCAGGGGGCGGCAGGCGCAAGGCTACAGCCGCAGCACCCTATAAAGATGGCCTGCCTGCACAGCGGGTACTGCGCCGCGCCAACCGGGAAAGGCTGCTTCGTGATTTGCCGGAGTACACGCAACGGTGCTTAGGGATTACGTTGCGCATGCCGCAGGCGTTGTGTGAGGCAATGGTGCAGGATGCGCAGGCAGACGCTCTGGATGCCGTTCTCTGCGCCGTGCAGACGGCCCGCGCCTCCCGGCTGCCGGACTGGGGCTTTCCCGCTGCACACGATTGCGGCGATACTTCTGTCTGCCGTGAGCATCTGGAACGCATGTGCCGTACTGAAGGCTGGATTGCGGGAACCGGCCTGTCTGGCCTGCCCGCCTTGTCCGGCTTGCCCGGCCTGCCCGAAAAATTCAGGGCATAACGTTCTGGTATAGTGCGAGGTATGCGTTTCTGTTGTGGAGATAGAAAGTCGGTCTGCCGAAGAAAAGCGTTGACATATCGGGTCTGAATATGAAAGTCATTATCAAACAATGAATACGTATTGTGAGGGCGCGTTGGATACGATTGCAAATGCAAAGCTCGTTCGTGCCGTGTTGTATGGATGTGCTTTTCTTATTTGGGGAGTGGCCAGCAATGCTTTGGCGCAAGGTGTTGAAGAGGACCATACAGGTTTAACCAATGCAGAAATATGCATAAAGATTTACAATATAAATAGGCCCTTCGAAAATTGCGAGCAGCTTTATTCGAGTTGCCTTTCTGCAATTGCTGAAGGCGAGAAGCATATTAACCACATAATGGGAGTTGTGTTGTTTTCAGGGCGCTGTAACGAAATGGATCTGGAAAAATCAAAAAGCCATTTTGTGTCGGGTGCCGAGGCAGGGGATGCAAAGTCTGATGCATATCTCGCCTATATGTATCTTTTCGGAATTGCAGGGGAAGCGGATATGAAAAAAGCCTATCAGCATGGCATTCGTGCTGCCGAAGCAGGGGTTCCCCGTGGACAATTCGTTGTTGGAATGATGTATCTTAACGGGCTTGGTGTGCAAAAGGATGTTGAAAAAGCAAAAAGTCTATTGGAGGTTTCCGCAAAAAAAGGATTTGTACAATCTATTAAAGTCATGAGTATTATTAATAAAAATGGAACGATGAGCTTTGGTGGCAGTTATGAGTAACGATTGGATGATACAATTTTCTTTGGAAGATCAAGCGTATATAAAAGCTTGTGAAAATATAATTAAAGACACATCTCTTAGTCTTCAATATAGAGCCTATGCTTGGAATAATTTGTGCATAATGATGACAGAGTATGGTGAAATGCCGTTTTCTTGGATTGAATCTTACAAATAAAATCTTATTGACCATCAAGGAGTCAATGGTTCAAGTCCTAGGGTAGATTCGAGCATGTGTATCGGATGTGGAGTATGCAGTGTGGTTTGTCCTGAGCAGATTATAGTAAAGGTTGGCAATACGTATATTGTTGGTGATGGCTGTACAAATTGTGGAGTTTGTGTCTCATCATGCCCAACAGAAGCTGTTAAGAGATGAATTATATATAGAAAAGATATCCTCTTATCCCCTGCCTACCTCAGGTAGAACGGCTCCTCTTCCAGTGTGCTGGTGTCTCCGGTGTCTTCGCCCAGTTCTTCGGCGCGGAGAATGCGCCGCATAATCTTGCCGCTGCGGTTCTTGGGCAACTGCGTACGGAACTCCACTCCGCGCAGCACCGCCACAGGGCCAAGTTCACGCCGCACATGTTCCATGAGTTCCGACTCCAGATCCTCCGCCTGCACAAATCCGCCTATGGGCGGCACATCGTCATGCAGCACCACAAATGCCTTTGCCACCTCGCCGCGAATGTCGTCCGGCACGCCTATAACGCCGCATTCCGCAACGGCGGGGTGCGAGGCAAGGGCGGCTTCCAGTTCGGCCGTGCCCACGCGGTGCCCGGCTATCATGATAACATCATCGGCGCGTCCCTGAATCCAGATATAGCCGTCATCATCCTTGCGTGCCACATCGCCGGGGAAGTACCAGCCCGGAAACTGTGACCAGTACATGGATTCATACGCCTGCCGGTCATTGAACACCGTGTTCATCATGGCGGGCCACGGTCTTTTTATGACCAGATACCCGCCCGTGCGGGGCGGCAGCGAATTGCCCTTTGCATCCACCACGTCTGCCTCTATGCCCGGCATGGGCCGGGTGACGGAACCGGGCTTGAGCAGCGAGACAGGCAGCGGCGCAATCATGATCATGCCTGTCTCCGTCTGCCACCACGTATCCAGCAACGGGCATTGGCCGCGTCCTATGTTTTTGTGGAACCATACCCACGCCTCGGGCGATATGGGTTCACCCACGGTTCCCAGCAGCCGCAGCGTGGTCAGGTCGTGGCGCGCAGGATACTGCGTGCCAAACCGCATGAGCATGCGGATAAGCGTGGGCACGGTGTAGAGTATGGTCACTCCCCAGCGTTCCACCATGGACCATAGCCTCCCCGCCTCCGGGTAGAGGGGATGCCCTTCGTACAGCAGCGTTGTGGTTCCCGCCATAAGCGGGCCGTAAATGGCGTAGGAATGCCCGGTAATCCAGCCGGGGTCTGCCGTGCACCAGAAAATATCCGTGGGCTTGAGGTCAAACACCCAGTTCAGCGTCCGGTGTACGCCCACCATATACCCGCCGTGGGAATGGACAATGCCCTTGGGCTTGCCCGTGGTGCCCGATGTATAGAGCACAAACAGCGGGTCCGTGGCGTCCATGACCTCTGTCAGCGCCTCCGAGGGCTGGTGCAGCATAACATCGTGCCACCAGTGGTCGCGCCCGTCCTTCATGGCAACGTCCAGATGCGCCCGGTGCACTACCACTACCTGCTCGATTCCTGCATCAGCAGAGGCTTCACCCCTGTCCTGCGCGGCGCGGCGGCAGTGGCTTATGGCATCGTCTACCAACGGCTTCAGGGCAATGACCCTGCCGTTGCGGTAAAAGCCGTCCACCGTTACGATGATGCGTGGCCGTGCATCCACGATACGGTCCGCCAGCCCGCCGGAAGAGAACCCCGCAAACACCACACTGTGAATGGCGCCGATTTTGACTGTAGCCAGCATGGCAATGGCGGTTTCCGGCAGCGAGGGCATGTAGATGAGTACCATGTCGCCCTTGCGCACTCCCATGCCGCGCAGCACGTTGGCAAACCGGTTAACCTCCCGGTATAGCTCAAAGTAGGTAAGCTTGCGCGTGTCACCGGGTTCGCCCTCCCAGATCAGGGCAAGGCGGTTCTTGTTCACGGTCTCTATATGGCGGTCCAGCGCATTATGCACAATGTTGCAGCGTGCTCCGGCAAACCAGCGGTAAAAAGGCGGCTCGGCATCGTCCAGCACGGTTTCCCATTTGCGGAACCATTGCAGTTCGTCCGCTGCCTCTTCCCAGAATCCCAGCCAGTCCTGTTCCGCGCGGCGGCGGGCATGCGCCGCGTCCTGCGGGTTTACGGTGGCTTCTGCCATCACGCGGGGCAGGGGGCGGAAAACGCGTTCCTCCACCAGCAGGGTGTCCAGCGTGCCGCAAACGCCCCCGGCTGCATTGGGGGTGGCATTTCGGGTGGCATCCTTGGCAGCAGGCTGTTGCGCCGTGCGCTGTCCGGCAGTGCCGCTTCTATGGGCAGGGGCATTTTTCTTGGGTTTGTTCATGGTCATAGCCCCAGTACCTGTTTGAGTTCTGCAAGCCTGCGGCGGCTGATGGGCAGCTCGATGCGGGTGCGCCCGGCGGTGCGCAGCATGAAATTGGAACCGGGCAGTGACGCTATTTCCGTAACCATATCCAGATTCACCAGATATTTCCTGTGCACGCGGAAGAAGCGGTGGGCGCGCAGGCGGCTTTCCAGCACCTTCAGGCGGTAAGAGGTAAGGTATTTCTGCGTGGCGGTATGGACGTAAGAATAATCTTCATACGCCTCCACAAAGATTATCTCGTGGTAGGGCAGGAGCATGGTCTTGCCTTCCAGCGTTATGGCAAGGCGCTCAATCTCCACCGGGCGGAATCGGCTGCTGTGGTCCCACGCCTGTTTGAGGGCAGAAAGAAAATCCTCCTGCTCATCATCGGCAAGCGGCAGTTGTACGGTTTCTTCCAGCTCATCGTAATCGCCGTCATGCTCCACCTGCACGGGAGCATGCGGTTCACGCCAGCGGGAAGAAGGCTCCGGCGCAAGGTTGTGGTGGGTTTTAAACTGCCGCAGGCGGTCCACGGTTCGGGCAAACCGGTCTTCCTGACAGGGGAAGATAAGATAATCCGTCGCCTCCAGTTCAAAGGCGGCAAACGCGTGCTGCTCATCCGTGGCAAGGAATACCAGCGCAGGGCGCTGCCTGCGCCCCAGCAGCAGGCGGGCAAGGTCCAGCCCGTCTGTGGGGCTGCTAAGCGATACACCCAGAAAGAACACTCCGTAGGGAATGGCGTCCAGCAGGAGTTGGGCTTCCTGCCCCGTTGCCGCCTCACCGAGCACGCGGACAAAGGAAACAGGCTCCAGCATGGCGCGCAGGCGGGCGCGTATGGCGGCGTCCGGGTGGACAAGCAGGGTGGTGAGATGGCTCATGTAACCTCGTTGCGTTGCGGGGGCTGCGCATGGCAGCCCGTACCTCGCCGAATCCTTCCGGGTGGCGTGCGGTTTTTTGTACTCTACAACTATGCGTGAATCATGAAAAGGGGTTACGGAGAGAAGATGTTGATTGGTTGCGCAGTCTGCACAAGGGCAGTCCCGTGCCGTGGCGGTTTTCAGCCCTGATTTCAGTCTTTCTTTCACCCTATATTTCACCCTTGCCGCCGTGCCGGTGTCTTCAATTCGTCATCATGGAGCATGTAGTTTTCATGTCGAACACTCATCCCCAAGAGGAACGATTATGTCAGCACCCATACGGATATTGGCCATTTGCGTGCATAACAGCGCGCGCAGCCAGATGGCGGAATGGTATCTGAACCAGTTCGGAGAAGGACGCCTCGCCGTGGAAAGCGCCGGTCTGGAGCCGGGCGTCATCAACCCCCTTGTCATTGAGGTGATGCGGGAAGAAGGTGTAGACCTTTCCGGCAAGCCGACCAACGGTGTATTTGATTTTTACCGGCAGGGCAGGTTATATGACTATGTGCTGACCGTGTGCACGGCGGAGCAGGAGGCTCGTTGCCCCTTGTTTCCCGGCGTGGTCAGGCGGCTGCACTGGGATCTGGAAGATCCTTCCCGTGTTACCGGCAGCCACGAAGAAAAATTGGAAAAAGTGCGCCGCATCCGTGATGATATACGCGAACGGGCGCAGACGCTCGCCGCTTCGCTGCTTGCCGGAAAGGCGGCGGGGCGTGTGCAGGCGGATGCTGAAAAGGCTCCCCTCTGATTTTGCGGCGACCCGTTGCGCACCGCAGGTCGGAGACCGGCCGGAGGTATCCTTTGCCGGAGCAGCCTGCCGCGTGCGGCACGTCCGTAAACACGTTGGAGGAGTGAACTGTTGAGCAAGAAAAAAATGCTTATCCTGTGCACCGGAAATTCCTGCCGCAGCCAGATGGCAGAGGGATGGGTGCGCGCGCTGAAAGGCGATACGTTTGATGTCTGGTCAGCAGGCATAGAGAAGCATGGCCTCAATCCCCATGCGGTAAAGGTCATGGCGGAAGCCGGGGTGGATATCTCTTCCCACGTTTCCAAGCTGGTGGGCGATCTGCCGCAGCAGGAGTATGACTACATTATCACCGTGTGCGGTCACGCCAGCGAAAATTGCCCCTTCTTCCCGGGAGCGGCGCGGCGTGTGCATGCGGGCTTTGACGACCCGCCCAAACTGGCCGAACATGCCACCTCGGAAGAGGAGGCCCTTGTGCATTACCGCCGGGTAAGGGACGAAATCCGGGCGTGGGCCGCATCGTTGCCTGCCTCTCTGGAATAGCCCGCCGCACGGCGGGAGCGCACTCCGTTAGAGAGTAAAGCCAAAGAAAAGGCAGGCCGGATACGCTTCCGGGCCTGCCTTTTTATGTATGTGTGTGCGGTTTGCTCAGTTCTGCGTCAGATAATGCGTAGTCTGCGGTCCTGCGCCAGTTGTTCCGGCGGGGCGGTGTGCGCTTCCCTGTATGCGCGCATGGTGTAGCGGGCCACGGCCAGCAGTTCGTTGAGCATGGGAAACTGCGCCAGAAGGGGCTTGCGTGCGGGAGCAGGCCGCCGTTCCGGTATGGCGATGATGCGGCGGTAAAGCCGTTGCGCCATATCCCGTTCACCGCCTTTTTCCATGGCCCGGCACAGCGCCACCGCAGCCTCTTCCGGCTTGTCGGTGAAGTGGCAGGCGCGGGCAACCTGCGTGCTTATGTCCGCATCCGGGGTGAGCTTGTACCCTTCCACATAGGCCATGGCCGCCGCCTGAAAATTGCCCTGCCGCACCAGTGCGCCCGCAGTGCCCAGCAGCAGGTTGGGCATATCCGGCCATTCCTGCGAAAGCTGGCTGAAAACCGACCGCGCATCGGCAAAGGCCTCCAGCCGGGCGTATGCTTCGCCTGCCATCATCATGTATTTGCGGGCCTTGCGTTGGTCTCCTTTACCGCGCCATGCGTGAGAAAGCCCCATATATGCCTCGGCATAGAGCACGTTCAGCCGCACTGCGCGGTTAAAGGCGGCAATGGCGGCGGCGTAGTCGCGGGCCTCAAGGTGCGCCATGCCCTGCTCGTAGCATTCCTGCGCCTTGGGTTTGGCAACAGTCACCACCTTGCCCAGCGTGGCGAGGGCGTTGTCAAATTCTTCCGCACCCAGTGCCGTGTCCGCAGAGTGCATGAGCCTTGCCATGTCCGGCATGGCCGCACTGCGGGCCGCCAGCTCCAGTTGCTCGGCAAAGGCGGCTGTCGTGTAGGGCCGCACAAGAAAGCCCGTGCATCCGGCCCCTATGGCCTTCAGCACATCTTCCCGCGTGGCCGAGGGAGCAGTGAGAATGACAGGCAGCGATGCCAGCGCAGGGTGCTTGCGGATAAGCCGCAGAAAGGCGGTCCCTTCCATATCGTCCAGCGTGGCGTTGCAAAGCACCAGGTCGCAGGTCGGGGAGGTTGGTCGTGCTTCTCCGGTTTCTCTGGTATCTCTGGCCTCTTCCTGCCCCCTGCCTTGGTGCAGGGCTGCCCGGTGTTTTTCCCTGCGGGCGGCCTCGCGGGCAAGCAGGCGCGCAGCTTCCTCGCCGGATGAGAGCACCCGTACATGGCGTATGCCGTGGGTGCGCAGGGTGGTGCGGTCCACGGCGGCAACGCCTTCCGCATCCGCCAGTACAAGGGCGGACAAAAAGGGCGACTGATTCTTCTTGGTCATGGTCAGGGCCTCGCTGTTGTGCCGCCCGGACGGGGGAGAACGGCGGCGTGAGCTTGCATACCCTATCGGCAGATACCGCTATCTCTTTAGCAGAAGTCGCTATCTCTTTAGCGGAACAAGGCAACGCCTATGTTCCGTAGTGATTTATGCCGATACGCGTAGCCATACGCGGACATGTGCACGATGAAATGCACACGGTACGGCGCTCACGGAGAGGGAAAAAACAAGGCCCGCCGGGGGGCGGGCCGGGTGTGTGCCGGAAGGTCTGCAAATGCAGACGGCTACATGGTCTTGAAGGTGAGAAAGCAGAGGGCAAAAACGGAAATCAGACCGGTTGCGATATAGACTCGTTGCAGAAACAAACCGTACTCCATTGTTGCGGCGCGAGACTGGCGCATACTCGGCTCCTTATTTGTACAGGGGTATGACCTTGGCCAGCCGTTGCGGTGCTGCGGATTTCTCCACTCCCTGCGCAGCCGCGACGGCATTATCCCGTTCGTACTGCGTCCCGCAATTGTAGCATTTGCGGGCTTCTCCGTCATCGTGCAGGCGGATGAGAATACCGTCCCTGTTGTAGCACGCGGAGCAGAACGGACCTTGCTTTATGTTGCCGGTAATGAGCCAGTAATAGCTCCCGTCATACACAAGGTTTTTGGAAAGATAGAGTATGTCTTCAAATTCCTGAACCTGCGATTTGAGAACATTGTTTTCATCGCAGACTTCTATGTATCGGGATTGCAAATCCATGAGCAGGTGTTTGGCTTCATCCGGTTTTCCTTTGAGGAAAAGCTCGTACACTTCTTTGTAGCGGTAATAGTTGAGCATGCGGAACACCTCTCGCGCACGCGGAGCGCGCCTTTTTTTCGAATACATGAGTCCTATCGGCAGAAGTGCCGGCAACTTTAGAATGCTTTGCAAAAAAGCGTGTGAAAAAGTGCAGTGCGGCCCCAAAAGAAAACGGCATCCCGGAAATGCCTCCGGGATGCCGTTGCGCGGAACGTAAGAAGGAAGTGATGCGGCGCTATTCTTCGCCTGTGCCCGGTTTTTCCATGCCGATGACAAAGAGCAGCAGGGCGGGAATGACAAATACCGTGAACACCGTGGAGATGGCTATGCCACCCAGCACCACGGAACCGAGACCCCTGTACAGTTCCGAACCGGGGCCGGGAGCAATGGCCAGCGGCAGCATGCCGAATATGGACGTGGTTGCGCTCATATAGATGGGGCGCAGGCGCGACCGCACCGATTCCAGCACCGCCTCGCGGTGCGCCATGCCCCCTTCCCGTATGTTGTTCAGGGATTGGTGCACAATGAGAATGGCGTTGTTCACCACCACGCCGATAAGGATGATGAACCCCAGCATGGTAAGAATATCCATGGGTTGCCGTGTTACGAGCAGGTTTTCCAGCCTGAGGCCCAGAATGCCTCCCGCAGCCGCCAGCGGCACGGTGAACAGGATAATGAGCGGGTAGATGAAGTTGCCGAACAGTGCAGACATGAGCAGGTAGGTGATGATCACTGCCAGCAGGAAGTTCCATTGCAGCGCCTCCCGCGTCTGCGTAAGTTTGTCCGCAGCGCCGGAAAGTCGGTAGTTTATCCCGTGCAGCGGTCCTTCCTGCAGCTTGGGAATAAGCTCGCCGGAAATGATGTCCATGGCCTGTTCCAGCGGCATTTCCTGCGGCGGTGTGACTTGCAGGGTTATGGTGCGGTCACGCTCCAGATGGCGTATCTGCGAAATGCCGTAGGTGCGCTCAATATCCGCAAGAGAGGATATGGGCACCGGCACCCCGCCGGAAGTAGCCACCAGCGAGTGATACAGCGCCTCCGGGGAAGATACGTCGGCATCAGACGCCATGATGGTGAGGTCTATCTTTTTTTCGCCTTCCTCGTTGAAGTCGCCCACCTTTCTGCCGTCCATGAGCACATCCACGGCAATGCCCAGCTCGCGAGAAGACATGCCCGCAGCCCGCAGCCTGTCGCGGTCCGGGTTCAGGCGTATTTCGGGAAAAAGCAGTTCCAGCGAGGGAATGGGGCGTATCTGCGAACCGGGAATAGACTGCATGATGGAGCCGAACAGGGCACCCGCGCCGCTTACCAGCTTGTTTATGTCTCCGGCGGAAAGGTCCACCTCAATGGTTCTGCCCTTGCCTATGCTGTCCTGAAAAATCCCGGCCTGCATGGAAACGCCGAACATGCCCGGAATGGAGTTGATGGTGGCGGTGAAGGAGGGAATGTATTCCGCAGCCCTGTCTTCAATTTTGGAGGTGGACCCAAAGAGCATAAAGTCCGCCGCGCCTACGTAGAACAGAGCCTTCATGGGCGGCAGTCCGTCCACGTCTTCCGTTTCAGAGGCCAGTTGCCCGCTGTAGGTCTGCTGGATGTAGGAGCCTATGGCGTAGCGTTCCTCATACGAAAGACCGGGCGGGGGAATAAGAATGTTCAGGATGAGGTTGCGGTTGCCCTGCGGCAGGTATTCCATTTTGGGAAAGGCCATGTAGGTGGAAACCACGGCAAAGGCCGTCAGTGCGCCCACCGTGACCAGCCGGGTGAAGGCGTTGCGCAGCGTCACGCCAAGCACACCCATTATGGCCGCGCTTATGCCGCGCCCCACGCTGTCTATGAACGGGAGGAACCTGCTCCGTTCCTTGCTCTTCCGGGAAAGCGAGAAGAACTGATTGGCCAGCATGGGAATGACGGACAGCGAAACGAACAGGCTGAGCGTTATGGCGCAGGTAATGGCAATGGAGATGTCCTTGAAAAGCTGCCCCGCCTCCTGCTCCACAAAGGCCACAGGCAGAAACACCGCCACCGTGGTCAGGGTGGAGGCAAGCACCGCTCCCCACACTTCCGTTGTGCCGTCGTAGCAGGCGCGGAAGGGCGATTTGCCCATGCTCCGGTGCCTGTCTATGTTCTCCAGCACCACAATGGCGTTGTCCACCAGCATGCCCACCGCAAACGATATCCCGGCAAGGCTCACCACGTTCAGGTTCCTGCCCAGTCCGTTCATGAAGATAAAGGTGCCCAGCACACTTATGGGAATGGCCACGGCCACTACCACGGTGGAGGTCAGGGAGCGCAGAAACACCAGCAGCACGCATATGGCAAGCATGCCGCCAAGCATGATGTTGTCCTTCACCAGATCAATGGCACCGTTGATGTAGGGCCGCTGGTCATACGTCCAGTCCAGCCGCACGCCGTTGTCTTTCAGCAGGCCCGCATTCAGTGCGGTCACCACGGCTTCTGTGGCATCGGTCATGGTCAGCACGTTGGTGCCCGCTTCCGGGCGCACGCCGCAGACCACGCCGGGGGCCCCGTTGTGCAGCATGGCAGCGGTGCGCTTCTGAAAGCCGTACGAGGCTTCCGCCACGTCGCGCACGGTTATGCGCCTCTCGCCGCTGGAGGTGATCACGGTATCCAGAATGGTTTCCGGCGAGTCGAATTCGCCCACGGTACGGATGCGGTACTGCCTGCGCCCCAGCTCCATGTTGCCTGCGGCAATGTTGGCATTTTCCGACTGCAGCACGGCGATGAGGTCAGAAATGGTAAGCCTGTGCGCTGCCAGCTTGTGCGGGTTCACCGTAACCTGCATTTCGCGTTCGGTGCCGCCGAACACAAGCAGGTCAGAAACACCGTCAACACGCTCCAGATGCTGGCGCACCTCGTTTTCAAAGAAGGTGCGGTAGGTGTCTATGGGCGTTTCGTTGCCGGGCAGGGTCTTCAGCACCATCCAGATAACGGGCGAGGACGATTCGCCCGATGCGCTGATGATGGGCTTGTCCACATTCTGCGGGTAGGAGGGAACTTCGTTCAGCTTGTTAGAAACGCGCAGCAGGGCGGTGTCCACCTCGGTGCCTATGGTGAAGCGCAGCGTAATCTGGCCCCTGCCGTTGGAAGAGGTGGATTCCATGGTCACAAGGTTGGGCAGCCCCTTGAGCACCTTCTCCTGCTCTTCAATGATATCGCGCTCCACCTCGTACGGGGTGGCACCGGTCCACGAGGTGGTTACGGTAATTTCCGGTTCCGTGACCGTGGGGCTGAGCTGATAGGGCATGTTCATCAGCCCCAGCGTGCCGAACATGACCAGCAGGATAACGCCCACAAGGATGGCGACAGGCTTTTTTATGGAAAATCCGATGAAGTCCATGTGTCTTCCCGTTTTGCGTCAGGCGGTTGATATGGGCGTGTATACGGCTTGTCCTATGTAACGCGCCGGGGCTGCGCAGTAAAGCGCTGCTCCCGGCGCGGCCATGATCGCTTGCCCCTACGGGCGGGCCATGTTTTCCGCCACGTCCCGTTCAAAATCCACAAAGGCTTTTTCCAGCTGCCACTGCATACGCGCCTTGTCGCTGGCTTCCAGCAGCCGGGCGCACAGGGCCGTCTCGTGTCCCATGGGAGAATCCTTGCAGTCTCCCCCCATGATGAAGGCGGCGGGGTCCGCCCACAGGCTCGCGCCGGGAAGGAAGCTGTATTCCAGACTGTTGCGCGAAAGCGCCTTCATGTCCTGATACCCCAGCGCGTAGGTCGTGGCCGCACGCAGGTACTCGTTGGTCAGGTCAATACGCGCCACTCCCTCATCATCCGTGTTCAGCACCATGGGCACGCCGTACTTGCGGTAGACGGGGAAGGGGTGGTCCGCCCCGCGCACCCCCAGAATCTGGTCGTTGCTTGAAAGGCATATCTCCACGGCCACGCGGCGGTCGCGCATGGTGCGCAGCAGGCCGAAGGCGTTATCCTCATGCATAACGGAAACCCCGTGCCCTATGCGGCGGGCATGTCCTGTTTCCACGGCCTCACGGATATGGAACCGCAAATCCCGTGGGGGAACAAGGCCCATGGCCAGCTCGCCCGCGTGCAGGGTTATGTTGGTGCCCGTGTATTCCGGCAGGGCATGCAGGGCGTCTATCATGCGCATGTGCAGGGTATAATCCCGCAGCGCGGTGGGGTAATCTTCCGGTGCCACAAAGTTGAAGGCAACCACATACGGGTCGTGACGCACCAGTTCAAAGCTGTAGGCAAGCTGGGCGAACACCTGTTCCGGAGACGAATTGCGGTGTATCTGCTGGATGAACCGAACGGAAACGTCCGGCACGGGGGCCGATGCCCCGCCCGCAAGCCCGGGCTCATCTTCCAGTCCGGCTTGCAGCAGGAACCGGGTTTCGTCCAGCAGGGCGCGGCGGGCCGCCACGGAATTTTCTATGGATTCAAACAGCCCCGCCTGTCGCAGGGCATTCAGTGTATCTTCCGCGTTGCCGGACCATCCCACCGATGTTGCAATATTCTTCAGCGTGACGGGGTAGATGGAGTCCATGACCTCAAGGTGCAGAATATTCTGGCTCGCCGCGCGGCGTATGACGGAAGCCAGCATGTCCGCACCGCGCCCCAGTTTGCCCGCATTGAATTTGGCGAACGAACTGAAGAACTGCTCATGCCCCCACATGCGCGAAACAGAGTGTATGTCGCGGGTAGAAAGCGCGTTTACGGCATCGGCGTACAGCGTGTTGTCATGAAACAGGCGTTCGGCGGGCACGCTGCCCTGCGGGCACGGGTCCTGCGCCGTGGATTTATTGGACGGAGCATCAGGGCTTAGGATGGTAAAGGTGGCGGTGTCTATGCAGCGTCCGTCCTCCATGGCCCATTGCAGATAGTCTTCGGCATAGACGGCACCGGAAAGATGCGTGTGCAGGTCTGCCCCTTTGGGCATTGCGTCCAGAAATGCCCGCATCATGGGCGGGCTGTGGCGAACGGATTCAAAAAACTGGATGGTGGATTTCTCATTCTGCGACAGGGCAGGCTGGCTCATTCCCTGCGCGGGAAGCAGCATGAGGACGGCCAGCAGCAGGAAGTAAACCGCACTATGGAGCCGGTTATGGGCGGATGGGCGGGACATGAAGGTTCTCCTGAAGGCGTGATTCTGTTGAAATATTCAATTCCGCAGAAGGTCAGACGTTGCGCAGCAGCCGGACAACCAGTGCGCGGCTGTTTTCCTCTGCCTGCCGTATTTCATCAGGCGTCATTCCCGCGCCAAGGGCAATGGCCTTGCGTTTGTCGCGGGAAACGAAATCGCTTGAGTGATGGGCATCGTTGTTAATGACAAGTTTCGTGCCGCACCGGCGCGCGGTGACTGCCACATGGCCGTTGGCAAGGGCGTGGCCGGGGCGGGTGGTAATTTCCAGCAGCACGCCCCGCTCGGCAGCGAGCACGGCTTCCTGCTCGGTAATGAGGCCGGGGTGGCACAGTATATCCGCTCCGCCCTCAATGGCGGCGAGGTTGGTCCCTTCTTCAACTATATCGGCCAGCGTCTGCCCGTGCACGCTGACAATGTGTGCCCCCATGGCGCGTGCTTCACGTATGGCGTCCGGCACAAGCGCGGCAGGCACATGGGTAAGCTCCACACCGGCAAAGAGGTCTATGCCTGCATACGGGCCGTAGGCACGCACCATGGGCAGCAGGTTTTCCAGCACATGCCGCATGTTGCTGGCATCCACATGGTCGGTAAAGGCTATGGCGCGGTATCCGGCAGCCTTGGCGTAGCGCATGGCTACTGCCGGAGAATTTTTCCCGTCGCTGAAGTACGTGTGCACATGCAGGTCTATCATGCGGTATTATCCGTTGCGTCTTGGGTTCCGGAAAGGAGGTTCATTGTACAAATATGCGCGGACCCGGCCAATATACGCCAGAGCCGGTACGGTTGCAAACGAAACGGCCCCAAGACCGTTGCCGGACGGGGGCCGCTGCGTGCAGAGCCGTTGAGTCTGTCTCTTCGTGTCCCGTGCGGTGTTCGCACCGGGGGGGGGGAACGCCTTTTCCGCAGGCCTTCAGGCCTTCAGGGCGCCAGGGCGTTCAAAAGGGAGTGACGCAGGGGCAGGGGCTATTCAGACCTGCTGCGCACAAACGCGTAGTGAGCCATGCGGCAGGCCGGAATACTACGCAGCATCACTGCGGATTCCCTTTTCTCAACGCCCGGTCATGCCGCCATTTCCCGTATGGATGAGGTAAGAAGCGCCGACATGGCGTCCATGGCCCCCGACTGAGCGCCGTACGCCTGTTCCGCTAATCTGCGTGTGAACATGCTTCCCGTATCGCCTGCCCCGGAGGTTTCTCCGGATTTGCCGATCAATCCCTGCATCATGGCCTGCCGGAGTTCGTCTGCGGAAACAATGCCGTCCTTGTTCAGGTCCAGTTCATCGTATTCCTCTTCGGAAGATCCGGTGCCGGAAGCCGCCGCACCGGGCATGCCTGCCGTTGCTGCTGTTCCGGCAGCGGCGGTCTGCGTCTGTGCGGTTTCAAGCTGGCTGTTCAGCGCATCGGTGAGCTCTGCCGTGGTTATGGCTCCATCGCCGTCGGCATCCAGTGAGCCGAAAAGGTCTTCATCCAGCCCGCTTTCCCCGGCACTGAGCATGCCGTCGCTGTCCGTATCCAGAGCAGAGATGAGCGATGCGGCAATCTTGTCCGTATCCAGCCCGAAGGACTGCATCGCCATGGCAAAGGCTCCGGATTCCTGCCTGCGCTGTTCCTCTGCGCTCAACTCCCCGGCGGAGAGAAAGCCGTCTCCGTCCGTGTCAATGCTGTCGAACTGTTTCTGGTCAAAATCCGTCTCGCCCATGGCAAGCAGACCGTCACTGTCCTTGTCATGGTCCGTAATGAACGATTGTGCAAACCGTTCCGTGCTTTCGGTATCCGTCTGCTGTGCCTGCCGCTGGGCAATTGCCTGCGCCAGCAGCTGGGCAAGGCCGCCGGATGACCCGGACCCGCTTACTCCGTAAATGGACATAGCCTGTACCTCGCTGTTCTCCTCGGTTCTTTGTTGAACGCGCGTCGCCGGGGGGAAACATTTTCCGCTCCGGCGTCCGGAGAAATGGCGTGCAAGAGTCCAGCCGGGGTGTATGGAGAAGTGTCGGGCAAACCATTAAGAATGGTTAAGAAACCTTAAGGTTCTGCAGGCGGTGGGAAGTGGGGGGGGACGGAGCGGTCCCAAAAGCAGAAGGGAAAAGCCGTACCGGAAAAATTGCGCCGGGGCATCCTTAAGGGCTGACTGGCCTTGTATGGAGGAGTAACCATGCAGGGCGGCGGGAACAATTACATCTTGGTCTTTATGTCCGGTTCCATCTGGCGGAGCATATCCGCAAGGCTTTCATCATCCTGCGGCTCATCGGAAGACGTGGCGGCGCGGGAAGCAACGTCCGTTGCCTTGTTTGCCGGACGCAGGCCGGAAGGACGCCCCTTCCCCATCCCGCGGGAGGCGCGGACCATTTCTGCGGCGGCATCGGCAGGTTCCTGCAGGCGGTCACGCTCTTCTTCTGTGGCAGGCTCGGTGGAAGGGCGCAGATTTTCGCGCAGCGCGGTTTCCAGCACATGGTCGTGCACCAGAATAGGCACCTGCGCACGCAGTGCCAGCGCCACCGCGTCAGAGGGGCGACAGTCCACCCTGTGCGTGCTCTCGCCTACGCCGAGCGAAAGTACCGCAAAGTAGGTTCCTTCCTGCAAAGCCACTATTTCCACGCCCAGCAGCACCGTGCCGGATTCCTCCAGGGTGCGCAGCATAAGGTCGTGGGTCAGGGGGCGGGGCACGGCAACCTCGTTCAGGACCACAGAAATGGCCATGGCTTCCATGGCTCCTATCCAGATGGGCAGCACCTCACTGCCATGCACATTTTTCAGTACAAGGATGGGTGCCTTGGTCTGCTCGTCAAGGGTAAGCCCGGCTACGTGCATGACTACCATGGATCACCAACCCCTTCTCCCGTCAGGGAGTGCTTCTTGGCCTCGCAGATGCGTACAGACATGCATTTGCCCTGCATATTCATCCCTTCCGGCAGGCGCACATGCACAAGTTGCCCGTAGACATCCCGTCCCTGCCACGTTTCGCCGCCTGCGGGTGCCTGTTGGCCTGCGGCCTCGCGCATATCGCCCGCATCCGCCGTTCCCGCCGTACCCTTCGGCGAATCGGGCGTTTCGGGCACCATCTGGCCCGTCTGACGCCTGCTCATGCCTTCAAAGAGAACATCTACCGTCTTTCCTACCATACTTTGCAGAACCTGTTCAGTATATTCCGACTGCCAGTCCTGATACCGTTGCAGGCGGTCCTGCATGACCTCTTTGGAAACCTTGTCGGCCAGCATCTCCGCCTTGGTTCCGGGACGGTCGGAGTAGTTGAACGAGAAAGACTGGGCAAAGCCTATCTCTCTGGCTGCGGCAAGAGTCTGCTGAAAATCGTCTTCCGTCTCGCCGGGAAACCCTACGATGATGTCTGTGGTCAGTTGCAGGTCGGGCCGTGCGGCGCGCAGCTTGTCCACAATGGAACGGTAGCGCGCCATATCGTACTTGCGGCCCATGCGTCTGAGAACCTCATCAGAGCCGGACTGCATGGGCAGGTGCAGGCGTGGGCAGATGTTCGTGCGGCTGCCAAAGGCCTCAATCACCTCGTCCGCTATGTCCTTGGGGTGCGAGGTGACAAAGCGCAGCCGGAGCAGTCCCTCTGTATCCGCCACGCTGTGCAGCAGTTCCGCAAAAGAGGTGCCGTCTCCGTGGGCGTCCTGCCCGAAGGAGTTCACGTTCTGTCCCAGAAGGGTGATGTCGCGTGTGCCCCTTGCCGCCATGGCGCGGCATTCTTCCAGTATGGCTGCGGTGGAACGCGACTTCTGCCTCCCGCGGGTGTAGGGCACAATGCAGTAAGCGCAAAAGTTGTCGCACCCCTGCATTATGTTCACAAACCCGGCAGCGGGCACTTCTCCGTCCGTCCAGTCCTGTTCCTTTTCCGGGTATTCATCGGAAAAGTCGAGCAGGCTCATGCGCAGCTGGGTTTCTTCCGTCAGGCGGTCCAGTGCCTGCGGGGCGGAAGCCAGCCCGTCGGTGCCGAAGACCAGACGCACCTGCCTGAAGCGGTTAAAGAATCCCCGTCCCACCTGCTGCGCCACGCAGCCGCCCACGGCCACAAGCACATCCTCGCGCCCCTGTGTCATGTTCTGGATGCGTCCGAGCAGGCTGTACACTTTCTGTTCCGGTTTTTCACGCACGGAGCAGGTGTTCAGAATGAAGACGGAGGCGTCTTCGGGCTTTTCAGCCTCTGTAAACCCCCGTGAAAAAAGAGAGCGGCGGAGCCAGTCAGAGTCATTGGCATTCATCTGGCAGCCAAAGGTCATTATATGGAACATGCGTTCAATCATGGTGCATCCGAATCGTTATGGGCGGGAAAAAAGGGCTGTGTCGGCAGCAAATATGCGGCGAGCACCGCCTCGGCCGGGAGCGGCCTGTGCGCGCTGCAGCAGCGGCACGAGATTGCGTGTGTCAGTTTTTGTTCCGGGCGGCCCGCTCTTCTGCCTCACGGCGCAGTTCATCTTTTTCCCGCTGGAAAATGGGGGGCAGAGGTTCGCCGGGGGCGCGCATGCCGCCTATGGCAAAGAGCGCAATGGGTACGATGAGGCACAGTATGCCCCAAAAGAAGGGGCTGCGGCCTTTTTTGTACGCCAGCCCTGCACCGAATATGCCTGCCAGCAGCCAGATAAGCCCCATGATTATATAGCCGGTTTCTGTAAAATCCAATTCTATCATATTGTTCCTATGGTTCGGCCTGTCCCGGCCAGTTCTGGCCAGTTTCGGCCCGTTTCGGGCCGGGCGGCATCGTGTCTGAATTGTGTTTGAACCGGGGTTGGGCCGGGGGGTGTCATCGCCTAGTGGAGGCGGTACTGCCATACGGCATTCCGGCATGTGGCGCAAGTGCGGCAGAGCAAAGCAAAACCGGCGCATGCCTGTGCCGCCGCATGCGCCGGTGCCAATTCATAAAGGATTCTCCCTCTGTCAGACGCCGTGACCCTACCACCTGACTGGTCTGCACCGCTGCATTTACGGCAGTGCCTTGCGGAAGGCTGCGGGAGGAACGGCGGGAAAAGGCGTGCGGGGCCTTCGGACCAGTCCGCCGGCACGTCCTTCAACGGAGCCGGGCTGCTCCTCCTGTCCACGTCCCAACAGAACCGGCACGGGTTCCCCTGCCTTGCGCATGCCGTAGATGGCCATGAGGGCAATGGGGGCAATCATGCACACCACCGCCCAGAAAATGGGATTGCAGCCTTTGTCATAGGCAAGATGCGCGCCGAGAAATCCGGCAAAGGACCAGATGATTCCCATGATAAGATAGCCCATGGGCGATACCTCATAGTCCATCATGTCCATCATCTCAATGACTTCTGCTTCAACCATTTCTACCATAGCCCACCTCCTCTTCCGGCCTCAGGCCGTTTGCCGCGTCAGGGCTGTGCGGCATTTCTCCCCGGCATGTTTGCGGGCGGCATGGTGCCGCTGCGTATGCGGGAAAGGCTGCCGGAAAACGGATACGTCGTTTCCGTTCCGCACGGAGAGGGTCCGTATCGCGGTTTCCGTTTTCTATAGTAATATCAAATAGTCGCGCGCTGCGCGTTGTGTTCTGAAGAGGGGTTGTTGTAATCATACTCAATTTTCGGCGGCTGTTCCATCTTTTTCGGATGGTAACTGCAAGCTTGCACAAGGGTACGCCGGGAGGGTATGAGAAGCGTATGCCGAGAGTAAGAAGGGGAGAGACGCGCGCGGAGTTTACAGCCTGCGGCGCATGGGCTTTCCTGCTCCAACATAAAGACACCCAAAGCGGAGGATGCCATGAAAAAGATACGTGTGCGGGGCATGCAGACCCCGGATTGTGCGGCCACGGTTTCCAAGGTCGTTTCCACGGTCAACGGTGTGGAGAACGTAAACGTGAACCTTGCCACGGGCGAAGTGACTTACGGTCCTGATGCCTGCGTGGATATGTCCATCCTCAAAGAAGCGGTGGAAAAGGCCGGATACGAAGTGGAGGAGTAACCCCCGTGCTCTCCCCGGATTTTTCCGGGGTGCGCCGTGTCCGCCTTACGGGTTTCATGGCATGGGCAGAAAAATGATCAACGGGCAGACACCGTATGGTAGCGGCGTCTGCCCGTTTCTGTCTGCTTAGTGCTGTCTGTCGGCCTTGCAGCCGGCCTTGCTGCCGGACTGGTTGCCGGATTGTCTGCCGGACTGGCTGCCCGTTGCAGTCAGCCCGTCTGCCTCTTCCGGTCTGGGGGCGTAGACGGCTCCGGTCTTCCGCAGGGGCTGAGGCAATCCCGCAGTATCCGACAGTATCCGGCAGTATTCGACAGTAGCCCGCACAGGCAGGGGCTGTGTCCGGGCGGAGCTGGCTAGCTGCCGAAAGCGGCGGCGTAACGCGCTGCGAACTGCTCCATGGTAAAGCAGTGTTCCTGCGTGCCGTAATGTTCAATGCAGAAGCTGGCGCAGACCGCGCCCATGCGCGCGGCGTCTTCCACAGACCTTCCTTCCAGAATGCCCTTCACCAGCCCTGCACGGTAGGCGTCTCCCGCTCCGGTGGGGTCCTGCACGCGCTCGGGGGCAGCAATGCCCACCTCAATGGGCGTGCCGTTGTCAATGCGCGAGCCGTTTTCACCCAGCGTGGTAATGATGTAGGAGCACTTTTCCAGCAACTGCGCCTTGGTGCAGCCGGTGGTCTTCATGATCATTTCCAGTTCGTAGTCGTTGGAAACCAGCATGTACGCGCCGGTAATGCACTCCAGCATCTCCCCGGCAGTAAACACCGGAATCTGCTGACCCGGATCAAATATGTAGCGCACGCCCGCCGCACGGTAGGCGCGGGGCAGTTCGATCATGTCGTCCTTGTTGCCGGGCGAAACAAGGGCAATGTCCTTCTGCGGGTCAAGGGCGGAAAAGGCGTAGCCGCAACGGTTCGCCATGGCACCGGGGTTGAAGCCGGTAATCTGGTTGTCGTCCTGATCAGTGGTGATGTACGCGCCTGCGGTGAACAGGTCGTCAAACTTGCGTATGCCGTCCAGCGGCAGCCCCATGGTGCGCAGCACGTCTTCGTAGCGGTCAAAGTCCTTGCCCACGGCGGAAAGAATGGTCGGTTTTTCGCCCAGCAGCGAGAGGGTGTAGCCTATGTTGCCCGCAGTGCCGCCGCGTTTTTCCTCCAGCCTGTCAATGAGGAAGCAGACGTTCAGGATATGAATCTTGTCGGGGAGGATGTGGTCGGAAAATTTACCGGGAAAGTTCATGATGCGGTCATAGGCGATGGAACCGGAGATATAGATGGACATTGCCGTTCCTTTGAAATGCTGTGCTGCGGGTATGCTGCCGGTGCGCACGGGCGCGCGGCAGGCGGTTAAGGGATGCCGGGGCAGGGGATGCCGTATTGCGTTCAGTATCAGTCAGTGCATCTGGTTGTTCTCGGCAAGGTGTGGACCGGGCAAACCCCTGTCATGTATCCTTGCCGGGTACAGTGAGGGGAGCAGAAGGGGCACCGGAAGAAACATTGCTCGTAACACCGGAAGCTTCGCCGGACGGACGGGGGGAGGCATCGTTTGTTTCGGAGACTATCCAGTCCAGAAATGCCGCATCGCCTCCCAGTATGGGCAGGGCGATGATGCAGGGCACTTCATAGCTGTGCAGCCGCCGGACTTCCGCCGTCAGTCCGTCCAGTCTTTCCTGCGTGGTTTTGGCGATGAACGCCGTTTCCGTCTCCGACTGCACTGCACCCTTCCACCGGAAAAGAGACTGCACCGGCCCAAGAATGTTCACACACGCCGCAAAGCGTCCGGCCACAAGGGCATCGCCTATGGTTCTTGCCTCTTCGGGAGAGGCGGCGGTCATGTATACGAGCAGTGCCATGCTCTGTCTCCTGTTGCGCAGTAGCCGTACAATGCACGCGGCTGTGCCTGCGGCTGTCTATGCGTCTGTGCTTGCGGCTATGCACGCGGCTGTGCCTGCGGCATATGGATAATCCTTGCCGCAGGCACAGGCAGTGTACGTATCGCAAATTGCCCCGGCGGGCAATCCGGATGAATCGACCAGATGAACAGCCCTAGCGTACAGCCCGGATGTATCGTTCCGGCGAACTGTCCAGATGTTCAGCTCAGATGTTCAGCCCGGATGTCCAGGGCAGATGTCTAGTCCTGATGAACTATCCTGACCGGCAATACCGGCGGGCAAAGCCGCATCACTTGCAGATTTCAGGGTTCTTCGGCTCAAGCGAAGAAAGGTATGAAATGGCGCTTCCCACTTCCTCTCCCTCCAGCACGGGCTTCTTGCCTACCATGCGCTGCACAGTGGTGGTCCAGTCCGTCTCGGACTTCACGCCCAGATTTTTGCATACCCGGTTCAGGTTGTGACAGTTGGTGCAGGCACTACGCACCTTTGCGCCAATATCTTCAGAAAGGGCAGGAGACACCATGAGTCCGAAAACCAGACAGGCAATGACAAGCGGCGGAACCGATGCGTACCCGATACGGCGAAGGTTCATACATTCACTCCTTGCGGTGATAGGTCCGGTTGCCTTATGCACGAGGCTGTGCCAAAGGGAACGTTTGCCTTTCATATACAACGACTCTCATTTTCTGTCAGCAGGTACGGGAAAACATGCTTGAAAAATCAGAAAGGGCCCTGCTGGTGCTGCAACGGCTGCATGCCCGGTATCCGGAACCGGAAACGCATCTGGTGCACGCCTCGCCGTGGCAACTGCTTGTGGCCACCGTGCTTGCGGCGCAGTGTACAGACGAGCGCGTGAACAAGGTCACGCCGGAACTGTTCCGCCGCTGGCCCGGACCGGCGGAGCTTGCGCGTGCGGATGTGGCGGAACTGGAGACGGTTGTGCATTCCACCGGCTTTTACCGCAACAAGGCGAAGAATCTCATCGGCGCGGCCGAGCGTATTATGCGGATGCATGGCGGCGAGGTGCCCCGCACCATGGAGGAGTTGGTGGCCCTTCCGGGGCTTGCGCGAAAGACCGCCAACGTGGTGCTCTGGGGCGGCTTCGGCATAAACGAGGGCATGGCCGTGGACACGCACGTCAAGCGCATCGCCTTCCGCCTTGGGCTGACGGAATCAGACAATCCCGTTGTGGTCGAGCGCGACCTGCTGCCGCTGTTCCCGGCGTCCGAATGGGGTAATGTGAATCATATGCTGGTGTGGTTCGGCAGGCATGTGTGCGATGCGCGCAATCCCGCATGCGGTATGTGTGAAATGCAGGATATCTGCCCGCGTTGCGGGGTGGCGGAACGGAAAATGAAAGACTCTGCGGACCAAGACAAAAAGCCCTCTGCCGGGCGCGGAAGCAAGCCTTTGGCAAAGCGGGGCAGGCGATGATCCGTTCCACCTTCTGTCATTTGCAGGGCGTGGGCGGCGGCGCGGAGCAGCGGCTGTGGGATGCCGGGCTCCTCACGTGGGAAGATGCCCTGCATGCGGTGCGGCAGGGCAAGCTGCCCGTGCGCAAACCCTCCCCTGAACAGTTGCGTGCCCTGCTGGAAGATTCCGCGCAGCATCTGGCATTGCGCGATGCGGCATGGTTCGGCGCCCGCATGCCCGCCAACCAGCAATGGCGCCTGCTGCCGGAATTCATGGATTCCGTGGCCTGCGTGGACATAGAAACCACAGGCCTTTCATGGCCGCACGCCCACATCACCACCATCGCGCTGTATGACGGAACCTCCGTGCGCACTTACGTGCACGGCGAGAATCTGGAAGCCTTTGCAGAAGACATCGCCCGCTACGACCTGCTCATCACCTTTAACGGCAAGTGCTTCGACGTGCCGTTCATAGAGCGTAGCTTCGGCATTACCCTGCGCTGCGGCCATGTGGACCTGCGCTATGTATTCAAGGCCTTGGGATACTCCGGCGGCCTGAAGCGTGTGGAAAAGGTGCTGGGCATAGACCGGGGCGAACTTGACGGGGTGGACGGCTTTCTTGCGGTGCTGCTGTGGCGGCACTACCGGCGCACGGGCGACAGGCGGGCGCTGGAAACCCTGCTCGCCTACAACGTGGAAGATGTGCTCAACCTGTTGCCGCTGGCGGTATGGGCATGCAACAGGCATATGGAGTCTACGCCCCTGTCGGATCGTTACAGGTTGCAGGAGCCGCCGCAGACCGAGAATCCGTTTGCTGCATCGTCCGAGATACTCTATACTGTTACTCAAGGTGCGTGATGTGGTAGGCATGTAAAGGCGGTGTCCCGCATCTGATGAAGGTCGGTTGCCCGGAACCGTGCATCGGGCGGATCATATCAGCCGTGGAAAGTGACTGTTACCGGGCATTCAGGGCAGGGGGGCGCGGCGCGTGGTCCGTGTCGGGGTAGATAATAAAGGGGTGAACCGCCATGACGCAGAACAGTATTCTGCTTGAATCAGGAACCAACGAGCTGGAAATCATAGAATTCTTCATTGCCGAAGAAGATTCCTCCGGCAGACAATACACGGGCTATTACGCCATGAACGTGGCCAAGGTTCTGGAAATAATCCGCAAGCCCGATGTTACGGGCATGCCGAGCAAACACCACGCTGCCGCGCTCGGCACCTTTAACCTGCGGGGAAGGGTCTTGCCGCTCGTAGACCTTTCCGTCTGGCTGGGCAAAACCATGGTAACGTCGCAAGCCAACAAGGTTATTGTTTCCGAGTTCAGCGGCGTGGTCACAGCCTTTCTGGTTTCCGGCGTTACCCGCATCCATCGCCTCAGCTGGAGTCAGGTGGAAGCGCCGGGTGAGCACATGCGCGCCTTCAGTCAGGACTCCATCACCGGCGTGGTGCGGTTTGAAGACCGCATCCTGTTCATTCTGGATATGGAGAAGATCGTCGCCTCCATGAACCCGCGCCTGCGCATGGACCACACCATAAAAGACATGCCCCCGGAAGAGACGGATGAGGAATACCGCGCACTGGTGGTGGACGATTCCAGCTCCATCCGTAATATGATCGTGCATACTATGGAAAAGGCGGGTTTTGTCTGCACACAGGCGTTCAACGGCGCCGAGGCGTGGGATATGGTGCAGGCATGGAAACGCCGTGCCGAGGAGCAGGGCAAGCCCCTCACGGATTTTGTGGATCTGATTGTTTCCGATATTGAGATGCCGGAAATGGACGGCCACAACTTCACCAGACGCGTGAAGCAGGACCCTGTGCTGCAGAAGCTGCCCGTCATCCTGTTCTCATCACTCATCACAGAAAGCCTGCGGCACAAGGGCGTTGCGGTGGGGGCAGACGATCAGGTTTCCAAACCGGACCTGCCCTCGTTGACCGAGCGCGCCAAGGGGCTTATCCGCAAATATCACGGCAAATAGCCGCGCCCGCGCACCGTACGGCTGGCAAACGATACAATGGCTCCGTGCCCACAGGCGCGGGGCCTTTTCGTTACTGTTGCAACAGCGAGAACCAGTACTCAGCCTGCTTGGCGTAGTTTTCCACGCAGCTTGCGGCGTCCATGTCCGTAAGGGCAAGGTCTTCGGCGATAAATGTGTAGCGCTCCGGGTTGCTGCCGTAAATGAGGCAGGCAATGGCTTCAAACCTGTGCTGGTCAAGGCTGTGCTCGGTCATGGCATCCAGCATGGCGGAAGACTGCCCGGGAGTCTGGCCGGAAGTCTGGCCTTCAGGTTCAGGAATACCCTGCGGCCATTCGCCCAGCTCCTCTCTCTCCGCAGCAAACAGAGAGAAGGCATCTGCCGCGTTCAACGCAATGTCACCGCCATTTTCATAGGATTCTATGAGCAGAATGGCGGCAAGAGAATCCACCGCATCCTCTTCTCCGCCGGTTACGGAAATGTTCAGCATGTCTATGATGGCGTGCCCGATCTCGTGGAACAGGGTATGCAGCACCGCATCAAGCGTTGCCTGTTCCAGTGCCTGCGGGCTGTCCGTGTAGCCGTTCCTTGCAAACAGGTTTTGCAGCTCAATGACAAAGGCGTAGGGAAAATGGATCTCCGCCGGACGGTTGTGCAGCGCCGGGGCGTACTGCGGCCCTTCCTGCGTTCCGAAGCGTATCACCACATCGTGGGGCAGACAGTTCAGGTCGTTGATAACCCGCGCCACCTCGCGCCCGATGTTGTTTTCGCGCAGCAGTTGCACTATGCGCGCTTCCTCCCTATCGGCCCGTTCATACGTAACGCGCACAGACCCGCGCTGGGCGGAGAACGCCGGCGCTGCGAGAAGCAGGGCAATCAGTATGAGCGGAAAGGAAACGGAGCGCACACGTAACCTCGTGAGGATGGAGCAGGGGCCCGGTATGGAAAAAGCCGGGGCGTTCCCCGGCTCATGGTGAAGCATATTCCTGTGTCGTTGTCTACAGCAACCGTACACGTCTGTCCGCGGGCCATATCTGTTCTGCCAACAGCCCTGCAGCAGATCATTGTCCGGTGTGCCTTTTCCGCCGCCGTTTGGCGGCGGAAAAGGCGGAACACTGTCGGTTACACCTTGGCTGCGGTGCGCAGGTCGTCCACGGCGTTGGTGTGTTCCCACGTAAATTCGGGCAGTTCGCGGCCAAAGTGCCCGTAGCAGGAGGTCTTTTTGTAGATGGGGCGCTTCAGGTCCAGCGTTTTGGTGATGCCGTAGGGGCGCAGGTCAAACACTTCCTTCACGGCCTTGGTCAGCACTTCATCCGGCACCTCGGAGGTGCCGAACGAGGTCGCCAGCACAGAAACAGGCTCGGCCACGCCGATAACGTAGGCAATCTGCACTTCGCAGGAGGGAGCAAGTCCGGCTGCCACCACGTTCTTGGCAATGTAGCGGCCCATGTACGCTGCGGAGCGGTCCACCTTGGAGGGGTCCTTGCCGGAAAACGCGCCGCCGCCGTGGTGGCCCATGCCGCCGTAGGTGTCCTGAATGATTTTGCGTCCGGTCAGGCCGCAGTCGCCCATGGGACCGCCGATAACGAACCGGCCCGTGGTATTGACGAAGATGCGGGTGGCGCTGTCCAGCAGGTCGGCAGGCAGGGTCTTGCGGATAACCTCGCGGGTAATGCCGTCCACAATCTCTTCCTGCGTCACATCAGGGGAGTGCTGGGCGGATACCACAACCGTGTCTATGCGCACGGGCTTGCCGTTCACATATTCAAAGGAAACTTCGGTCTTGCCGTCGGGGCGCAGGAAGTTCAGAACACCTTCTTTGCGCACGCGGGTAAGCGTCTGGGAAAGCTGGTGCGCCCAGTAGATGGGAGCGGGCATCAGGGTGGGGGTTTCATTGCAGGCAAAGCCGAACATCATGCCCTGGTCGCCTGCGCCCTGTTCTTCAGGGGCGCTGCGGTCCACGCCCTGTGCAATGTCGGGCGACTGCTTGTCTATGGAGGAAATAACCGCGCAGGTATCGCAGTCAAAACCCATGGCGGAGCTGGTGTACCCAATTTCGCGGATGGTTTCGCGCACCACCTGCGGCAGGTCGGCGTAGCCCTTGGTGGTAATTTCACCGGCGATAACGGCCATGCCGGTGGTCACCAGGGTTTCGCAGGCCACGCGGGAATTGGGGTCCTGTTCAAGCAGGGTGTCCAGCACTGCATCGGAAATGGCGTCTGCCACTTTGTCCGGATGGCCTTCCGTCACGGATTCGGACGTAAAATGATACTTGCCGTTCTTGTTGATCATCATAGCGGGGAGTCCTCCTGAGCGGTTTCCGCGTTTGTTTTTTCTTTGTTTCCGTTCCTGTCACGCTTGTCCGGGCTGAGTATGCCCCCGGACATAAGTACCTTGAAGGCGTCCTCCACTCCCATTTCAAGAGGGATAACATCCTCTTCCGGCACCATCAGATAAAAGCCGGACGTCGGGTTGGGGGTTGTGGGAACAAAGATATTCAGCACATGCTTTGCCGTTTTCTGCTGAATCTCTCCCACGGCCACGCCGGTGACGAACCCGAGCGTGTACAGTCCCTTACGCGGATACTCTATAAGCACCACGCGCTTAAAATCTTTGGTCCCGCCGTTGCATATGGTTTCCACAAGCTGCTTTACGGCTTTGTAGAAGCTGCTGACAAAGGGAATGCGGTATAAAACGGCATCCCACAGGGCCACCAGCTTGCGCCCCAGCAGATTGCGCACCAGAACACCCGTGACCAGCAAAACCACCAGCACCAGAATAAAGCCCAGTCCCGGCACCTTGTACGGAAGAAACTCTTCCGGCCTGTAGGCAGGCGGGATAAGCAGCAGCGACTTGTCCACCCAGCGCACAACCATGCGCAGGATGAGAAACGTAGATACCAGCGGAACCAGAAACAGAATGCCCGCAAGAAGATTGGCCTTGATGAAGCGGCGGATGCCGCTGATTATCCCTGTTTTTTCCTGTGGCGCCTGTATCATGCATGCACCCTCCGGTCCGAAGGCCGTTTGTGCCGTATGCGTACCCGGTTCTTCAGTATCTAGCTGCCCATAAGTATGTTGTCTATCAGTCGCGCTTTGCCCAGCCGCACCGCCACGGCGCACAGCACCTGGCCGTCCATGCGGGTGACCGGAGCAAGCGATTCCGGGTGCACAAAGGCCAGATAATCCTCAGTGCCTGCGGGCAGGTGCTCACGCCAGTAAGTGCGTATGGCTTCCGCCAGCGTTGCGGTATCCTTCTCGCCCCGCGCCGCCATGTCTGCGGCAAGGCACAATCCGGCACGAATGGCCGGTGCCTGCCTGCGTTCATCGGGCAGAAGATAGACATTGCGCGAGCTTAAGGCCAGACCGTCTTGCTCACGCACAATGGGTCGTCCCTCCACATGTACCGGCACGTTCAGGTCGCGCGTCATACGCCTGATGATGGCAAGCTGCTGCCAGTCCTTCTGTCCGAAAAAGGCCATGTGCGGCAGCGTGAGCATGAACAGTTTGAGCACAACCGTGCAAACGCCCCGAAAGTGTGTGGGCCGCGTCAGTCCGCACAGGCCGCGGGCAAGTTCGGGCACTTCCACCCATGTGGCGTGGTCCGCCTCATACATGGTTCCGGGGGCGGGCATGAAAAGCACGTCCACGCCTCTGGCGGAAGCCACGGCGGTATCCCGGTCATGGTCGCGCGGGTAGGCTTCCAGATCTTCTCCGGGGCCGAACTGCGTAGGATTGACAAACAGCGTCACCACTACCTTGTCCGCTACGGTGCGTGCGTGCTCCATCAGGCTTTCATGTCCGGCGTGAAAAAAGCCCATGGTCGGAACCAGCGCAATACGCTGGCCCTGCGCCCGCCACTGCAGGCAGGTCTGTTGCAACTGTGAAGGGTCTGTAATTATCTGCATATCAAGTTATCCGCATATGGTTGTGTAGCATATATACTGGCCCAAATGGTTTGTCCAGAAAAATCAAATCAACATAACAGACTGAAAAGAAAGCATTTGTCGCCAAAGAGTGCCGCATTGGCCTAGTGTACACTATTCGGGGCGAATCGCCATCCTTCAGGCGGTTCTGTTTGCATGATGGAGCGTGAGCGGGTACTCACAGCGAGAGCGCGCGTCTCCTTGCGGTTGGCCGATGCGTCTTGCATCATCGGTTCAGAACTGGCGGATTGTGGCGCACGGGGGTATGCATTGGCTTTATTCATACGGTACGCATGTGCGGAACGTATCTGTGCTGCAACTTTGTGGCAGATTGTTCCCCGGCTGTGCCGGGCGCAAAGCGGGAGGAACGGTGCAACCGTTTTATCAGGGAAAGCTTGATGTTTTCTGTGCCATCTATGCGGTGCTGAACGCTTTTCAGAAGTTGAGCGGCATTTCCGTATGGCAGGCCAAATCGTTGCTCATGGAAATCCTTCTCCGGTTGCCGGAAGAGAATCCTCAGGGCTGGCGTGCCTGTGTGCGCAACGAGACAGACTACATCTGGCTGGTTGCGGAACTGCTGCAAACCTACGGCACGAACATGGGGTTGGCGTGGCATCGTCCGTGGGCAGACTATGCCGAGGAGCGGAATGAACCTGCCGTAATCCCCGGCGATATCTGGACTACCATGGCGGAATGGACGGCGCGGCATCCGGGCAGCCGTACGGCGGTGTTTCGTTTCCGCCGGTATATCCCGCCCCGCGAACTCCCTGTGGTCTGTCACTGGACAGTGGCTGACCGCTTTATGGGAGATACCCTGTTTCTGTTCGATGCAAGCAAGGAGGAATCCGCCGTACACTTTCTGGACCGTGGCGGATTCGCCGTGCGCAGGGCGGTTGTCCCGTCCGGCTGCCAGATTGTTTTGGAGCCTGCTGCAATCTTTTTGCTGGAGCGGCAGGCGGTCTAGTCGTTATCCAGCTTGGCGTTTTCCTCTTCCGGCATGCGGAAGCTGTGCTCTGTGCCGGGAAAATCCCCGTTTTCCACATCCTGCCGGTACTCGGATATAGCCTGCGCCGCTATGTCGCGCAGGTTCGCGTATTGCTTCACAAATTTGGGCACAAAGCGGTCGAACAGACCGAGCAGGTCGTGGAACACCAGCACCTGACCGTCACAGTCGCTGCCCGCGCCTATGCCGATGGTGGGAACGCCCACGGCAGCGGTTATGCGGCTGGCTATGGGGGCGGGAATGGCCTCCAGTACGATGCAGAACGCACCCGCATCCTCCAGTGCCTTTGCCTCGTCCATGAGACGACGCGCCGCTTCGGCTGTCTTTCCCTGTACCTTAAAGCCGCCGAGTGCTGCCACACGCTGCGGCGTCAGGCCTATGTGCCCCACCACAGGTATGCCCGCCTGCACCAGAGCCTGCACCTGCGGAAGAATCTCCCGTCCGCCTTCCAGTTTCACCGCACGCACACCGCCCTGCTGGAACAGTCGTGCGGCGTTGGTCAGGGCCGTTTCCACTCCCGGTTCATAGCTCATGAACGGCATATCAGCTATCACCAGCGCGCGTTTTGTGCCACGCGTAACCGCCCGGCAGTGGTGCACCATCTCGTCCATGGTCACGCTTATGGTGTCATCGCGCCCCAGCATGACCATGCCCAGCGAATCGCCCACCAGAATCATATCAATGCCGCATTGGTCTACCAGCGTGGCGGAAGGGTAGTCGTAGGCAGTGAGCATCGTGAGCTTTCTGGCACCTTTGGCACCGCGCACTGTCATTGCGGTTACGGGGGTGGCAACGGGGGAAGTGCCGGCGGTGCTGGCAGAAGCCGGCTGTATATGTTTGCTCATGGTCTGTTCTCCGGAAGAGGCTTTGGGTTCTGCAGCCGGACAATCTCTCCGTGACGGATCAGGGCCGATGCGTCCAGGAGAGAGTAATCAGTGCTCAAGGGTCTATAGTACAGGGCATTTCCGTTTGCACAGCGGCGTGCCTTGTGGCGCAGCTTCAGGAAAGAATGCGTGCACCCATCCTGCCCTGCCGGGGGCCGTTTGTATATGATTGCCTGCGGCAGGACAAGGACTGTGCTGCGTGCCGTGAAACGGGTGGGGGGGCGGGTATTTGCTTGGCCGGGAGAACATGCCCGGGCAGGGGGAAAATGCCGCAACTCCGCTGTTTGGGTGGTTATGGCAAACGGCACGCAGCCAAGGCGCAGTCGACCTGCTTGGCTTATGCCTCCGGCGAAAAGGGCAGTGCTAATTATTTGCAAAGTACCCTTAAGAAGTGTGTAGCCGGACCGATGAGTAGGTCATGCAACGGCGGATAAGGTCGCATGGATGCGGCCGAGCACAGTGCTACCGCTTCGGAGACACAAATATTCAGGGAGGAATATTATGTCGATGGTAATCAATCATAACATGATGGCTATGAACGCTGCCCGCAACCTGGGCACTTCGTTTGGCAACCTTTCCACCTCGGTGCGCCGCCTTTCTTCGGGTCTGCGCGTCGGAACTTCGGCGGACGATGCTGCCGGTCTTGCCATCCGTGAACTCATGCGGGCCGACATTTCCGCCCTTAACCAGGGCGTCCGGAACGCAAACGACGCTATTTCGCTGATCCAGACCGCCGACGGTGCGCTCGGCGTTATCGACGAAAAGCTCATCCGCATGAAGGAACTTGCAGAGCAGGCCGCAACGGGTACCTACACCTCTGACCAGCGTCTGATCATCGACTCCGAATATCAGGCCATGGCTTCAGAAATTACCCGAATCGCCAACTCCACGGACTTCAACGGTATTCATCTGCTGAACGGCAACCTGTCCAGTTCGAGCCACGACGGCAGCGGTCTGACATCCACCGGCAAGATGAAGATCCACTTCGGCACCAAGAACGATAGCGCGGAAGACTACTACTACATCCAGATAGGGACTGCCACCGCTTCGGCTCTTGGTCTCGGCAATCAGGCCACTGCCACTAACCAGGGCTACACAATCTCCACCCAGTCCGCTGCACAGCAGGCTTTGGTGGGCATTGAAAACGCCATCATCTCCAAGGACAACATCCGCGCCGCTCTGGGTGCCCTGCAGAACCGTCTGGAGAACACCATCTCCAACCTGCAGATTCAGGCAGAAAACCTCCAGGCTGCGGAATCCCGAATCTCCGACGTGGACGTGTCCGTCGAAATGACCGAATTCGTCCGCCAGCAGATTCTTACCCAGGCCGCAGTCGCCATGCTGTCTCAGGCAAACAGCCTGCCCAGAATGGCCATGCAGCTCCTCGGCGGCTAACACCCGCATGGGGATGGGGGTAGTCTCGGTCCTGAACATGGTTGGGCCGCCGCAAGGCGGCCCTTTTTCATTGCTTTCAGCTATGCCTCCTGCCGTGTTTTCTGCCATATCGCGGGCGTACGTTCTCTTATGCGGCTCCATGCCGTTTCGTCCGCACACCGCTCTGGAAGAAACGGGGGGAGCTTCCGCCGTGTTTACAATCGCCAGACGTTGCGGCACATTGAACAAAACGGAAGACTCTCCGTAAACGTCTCCGATAACAGGCAGGTGGTCATGCGATTCAGACTGACACAAGAGAATTTTGCTCCGGTGCTGGCGGCCGTGTTTGTGGTTTTTTTCGGCCTTCTCGCCATAAATCCAGCTTCCCGGGCCGTATGGCTGGCGGAGGTTATCCCCGTAGTCTTCGTCTTTGTTCTTCTGGCGGCCACATACCGGTGGTTCCGGTTTTCCAACGTGTCGTACGGACTTATGGCGGTGTGGCTGTTCTGGCATACGATTGGCGGGCATTTTACCTTCGCCAATGTGCCGTTCCAGTGGATCACCGACCTCATGGGCGCGGAGCGCAACCACTTTGACCGCATAGGCCATTTTTCAGTGGGCTTTTACGCCTATCCCATGGCGGAACTTTTTATCCGGCGCAAACTCGCAGGACCAATCGTCACCACGCTGTTTTCTCTTTTCTTCATAATGTCCGTGGCAGCGGGATATGAAATCATCGAGTGGTGGTATGCTGTAGCCGAAGGCGGCGAGGCGGGCATTGAGTTTTTGGGCAGTCAGGGAGATGTGTGGGATGCCCAGAAGGACATGCTGGCAGACACGCTGGGTGCCGTTACCGTGCTTATTCTGTTCTGGGTGTTCGGCGAGCGGTGGGGCAGCCGTTAGGCCGTTTTCGGGGTGCGGCAGGTGGTTGCTGCACGGCAGGCGTCTTTTGCAGAGGGGGAGCGTGCCCGCAATGTCCCCTGATGGCTTGGGGCAGGTGCCCGGTCTCTGCATGGTATGGTGCAAAACGGAGAGAGGAAAGGGTCAGCCCATGGGCAGCATGCCCTTGGCGTGACGCAGCAGGCGGACTATTTCGGGTGTGCAGCAACGTCCGCGCGGTGAGCGTTCCGCACATTCAGTGCCTGTGGCGCCGATGCGCTGTTTCAATTCCTCAAGGCTGTGCACGCCGTCCCGGATAAGGCCCACCAGCGTCCCTTTGCTGGTCTGGCTGCAAAAGCAGACCATTTCGGCATCCGGGGCGTTCAGTATGTCGTCCTGAATGGTCGTCCCCGTCGTTCCGGCAGGTCCATTTGGCCCGTTCGGTCCGGTTTTCATTGTCGCCATGGTCGGTATCCCCCCGCAGTGTAAGGCTTGTTACGGCACCTGCCGGCTATGTCCCGTTGTGGTGCTGTAAGGAAAAACAATACCACTGCGTCAAAAATGAGAGCAACAACTGACATCGCTGACGTATGTTTTCCTTCTTCACTCCAAGGGCACGGCTGTACACGGATGGGAAAAGGGGATAAGCCTTGCCCCGCAGGGCGCAGTGATGTGCCTGTCAGGGCTGATGAGCGAAATGTGGAGTATTCCAGCGCAGGAGAGAGGAATGACAGCGTGTAATCCGCAGCAGAATTTACAGGGCAGGGATCGCCTGACCCGCTTGGCCGATTTTCTTTTCGAGGCCGGCATGCTGCGCAAGACACCCCGCAGCGGGTACCAGTTTTTGGGAACGGGAACGGAGAATGTGGCGGAACACAGTTTCCGCACGGCCGTAATAGGCTGGGTGCTGGCACACGAAGCCGGTGCAGATGCTGAGCACACGGCACTGATGTGCCTGTTCCATGATTTTCATGAGGCGCGGGTGGGCGACTTCAACTACGTGAATCGCATCTACAATACCAGCAAGCCTCGGGCTGCGCTGGAGCACGCCACAGAAGGCACCGGGCTGGAAGATGCCGTGCTGCCGCTGTGGGATGAGCTGGAAGAGGCCAAGACGCAGGAAGCCCGGCTTGCGCAGGATGCGGACCAGATTGACCTTATCCTCAACCTCAAGCAGGAGCTGGATCTGGGCAACCGTTACGCGGGCAAGTGGATGGAGGCGGCGTTGCAGCGGCTCAGAACTCCGCAAGGTAACGCGCTGGCTCAGGTCATAGCGCAAACGGACCATACAGACTGGTGGTACATCGGGCCGGACCGCAGTTGGTGGGAACGGAAAAACGGCAAGAAATAGCAAAAGGCCGGGGTCTCAGCGACTCCGGCCTTCTTTTTTACAGAATATCCCGTACACTTTCCAGCCATGCTGCAAACCGCTCGCGGGCACGCTCGGCGTACAGGGACTTGCGGTCTTTCTTCTTGGCCCGCATGTTCAGTTCCGGCGTAAGCCCGAACTGCACGTTGGAAGGCTGAAAGTTCTTCTGCTCCGTGCGCAGGTGGTTCAGCAGCCCGCCGAGACAGGTTTCCGGCGGTGGCGGAGGAATCTTTAGTCCCCGTGCACGGGCTGCGAGCACAATGCCCAGCCACAGGCCGCACGCGGCAGACTCCACATAGCCTTCCACTCCCGTAATCTGTCCCGCCAGAAAGACATCCGGGCGGGAGCTGAGTGAAAGGTCGGGGCCCAACGATTTGGGCGCGTTCACATAGGTATTGCGGTGTACACTGCCGAACCGCACAAACTCCGCGTTTTCCAGTCCCGGAATCATGCGGAATATGCGGGCCTGCTCTCCGTGCTTGAGCTTGGTCTGGCAGCCCACAAGGTTGAACATGGACTTGTTCAGGTCTTCGGTGCGCAACTGTACAATGGCGAAGGGGCGCTGGCCTGTCGCGGGGTCCGTAAACCCTACGGGCTTGAACGAACCGAATGCCAGCGTCATTTCGCCGCGCTCCGCCAGTGCCTCTATGGGCATGCAGCCTTCAAAGTGTATTTCCTTTTCAAAGTCCTTGGTGGGCGCTTTTTCTCCGGCGATAAGGGCGGCATGAAAGGCGAAGTATTCCTCGCGGCTCATGGGGCAGTTCAGATAATCCTTGTCGTCCGGCTGATAACGCGAACCCCAGAACGCCTTGGTCATATCTATGGAATCTGCGCTCACAATGGGCGCAATGGCATCATAGAAATACAGGTGCGTGCCGCCCACCGCCTGCGCAAGCGAGGCACTCAGACTTTCGCTGGCAAGGGGTCCTGCCGCAATGACCACAGCGTCAAACCCTAGCAGCTCAGGGGCGTCCAGCGAAGGAATTTCCTTGCGGACCAAGGTGACGTTGGCGTCCTGTTCCATTTCGCGGGTAATGTGCGCGCTGAACAGGTCTCGGTCCACGGCAAGTGCCTTGCCTGCGGGCACCTTGGTTGCTTCTGCCGCGCTCATGGTCAGGCTGCCCAGTTCGCGCATTTCCTGTTTGAGCAGGCCCACGCCGGAATCCTGCTGGTCGGAGCGAAAAGAGTTGGAGCAGACCAGCTCAGCCAGCCCTTCAAGCTGATGCGCGGGAGAGAACCGTTCAGGTTTCATTTCGAACAGGGTGACATGCACGCCTGCCAGCGAGAGCTTGCGGGCGCATTCGCAGCCAGCCAAACCGCCGCCCACTATGGCGACCTTGGAAATATGGGACACGTGAGCCTCCTGCATGGTTGGGCTTTCTGGTAGACCATAGGGCGGGCAATGGCAAGTGGCAACAGACGTCAGCCGGACGTGTTCTATAGCCGGGCGTGTTCTATAGGCAGGCGTGTTTTACAGGTAAGCTTGTTCTGGCGTGGTCAGGGCGGCATTCCGCACAGGCGGGCATCCGTCATGCCCGTGTCTTCTCATGCAAGAAGCAACAGAAATTTACCGCACGGGAGGGCAAGCCTGAACGTCCTGCGACTCCGCCGGGTTTGGTCCGTTGTTCTGTGGTGCGCACATCTGAACAAACGCATCATACAACTGCTGTAACCTTCCGTTACGGCGAAGGGTCTCCAGTCCCTTGGCAAACACCTTCTGCACGACTTCCGCGTCTGGATGGCGGGGGTTAACGCACAGGTGCAGGGGTTTGTCCTCCAGATAGGGTCGCAGAATGGTCAGGTCGTTCCCGCCCGGCGCAATATGCGTCCGGTACAGGTACTGAATGACCATGGCATCGCCGATGATAACGTCTATTCTTCCGGCAAGAAGTTTGCGGATGTTGTGCATATCGTCCGGGGCATCGTCCTTGAACAGATAGTCGGCGTCGTCGAACTCCCTGAAATTGACATAGCCCGCCACAACCCCGAAGCGCAGGTGGCGCATCTCCTCAAGCGGCGCAAGGGCAATGCTGCGTCCGGTGCGATGCACAAGTGCCAGCGGTCCGCCGGGAAACCCTTCGGAGAAGAGACATTGTTTTTCGCTGATGGTCTTATCGAAGTATTCCGGCACATACCCTGCGAATGAGGTGTCAGAAAGGGCGTTTATGGCGCGTTGCCATGGCAGAAAGACAAGCTCCACACGATATCCGGCAGCCCCGAACACCTCGTTCAGCAGGTGCGCCACATACCCGTTGCCGGGAAGCTCCCGCGAGATATAGGGGGGCCATTCCAGCGTGGCGAACCGCAGGGTGCTCGGCGAGGGCGGTGTTTGCGGCGGCACCGTGTAGGTGACCAGGGGCTGCAGGGCGTTATCCGCACGACCCGGCCCAGCGGCGAGCAACAGAACAACCGCGCAGACGGCGGCTACGTATGCTATCCGCATGGTTCCCGCTCTGTTCACCCCCTGTGCCCCCCTGTATGATTTTCGGCGCACCTACCGTCCTTCGTCTTCGCTACTCCGGCTGAGCCCAATGGATAAGCCCCAGCGAATGCGGGTCCAGCAGATGCGGGTGCGAGGGAACGGCACGCACCGTAAAGCCGAACCGTCCTGCCTCCGGCGGCGTTGCTTCTCCCCGGTATGTTGCCCACCCGTCCCGCACCGCCGTCACGGGGTGCATGGTGGCGACCTCCCGCGAGGCAAAGCTGCCGTCCTGCTGCACAGGGCCGAAATACGATTCCACCAATACATGCTCCGGCGGCAGGCCGTTCAGGTGTACCTCCGCCTCTATCACGATCTTCTCGCTCACGAACAGACGGGTCGTGTCGGCGGTGCGCACGTTGCGAATCTCGATGGAACTCCACTTGGTCATCATGTCCATGCGCCATGCGGCAAGCTCTCCTGCGGCGGCAAAGCCGTTCTCGCTCAGGCGCAGGTAGTTCTCATAGGCAGGAACATACGCCGTGCGCACATAGTCGCTGACCATGCGGTGCGAGTTGAACACCGGGCCGTGCTCCACCAAAGCCTGCTTCATGCGCCGTATCCACGCCCTCGGCAGCCCGCCGTGCCCGCGGTCGTAGAACTCGGGGATTATTTCGTGCTCCAGCACATTGTACAGGGTCTGAATTTCCACAAAATCCTGATAGTCCGGGTCGGAATACTCCTCCCCCTTGCCAATGGCCCAGCCTAGGCTGTTGTCCGGCTTGTAGGCCTCGTCCCACCAGCCGTCCAGCGTGCTGAACTGCAACACGCCGTTCAGCATGGCCTTCATGCCGCTTGTGCCGCAGGCCTCAAGCGGCCGGCGCGGGTTGTTCAGCCATACATCGCAGCCGGAAACCATATGCTGCGCCACTTCCATGTCGTAGTCCTCGATGAAGACCATGTTGAAGCGGCACTCCGCTGTGCGGCACAGGGCGATAAGGTCTTTAATGAGCTGCTTGCCGCCGTTGTCCGCCGGGTGTGCCTTTCCGGCAAAGATAAACTGGATGGGCTTTTTCTTGTCCGCAATCAGCCTGAGGAGCTTGTCCTTTTCCTTCAGCAGCAGGTTGGCGCGCTTGTAGGTGGCAAAGCGGCGGGCAAACCCTATGGTCAGGGCTTCGGGGTTAAGCACCTCGTCCGCATGCTGCAATTCCTTGTTGCGCGCTCCCTGTGCCTCCAGCTGTCTGCGCAGCCGGTAACGGGCAAAGTCGATGAGGCGGGCGCGCAGCCGCTCATGGGTGCGCCAAAGCTCCGCATCGGGAATAACATCCGCCTGCGCCCATGTGCGCGTGCAGTCCGGGTCTTCACGCCAGTTGGGGCCAAGATAGCGGTCGTTCAGAAGGCCTATGTCGTCCGCCACCCATGTGGGGGCATGCACCCCGTTGGTCAGTGCGCCTATGGGCACGTCTTCCACCGGAAACTGGTTCCACACACGCTTCCACATATCGCGCGAGACATGCCCGTGCAGCTTGGATACTCCGTTGCAGAACCGGGAGAGCTTCAGCGCGAGCACGGTCATGCAGAAATCTTCGTTGTCGTTGAAGGGGTTTTCGCGTCCCAGCGCCATAAATACCTTAAAGGCAAGGCCAATCTCGTTGGCATAGCCCTCAAAATACCGGCGCATCATGTCCATGGGAAAACGGTCGTTCCCGGCGGGCACGGGAGTGTGCGTGGTAAAGACGGAACTGGATGCCGCAACCTCCTGTGCCGCTTCAAAGCTCAGTCCCTGCTGCATAAAGCTGCGCAGCCGCTCCAGCCCCGCAAAGGCAGAGTGCCCTTCGTTCATATGAATAACCTTGGGAGACAGGCCCAGCACTTCCAGTGCCTTTATGCCGCCAATGCCCAGCAGAATCTCCTGCTGAATGCGCATTTCAAGGTCGCCGCCATAAAGCCGGGCCGTAAGGGCGCGAAACTCCGGCGGGTTGGCGGCCACATTGGTGTCCAGAAGATACAGGGTCACGCGGCCTATTTCCGCCTGCCAGATGCGGGCCACAAGGGGGCGTCCGCCCACGTCCAGCGTTACCTGGGCAGGTGCTCCTTCAGGAGTGAGGGCCCTGCGCAGCGGCATCTGTTCAAAATCATAATCCGGGTAGCGTTCCTGCTGCCAGCCGTCCGGGGTGAGATACTGGCGAAAGTAGCCTTCCTTGTAAGCCAGCCCCATGCCCACAAGGGGAATATTCAGGTCGCTTGCAGATTTAAGATGGTCGCCCGCGAGTATGCCCAGACCGCCCGAGTAGATGGGCAGGCACGAGGAAATGCCGAATTCGAAGCTGAAGTAGACCAGCGCAGGATGCGTGCGCGCCGCATCTTTAAACAGGGGCGAGGAGGGGCGCGAGAGATAGGCACGGGTTTTCTGCACCGCCTCGCGCAGCCGTTGGCGGTAAAAGTCGTCGCGTGCCAGTTCCGCCAGTTTTGTCTGCGGCAGCTTGTTCAGGAACCGGACCGGGTTTTTTTCCATCTGCCGCCATAGGGCGAGATCTATTTGAGAGAACAGGGACTCTATCTCGCTGTTCCATGCAAACCACAGATTGTACGCCAGTTCCCGAAGATCTTCCAACTCCTCGGGCAGGCGGGGGACCACACTGAATACCTTGAGCGGCTGCATGCGCTTTCCTCCGTGTTATCTACAGAAATATGTCGTGCGGCGGCAAGGCGTTCAGTATAGCCCATTTTTGCCAGCAATCAAGTGACGGGTTATGGGGGCATCCGGGCAGCGGGTTTTCCCGTTATCCGCAGGTGCTCCATCCTGTTACAGTAAAAAACATGTCGCTGCTTTACTTGGAACCCTGTCTGGAATATCAAAACCGCACCATCAGCCCGCATTGCGCCGGGGTGCTCGTTCCGTATTGTGAACAGATTGGTCACAGGGTACGGTTGCGGCCTTCTTGCCCAATGCTGTATGCCGCCCCGGCTTCTTTCATGGCAGGCAGGGTATTGGCCGCACTTACCCTGCGTATGTTGCGGTCCGGCAGCATCCGGTTATTGTCCGGCATGAGCATGTATGGAACTGTTGCACAGGAGAAACACAGTGACAAGCGAAACATACACCCCCCCCGCCCCGCAAGGTGCTGCGGCCCACGTTTCCGTACGGGTACGGTTTGTGGGCTATGCAAAGGCTGTCTACGCCGGCGGTGTGTCAGACGGGGGGCTTGCGTACGCCACGCCGGGCTCCGCCGGGCTGGACCTGCGTGCCTGTTTTGCAGAGGAGAGCATCACGATTCCGCCGGGCGAGCGGTGCGCCATTCCCGTGGGCATCGCCATTGAGCCGGATGCGCTCAATGTGGCGGGATTCGTCTACTCGCGAAGCGGGCTCGGTGCCCGGCACGGACTGACCGTGAGTCAGGGCGTGGGCGTCATAGACCCGGACTACCGGGGCGAAATAGTGGTTTCGCTGCTGAATACCTCCGGTGCGGAGCGGACCGTTGTGCGTGGCGAACGCATTGCGCAGCTGGTCTTTCAGCCCTTTTTCAGGGCGCAGCTCACGCCGGTGGAAGAACTGGGCGAAACCAGCCGCGGCAGCGGCGGCTTCGGGCATACCGGAACCGTGTAGACTCTGCGGCAGTCAGGACAATCTACCCGCCGCGTGTGCGGCGGACAAAGGTGTGCACGCCATGAGCGAAACGTTTGAATCGTTGAAGAAGAGGGAAGAGGCGCTGCTGTGCCGCACCTATGGAAGGTATCCCCTTGCGGTAAAGAGTGCCAGCGGCGCACGCCTGTACGATTTTGAAGGCAGGGAATACATAGACCTGCTGGCGGGCATCGCCGTGGTAAACGTGGGGCACTGCCGTCCGGAACTGGCAGATGTGGCGGCTGAACAGGCGCGCAAACTGGTGCATGTGAGCAACCTTTTCTATCAGGAAGAGCAACTCGATCTGGCGGAGAAACTGCTTGCCACCAACCATTTTTCCAAGGTCTTTTTCTGCAACTCCGGGGCAGAGGCCAACGAGGCCGCCATAAAGATTGCGCGCCGGTATATGCAGCGGGTGCAGGGGCGCGATGCAGGAGAGATCATCACCTTTACAGGCGCGTTTCACGGGCGCACGCTGGCCACGGTGGCGGCAACGGGGCAGGCCAAGTTTCAGGATGGGTTTGCACCCATCCCGGCCGGATTCCGGCAGGTGGAGTGGGGCGACCTGGAAGACTTGCGCGCAGCCATCAGCCCGCAGACAGCGGGGGTTTTGATAGAGGTGGTACAGGGCGAGGGCGGTGTCCGGCCCATGACGCGTGAATTCGCTCTCGGCTTGCAGGCCCTGTGCCGTGAAAAGGGCGTGCTGTTCATGGTGGACGAGATTCAGACCGGGCTGTGCCGCACAGGACGCTTCTGGGCGTTTCAGCATTACGGGCTGGAACCGGATATTGTCACCTCTGCCAAGGCACTGGCAAACGGCCTGCCCATGGGCGCCATGATGACCACAAACGAGGTGGCCCGGGGCTTCGAGCCGGGCAGCCATGCCACCACCTTCGGCGCGGGAGCGACCATGTCGGCGGTGGCAGCCAAGGTGCTGGATATTCTGCGGGAAGAAGATCTGGCCCGCCGTGCGGAAGAGCTGGGCGAGTACGCTATGGGCCTGTTCCGCGCCATTGGTGCCCGCCATCCCGGAACCATTGAGGAAGTGCGCGGTCTGGGCCTTATGATAGGCATTGTTCTGGCGTTTCCCGGACAGGAAATCTGGCGCACTCTCATGGACAGGGGTTTCGTGCTCAACCTCACGCAGGACCGTGTGCTGCGCCTTGTGCCGCCGCTCATCATCGGGCGTGAGGATCTGGAATCCTTTGCCAGGGTGCTGGAAGAATTGCTGTCAGCGCGCAACTGATGCACGTATTCATACCTGCCGCATTATGCAGCATGTTTGGGGCACTCCGTTCGGGGTGCCTCTTTTTTTGTAACGTAGCTTGAATTGACAAAAAATACTGGCCTTATGGTTGTGCGTGTTCTATATTTAAGAGTAGTGCTCAATGTGGAGTGTGTATGCATTCCCGCGTTCAAGGAGGGGAGACCATGAGCGGCATGACAAGTGTTGCTAGCCAGACGTTCGGGGCACAGGTAGTCAGCAAGACCATGGATTACCTGAATAATTCATCTTCACCGGGCTTTGCGTCCATGGGCGCAACGGACAAGCAGACATTCGGCGCGCAGGTGGTCAGCAAGACCATGGAGTACATGAATACGGGCGGCGGCAGAGATGCCTCCGGTCTGAGCGCCACATACAATTTCAATAAGGATGTTCTGGGAGCCTTTGCAACGGGCAAGGGTGCCTTGGCGAACATGTATGTCTGATCAGACGGTAAAAGGCCGTGGCTGGCAACTCATGGGCACAAATACTAAGTCCCATGCGTCAGCAGGCGGGGCATGAAGTACGTTGCCCCTAAGGACTCCGTGCGCGTTGTCCTTTTTTGTCTTTTTTGTCAATTCGCACATGCCGGAGCAAGCGCGTCATGAAAGCAGCCACAGCAAGCCCGCCGGGTTTTTCCGGCGGGCTTTTTCCATGGTTCCCGCAGCAGCACTAAAATCAGGGGCTTTGCGCCTTCACGGCATAAGCGGCTGATGACCCTGAAATAAGACGGTGCAGAGGGCATTGTCATAAGGCTGGTTGGACATACAGCCAACATGCTGAAAAGAGGTTTGTTTTACATTCGTGTAAAATCTAGGGCTTGACAGTTTTGCCCTGCCTTGTCTAAAAACAACGAAACTCCATTGAATTGTCACCGGAAACTGCAGAAATCACCCAAATCGGGGGAATTGCCGAACGGGTTCGGAAAGGTTGCCCTGTGTGCGCGCCACCCCCTGTGTCGGCTCTGTGTTTCCGGCTATCTTGCGCCGCCGTTGCGGACTTTTCCCCTTACTTGAGGAAGCAGGTTGCTGTTCATGGCAATGATTGAAATCAAAGATATTCATAAGTGGTACGGCGAGTTCCATGTTCTCAAAAATGTGAGCCAGAGCATAGAGAAGGGCGAGGTGCTCGTCATCTGCGGGCCTTCCGGGTCCGGTAAATCCACCTTCATACGGTGTATCAACCGGCTGGAAGAAATCCAGAAGGGCGAAATACTGCTGGAAGGCAGAAACATTCACGACAAGGGTGTGGATGTGAACGAACTGCGCACCGAGGTGGGCATGGTGTTCCAGCAGTTCAACCTCTACCCGCACCTCACCGTGCTGGAAAATGTGACCCTCGCGCCTATCAAGGTCCGCAAAACGGACAGGAGCAAAGCGCAGAAGCTCGCCATGGAACTGCTTGAGCGGGTGGGCATACACGATCAGGCCAAAAAGTATCCGGTAGAGCTTTCCGGCGGTCAGCAACAGCGCGTTGCCATCGCCCGTGCCCTTGCCATGAAGCCCAAGGTGATGCTTTTTGACGAGCCGACCTCGGCTCTGGACCCGGAAATGATCAACGAAGTGCTCAACGCCATGAAAGACCTTGCCCGCGACGGCATGACCATGCTCTGCGTTACCCACGAAATGGGCTTTGCCCGTGAAGTGGCGGATAAGGTGGTGTTCATGGACGCCGGCGTGATTGTGGAAGAGGGCACGCCCGAACATTTCTTCACCAACCCCCAGCATGACCGTACAAAGGCTTTCCTCAAGGAAATCCTTTAGCATATCCGCGGACACGGGACGAGGCACGGTGCGCGTCCCCAACAGAACAAATGTGAGGGAGTAAGGCATGAAACGTTTAGTACTGGTTGCAGTGGCTCTGGGCATTCTCTTTACGGGCACTCTGGCACACGCCAACAAGCTGGAAGAGATCAAGGCACGCGGCACGCTTATCTGCGGCGTAAAGGACTCCACCGTGCCCTTCGGCTACGTGGACGAAACGAGCAAACAGCTTGTGGGCTTCGACGTGGATATCTGCAAGTACATTGCCGATGCCATGGGCGTGGGACTGGAACTGAAGGCCGTCACCTCCGCTTCGCGCATCCCCATGGTGCTGCAGGGCTCCGTGGATATCGCCGCCGCCACCATGACCCACAAGATTGAGCGCGATGACGTCATCGATTTTTCCATCACCTACTTCATGGACGGCCAGAAGCTGCTGGTGCCCGTGGATTCCGGTATCAAGTCCGTTGCCGACCTCAAGGGCAAGCGCGTAGCCACCGTAAAGGGCTCCACCTCCGAAAAGAATATCCGCGAAGCACAGCCCGACTGCACGGTGCTTTCCTTTGACGAATACCCGCAGGCCATGCTGGCCATGAAGCAGGGCAAGGCCGTGGCCGTCACCACCGACTCCACCATCCTTCTGGGCCTTCGCGGTTCCGACCCCGAGCCGAGCAAGTGGGAAATTCTGCCCGACGCCATTTCCATAGAGCCTTACGGTCTCGGCATTGTGGAAAACGAATCCAAGTTCCGCGACTTCATCAACAAGACCCTCATGGAAATGTGGCGTTCCGGCGAATACAAGACCACGTACGACAAGTGGTTCGGCCCGGAAACCCGTTTCTACCTGCCCCTTACCTGGACCATGGAACTGTGGCCCTAAGCTTTGATTAACCTGCGGGGAGCACGCCTGACCGCGTGCTCCCCGTTTTGCATGTTCCGAGGCATGTTTTGAATTACAAATTCAACTGGAACGTTGTCCTTTCCGGAGAATATCTGGACTGGATAATTCAGGGTGTTGCGGTTACCTGCCAAATCTCGGCACTATCGCTTCTGTTTTCCGTTATCATCGGCACGGCACTGGCCGTCATGCGCCTCACAGGGTTCAGGCCCTTTGTGTGGTTTACCGTTGCGTACACGGAATTTTTCCGCAACACGCCGCTGCTGGTGCAGATTTTCTTCTGGTATTTCGGTTCGGAAGGATTGCTTCCCCGTCCGGTCATGCAGTGGTTGTATCAATGGGACTTTGAATTTGTCGCCGGGGTCATTGCGCTTACGGTGTACACCTCCGCCTTCATTGCGGAGGAAATTCGGTCCGGCATAAACTCCATTCCCAAGACGCAGCTCGAAGCCTCCCGCGCATGCGGATTGTCCTTCGTGCAGGCCATGGCCTATGTCATTCTGCCGCAGGCCTTCCGCATCATCATACCGCCGCTTATTTCTCAATCGCTTAATCTTATTAAGAACTCCTCTCTTTGTATGACCATAGGCGTGGCAGAACTCACCTACATGGCGCGGCAGATTGAATCCTATTCTTTCCGCGGATTCGAAGCGTTTACGGTGAGCACGCTCATATACCTTTTCATCTCGCTGCTGGTTTCGTTTGCGATAACCCAGTACAATAAGCATTTCATGCGCACAGTGAGCTACTAGGAGTACCGGCATGCAGTGGAATATCGTTGCCGACAACTTTGAATATCTGCTCATAGGCGCCTATCCGGAAGGACCCCTGGGCGGGCTTGCCCTCACTGTGGTCATGGCGGCCATTTCCATCTTCGGGGCGTTCTGGCTCGGGCTTATCATCGGCCTGATGCGCCTTTCCAAACGCTGGTGGCTGAAATGGCCTTCCTTCGTCTATATTGAAATCATCCGCGGCATTCCGCTGCTCATGCTCATCCTGTGGGTGTATTTCCTTTTCCCGGTGGTCATGGGCAAGGCAATGCCGGAAAACGATTCCGTCATTATAGCCTTTGTGGTGTTTACCGCCGCCTACATCGCGGAAATTGTCCGCGCGGGCGTGCTGGCGCTGCCTTCAGGGCAGATGGAGGCATCACGGGCTACAGGGCTGAGCAAGTTTCAGGCGATGAAATACGTCATATTGCCGCAGGCGTTGCGGAACATGATTCCTTCCTTCGTCAACCAGTTTGTTTCCCTGACTAAAGATACTTCGCTGGCCTACATCATCGGCGTGGCCGAACTCACCCGTGCAGCAACACAGGTGAATAACCGCACGCTCTCCGCTCCCATGGAGATATACCTGACCATCCTTGTCATGTACTTCATCATCTGTTACGTGCTCACCTCCTTCAGCCGCAGGCTGGAGCGCAAAATGGCACGATACCAGGCACGAGGATAACAATACGATGGAACACCTGATCAGGTTGGATATCACGGTACCGGAAGACATGCAGGACCTCGCCACCGTGGCGCTGGTACGCAAGCTCCAGTACGGATGGGAAGAGGAAGCACTGCCCACGGGCGATGTGCGTTACCGCGTGTATGTGGAAAATCCCGCGTTCTGCGAGGAATTTCTTGCGGAGATGAAGAGTCTGGTTCCGGACGCTCGCGTGGAGCGCGACGAAGTGGAAAACCGCAACTGGGCTATGGCGTGGCGCGAATTTTTCACTCCCGTAAGGGTGGGCGAACTGTTCATGGTCATAGCGCCGTGGATGGCGGAATCGCAGGATCTTGAAGGCCGCATTCCCATCGTCATTGAGCCCAAGATGGCGTTCGGCACCGGGCATCACCCCACCACGGCACTGTGCCTCGCCTGTGTTTCCAAGCTGGCAAAGGAAGGTCGCCTGCGCGAAGGAATGCGCTTTTTCGACATAGGCACCGGCTCCGGCATCCTCGCCATTGGTTGCGCCAAGATAGGCATGACCGGGCTGGGGGTGGATATCGACACCCTTGCCGTGGAAAACAGCCGGGAAAACAGCGCCATAAACGGCGTGGAGAGTGCCTTTGCCGTTGCCAGGGGCAGCGCGGACTACACGCAGGATGTCTTCGATGTGGTGCTGGCCAATATTCTTGCTCAGCCGCTGCGTGAGCTTGCTCCGCAGATTGTGGCCCGCGTGGCTTCCGGAGGCTGCCTTGTGCTTTCCGGCCTGCTGGCGACGCAGGCGGACAGTGTGGAGCAGGCTTATACAGCCCTTGGTCTTGCGCCTGCACGTCGTGAGATAGACGGAGAGTGGGCCGCGCTCATCTGGGAGAGCGTGTAAGCGTTCTTTCCCCTGCATATATTGCTGATTGTCCCGCCTCCGTTTCCAAACGGAGGCGGTTTTCGTTTGGTAACGGGAATGGTATTTCTGAATGCAGCCGAACGTGCCTTAACAACACGCGACAAGCCGCACGCGCCTTCGTCTTTGCGCCATTGGTCACAAGCCTCTGTGTGTGCAGGTTGCATTTGCTACACCTGCCCTGAGTGTTGTCCTCGTCATTGGAAGGATATCCGAGAATAGTCCAACATATTGCGTAGTTGCGCTGTTTGCCCGAACAGTTTGCTGCTGTCGCTGGCGAAAGTGGTGCTCTCTAACTGGCAGGGATTGTTTCGTATCTTTGCGATTTTATATCTTAAAACAAAATTCACAAGGAGGTTGACAGGGCAGGCCAACTGGAGCTAACTACTCTGCGCATAGTTTGAGTGCGCAATCAGCAGGTGGTTGCGTGCTGTCCGCCTTCATTTCAAACGGATAAGGATGGAATCATGCTGACACTTTCCCCAGAGGAATATGTGGAAGCGTTTTTCGGTGAGGGCTGCGATACCGACGCGGCTGGAGGAGACTGTCAAATCACCGGAACACGCAGAACGCTGGCCTTGCAGACGGCACTGGATAATTATCGCTACGAGAACGAGCTGTACTGGAAAAAATCCATCCTGTTCTGGGCGTTCACTGCCCTTGCCTTTACCGGGCTGTTCGTTGCCGATGCAGCAATGCGAAACCCCTATTTCTACCAGCTTGTTGTCTGCAGCATAGGGGCGGTCATCTCCTTTGCCTGGGTAGCCATTACCAAGGGCAGCCGGTACACACAGCAAAAGTGGTGCCGCCTTGTTCATACGCTGGAAGATGAAGCGGTGGGCCCCCTCTTCAAGACCTACACCACGGTAACCAGTGCCAAGGCGCGCGCAAACAGCCTCTACCATCCCTCCAAGGGCGTGGTGTGCGACCCGGCGTCATCTTCCTACGAACTGCGCCCCTTCTGCACGTCCAAGGTTAACGACTATCTTTCGCTGTACCTCGCCTGCACGTGGGGTTTTCTCGCCGTACGCTATTTCGTGAAAACGGCACCGGAGCTTGCTTCCTATTTCCTTCCTGTGTTCGCAGACCCTGCGCAGGAACTCGGATTCATTTCTCTCTCGTTTGTGGCGTTCTCCGCATATTTCCTCGTCATGATGTTCTTCCGGTGCAGAACCAGCGCCGATGAGGTGAACTGCGCAGACCAGAGCCATTTCCGGGTTATCAAATTCATCCCCGGACAAAATCACTGATAATTCGGCCGCACGGCTGCGGCTCCGTCTGCTGGCTACAGTCGGGGCGGGCAACGTTGGCTTGGCTAATACATACGAAAGATATCTGCCTGCCCGCCTGCCGCCTGCCAAGACGTCCGAATTGCTGTTGCGCCCCCTGAAGCATTGCTTCCGGGGGCGTTCGCATTGAGGAGTCTGATTGTCTGAATCAGGCTGTTGGATGTCTGCCGTTGTTCCAGCTCTTTTCAGAGGCGGCAGAATGTTGACTCCGGAGCAGGAAGCCCGTATCGCTGGCACACAACAAGCCACGGAGTTTTGCTTTGAGTTCATCCACTCCCGTCCAAAATCTTCCTGTTTCCGTCCAGCACGCAGACCCTGCCACCGTACGCAGGATTCTGGTCTGCCAGTTGCGGCAAATAGGCGATGTGCTGCTCGCAACGCCATCTATCCACCTGCTAAAACAGCGTTTTCCTCTGGCGCGCATAGATGTGCTCACCGAGAAGAAGTGCGCCCCCATGCTGGAAAACAATCCGGATGTGGATACCGTGTGGCCCATAGACCGCAAGCAATTAACCAGTCTTTTCAAGGAGATATCCTTCTACTGGTCCGTTGCCCGGCAGGGCTATGACATCGTGGTGGACTTCCAACAACTCCCAAGATGCCGCTGGGTTGTGGCCTTTTCCGGCGCGCCGGTGCGCCTGAGTTATACCCCCGCGTGGTACAATGCGTGGCTCTTTACCCACACCGTTACTCCGCAGGACGGGTATGCCGCCATGGCAAAGGCCAGCGTGCTGCGGCCGCTCGGCATTGCATGGAACGGAGAGAAACCCCGCCTGTATCTCACGGAACCGGAACGGGCCTTTGCAGCAGACTATCTTGCGCGGTACGGTGTGCAGGAACATCACAGGCTGGTCACCGTGGATCCCACCCATCGCCGTGCCACCCGGCGCTGGCCCGCACGGCATTACGGCGCACTCATGGCACGTATGGCAGAAAATCACCCGGACATGCGTTTTCTGCTGCTGTACGGCCCGGGGGAGCGGGAAGAAGCCGGCGCTGTGCGCGACGCCTGCCCGTGCCCGGAGGCCGTCATCCTGCCGGATGAGATTATCTCATTGCGAGAGATGGCAGCCTGCATCGAGCGGGCAGTGCTGCACATAGGCAACTGTTCAGCACCGCGTCATATTGCCGTTTCCGTGGGAACTCCCACCTTTACCGTGCTGGGAGCTACGAGTCCGGCATGGACTTTTCCTTCTGCCGAGCATGCTCAGATAGCGCTTGGCTGCGACTGTCAGCCATGCAATCGAAATTCCTGCGAAACAGGCTACACATGCCTTGAAGGGCTTGAGCCGGAAGCCGTATGGCTGGCAGTACGCGAGCACATGGTGCATTGCGGGATTTAGTCCGCCGCGCCTTTATGGGCCAAAGGCCTGCCGCAGGGCCGCCTCCGCCACGTCCGTGGTGAACAGGTCCCGTAAAACAAGGGGTGAGGCCGCTTTTTCTCCCGCAGGGAAAAACGCCACCACGGGAATGGACTGGGACCCTAGTGCGCGTAGCAGGGCATATCCCTCCTCGTTTTCGCGCGTCAGGTCTACCTTGATGAAGACTGCTCCGTATTCCTGTGCCCAGCGGGCGCGGTTCGCCTCCGTAAGGACGGTATGCTCCAGAATCTTGCAGTTGGGGCACCAGTCCGCGGTGAAGTCCAGCACTAGGTTGTGCCTGCCCGCGCTTTCAAGAAACTGCTGTTGCGAGAACGTCTGCCACGGACTTTGGCCACCGCCCTCTTTGGTTCCCCGCCCGTCATACATAAGCGCCCCTGCAATCAGCGCCAAGCACAAGGCCCTGACAATCCAGCGGCGGAGCGGCGGGGCGGACAAGCCAGCAAAACGTCCCCATATCCACGCCGCAAAGGCGGTAAGCCACAGCAGGGCCAGAAGGAAGGGCAGCCGTGTCGCAGGCAGAATGGTCAGCAGGTAGCCTGCTGTACCCATGAGGAAAAAGCCTACAACCCGTTGCAGGGTGACTGTCCATGCGCCTGGTTTAGGGAAGTGAGTCACCAGTCCCGGCCACGCGGCCATGCCCAGATAGGGCAGGGCCATCCCTGCGCCCACCGCCACGAGGATGGTGGCCAGCACCACGGGGGGCTGCATGAAGGCCCATCCCAGCACGCCTCCCAGAAAGGGGCCGCTGCACGGGGTTGCCAGCAGGGTTGCCAGAAGACCTGTGGAAAAGGCGCTCCAGCGTCCGTTGCCCTGTGCGGAAGAGATGCCGCGCAGGTTCAGCATGGGCAGATCGAACACGTCAAAGGTGGAAAGGCCCAGCGTGAAGACCAGCAGTAGCAGGGCGGTGACGAGCCGCTGATCTTGAAAAAGCTGGCCCCAGGCCAGTCCCGCCACAGAAAGAATGGCCGCGAGCGCAAGAAACCATGTCAAGATTCCGGCTGCAAACAGCAGGTTATGTTCCCTGAAGCTGCGCATGCGTGCAGCATTGTCTGCAATATTGGTGGCCGAGACAATGGAGGAGAGCTTGAGGCTTATGACAGGCAGGACGCACGGCATAAAGTTCAGGATGAACCCCGCTATCAGCCCGAAAAGCACGGCCTTGCCCAGTGATGTAACCTCCAGCGACTGCATGAAGAAAACTGGCGTTATGCTGTAGCCTTTTTCTGAACTGAAGAGAGAAGAGGAGGCACGGTCTGAAAGGGACACGGAGCTATCCTTGCCGTTCTTATCCTTTGTGGCAGGCAGCGCACGTGTGCCTCCGCCAGATGCGGAAGGCAGCTCCACCCCCAGTTCCGCCCCAAGTTCTGTAGCCAGACGCGATGTGCTGGTCCCCACCGTTACGGTCTCGCCGCCTTGTGTCGGAACGATTTCCGTATACTGCCCGGAAAGAGGCCACCACGGCTGTGCTTCTGCGTAGGCCAGTTTGGAGGTGTTCCATTCTGCTTTCAATGTGTGGTGTACAGGCCAGCAGTTGTCCTGAGAGCACAACAGCAACTTAATGGTTATCTCAAGGGGCGGCTTGGCGGAAGTGGCGGGAAAACGGATGAACACTGGCGTGGGGCCATCGTGGATCATGACCGTGGCGGCTGGGTCAAAAACATCTTTCTTGGCCACCCCGGACGGGTAATAGATGCGCATGCCTTCGAGCAGGCGATTGGGAACCACTTCCGTGGGGCGTCCGGTATCGCCGGGATTGTGTGCGTAGAAATGGTAGCCGTTTTCAGGTGTTATCCATACGGCAAGCAGTATGTCCCCGGCGAGAAGGGGTGTGTCACCGGTTCCCGGAGCGGGGGAAAGAACATTTGCGGGCGGCGCTGCTTGGTCCAGCAGAAAGGCTTCTGTACGAAAGCTTACAGGCAGATCCGCAGCGAGCGCGTTGCCGGAGGGGCGGAGGAAGAGCAGCCCGATCAGAGCTATAAGGATGATCAGAGTGACATGGGTGACCTGGGCGATTTTGAGTGATACGCATGCGGTCCGCCGCAGGAATATGCCGCGCGGCGTGCGCAGACCGCAGGATTCCGGTTGAGCGAGGTGTGTTGAGTTGTCCATGGGGCTGTTATGGGGTTTTTGCGGAATTTATGCAAAATAATGTTGACAGAAATGGGTCTTCCAAATAGGTTCCATCTCCGCCGCAGGTTGAAGCAATTTAGCCGCAGCAGCCATGGTGTGGGCCATTGGCTCAACGGTAGAGCAGTTGACTCTTAATCAATTGGTTCGGGGTTCGAATCCCTGATGGCCCACCATGATAACAACGCCGTAAGGCGAAATAATATTTGGGGCATTGGCTCAACGGTAGAGCAGTTGACTCTTAATCAATTGGTTCGGGGTTCGAATCCCTGATGCCCCACCATATCAAGGCACCCTGCGTACGCGGGGTGCCTTCTTTTTTGCGCCCATGCGGGAAGGGCCTGGGAAGCCCTTGCCCGCCCATGTGCGGTTCAGGAAATACACACCATGTCGTACTCGTTCCCGGTAAGGCAACGTGCACCCGTGTCGGTGATTTCGAAGGTGTTCTCCACCCCCACCATACCCAGCCCGGGAATGCCTATTTTCGGCTCCACGGCCATGACCATGCCCGCTTCAAGCGGATCGTCAAACTTGTTGGCAAGAACCGGATATTCGTCCACGGCAAGGCCTATTCCGTGCCCCACAAAGGGAACCTTGCCGCCGCCCAATGCCATGAAGCCTTCCGCAAAACCTGCTTTGTCCGCCATGGCAATGGCTTCTCCGTATATTTGGGAAGGAATGGCTCCCGGCATCATCCGCTCCGAGACATGCCGCTGGATTTCTATGCAGGTGTCGTGGGCGCGCCGTGCAGCATCGGGAATGCCCTGCGCGTCTCCCGCCCAGTAAAGCTGTGTCTTGTCGGTATGATAGCCCTCAAGGCAGAAGCCGATATCCACGGCCAGCGGCGTGCCGGGATTCCAGACGCTGCCAGCGTACCCCATGTATGGTGTGGCTGGATGTTCGCCTTTCACGCCTAGCGGGCCGTTGAAGTGGTTTGGGTAGTTTCCGTTTTCTCCCGCCGAAACGTGGCCGAGAAATATCTCTTCCCCGAAGGAGTTCATGCGCAGAATGCCGGAATGTCCGCGTGCGAAAAAAACGTCCCACGCGCGGTGGGAAATTTCCCGTTCGTTCATGCCGGGCCGGATGAGTTTGGGCAATTCGCTATACAGGCTTTCGTGATGCCGTTTCCCTGCCAGCCGGAGTTTGGCGAGTTCCCAGCCGGTTTTCACGGAACGGGTCAGGGTCAGGGCGTGGTCTCCCGGCACAAAACTGAAACCGGCAAGCTTGGCACGCAGCATATCGCCGAACTGCCATGTCAGGCCCGAGAATTCGGCTGCAAGAGTGGTATTCTGCGGTGCGCTGCCTGCTTCGCCGAGTCTGGGAAGAATGTCGCTGTATGACCGGAAGGGCAGAATATGTGCTAGCGGGCTTTCCAGGCGGCAACGCTCCAGCCCGTGGCGTGCCAGCAACACCGGCCCTCCGCTAAGAGGAAGCCAGAACACGCCGTTGCCCAGTGTGCCCGTAAGGTAGTAGATGTTCACGCGCGAGAAAACTAGCAGGCCGCAGGCCTGCGGCGCATGCCGTGCGAGCATTTCTCTGCACCGCGTATGGCGGATGAACAGTTCTTCCGGTGGAATGACTTCTATGGGAGTGTGATCCGTGGTCGTTTGCTGGGTGGTCATAGTGTATCCTGCGGTCTTATTCGTCAGTCTGCAAAAGGCTTGGTGCACTTCGTCTGATCCTGTGCCGTGTTGTACGTGAAGGGGGTGGCAAGTGCAACGTGACCAGTTTGCTTTCGGATGCGCTTTTGTGCAATTGCACTTCGTTGCGCTGCGGAGTATGCTCCTCGCTTACGATTTCTTGAGAAGGATATCATATGCTGTTTGACGATACCGTGGGTGCCTTGCTGCGCACCGCGAAGACCATTGCGGTAGTGGGTGCCAAGGACAAACCGGGGCAGCCCGTGGATTCTGTAGGCCGCTACCTTATTGAGGCCGGCTACACGGTCATTCCTGTACATCCCGTCCGCCGTAATGTGTGGGGGCTTGTCACCTACGAAACCATTGGGGATATTCCCGTTCCTGTTGATATTGTGAACGTCTTTCGTGCTTCGCAGCACTGCGCCGGCCATGCCCGCGAGGTTCTGGCATTGCCCGTGCTGCCCGGCACGTTCTGGATGCAGTCCGGCATCCGCAACCCGGAGGCAGGGGCAATGCTGTCCGTTGCGGGGGTGCGTGTGGTTGAGGACCGATGCATCATGGTGGATCATCAACGACTGGTACTGAAGCGATAGCCGGAGAGAATGCGCATGGCGGAAACCAATATACAGGTGTTGCAGGAACGTAAGATTCAGGAATCGCATGAGGCAGACGAACAGGAAGCCTTTGACTGCAAGATGTGCGGGCACTGCTGCCTCGGCGAAGGCGGTATAGTGGTCAGCCCTAAAGACCTTGCGCGCATAGCAGCGCATCTGCGCATGGAGCCGCAGGCTTTTGCCGCCGAACACGGCGCGTACAAAGGTGGAAAGTTGTTCATCCGTGCGGGTTCTGACGGGTATTGTATCTTTTTTGAAAAAGGAAAAGGCTGCGGCGTGCATGTGGCCAAGCCCGATATCTGCCGGGCGTGGCCTTTTTTTCGGGGCAATGTGGTAGATGCGGAATCGCTGGAGCTTGCCAAGGAATATTGCCCCGGTATCCGGAGTGATGTGCCGCATGCTGAATTTGCCCGGCAGGGGCGCGCTTACCTGAAAGAGAACGGGCTGATTGCGTCTGACCCTGCATGTGAGGCGCGTGCCCTGATTCTGGACGACGAACCTGATCCCCGCTGAAAGCATGCTCTGTGATAGGCAGCGAACGGGGGCAATGGGGTGTTGTAAGATGTTGCTGCCTGCAAGCGCCTTGGGGCCGGTTGTCCGGGCGGAGGGTAAGAAATACAATGGGTGCCGGCGCGCGGACGGCAATGAAGAATAGTCTGGAGAAAGCAGCGTGACGCTACAGGAATGCTACCGGATTTTGAAGCTGGATGCTGGGGCCGGAATGGATGCCATCAAGTCCGCCTACCGCAGGCGGGCATTTGAACTGCATCCGGACCTGCATCCGGATAATCCTGACGCGTCGCGGCAATTTAAGTTGCTGAATGAAGCCTATGTGCTGCTGACCAAGAGCGCGGGGCCGGAGGTCGATGCCCGCTCGCGGGCGAATTCTGCCTATGAAAAGGCCAAGAAGGGATTTGACGCTTCTCAGGCCCGGCAGAAGAATGCTGCTGCCGGGGCGGGAAACGGCACTGCAGGTGCAGATGCCGGTGCAGCCGGAGAAGAAACGGAGCAGGCGCGCAGGGCACAGGCATCAGAAGCCTATGCACGGACGCAGGCCCGCAAGGGTGCCCCCGGCGGAGCACGGCGCACCGCATCTGAATACAGGCAGGAAGACGTCTTGAACGATATCCTGAAAGACCCCTTTGCCCGGCGTGTGTTCGAGGATATTTACAGCCAGATACGGCGGGAAGGCGGCAAGCCATCGCCATTGCCTAAAAAACGCAGGCTGAGTTTTGAATGGGGTGAATCCAAGCTCTCCTTCGACATGACCCACGGCGTGGTGGCCGGAGTGAAGAGCTGGCTGCGCAAGCAGATGGATGATGAGCAGACCATCTACGTTCCGCCCCAGAACCTGCTGCCCGGTGCGCGGGTGCGCATTTCCCTTTCGCAGGGAATGCGGGATGAGCCCAGACAGATTGAGATAACCCTGCCGCAGGACTTTGTTGTGGGGCGCCCCATCCGTCTGAAGGGGTTGGGACGCAAAATCGGGCCGTGGACAGGGGATCTGTTTCTGCGGGTGCTTGCCAAGGTATAGCTGCCCGGCCAGCTATTTCCCCATGTCTGGCTTTGCCTTTTCGGGCGATTTTTCTTTCATGCAACATTCTTTCATCTGAAGAAGGCAGCTTACATGACCCAGCGTACGCCGGAGCAGATTGCCCGCGTTTCCGGAACCGTTTCTTCTGTTCAGGCCACCCCTTCCGCACTTGCGGGCTTCCTCTTTGCACTGGCAGCAACGGTCATATGGTCCGGCAACTTCATTGTGGCGCGCGGACTCACGGATACCGTTCCTCCTGTAACCCTCGCGTTTTTGCGCTGGGCCACAGCGTTTGCGGTGCTGTTCCCCTTCGGGCTGCGGCCTTTTTTGCGTCAGTGGCCGGTGGTACGTCGCCGTTGGCGGTATCTTGCCTGCACGGCCCTCATCGGCATAACGCTATTCAATACCTTCCTGTACGTGGCGGCACACACCACCACGGCACTCAATCTCTCCCTCATCGCCATTACCTCGCCCATGTTCATTCTGGTGTTCGCGCGGCTGTTCCTTGGCGAGATTGTCACCGGCCGCAGGCTTGCGGGGGTAGCTGTGGTCGTCTGCGGCATAGTGCTGCTGGTCACCAGAGGCGATCTGGGACGACTGGCGGCATTACAGTTTGCCGTGGGCGATGTGTGGATGCTGGCCGGAGCGATGCTCTTCGGCGGTTACAGCATCCTCGTACGGCGCATACCCGAACCCATGGAGCAGGGAGCCTTTCTGTTCGTCCTGTTCGGTTTGGGCGCGCTTATGCTGGCTCCCGGAGCGTGGTGGGAATGGCAGCAGGGGCTGAGGTTTGCATTCACCCCCGTGATTCTGGGCACAATGGCCTATGTGGGGGTGGGGGCATCCCTCGTGGCTTTTTGGTGCTGGAACAAGGCTGTGGCCGTTATAGGGCCGGCACAGGCTGGTATGGTCTATTACAGCCTTCCCCTCTTCAGCGGCATTGAAGCGGTGGTGCTGCTGGGCGAGCCTGTAAGCTGGGTGCATCTGGTGAGCGGTGTGCTTATTCTTGGAGGCATACGCACGGCCACAAGGCCGTGATCATTCTCCGGTAAGATCATAAAAATAAGAACGATAGGCTAGATACGCCGCATCCGTTCTGGCAATGGCTTTTTCCAGAGCCTCCCGGTCTGCATGATTATCCAGCCGTTCCAGCAGGCTTTCAAGGGCATGAGCCAGTTCCGTGCTGGTCTTGCGCGCCACGGGATTATGCAGGCTGTTCGGGGCATCTTTGAGCAGTGAAGCCATTGTCCACGCGCGCAGCTCCATACCGGAGTCCAGTTCCTCTTCTTCGGCACAGGTATCAAGCAGGGCGCGCATGTCTTCATCGTCCAGTATGGCTGCAGCATCGTGAAAGAGCTTCACGTCATACCATTGGGGGTCCGTGGGGGCGGTGCGGTCCACCTGCGCGGCACGGCGTACCACCCAGAGGATAAGCCCCAAACTGGTGAGCAGCAGCAGGGATATGGCCAGATGCATGGTTTTCCTTCTGTTATGCCAATGGCGCTTCTTATTTCATGCTATCGACTTTCTGCCATAGCCCCGGACATGTCAATCCCGCAGGCGGGTGCCTGGTGACAGATATTGTACCATATATTAGCGCCAGATAGGAGCGCCATTGAGTTGCAGGCGTTGGCGGGAAATGTTCCCCGGTTGCTCTGTCCGGCGAATGGGGGTATGGGAGCGCATCGGGGCAGGCGCTGCCGGACAGAGCGCACATTGCGGATTTTGCAGAATGCAAGACATTACGGGCAGCGGAACAGGAGCGGAGGTCTGTGTCATGAGTCGGATGAGCCAACCCTCGGATATGTCTTTACACACGGGCATGAGCGGCACCCCGGTACAGGCTGGGTGCGATGGACATTGCCCAGCGGATAACGTTGTCCGCTTTTGGCGTGAAGAGGGCGTGGACGCGGTGGAGGTGCGCTACTCGCATTTCAGCGGTTACCGTTTTCCTCCGCATGTGCATGATACGTGGTCCGTGGGGTTGATAGATGCGGGCTGCACCGTCTTCCGCATGGATGGTCAGCAGCGGATTGTGCACGCCGGACAGGTGGTGGTCATTCCTCCCGGTGCCGCGCACGACTGCAATCCCCGTGAAGGTTCATGGACCTACCGGATGCTGTATGTACCGGATTCTCTTATGCAGAGAATGGCGGATGATATTTCCGGCTCTTCCACGCAGCGCGTGGGCGGGCTAGCCGTCGGCTTTGACGAACCGGTCATAGGCGATGCGCGTGTTTTTGCCGCTTTTTCCGGTTTTCAGCGGCTTGTGGAGCATGGGGCGGACCCTTTGCCAAGACGCACTGCCATGACCGAGGCGTTTTCCCGGTTGCTTGTGGGGTATGCGGACGTACGCGATGCACGGCCCGATGCTGCGAACGATTCGGAACATGCCGCTGTGCGTGCCGTGCGTGCCTATCTTGCCGAAAACCATGCGGAAAAAGTTACACTGGATGATCTTGCCCGCGTGGGCGGACTCAGCCCGTACCACCTGCTGCGGATTTTCCGTGCGGAAACCGGGTTAACCCCGCACCAGTGGCAGGTGCAGTTGCGCTTAAACCGCGCCAAGACGCTGCTTTCCAAAGGTGCGTCCATTGCCGACACCGCCGCAGCCGCAGGCTTTACTGATCAGAGCCATTTCTCACGCACCTTCCGTACCTATACCGGAGCAACTCCCGGTTTGTACCGCATGGCCCGTTCCGCAGCCTGATTTTTCATATTCTTCACAGTCTCCGAACCCGGCCTTCTGCTGCCGCCGTACTGTCTTCACCGGCAGTAGTGGGGCTGCGTGAAGCATTTAGGCCCGGCATCGCAATTTTTTACCATACCGGATTTCGACGATGCGCTAGGGTGCTCTTGTCTGACGTTCAGAAGGAGGTATCATGACTGCGGACAAGAAATCCAAATGTGTGTTTGTTATAGATGATACGCTGCCTGCGGGCCTTGCGGCCAATACAGCAGCGGTTCTGGCCACAGCCCTTTCCTGCAAGGTAGAAGGGCTGGTCGGCTGGGATGTGGCGGATGCGGAAGGTTGCGTACACCCCGCCATTACGCGTGTGCCCTTTCCCATGCTCAAGGCGCGGTCTGAAGAATTGGCGCGCCTGCATGCCCAGGCAAACGGGCAGAACGGTGTACTTGTGGCAGGATTTTCCGAAACGGCGCAGCGGTCGCGTTCCTATGATGAATACGCGGTCCGCCTTGGCGGAGTGACATCCGACAACATGCGGTATCTGGGGCTGGTCCTGTTCGGCGAACGGGGATGCATATCCCGGCTGACTGGCCATCTTGAGCTGATGTAGATGTTGCGGTGCCTTGGCGGTAACAGGGTGTTTAAAAGGGAATCTGTGATGTTGATGCGTGGTGTTCAGACCTTCCTGTACGCCCTCTGTGCGTACCCAATGTGAATTGGGGTCAGAATATTTCCTGCATCCTTCAGCTGACCATTTTTAAAAGCCCTGCGGGAAAGTGCATTTCCAGCCGCCCGTTAGCGGCCCCGTATACCATGCGCGAGGAGCGTCCGGGACTTGTTGAACCCGCCTGTTGGGCGTAGACCGGAAACCGCTTTTCGCGTTTTCAATAAACCGTCCGGTAATGACAGGGAGATTTCATGGCGTCCTCAAATAACACGCGGCTGATGCCTGTGTTCGCACTGCTTGCCGCCGTGCTGCTGTGGTCCAGTTCCTTTGTAGGCATGAAAATAGCCTTACGTGAGGTTGCGCCCCTCACCATCATCTGGCTGCGCCTGTTTTTCGCCACCTTGGTGGTGCTGCCTATGCTGCGGCGCGACATGGGGGCCAACCGTAAGCCGGGTGACTGGAAGTGGTTGCTGTTGGTGGCGTTTTTTCAGCCATGTCTCTATTTCACGTTGGAAAGCTACGCCCTGCAATACACTTCCGCTTCGGAGGCGGGCACCATTTCAGCCACCATGCCGCTCATGGTGGCTGTGCTGGCTGCGCTGTTTCTGGGAGAGCGGGCATCGTTGACTATGGTAACTGGGCTGGTGATCTCCTGTGCCGGAGTAGCGTGGCTCACGCTGGCAGGTGCGCCGACCGAGGCGGGGCCTAATCCTGTGCTCGGCAATTCGCTGGAGTTTGCTGCCATGGTGGCGGCGGCAGGATACACGCTTGGGCTGCGAAAACTGGAAGGACGGTACGGTGCGTGGGCGTTAACGGCCCTACAGTGTTTTGCGGGACTTATCTGGTTTTTGCCCGGGGCCCTGGTATCCGGACTGCCGGATCTTTCGTCTGTCAGCACCTCGTGGCCCAGCCTGCTTGCAGTGGTGTATATGGGGGTGTTCGTATCTCTGGGTGCTTTCTGGTGTTATAACTACGCGTTGGCGCATGTGCCAGCGGGAAGGGCTTCCGCTTATATCAATATGGTGCCGGTTCTGTCGCTGCTGCTGGGCTGGCTGGTGCTGGAAGAGCGCCTTGCGCCCACGCAATACGCCGCATGCGCGGTGGTGCTGGTGGGGGTGTGCCTGAGCCAGGAGCTGGTGCCGTGGCGCGGCAGGTTGCGGGCGGCACGGGCGGTAGTTTGAGATTGTGTACCAGTCTTTTCAGCAGCATGCAGATTGTGCAAAAGACTGCCGGAGACAAATCATATCGGTCGGGCTGCCTGAACCAACTGGCTGGCAGGCACCCATACAACAGAAAGCCCGGAACCTCTCGGTTCCGGGCTTTCTGCCTGTAGACTGAAGAAAAATGCTACTTGACGGTGGCGGGGCGGCGGATGCTGCTGCGCACCATGGAAACGATCCAGTACCCTGCGAAAATGCCCAGACAGTTGGCAAGGGCATCCACTGGGTCTGCTTCGCGCGGGGGCACAAGACCCTGAATCATTTCAGTGAGCACGCTCATGGCGATGAGCGCGTACAGAATCCAGTGCTGGACGCGTTTTCTGAACGAAACACGCGCCAGAACAGTGAGGAACATGTACGCTCCTGCGTGCATCACCTTGTCAAAGGCGGGAAAAGGCACCGGAATGCCGAGCCTGGGCACCAAGGAGAGCCAGAATACGGCAATGACCGGGATGAAGAAGCAGGCAGCTGCAATAGCCTGTTTCTTGGTGAATTTCATATTACTGCGGGTGGCTTCTTTCACAGCCGTTAACTCCGTGCCCAATAGGGCGGTAGCGCGCCATGACGCGGACATGTCACCACGACATGTCCGTGACGGCGCAACGCATTCTAGATGCTCTGCAATGCTCCGAAACAGGAAGCGTATATATTCTGGGGATGTATGTTGCAGTCAGACAGATTTGTCCTGCCCTCAGTCTCACCCGTAACGGGGGACAGGGCGGTCAGACACGGTCCGGCTGCCGTGGCGAAAAAGAATCCGTGTGCGACCATGCCCTCAATAACGGTGAGGTCAGCGGGAAGTTCCGGATAATTACGCCATGTTGATGACACAAGACCTCCGAAAGGCCGTTGATTTTGCGCCCCGCCTTTGTGCTTCGCTATCGGTCTGCCCTTTCGGGGCGTCCGAAGGAGAGCCAAGTCCGGAGCGAATGCGGGGTACAGAAGAAGCGGAACGATTCATCATTTCCCCCGCCGGAGAGCTATACGCCTTTGGTTTAGGAACGCAACAGAAAAGTTACAATTATAAATCAAAAAAGTTTTGCATGTGATATCATGGCGTTGTTGCAGAAAGAAGCCCACGGTTTGTTTGTCATTCGGTGAGGCTTGCCGTAAGATAGGAGAAGCGTTGTCGTTTTTGCCGGAATGGTTCCGGCTGTATTCGCACTCCGGGTGGTGGCATGTGCAAATAACCTACGCCTTTATTTTTGATGATGGCACAACCGAGCGTTTTGATCTGGCATTTACACAGGAGACCCTGCGTGCCGCATGGCCTTTGCCTGATAAGCTGCCGGACTGGTGTAGGCTGGAGTACTGCAAGTGCCCGCATTGTCCCTTTGAGCCGCAGCAGGTTCGGGATTGCCCGTTGGTGGCACGGCTGGTGGATGTGGTGAGGCGGCTCGGGCATCTTGTTTCCTATGACGAGATGCTGGTGGAGGTGGAAACGCCTGAACGCACAGTTTCGCAACGCACCACGGCACAACGGGGCGTAAGCTCGCTGCTGGGGCTTATCATTCCCACGTCCGGTTGCCCGCATACCGCGTTTTTCCGGCCCATGGCCCGGTTTCACCTTCCGTTTTCCTCGCCGGACGAAACATTCTATCGAGCGGCTTCCATGTACATGCTGGCACAGTACTTCCGGGCGGCTTCACCGGAAGAGGTGGACCTGAATATGGAAGGACTTGGACGCATCTACAGAAACATGGAAGTTGTGAACCTGCAGTTGGTGGAACGCCTGCGGGGGGCTTCTTCTTCGGATTCGTCCGTCAATGCGGTGGTCATTCTGGATCTTTTCGCCAAATCCATGCCTGTTGTGCTGGAAGAGCGTCTGGACGATTTCAGATATCTTTTTACGCCGTACATTTCTTCCGGAACGGCAGACGAATGAGAACGGCCCGGCGGAGAACATTCCGCCGGGCCGTGTTTGGTCTTGCTATGGGCGTGCAGGCAAGGGGGCCTTACATGGCTTCGCCCGCATCCAGTTCGCTGATCTGCTTGTCTATGGCTTCCTGCAGTTCCGGCGGCAGGCCTTCCATCTCCACGTTCAGGAAGCCGCGTACAATGGTTGCGGTGGCTTCGTCTTCATCCAGCCCCCGAGCCATAAGGTACTCAATTTCCTCCTGAGCAATTTTGCCCACCGCCGCTTCGTGTGAAAGCTCCACGCCATCGATCGTGGCGTCCAGTTCCGGTATGGCGTGTATGCGTCCGCCGCCCAGAATCAGGCCTTTGCATTCAAGGTGTCCGCGGGCGGGCACGTTGTTCGCGCCTATGAATCCACGGTTGATGATGGTGCCGCCCGTGGTAAGGGTGCGGGCGATAATCTCCGCGCGGGTATTGGGGGCGTTCAGCAGGATGCGGTTGCCGGAATCCACATGCGAACCTTCCGGAGCCACAATAACGGAGTTGAAGCGGGCAACCGCCCCGGAACCGTTCAGGGTAATGGCGGGATACATCTGCAGGTCGCGTACGGGTTTGAGCAGTACATAGTTGCTCAGGAACACGGCGTCTTCTTCCAGAATGCCTGCGGAGCGCGGGCGAACAGCCGTATCCTCTCCCCAGTTGTGGATCATGGTGAAGGTGAGCTTGCCGCCTTTTTTTACATAGAATTCGGAAATGCCCATGTGGGCTGTTTCCTTGGCACCGTGCGCTGTGGCGCAGCCGGTGATGATGTGCATCTCCGCGCCTTCTTCCACAATGACGATGTTGTGTACGTTCTGGGCAAGACCGGAGTCCTTGATGAACAGGCAGGACTGCACGGGTTCCTTAATTTTAACCCCGGCCCGTGCGCGGATGAAGTAGCCGCCGTGCAGGGTGTCGTGCGCCGCTCTGGTGAACTCATCCTTATCCTTGTCCACCAGCTTCCACCAGTATTCGGGTAGTCCGTCGTACTTGGCAAGGGCAGCCTTGATATCCAGAATCTCCAGTCCTTCCTGCTGGCTCTTGCAGTGCACGCCGGAGTGGTTCATGTGCATGAAGGAGCCTGCGCGGTCGCTGCGGTTGACATCTATGCCCGCATAGAGCAGGCGTTCCTTGTCTTCCGGGGAGAGGCTGGAAAGGTCTTCAATGGGGGCGGCAGTACCGCCGTCCATGCGGAATTTGGCAAGATCGATTTTCTGCATGCTAATACACCTCCCTGAAGTCGGCGAGGTCGATGTGTTCACCGTTTTCGGCACTGAGGCAGCGCAGACATTCTTTGTAGCCGTGCCGGGAGATGTGGTCGAGGATGTCACGGGGACGCGCCTCGCAGCACAGTCTGCCATTGTACATCACCTGTCCGCGGTCAGCGTTCACGTATTCGAGAATGTGGCCCGTGTGCGTGATAATGAGCCCCGCTGTGCGGCAGGAGGATTTGGCCATCTTCATGGTGCAGGATGCGGGCTGCATGCCGTCCAGCAGTTCGCGGGCGGTTCTGCCTATGAGCGACATGTTTTCAAGGTCCACGCCGGATTCCGGTTCGTCAAAGAGTATAAGGTCGGGGCGCTGCGCCATAAGCTGCAACAACTCGGAGCGCTTGATTTCCCCGCCGGAGAACCCGGCGTTGATGTCGCGGTGCAGAAAGCGCGAAAAGTTGACCTTGCGTGCCAGTCCTTCCACATCCACTTCCCGGCCTTGAGCGCACATTTGGACAAGATGCCCTGTCTTCAGTCCGTGGATTGTGGGCGGACGCTGGAAAGACATGCCCATGCCAAGGCGCGCGCGCTCATACATGGGAGAATGGGTTATATCCACCCCTTTGAAGAGGATGCGCCCTTTGGTTACGGTGTAGTTGCCAAAACCCATGAGCGTCATGAGCAGGGTGGTCTTGCCCGACCCGTTGGGGCCGAAGAGGATGAACGTTTCTCCTTCGGGAATGGTCAGGTCGATGCCCTTGAGCACCTCCACATCCCCGATGTTCACATGGAGATTTTGAATTTGCAGCATTAAAAACCCCGTCTTGCGGTGTGGAATTTCGGACGGCAGCGCATCCGGACGCACCGTTATGCGGCATGAATCCGCTCAAGTCAATGCGCTGCCCGGCGGGAGGCGGATTAGTCGTCTCCCGGGTGTCTCGGAGGGGCTATGACCGACCGGTGCGGCGGAGTCCCTTCCGGGGTGTGGCAGTAATAACAATGTCCCCTGCGCCGGAAGAAGGGGAGCATGACAATGCCTGCAATAAATCCGCCTGCATGCGCCCACCAGGCTATGCTTGCCCCGCTGCCTCCGGCAGCCATGGAGCCGATGCCTGAAAGCACCTGCATGCCGAACCATATGCCCAGATAGAGCACGGCGGGAAGGTCAAAGAACAGCGGAATGATAACAATGGGAACAAGCGTGGTGACGCGTGAATGGGGATACAGGAGAAAGTAGGCCCCCATAACGCCCGCTATGGCACCGGAAGCACCCACTATGGGAATGGTCGCCTCTGCGTTGAAAAACAGGTGCGCGAGCATGGCGGCAAGCCCGCAGGTGAGGTAAAAGGCGGTGAACCGCACAGGCCCCATAACATCCTCAATGTTGTCGCCGAAAATCCACAGCGACCACATGTTCACGATAAGGTGCATCCACCCTCCGTGCAGGAACTGATGGGTGATAAAGGCAAACTGTCCGTAAGCAGGGTAGCCCGCCTGCAGTGCCCAATCGGGAAAGGCGTAGCGGGCCGGTACCACGCCGTATACGTGAAGAAGCTCGAACAGTTCCCTTCCGTTCAGGCTTTGCTGATACAGAAAGGCCAGAATATTCAGCGCCAGAATAGTGTATACCGCGTAGGGCGTGTGAACGCGGGGAATGCTGTCGCGTATGGGAAACAATGGTACCTCGTCTTTCTATCAGGCAGGCGGTGCCGTCTCCCACAGGGAGGCGAGACGTTCCGCCATTGCGTTCCGTGCGGCGTTTCTGCGTTTTTCGAGCGATTCCGCAAGAATATGCGCGTTGGAGGCCAGTGCCTCAGGAGTTCCGCCGTTATCCACCACAATGTCGCAGGCGGCCATTTTATCGTCTTCCGCCCACTGCCACGATTCCATAACCGCAAGCATATCCCCGTCCCAGCCCCTGCCTGCGGTAAGGCGCGTGGCGCGTGTTTCGCGGGGGCAGCGCACGCCCACCAGTATGTCCGCATCCTCGCGCCAGCCGGATTCCAGAAAAAGCGGCACCTCTGCCACCGCGGCGGGGTCTTGAGCATGGGCAGCCCAGAAGGTGTGCAGGTCGTGGCGTACCAGCGGGTGCACACAGGCCTCCACCTCTTTGCGTACGGAGGCAGATTCCCGCATGGCGTCAAAGAGGGCCCGTCTGTCCACGGCACCGTCTGCCGGGGCAAAACGGTCGCCGTACCGCCCGCGCAGGAAACGCCAGCCGTCGCCGCCGGGGGAGTACAGGGTGTGCACTATGCCGTCTGCCGTCCAGACGGGATACCCCGCCTCTTCCATCAGACGCAGAAGTGAAGATTTGCCGCACCCCGGCATGCCCGTGAGCACCACGCGCTGCATGCGCGAGGCAAGGGCAATCGCCAGGGCGGAAAAATCCTGAGGGGGCGGACAGAAAAAGCGCATCTGTTCACCTGTTACCGGGTGGGTGAAGTGCAGCCGCCATGCGTGCAGCATCTGGCGATTCGCCAACCGTGCCGCAGGTGAATCTTTCGGGGCGCTGCCGCCGTAAGTGGCATCGCCCCACAACGGATGGCCGAGATGGCTCATATGCACCCGTATCTGGTGGGTTCTGCCCGTATGAATGCGTACGGCAACAAGCGCATATCCTGCCGCTTTGTCCGCATGCAGCACCCGGTAGTCCGAGCGGGCGTTCCTGCCGCCCTGTTCCGGGGGCACTACAGCCATTTTAACCTTGTATGTGGGATGCCTGCCCACGGGCGCATCCACAGTGCCAGAATCAGGCGAGGGCACACCGTGTGTGAGCGCGAGGTATTCCTTGTATGTATCCCGTTCGGCAAAGGCGTGGGAAAGGGCAAGGCGGCTTTCTTCCGTCAGTGCCACGACAATGATGCCGGAAGTATCTTTATCCAGTCGGTGCACAATGCCCGGTCGGAACCCCTCCTGCTGTGCCAGCTCTGGGAAATGATGCAGCAGCCTGTGCACCAGCGTTCCGGAAGGACAGCTCGGGCAGGGGTGAACTGTCAGTCCGGGTTGTTTGTCCAGAACCACAAGGTGTTCGTCGCTGTAGAGAACACGGATGGGAGAGTCTTCCGCCACCAGCGAGGAAGGTTCGGGGTTCAGAAGCACCTGTATGCGCATGCCGTGCGCAACCTTGGTGTTGGGCTTGGTGCACCGGCCGGAGTTGACGAGCACATCGCCTTCGCGGATGGCGCGTTTAATGCGTTCCCGGCTGAGGGCGCGGGACTGGAGCGTTTCGGAAAGGAACAGGTCCAGACGGGCACCGTGCGCCTCGCGCGGGACGGTGAGGGAAAAGCCGCTTTCCGTTTCAGGGGGGGGCACAGAAGCTTTTGGGGAAGTTTTTTGGGAAGCCAGTGAGGAGGCTGATGCGTTTGGCGATAAGGTTTCCGGCGGAGAGGCCGGGATATGCGGGACGTTTGTCATGGTATGTTCTTCCGGACTGGCTTGACCGTGTGGGCTGATTCAGTGTAGGGCTAATGAGATTTGGGGCGGCCACAAGGGCCGTTTTTTTGCAAGCACTCTTCAAGGAGGCCAGAGTGGCTGTTTACGTGGTTGACCATCCGTTGGTCAAACATAAACTCGGGCGTCTGCGTGAAGTTGACGTCACTGTGTCAGAGTTTCGCGCACTTTCCAATGAAATCTGCAGGCTTCTTACCTACGAAGCCACCAAGAAGCTCACCGTCGAGCCTAAAGTCATCCAAGGCTGGGCCGGACCTGTCACTGTTGAGCAGATAAAGGGAAAAAAGGCAACCGTCGTTCCCATTCTGCGCGCCGGTCTGGGCATGCTGGACGGGTTGCTGGACATGATCCCCGGTGCCAAGGTCAGCGTTGTGGGCATGTTCCGCAATGAAGAAACCCTTGAGCCCGTGGAATACTATGTCAAGCTGGCCAAAAACATCGACGAGCGCACCGCCATTATCATCGATCCCATGCTGGCAACGGGGGGCACCCTCATAGCCACCATCAACCTGCTGAAAAAGGCCGGTTGCAAGAGCATTGTTGGCCTGTTCCTTGTGGCGGCACCGGAAGGCATCGAGCGCGTCATCAAAGCGCATCCCGATGTGGATATCTATACCGCAGCCATTGACGAGCGACTTAATGAGCACGGGTATATTCTTCCCGGTCTGGGCGATGCGGGCGACAAGATTTTCGGGACCAAGTAGGTTCCGTACCGTCCGCGTAACGGCAGGAGCATTTGCCCTTGGTGTTTCCGTTCCCGGTTTTCCGGGAGCGGCCCCAAAGGGCGGATGCTCTTTTTTTCGGTGTGCCGTCCGGTCTGGCGGCATGTGGCGTGCGCATGGTGTGCCGTTCGCGAAGGGGGCGGACGGCCTGAACGTATTGTAACGATTTTTCTGTGAGGAGGGCATGGTGTCCGATACGAGTACGGAGTATTCCTTCAGGCTGAAAGACAGCCTTGTGGGCGCGCAGATGTTGTTTGTGGCCTTTGGCGCGCTTGTTCTGGTGCCGCTGCTGACAGGGCTTGATCCTAACGTGGCACTCTTTACCGCCGGGGCAGGCACGCTGCTGTTTCAGGTTGTCACCAAACGCAGTGTTCCCGTGTTTCTGGCATCCTCTTTTGCTTTCATCGCGCCCATCATCTACGGGGTGCAGACTTGGGGTGTGGCAGGAACTATGTGCGGGCTTGCTGCCGCCGGCCTGCTGTACGTTCTGCTGGCATTGCTCATCAAGATGCAGGGGCCGCAGGTGCTGGAACGCGTGCTGCCCAGCGTGGTCACAGGACCGGTGATTATGGTTATCGGCCTTATTCTGGCGCCGGTGGCCGTGTTCATGGCTCTGGGTAAAACGGGCGACGGAGCCATACAGCTTATCCCGCAGGGACCTGCTCTGTTCATCTCCATGGCATCTCTTGCCGCCACCATCCTTGCCTCCCTGCTGGGAAGGGGCATGCTATCGCTGGTGCCCATTCTTCTGGGGATAGTGGTGGGGTACGTGCTTTCGCTCCTGTTCGGCTATGTGGACTTCTCTCCCGTCCGGGACGCTCCGTGGCTGGCCGTTCCTTCATTCACCTTCCCGGAATGGAATCTTGAGGCCATTATCTTTATTGTTCCCGTGGCCATTGCTCCTGCCATAGAGCATGTGGGCGATGTGCTGGCCATAGGGTCTGTGACGGGTAAGAAGTATATTGATAAGCCCGGAGTACACCGCACCATGATGGGGGACGGACTCGCCACCACACTCGCCTCCATGCTGGGCGGTCCCCCCAACACCACGTATTCCGAAGTAACTGGAGCCGTTGCACTGACCCGTTCGTTCAACCCCGGCATCATGACCTGGGCAGCCATCACCGCCATAGTGCTGGCTTTTGTCGGCAAGCTGGGGGCACTGCTGCAGACCATTCCGGTGCCGGTTATGGGTGGCATCATGATCCTGCTTTTTGGTACCATCGTCGTTGTGGGTATTAATTCGCTGGTGCGGGCAGGCAATGACCTCATGGAACCCCGCAACATGGCCATTGTTGCGATTATTCTGGTATTCGGCATAGGTGGCATGGCCTTTCATGCCGGTGAGTTCTCCATCAAGGGAATCGGCCTTGCCGGTATAGTGGGGGTTCTGCTTAACCTGCTGCTGCCCAGAGGAAAGAAAAAAGAAATCAAATAGCCGGGTTGTGCCGTCTTTGGCGTACATTCCGAAAGGCACCTGCTGCCCCCCGGACCATGTCGGTCCGGGGGGCTTTTCAGTTGTTGCAAACAGGAGAGGTTTTGCGCAATGAATATATGAAACTATATTTAATATCATATTTCAGGAGGGGGGATTATGAACGCTATGGAGCGATTACGGCTTACGGCTCCAAATGTGGCGGCTCTTGCCCGTGAGCTGAATATTGACGGGCGTGTGGCGGATGCCGTGGAGCACAACGCCATAAGGGCCGAAGCACGGGGTTTGGAAAATCATCAGCGTACCATTGTGCAGCATTGTGAAGATGGGCTCAGCACTACCCGGTTGGAGGCCTTAAGGCTTCTGGATGCGGAACGTGCCGACAGGGCAGAGCGTGCAGCCTATAGTCCTCTGCAACGTCTGGATGAGGCTCGCCGTATGGCGGAATGGAATATTCAGCAGGCCATTTTCAATCGCAGGAGAGATCTGGAGGAGTCGTTCAAAACGATTACGGAACTCAAAAGCACGTTGTGGAGTATCCGCAGCAGGCGGAATTATAAACGTGATCCCAGGCCTCCGGGAAACAAAGGGCTAGCAGGAGCCATTCTTTTTGCCGCCCTTGTCATGGAAACCCTTATGAACGGTGTGCTCTTTGCCAGCGGAAGCGAGCGGGGGCTTCTGGGCGGGGTTACGCAGGCGTTGTTCATCTCAATCATCAATCTGTTGTTGTCGTTTGGTCTGGGGTATCTGCTCAAGCGTAAGAATACCAAGCAGGGAGTGGAAAAGGGCGTATATTCAGGTGCGCTGCTTGTATCCCATCAGGCGGCTGCGTGGCTTACGAACTTGGCGGCTGCACACTATCGTTCGGCTGTGGCTGTGCTGGAGAATTATCAGGCGGCAAACAAGCAGTTTCTCGTGCGCATGTTGACGCACCCGTTTCAGATAGAGACCTTTGAATCGTTTATCCTGCTCATATTGGGCATGGTTATAGCGTATGTGGTTTTGTACAAGGGTGATCCTGCTACAAAGTTGTGGATACCCAGTTAAGCTACTATCCTGACTCAAACAGGAGCAGTGGATGAGTAACACACGACG